>NZ_JBALCS010000084.1:0-53810 GCF_036919555.1 Nostoc sp.
ATCCGCAAAAAACTAGCGCAGTTTGATTGTTTACGAGATGCCATTGAGCACGTCTTACATTTTACGTCCTAAGTACCTTGGCGGTTGCTATACTTGGCGATTTCTGGCTTTGATTACCATCCTGTTAGTGTTAAAGGAGAAATTTTCCCGCGTTTCCCTGATGTCTCTTTTGATGGAGTGGGAGTCTATGGACCAACTGTTGCTGGTGGTGGATCTCCACTTAGAGAATTTGACGGACTCAGATTGAACGGTGGGAGTTATACTATCACCCTCACTGGAGTTCAAACTAGTGCTCAACCAGTTCCAGAAAATACTTCTGGAGTGGGTGTATTAGGGTTGGGTCTTTTGGCTCTAGCTACTCTGCCGAGAAATCAAAAAAGCAAGCAAGTCTAAGTTCATAGCCTTACAAGCTTTGTCTAGTTATTGATTATAAAACCTCTGAGTGTTTATTTTATCCTGCTACGAATAGGCGCAGTAATTGCAGCAGTTTTCATGTATTTGAACCACATCTGTCGTAGTGGCGCAATGCCTTGCGCCCATACCGCGTGGTCTATTTACCTAAAAATAGCTGTAACTGCGACATGTGCAATCAATCTTCAGCTATCAGTGAGTAGGCAAATAAAAGCTGACTTTTTTAGGAGACATCAATATGAACAGGAAGTTATTTTCCACCTCGCGACGCGCTTTGTTAAAATGGGGTCTTTGTAGCTTTGGCGCAGCAGCTTTAACGACATTACCTCAGAAACTAACGGCACAAACTATTGGCTCTCTCAAAACTCTTAGATTTGGTGCTAATGACATCGGCATTCTTAACTTTGCTCTGTTGTTAGAAGAACTGGAGGCAGCATTCTATTTACTTGCTCTTAGATCTGGCAAAATTACAGACCCTAAAGAGTTTGACTATTTGAAATCTATAGGTTCTCATGAAGCCTCACATGTAACTTTTCTCCGCCAGGTGCTAGGTGCAAATGCTACATTTAAAACGAAAGACCTCAGCTTTAACTGGATAGGGTTAAATGCTATTTTGAAGGATCGTGATACCATCTTGAACACTGCTGTAGCTCTGGAAGACACAGGTGTTCATGCTTACAATGGGGCGGGAACAAGTTTGAAAAACCCCACATACTTACTTGCTGCTGGCTCCATCGTGTCTGTTGAAGCACGCCATACAGCAGGTGTACGTGCGCTCCTAAAGCGACCCACTACTGAATTAGATGTAGAACGTGCAGTGAGTGACGCGAATCTAGTTTCCAAACTCAATCCTGTTAAGGGACGTGCTTACGATGAATTATACACGCCTAAACAAATTATCGCGATTGTCAACTCTCTGAAAATATTGAACAACCCAATTAACGGGGCGCTCGTCGCCTAAAGTAAGGAGTCTCTCGAAGATGAAAACCCTTGTAGAATTGATGACACAAACAGTTACCAGCCTGAATAGCAGATTTCGTTGTCTAGTAGCAAGAGCTTGGGGTATAACTCTGATCCTGTCTCTACTCTTTGTATCTCTGCTCTTTATCCCTGCAACAGCAGCCTATGCTGTGGAGAGAGTGCTTACACCCAAGGAAGTTGTTGAATACGCCCTGACCTTAGAAAAACTAGAAGCTGATTTTTATCGCCGTGCGATTATTGCAACTCAAAAAGGTGGATTAAGTAGTCTCCCGAATGCAGCTAAAAACGCGCTCACTTCCTATGGAGAAGATGAGGCTCAGCACGTTGTTGACCTATCAAGTGTATTAAAATCTTTGGGAGGCAACCCAGATAGAATTACTATCCCAGTTAATCCCAACTACGATGCCATACTTCAACGTGACCCATTTGCGAAACCACAAGACTTTTTACTAGCTCTACAGTACGTTGAAGACACGGGAGTAGCAGCTTATAAAGGACAGGTACAGAACTTACTGGCTGCTGGCGAATCTGGAAAAACTGTATTAGCCGCAGCTTTAGAAATTCACAGTGTCGAAGCCCGACATGCTGCCGGAATTCGATATCTGCGGCAGACTTTTTATGGCGCAAACGTCCGACCGTGGATTAGATATTCCAGTGAAGTCATCTACAATGAAGATCGTTTTGGTAGTCCCACTCCGATTCCATTTAGTACCGAAGCTTTCGATGGTTTCGCCACAAGGGAGGAAGTGCTAGCGCTAGTGGGACCGATCTTATCCGAGAAGTAAATTATAGAGGCGATCGCTTGTTCATTGCGGACAAGTGAAAGTAAATCAGAAAGAAACTTGACTGCGATTAAAATCGCCTGTTCGTATTGCCCCTATAAATAGAATTTAGGGGCTTGCCAGCCGTTGTATCGTCGGTCATTATACCTGATACATGATGACTATCGTCTTGGTTTTTAAATTAAAAACGTCTACTGAATTTCTCTTTGCCATAAAATATCTGTAACTCTCGTGATCCCAGCTTTTAAATGACGGCGATAGGTACTGAAAGGCAAATCTAGTAACTCAGCTGCTTGTTCTTGCGTGGGGGCGGGATTTAAATAAGTTCGATAAACAGCGCGGTAGAGTTTTTGATCACGCGGGGATGATTGTAAGGATTCAACTGCTTGTTTCACCAGATTTTGTAAAACGTTAACGCGTTGGCTTTGCCCACCGCAGGCATCGCGTAAGTGCCCAGAGTCCGGCTTCTCGGAGAATTGCGTGTTCTTTGGAGTCTCGCTCATACTTGCTTTTGTGGCAACTTGTTCTTCCACGCTTCGCGATCGCACTAAGGGATTATTCTGTAATACATCAGGACAACTAAAGTTACGTAACGCATTCTGCACCGCCTCCACAAATTCTGGCTGACTAAGAACTAACAGAGGTTCACCAACTGAAGTATTGTCTACAGATTCTCCGGCAGTTGTAACCTCTTTTCGTGCCAAAATTTCCTTCCATGCGGCAGGTGAGACAATTCGCCAGTCATGCCCATACACACCATAGTGTCTTCCCCCAACTGTAAAATCAGTTTCAGAAAGTCGTGTTAAGTCGAAGTAGTTTAACATTGCTGTCCAACTATCTGCTTGGGCACAAGGCAGAAAGGTGTATGCTAACCCTGGTGTTTTCTGAAAATACTGCACAAAATTAATGAAAATTAGACTTTGGGTGGGGGAAACAGCTTGATAGGTGTCCCGCGCCATCCAGAAGCGGAAAATAGTTGCGCCTTCGCTAGGGCGTAATGGTGCATGGGTTTGGAGATATTGCCAAGATGCAAGAGCGCCCGGATCTGCACTCAAATCTTCAACAGTTGCTGTGTGCAATGCCACCATCATTGCAAATCCCGCAGGTTTGGAGTGCAAGTCACGAAATACTACTACATTCTGTGGTTGTCGCTTCAACCAGTGATCTGCTATTTTTGCTGATTCTTCGCCTTCGTATTGTGCCACCATTCCCAGCAGTGCGGTTTTGTCAGTTTCCCGTAGTGAGTCCGTCAATAAACTACTTTGCTCACCCCAGGTGAAACAGGATCGAATCGCCGAGTTATCTCGATGCAAAAAGATATAATCAAGTAGCACTCGATGCTTTTCTTGCCCTTGGGTTTGTCCTAGTCGTTTAGTATAATATTGACGCGCTCGGCGGTGTAATTCAGTGTAGAATTCCGAATTACGCCAACGCAAGTCAGCAATTAAAACTTCGCGTGCTAAATCGTGGGGAAATAAACCCAATTGCCCTGATTCGATAAACGACAGTCCGCGCAACCACTCAAATAAATCGTGAACATCAAGTATTTCCCCTAAAGAGTGAGCTTCACCAGCCAAAGTATTTTGAGGCACAGTCAATATTTGATTTAGTGCGGCTTCGGTAGTCAGCCGGATCACCGCACAAGCTTCTAAAGCCATACGATGTAGGGGCGTTGGTACTTCTTTTATGAATCTTGACAATAGTGTTTTAACAACATTGGGAGCAGATTCTGCTTGAAAAGAGATTTCTTTTGCCTGAGCAAACACCTCAGCAACCAAAGATAATGCTAGAGGATGTCCGTGGGTAAATTCTAGAATCGCCTGGTGTTGCGTGGTGGGAATGTCTCGTGTGATAAGATAAGTTTGACTTTCTTCTGGGGTAAGGTTGCGTAGGGGCAAGGTGTGCATCAAAGCTTGCCAACCTGGATCGCTACACCAACCAGATGAGGGGGGATTGCGTCCAGCAATCACAATTAAGGTATTAACAGACAAATGGGGTAAGAATACTTCTCGCAACCATTCATCTAGCTGGGTAATAGCTTCATAGGTATCAATTAAAATTACATTACGTTCTTGTCTTTGAGCTAGCACATGCAAAGGAGAATCTGATTCATTCAATCCCATCAACGAACGCAACGTGCTAACAAAAGATTCTGGCGCAGCTTCTATATTACGTCCTTCTACGTAGATAGTTGATACTTTTGACCGTTCACAAAACCGCAAAAACTGCTGCATGAGGGTTGTCTTGCCCACACCGCCAGGGCCAAAGATATGCAAAATGTGAAAAGGTAATTCTCTTGATGCGATCGCATCAAGAAATATCTCCAGTTCCCGCCCACGTCCCACGAATCTGCGATTTCGTTCTGCACTTAGTCGCTGTAATAGAGATGTCATTGGCATCCCTTCCTTAAATTTTACGTAGGATTACTGTTTTAAAGTATGAAGGATATTTCGGACAATTGTAAAATTTACTTTGACAAAATTTATAAATTTTAGATACTACACTCGGTATTGAAAAGTAGTCCCCGGCAGGTAAGAACGATGCTGCTGGCAAATCCGACTTCAGAAGGCAGGAGGTTGAAGGCACGAAGAGGTTTGTCGAACTCACAGATTACAAATACGGGGAATCTCTAAGTGAGAGACATCAGAAAAATCCCCGTATTTGTTTCATGCTTATCGATGATGCACGTAGACCCGATGATCGCCCGTGCTAAATGTATACCAATAAATAAAGCCCTCCTGTCATTAGTAGGACGGCTTTATTTTCAGCTTTTTTTGTTTTCTTGAATTTGGTCAGAAGCTCCAGATTTTTAACACTACTCATTTGCTACTCAAAAACCGCCTGAAAACGGCTGACCACGGCGCTTATTGTACTTGTGTGGGGAAAGCACCAGGTTGCACAGCTATGTTAAGATTCTGCCCATTGCGACGTAATTCCATACGTAAATCGCTCCCGACTTGGCTATTTTCTACTACCTTTTGGACACTGCTGGCATCTGTGACTGCTTGACCGCCAAGCTTTTCGATCACATCACCAGCACGTATTCCGGCTTTAGCAGCTGGTGAATTTGGCACAACTTTCACAACTAATACACCTTTATCTTCATTCACACTCAAACCGCTATTGGGATCTGAGTTGATATTTTGTTTTAGCTGAGGCGTTAACCCTACCATCTGAATTCCCAGATAAGGATGTTCTACTTTGCCCGTAGCTATTAGTTGACTGGAAATGTGTTGTGCTGTGTTGATGGGAATAGCAAAACCTAATCCTTGTGCCCCTTGGATAATGGCTGTATTCATGGCAATTACCTCGCCACGGTAATTTAGCAACGGACCGCCGGAGTTACCGGGATTAATCGCTGCGTCGGTTTGAATATACTCTACTCGCTTATCGGGAGCACCGATTTGATTGCTACTGCGTCCAGTAGCACTGATGATTCCGGTAGTTACTGTATTATCTAGTCCAAGGGGGTTGCCGATCGCGATCGCCCATTCTCCCGGTTGCAGTTTATCTGAGTTACCCAAGGTTACTAACGGTAGATTGTCTGCCTGAATCTTGACGACAGCAACATCGGTCAAATCATCTTTTCCTAACACCTTACCTTTAAAGCTACGCCCATCCTTGAGTGTTACTGTTACTGTATCAGCACCATCGACTACGTGAGCATTGGTGAGAATACGACCATCAGCACTAATAATAAAACCTGAACCAGTACCTCGTTCTACCCGATTCTGTTGTTGTGGTATTTGAGAGCCAAAGAAGCGTTGGAAAAATGGATCGTTAAATTCATCTGGTATCTGAGTTTTTACAGTTCGGGAAGAGTCAATCCGCACCACGGCTGGCCCAACCTTTTGCACCACCTGGATAACAAAGTTAGGATCTGTACCGGCTGCTAATGGAGGAGCGGCATTTACTCGACTCACTGCCAAATTAGATGCATTTTCAGACACCTGCTGAGAATGTCCAGCCATATAGCCGCCTGCCAATGTCATACCCGATCCCAGCAGCACTAGCGATAGAGAGGCGGCAGCCTTTTTCCAGGGTGCTCGATTATGGTATTTGGCATCAGCAGTGTTGGATAAAATGCTATTTGATGGGTGTTCTCCATCGCGAGATTGGTTTTGCATTGCTCTCTGGAAGGATATTTAGATGTATTACTAATGTAGATATAATTTATGACAGTTTTGTTGCAGAGGTATTGCGTTACTGTGAAATGTTTGCTTTATTACACAAGTTATTTTCCCATAGCCTGGATAAATTACTGAACAGCGTGGTACTGGTCAGCGACAAGAAACTAAAACTGTTAAAATATTTCACCATGCCTGAAGGAATAAAAATGGCACAGGGGAAAATCCTACTTAAGCCTGGTACTTTATGGACAAGTGTCAAAGAGCAGACGGAATATGCTTTGCAATGCGGGGCGTTGCTGTCAATACCAACGGAATTTGAATTTGTCCAACAGGATAACGTGCGCTTTTTAGTACGGATTTTGTCTAACCTGAATCGCAAAAAAGCTGCCAAGGAGAAGCAGGAAAAACAATCTGCTATGTCTAGTCAAGAATTTAATCCTTTCTTACCCTACGAAGAGGATTTATTTGTGGCGGATATCTCTGATACCCATGTATGTATTTTGAATAAATTCAATGTTGTTGATTATCATCTGCTAATTATCACCCGTGGCTTCGAGGAACAGGAAAGCTTACTCACCCTGGAAGATTTTACGGCTATGTGGGCATGTCTAGCTGATTTCGATGGTTTAGCATTTTACAACAGTGGCAAAACCGCAGGTGCCAGTCAGCGACACAAGCACTTGCAATTAGTGCCATTACCACTTGCACCTTCAGGGCCGCAGATACCTATTGAACCTCTGCTAACATCAGCACAATTTCAGGACTTAATATTTTCTGGTGCGTCGGCTACGCAAACGATGGGCAAAGCCCACGCAACTTTAGCAAAACTTCCTTTTATACACGCTTTCGCACCACTAAATTCCAATTGGATGCAATCGCCATTCGCAGCAGCCCAATCAACACTAGAAGCTTATCGCACCTTGCGACATGCTGTGGGTTTAGATGCAAGGCAATCTGGTGCTTACAATCTGTTAGCGACACGAGAATGGATGTTGATTATACCGCGATCGCAGGAGCATTTTCAGTCTATCTCTGTGAATTCATTAGGATTCGCTGGTGCTTTGCTAGTGCGGAATGCAGCAGAAATGGAGATTCTCAAAGCCCAAGGGCCGATGACCATCCTCAAGAATGTTGCTATATCCTAATTACAGCAGAATTCAAGTATTTGAACCACATCTGTCATAGGGGTACAGCATTGCTCATTGGTGTCAACTAAAGAGGATTTTGCCCAAATTTGCTGGGTGTAAGCGTCAATCTCTCGGTGACGCTTACGCCTAGTTTTGACTAATCCAAAGAGCTTTTGATGTTCCACAAGATAAGCAACAGCGTCACTGGCATCACCACGGAGAACAGCTTGGGAAAAAGTTTAAAGCTCACTGGAGATAGCAATGAAAATATTTCTTTCTCGATTTCTTCAATGGGCGGCGCTGGCAGATGTTTTTGTTGACGCAGGTCTGGGTTGCCTTTTCGCGCTAGACGTTTTCTACTCATGATGTATCACTAATCACATTAAATCAGATATTCTGAGATTACATCTTCTGCCTCCTTTTTGCTTAAGTTGACACCAATGAGCATTGCTGTGCCTTTACTGCGTGGTCTATTTACCTGAAAATAGCTGTAAGAATATAGCGATCGCTATCCCTAACCATAGCAAAAAACAATATCGAGTCAGCTGCAAAGCATTCTGTATAGAAGTTGCAGTAATCGGATAAATAGCATCTCCTAGCAGTGGTTTGTACTTAGCTACCCCGCGATACCAATTTGTACCCCCCAGCTGCACACCCAAAAAAGCAGCATAAGCGCACTCACTCCAGCCAGAATTGGGACTAGGATCGTTAATTGCATCCCGATGACAAATTCGCCAAAGGTGCATCGGTTTACCTGATAGCAGCGCCAGAGTCACGACTGTTAACCGACAAGGTAGCCAAGTCAAACAATCTTCCAACCGCGCACAAAACCATCCCAAATAAGTATAGGGTGCTTCCCGGTAGCCCACCATTGAATCAAGGGTACTACTGGCTTTATATGCTAAAGCCAAGGGAGTTGGCCCCACAACTGGCACAAAGACGCCAACAATTGCATAAAAAAGCGGAGCCATTACCCCATCAGTGGCATTTTCTGCAACCGTTTCTAAAACGGCTCGCAAAATTTCTGTTTGTGAAAGGTTTTGGGTATCTCGACCAACGTAATTACTTAAAATCTGACGAGCCTTCTCCAAATCTCCCACTATTAAAGGTTGTAAAACAGCCACTGCTGCTGTTCGCAAACTTCTCCCAGCAAAACAACTAGCCAAAAGAATGCTATCTATTGCAATTCCTAACAACGGATGAACCCATCTGGCAATTTGAATAATCAAAAAGCCAACAAGACCGCTACCAATTATTAGGATAATGCCTAGTAGAATTCCAGCTAGGCGTTGTGTTAAAGAATTTTGACACAATTGGAGAAAAAATTTGGTTAGGAGAGAAATTACCCACCCCATAACTTGCACTGGATGAGGCCAATCCCAAGGATCGCCAATTAAATAATCTAAAAGTGCCGCAATGATTAAGATATAGATGCTATTAGTCATAAGTTACGAGTCAAGAGTCAACCAATTGTGGATTTTAGATATGAGATTTTTGATTGACCGTGCCAATGTTAGATTTTAGACTTTTTGGGTTCATGCCCCATCCCTAGTGGGCAGAACAAATCCAAAATCCAAAATCCAAAATCCAAAATTGATTGACTAAACTACAAAACTAGCTTCTTCCCCAAGAGAAGCTTGCCAACTACGAGCATCATAATAAAGGTCTGCCAGAGTAATACTATACAAAGCTTCTTTCAGCTTTTGGTTGAGTCTCTGCCAGAGGCTAAATGTTACCCAATCTTCAGCTTGTGCAGGAGCTGGGGTGTGATGGGGTAAATGGCTAGTCTCGCCAACTGCTTCTAAAATTTGTCCTATAGATATTTGTGCAGGCTCTCTTGCCAATTGGTATCCGCCGATGCTACCACGAATTGATTTAACTATTGACGCACGACGCATTTCTATTAGTAGTTTTTCGAGGTAAGGAGCTGGAATATTTTGGCGTTTAGCGATCGCTCTCACAGATACAGGGCCATATCTTGGCTGTAAACTTAAATCTAGCAACGCCTTTACACTATAGTGTCCTCTGGTAGTTAGTTTCATTTTGGCAAGCTTTGTTGTTTGTCCTCTGTCCTTTGTAAATAACCAATGATTAATGACCAATGACTAAGGATCAGTTTTGCTTATCATTCTGTGACTCAGTTATCATCCTCAGCAACGAGACAATCTTTTGAGCGTTAGTTTAGAAAACTTAAAACTTGTTATAGTCTAGCAGTGATTCACAAACTATATCTATATATATAGTTATCAGCATTGCCAGCATTCTCTAAAATAGATTGTCTTGGAAATATTGTTAATCACATAACAATTGTGCCGATGAGTGTAATATACTTGGCTAGGTTGAGATAAAAACTAAAGGATTATGTTCCTATTAGCTCAACCTTAGCTAAAATAAAATCGATTCCAACACTTCAAACATTCATTTTCGACCTAAGTTGATGCCTAAATTGAAAAAAATTGAACCCCTACTCGGTGATGAACTGCTCAAAAAAGTCAAAGAGCTAGAGAGTGAGAGCAAAGAAGACAAAGCCAAAAAGTGCGGCTACTATACCATTACCAAAAACGGTATAGAGCGCGTCAATATGATGAAGTTCTTAAATGCCCTAATTGATGCCGAAGGCATTCAGTTAGACAGTACACCCAGCGCTAATGGGCGTGGTGGTCGTAGTGCTAGCTATAGAATTAGTGTGCAATCGAATGGTAACTTACTTATAGGTTCAGCTTACACAAAACAGATGAACCTTAAACCAGGAGATGAGTTTCTGATCACTTTAGGCAAAAAGCACATTCGTCTGAGACAGGTAGATCCAGAAGATCGGGAAGATGATGAAGCCATAGAAGCCACGGTTTAATAAATGGTCATTAGTCAATTGTCATTTGTCCTTCGTGAAAACCAATGACCAATGACTAATGACTAATAACTATATCTGTGGTGGGTAAGACTGGTAAATAGTGGCGAAGTGCCTTGCGCGTAACTGCTAAATTGCAGGTGAAGGCAATTTGCTCTCTTTCTAGTAAACCCAAAATGCGATCGGGTTTGTCTCGTGCTACCACTGGCAATTGATGCAAACCTCGAAGATTCATTCGGTCTAAAGCTTCAGATAATAGTTCATCCTGCCATGCGTAGAGGATTTCAGTAGTACAAATGTCTATCAGGGTTTGACTGGATAAATTATCTGGAATTTCAGTTAGTGAATTTGGGTAAGTTTGCCAAAGAGCAAGGGCACGGTTAATATCTTCCAGAGAAAGTATACCAACTAATTGCTCTGTTTGATCAATTACTAAAGCACTGCGGGCGCGATCGCGTGTCATTTCCACAGCTGCATCTAATACCCCAAGGGTTGCAGGTAGCTTTTTTGGACAGGGATACATCGCATCTTCTACCAAAATTTGCTGCACAATTTCCGCTTGTTCATCTTTCAATTCCGAAAGACCAATTTGTTGTAGATTAGAGTTAGAGTTAAAAGTTGGTTTAATCCTTTCCACTAGCCAAACACTCAAACCCACAGCTGCCATCAACGGTAAAACAATGCGATAGTCGCGGGTTAATTCAAACAGCATTAAAATAGCCGTTAACGGCGCTCTGACACTAGCAGCCAGCACTGCTGCCATTCCTACCATTGCGTAAGCTGGAGGAGCCGCCATCTGATCACAAATTGCCGGGAATACCACAGCCAAAATTTTGGCGTAAGCTGATCCAAAAGAAGCACCTAAAAACATGGCTGGTGCAAACAAACCGCCAATGAAACCACTACCCGCACTAATTGCAGTCATCAATAACTTCACCACCAACAGCACCACCAACAAGTAGAGGGGAAACTCCACATCCTGAAGCATTGCTTCGACAGTTTCATAACCGACGCCCAGAATTTGCGGAAAGTGCAAAGCAACTGCGCCAATGATTACACCGCCAAGAATTGGATGAATCGGCTCAGGAATTCGTCCCAAAAAAGCAAAACCGGGAACCTTACCAGCAAAGCAGGCTTTTGCTCCCCGAATTGATTGAGTATAAGCCAGAGAAACTAGGCTAGCCCCTAAACCCAAGCCAAGATAAAGGGGTAATTCCAACGGACTGCGGACTTGGTAAGCAGGTAAATCAAAAGCAGGTTGTGCCCCCAAACCAATTTGGGCAATTAATGCTGCTACCACCGCCGCTAGCAGCACCACACTCACAGCAGAAGTAGCGAAAGATGTAGCTCCCATCACTACCTCTAGGGCAAAAAACACTCCAGCGATGGGAGCATTAAATCCAGCCGCAAGTCCAGCCGCCGCGCCAGCACCCAACAGCAAACGTTGTCGTTCTTGAGATACATTCAGGATTACAGAGAACAACATCCCAAAATTTGCGCCAATTTCTACACTCGGTCCTTCTGGTCCCAAAGAGGCACCACTCCCTAAAGAAACAGATGCGGCCAACATCTTCGTAACTGGTCGTAGTGGTCGCCTAATCTCTGTTCCCTGAGAGGCGGCGATTAAAGATGAAAGTTCCGGCCCAAAGTCTTGAGTGCGCCAGCGCATCAAGCCAACGATTAATCCGCCAAGGGTGGGAACGCAAGCTAAAGTCCAAGCACCCCAGACGCCGATTTGACCCATTAAATTTTCCAGCATCAGCTGGTGAATCAGTTGGATTAAATAGTGAAAGGTGACTACACCCATACCAGTACCACCGCCAATGAGCATGGCTAAAAACAGCACAACGGTTTCTGGGGATGGTTGAAAACGATTAATTAGGTGAGCTAAACGAGCAGAAGGTGTAGGAAAGGCAGGTTGTTCCGTTACCTTCCTCAGTTGAGTGGGAGGCAAGAGAGTCATTGAGAGCCGGGGTAAATGTAAGAAAAAATTTAAATTTTCATCTGTTACTTCTCATTGTGAGCCATTATTTAGCAACCAGACAAGTAGACTTTATTTGCTTGATTTATAAAGCTTTAGTAAAAAATGTCATTGTGCAAAATTTTTGTGGAGAGAATGGTTAAATGAGAGACAATTATTATTTAAGGATCAACGAGCGCTAGTGGGGTGCGAGTGGGCGCCAACACTATTCTTTCTAAAGACAACAGAGTTTTTGTGGGCTGGGTGGACGTACCCGCAAACATTAACTAGGAGTCATTCTTGCCTAAATCTAGCTATACTCGTGTTGCGACCATTGAGCCATCCTTGGTAGTAATACAATATATGTATGGTTTATGGCTGATGTCAGAGCATACATTGATCCCAATTCAATATATCTATTGTTATAGAGCGAGTAAATGGACTAGGCGGACGAGGTAAATGAATATACACACTTTTGATAATCATTATGTTACTTGCCCAATTTGCCAAAGAAATGGTACGCCCAAACCAGTTAAAACGCGCATGGGCTTGTTTTGTTGTCCCTATTGCCAGGAACGGCTAGTAGTTTGCCAAAGCGGTCATTATGTGCGCGATCCGTTTACTTGGAGACAATTGATGATTTCTTCGGCGCTACGTCGTCAAAGCCGACCTTTAGCGAGGATTGTCAGAGATTTTGTCCTGCTTAAGCGTCCGATGATCGCTCTGGCTGTAGGAAGTGCTATTTTCTTTAGTGCGATCGCTCTGACTCAGGAAAAGACAAACTACGATCGCCAAATCTTTCCCACAACAGAGAAAGTTAATCAACCAGGAAACAAATCTCAATAAATGGATTACTTTGGTATAAATCAAATTTTACTTTGATTCTTGTAATTTTATAAGAAAATACTCCTGTAAAACCGTGTCTTATTCGCCCCAAATAGGACACGGTTTTACATTATGTCCGCTTAAAGATCCATCCTGATGCAACAATCAACTTATTCGGTGGACAGTTTGTAACTCTTTGACGCTTGAACTAGCGATCGCATGAGATACTGGAAATACCGCTTCACCGATAACCTCAAGCAGCCTAACGACCAAACAGCGATCGTTAAAAGATTTAAAACAGTTGTTTGATGAGATAAAAGCGCGTCAGGTAATTAAGGTGGCGATGATTCCTTAATTTTTTGCAGGGTACAGCAAATGATCTGGGTCTAGCCAAATAATATAGAAAATCTCGTTAATAAAGAACCCATGAACTCTACATGTTCATTTGAGGAGATGGAAAACTGATATGGTATGTCAACTAATTGTTCTTCATTCGGCAAACCAAATCCGCTCTCGCTGGTATCTTCCCACTTGATGGGATGACATCTGAGGGTACTGCTACGATTCACTAACAACTCTTGAGCCGTTAGGCTAGATAGAGCTTTTAACCGATAAAGCCAGGTCAGCCAGTAGATTACTTCTTTTTCGCTACAAGAAAACTTGCTGTTACTGTCCTGATAATATTTAAACGAAAAGCTGATGCCTTGAGGTGGCTTCAGCTTTGTTGGTTTAATACCTGATGTGCCGTCTTTGGCAACCTCAGTCTTCTTAATCCTTTTCTTCGGCACGAGATCCGTAGTACTGCTTCATCCACTGTTTCTGAATAACTTCGTTGGAAGGTGCATCAGGTGGTAGATTTGCTCTAGCCAAATTCCAGGGTGCTTCGGCATGAGTCATCTGCTCTAGTTCATAAGCATCGCAGGCAAAGTACTCTTGTGCAACCTCATCTAGAAACTCTTGAACCTCTTGGGGTAATTCCGGGTTAGCATCCTCTAAAATTGGTTGCCATCCAAAAACCTTATACTTCTGGTACAACGCAGGTATTACGGGGCCATGTATCCAGGCTTGAAAATCTTCTTGGAATAAAGGAGGCCAAAAAGCGTTTTAATTTTTCTGCCACTTGTCACTTCCCACAGATTGATAGTTCTGTCGAAAGAAGCACTGGCAAGAACATCACCCTTGTTGTGGAATGCGACTTGGCGAACAGGGCCTCTATGACCAGTGAGTGTCTGGATCTCACGCATTGCTTGCAAATCCCACAACTTAACTGTCTTATCGTCGCTGCCACTAGCTAACAAATGTCCATCAGAGCTAAAAGCAACAGAGTTCACACCAGACTGCAATCCTTGATGTCCCGTGAAAGTTTGAACGCATCTCCACTGTGCTGCTGTAAGCCATGACACCATAAATGTACTCCTATCTTTTCTGGAATTAACGGAGCAAACTTTTCTCGTTCAACCAATCATTGCGAGTCAGTAAGCTCATTCATAGTGTTCCCAATCAGAATAGGATATCTAACAACTAGTTATAGTAGAGTAATTGCTGTGGCGGTGGAACTGTCAACGCCACCAGAAAGACCAACGACGACTTTTTTCATACAAAACACGACATATAAGCAATTCAAAATTCAAAAAGGTCTGTTCGGAACAACTGCCTAAAGAGCGGGAACACGCAAGGGACATCTATGGCGTCAATCCAAAACCCAAAATCCAAAATTGAGTCAGATGTATTTTTTGCCACGCAGATGAGCTAATTTGACGTTAACGCTATATAGTTGCTACAACGGTGAACTAATTAGTTCCTGATGGAAATTACCTAAAAATATTTTGATTACTTTCTAACTCCTATGTTGAGAGGAATACCAAGTCAATTTATGCTATTTCAGATGCTGCGCCCAAGTTTTGAGGATCGGCTTTCGACCTACCCAGCTTTCAGCCGCAGAAGCATCTACAGACTTCTGCCCTTGTTAGTGGGAGGATGGTTAGTGCTGATTCCCGACTCTACCCCAGCACAAGCACAAATCCACAACAGCAACGTGCTACTAGCTCAACAAGGAGGTGAAATTTTACCGCCACCGCCAATAATTCCCTTTGGTCAACAGCCATCACCACAATTACAACCAGTACAGGACAATCAATTAGAGCAGAATTTTCAGCCCTCCCAACCATTACAAAACAATCAATTAGAGCAGAATTTTCAGCCCTCTCAACCTGCACAGTTTAGTCAATATAACCAGAACTTTGAGCGCTACTTAGTTTATGTTGATGGTAGTGATTTGCAGACGCTACAACAAATACGTCGGATTGAACCCAGTGCTTACATTCGCCAGTATCAAGGACGGAATGTAATTCAGTCAGGAGTTTTTAACAAAGTATCTAACGCCCAACAACGAGTCAGTGAGCTACAGTCACGAGGTATATATAGCGCCCGGATTATCAGCTTCGCTAACGGACAGGAAATAGGTGTAGGTAGTAGAGACTTTGTAGGCGATCGCAATAATCGCAATAATATAAGTGCTACTAGGCCAGTCTCTAGATATTATGTCGCCATTCCGACCACTTCAGAACAGTTACCTGCGATCGCAGCCCAAATTAGGCAGAATCTAGCCCGATTTAGCCAAGATTTAGGACGATCTGGCGCAGTCCTCGAAAGGACGCAACCACGAGGACCACACGTAGCAGTAGGGCCTTTTTCTGATCGATTCCAAGCTGAGGAATGGAATAAATATCTGCGAAATATAGGATACCGGAATGCTAGGGTTTACTACGGCAAGTGAAGAAGTTAGGAGTAGAGACGCGATTAATAACTTCTCATGATCTTGTTTTACCGCAGAATACGAGTATTGTGGAGATTTATAGTGTCACAAAAGGACTTAAAGCTAATGAAAAAAACAGTTTATTGCATCTACTTTAACTTTGTTTACTACAACAGTATTATGTTTTCCACTAGTACGGTCTACTGTAGCTCAAGCTCAGACAACTAGTACTGCTCCTGCTGTTTTAGTATCTCAAGTGACAGACTATCTTTTGCCAGAAGACTTTAGGGTATATGTTAGCGCCCAAGGGGGTGTTATCAACTGGCCAGCGCCTGGATATATAGAGAAAATTTTGCCCACCGTTAACAAGTACACATTGCCAGATGGTGGTTATATTGCTTGTTATTCTCACAATCAAGAAGGAAGTATTTATTCTGTTGGTGGTGGAATTTATGTAATGGGTCAAATCCGATTACAAGGTGGATACATTGGGCGGATATTTCAACCCAAGGGTTATGAAGGTAAAGATATTAGTGCCGCTCAAGAATTCAAAACTCTTTGCAATCAGACATTTCCTGCTGCACGCTCTGGAGGTTGGGCTGGTGGTGATACTGGCGGTTGGTTTGGAATCCAGTAATATAGTTTTCAATAGACCTGTCCGAAATAAAATTTCGGCACAAAAAAATGGGAGAACGGAGATTTGCAATATGGAATGGGCATTTGGGGCAGTAGCAGGTCTGGGTTAACAACGAAATTTTTGGAATATGTAGCCGACATTCCGCACTTCTAAATGTCATACTTTAATGCTTCAAAAAATCTTACAAAAACCCGTCTATATTATTAAGCATTAACACTGATATTTTCTAGGCTTTTGGCGTAGGCGTAGCCCGTGGTAGACAGCTACAGCAGATGGCAATAAGCGCCTCTGTACAGATTATTGTAAGGGCACAACAATGTTGTGCCCCTACCTGTATACCTCATTTACTTGAAGAACGCTGTAATATAACGAAGGGTAAAATATCCTTGAGCGCTCGCAATTTCCATATAACATCACGCTACCATCAGATATTATCCTAATTCCGTGCATAGTTATTCCTAGCAACTATGATTAGCTAAATAGGCAAATATAATGGAACATAAAAATTTTATCCATACCTTGCGATTAGAAAACTTCCTTTCTTATGGAAGTGAGGGTGAAGAAATTGAACTGCAACCGCTTAATGTCTTAATTGGGGCTAACACTTCGGGTAAATCGAATTTAATTGAAGCAATTGGAATTTTACGGGCGACACCAACAGACTTACCCGCCCCATTTCGTCAAGGGGGAGGTATTAGCGAGTTTCTGTGGAAGGGTGGACAAGAAAATCCAGTAGCTAAAATAGAAGTTACTTTAAATTACCCTCAAAGACTCCAGAAATTGCGCTATTATGTTAACTTGACTTCGATTGGTCAAAGACTAGAGCTAGTAGACGAAGCTGTAGAGAATGAACAAAGCTATTATCAAGGTGAAAGCGATGTCTATTTTTACTATCGTTACCAAAGTGGTCGTCCAGTTTTAAATATCAACAAAATAGATAACGATGGAGAACCATTCAAACGCTCTCTTCGTCGAGAAGATTTAATTCCAGATCAGTCAGTTTTATCTCAAAGAAAAGATCCCGACCTGTATCCAGAACTTTCTTATCTCAGCACACAATTTTCTAATATCGGTTTATATCGTCACTGGCAGATGGGGCGATATTCAGAACCAAGGAATGCTCAAAAAACTGACTTACCCGAACATCCTCTACTAGAAGATGGAAGTAATTTAGGTTTAATGTTAAACAACTTACAACACCAAATAGGTAATAGAAGAATTATTGAAAAACTGAAAAAATTTTATGAGGCAGCCGAAGAACTGAGTGTAAGAATAT
This sequence comes from Nostoc sp., assembly GCF_036919555.1. Taxonomy (GTDB): domain Bacteria; phylum Cyanobacteriota; class Cyanobacteriia; order Cyanobacteriales; family Nostocaceae; genus Nostoc. The sequence continues at coordinate 17,733 of NZ_JBALCS010000084.1, forward strand.
ATGGCGGTACAGTACAGATATTTATTCGTGAAGAAGGTCTTATTCAACCAATTCCTGCAAATCGTTTATCTGATGGTACACTCCGTTATTTATTTTTAATGGCTTTACTACTTGACCCCACTCCACCACCACTTATTTGTATTGAAGAACCAGAGATTGGTTTACATCCAGATATTTTATCCACTATTGCGGAAATGCTAATCGAAGCATCACAGAGAACACAATTAATAGTTACAACTCATTCTGATGCTTTAGTTTCTGCTTTAACTCAATGTCCCCAATCAGTAATAGTTTGTGACCGAGATCAAAAAGGTAGCCACCTCCACCGTCAAGAACCTGAGAGATTGGAAAAATGGTTAAAAAAGTATACCCTTGGTGATCTCTGGCGCATGGGGCAAATTGGTGGAAATCGTTGGTAATGAACATATACATTTACATTGAGGGTGCTGGAGATGAAGATGATATTGAACTGCTACCTAGACAACGGCAAGGTTTTCGTAGCGGTATCATCAGTGGAAAAGAAACCACAACTGGATTACGCCCAGGTTTTAGAAAATTTTTTCAAAAACTATATGATATGGCTGGTGAAAACATTCATATATTTCTCGTTATGTGTGGCTCACGGGGTGATGCTTATGAAGATTTTAAAACGGCTTTAGAGTCTCAGCCAGAAGCTTTCAATGTTTTATTAATTGATGCTGAATCTCCAGTTAATTCCACTGTTACACCTTGGGAACATCTGAGAAATAGAACAGAAGATCACCCTTGGATTTTAGATGCTGTGGATTTTGAAGATGAGCAGTGCCACCTAATGGTGCAAACAATGGAAGCATGGTTTATTGCTGATATTGATGCTCTAAGAGAGTTTTATGGTAAAAAATTTAAAGAAGATAAAATTCAGCGTGGAATCAAGCAGTTACAAAACGTAGAGAAAGTTTCTAAAGCTACTCTCAAAGTATGGCTTAACGCAGCTACTCGCCAGACAGAAAAGGGCAAATATCATAAAACAAGACACGCTCCGAAGCTTTTAGAATTGTTAGACGTAGACAAAGTACGCAAGGCTTCGCCATACTGCGATCGCTTCTTTACCACACTAACAGCAAAAATGGGTGTATCAACCAATAACCCAGACGAAAGGTAAAAAATTCTTGAGCGATCGCCATTCCTCTCTAACATCAAGCTATCATCTGATATTGGGGAATTTCCGTGCGTAACTCAATAGCATCTATGACCGCTTCTCACTCTGAAACTCCATCTAACAAGCCCGACGCGAGTACTTTTATTTCCGACCATCGACAGGTAGACCGCACCAAGCTAAGTCAAATGTACCTGCACTATGTCGAGACGAAGGATAAGTACCCTCACGCCGTATTGCTGTATCGGGTAGGAGATTTTTTTGAATGCTATTTCCAAGATGCTGTAAAACTAGCGCAAGAATTGGAATTAGTCCTCACTAGTAAGCAAGCTGGGGAACAGGGACGAGTGGCGATGTCTGGCGTTCCGCACCACGCATGGGAACGCTACACAACGCTGCTGGTAGAAAAAGGCTATGCAGTGGTGATTTGCGACCAAGTGGAAGATGCTTCGGAAGCGGCTGGTAGATTGGTACGGCGGGAAGTAACACGCATTCTTACTCCTGGCACTTTGCTGGAAGAAGGAATGCTAAAATCAAGTCGCAATAATTACTTAGCAGCAGTAGTAATTGCCGCAAATCATTGGGGCTTGGCCTATGCAGACATCTCTACAGGGGAATTTCTCACGACTCAAGGTAGTGATTTAGAACATTTGACACAGGAATTAATGCGCTTGCAACCTTCAGAGGTATTAGTTCCCACAAATGCGCCCGATTTGGGTAGTTTGCTGCGTCCGGGAGAGACTTCGCCACATCTGCCGGAGTGTTTGCCACCATCATTTTGTTATAGTTTGCGATCGCAAGTACCATTTTCCCAAGGCGAAGCTAGACCTAGATTATTGCAGAAATTTAAGGTGCGATCGCTCGAAGGACTCGGTTGTGATCATCTTCCCCTCGCCGTTCGTGCGGCTGGCGGTCTTCTAGAATACCTGGAAGATACTCAAAAAGAAAACCCAGTCACTCTTCAAAGACTCCGCAGCTATACTGTCACCGACTACCTAATTGTTGACAATCAAACCCGCCGTAACCTAGAAATTACCCAAACTATCCGGGATGGCACTTTTCACGGTTCTCTACTCTGGGCATTAGATAAAACTAGTACAGCGATGGGTGGGCGGGCTTTACGGCGATGGTTATTGCAACCGCTACTCGATATTAAAGGCATTCGGTCGCGGCAAGATACCATCCAAGAATTGATGGAAAATACGCCCCTGCGTCAAGATTTGCGGCAGTTATTACGCCAAATTTATGACCTAGAACGCTTGACGGGAAGGGCGGGTTCTGGTACAGCTAATGCTAGAGATTTAGTAGCTTTGGCAGATTCCCTCTCACGCTTACCAGAATTATCTAGCTTAGTAGCTGAGACGCGTTCTCCATTCCTGAAAGCTTTGCAGAAAGTCCCAAATGTGTTGGAAGAATTAGCACAAAAGTTACACGCGCATCTTGTAGAGTCGCCACCCATACAAATCAAGGAAGGCGGATTAATTCGCCCTAGTGTAAATTCCCTGTTGGATGAAAGGAAAGCGACTGTAGAAGCGGATCAGCAATGGATTGCCAATTTAGAAGTTGATGAGAGGGCTAAGACGGGAATTTCAACACTGAAGGTAGGATTTAACAAAACTTTTGGTTATTATATCAGTATTTCCCGCACCAAAGCTGATCAAGTACCCGCTAATTATATCCGCAAGCAAACTCTGACGAATGAGGAACGTTACATCACCCCAGATTTGAAGGAACGAGAAGCCCGAATTCTCACGGCACGGGATGATTTAAATCAGTTGGAATATGAGATTTTTACGGCGTTGCGGCAAGAGGTAGCACAAGAGGCGGAAGTAATTCGCAATCTATCTCGTGCAGTGGCGGCGGCGGATGTGTTGTGTGGGTTAGCTGAGTTGGCGGTGCATCAAGGTTACTGTCGTCCAGAAATGTTGTCAGGAAGGGAGATAAACATTGTTGATGGGCGTCATCCGGTGGTGGAACAGTCTTTACCTGCGGGTTTCTTTGTGCCAAATTCGACTCAATTGGGGAGTAGTGAAGAAGAAATTTCCCCACTTCCCGATTTGATCATCCTCACCGGGCCAAACGCGAGTGGCAAAAGTTGTTATTTGCGTCAGGTGGGATTGATTCAATTAATGGCGCAGATTGGTAGTTTTGTACCAGCTAGGTTTGCCAGATTGGGAAAATGCGATCGCATTTTCACCCGTGTCGGTGCAGTGGATGATCTTGCAACTGGTCAATCTACATTCATGGTGGAGATGAATGAAACCGCAAATATTCTCAATCATGCCACATCTAGGTCGCTGGTGTTGTTAGATGAAATTGGCCGCGGGACAGCGACATTTGATGGTCTTTCCATAGCTTGGGCGGTGGCGGAATATATAGCAGTGGATATTCGGGCGCGAACGATTTTTGCTACTCATTATCACGAGTTAAATGAACTGGCTAGCATTTTGCCGAATGTGGCTAACTATCAAGTGACAGTGAAAGAATTACCCGACCAAATTATCTTTTTGCACCAAGTTCAACCGGGAGGCGCTGATAAATCTTACGGTATTGAGGCGGGAAGATTGGCGGGTTTACCAGCAGTGGTGATTCAACGAGCAAAACAAGTCATGGGGCAAATTGAGAAGCATAGTAAGATTGCGATGGGGCTGCAAAATCTAGATTGATGTCTTACCGCATTTCCTTAACAATGCAGAAACAATGCAGATCGATGCATTGCGTGATAAATTGCGATAACGTAAGTACATCATCTAGATACGCTTGAAGATGAGCAACTCTTACAGCATTCGTAGTACCAAAATTGGTAACAGTGCAGGATTTAGGCTACCTGCTGAGTTTTATCGGGAGCATCCTCAGTTTGCCAATGCAGATGGTTGGATAGAGGTATTGTCGCCGGATACTGCAATTTTGCGGATTGTAGCTCAATCTGGTGATGATGAAGATGCAGAAGATTCAGTAATAATGCGCCTGTTTCTCGATTTTGCTATGACAGAAACGCTCAAAAATAACACACTGCAACCTTATACAACTGAAATGTCTGAGGCTGCACGCGAACTAATTGCAGGTGTGGAATTAGACGATGAGTCATTAGAAGATGACTAATTTTCTCAGTAATGGGTGGGGATTTTACTTTCATCCACAACTATTTGGTACTCAATATCAAGAATTATTTGAGCGCGTTTACCGTTTACGGGAGCAATTACCAGAGGCTGAATATAAAACCCATGCAACGGTAAAGTTAACGTGAGTTCGATTAAGTTTAAACTCCGAAATCCTTACCCAATATATAGGACTAGTATTTGATTTCTGAAAAGATACGTAGGGTGTGTTAGCGACAGCGTAACGCACCATCATCAAGGGTTTGGTGCGTTACGAACTGCGTTCTAACACACCCTACAATACCTAATTTTGTTCAAAAATCAAATATGATTCCTATATATTTTGATAACTAGTAATTCAGTAGTTCCTGAAAATGTTTGAGATTATTGAAAGTAGATTTTAAGCTTGGTTTGAATAATCCTTGACTGACAAGAATTTCAACCTTTAAAATCTGTCGAACTCACGTTATTTAGAAGGAAATAGCCCTACCGCCAAATAGGAGTGTTTTCATCAGAGGAATCGTCAAAAACGACGCAGCAGTGTTGATCAAAATGCATAGGGCTAGTCGTTCAGAATTGAGTCCGATGCGATCAGCAATTATAAATGTGAGTAACTGGGTTGGCATTGCGCCTTCTAATACGATCGCCTCCAAATAAGGTGATTGAATCCCAATCAAGGTGGCTATCCCAAAAACCACTAACGGGGAAATCAGCAGCTTGATCCCACCGGCTATCAAAAGGGGCAACGGTTGATAGATGCGGCGATAGCGCAAGCCCATACCCAGAGACAACATCATTAATCCTGTCACTGTGTTTCCCAGGATTTGGGTGGCTTGGAGCAAAAATGCTGGCACTGGCAACCCACTCAATTTCCACACTAGGGCGATTGCCACCGCCCAAAGGGCCGGCAGTTTTACCATTTCCTGGACGGTTTGCCGCACGATCTTGACACAGGTTTGGAGTGGCGTTAGAAGTGGAAAGGCTCCGATGGCAAGGTCAGCTTCCGTTTCCTTCGGTTTTTGATCGCGCATTACCTCCTTAAAGCGCGCTCCTAGTGTCATTCCCAAACTGAGATTTAAAGGCGTTGTGGTGACTTCACATAGGATCGCAACCTTAGCAACTTGCAGAGCTAAGGTTGGAAATAAGCCCTGCAATACGGGCAATCCCAAATATGTGACGTTGCCAAACGCACTCGCTAAAATTAGAGCGCCCTTTTCTTGCGGCTGTAGTTTGAATGCCCGAAATACTAAAATGGCAACCCCCAAGCAAGCAACTGTACTCAGCAAAATAGTCAAGGGGATTTGGTAAAATTCTGAACCCATCTCAGATGTATAGATGACCCGAAAGACTAGAGCAGGCAGAAAGATGTTTAAGACTAGCACCCCGATCATTTTGCGTCCCGCACCTACATCCAAATCTTTTAGAATGTAGCAGAGTATACTTCCGAGCCATGCAATCAAACCTAATGCTAGCAAAACCGTTGTCATAACCGATCCCTGAAAACTAGTGCATTGAAATAATCTTTAAGATTGTTCGCCGAAATACACGTAAAAAGATACAGGTTGTAAAATTTTATAACGTCAATATTTAAAAGCTTTAATTAAATCTTGTTTGAATACCGAATTAAGCTTGTCTTTTATCCCTTCACGGAAATGCCCAAACCCTCTGGGCGACTGAAGGGAGGCAAGGGTTTAAGACCCCCACAAAACAAGAAAATTTGGTGGCTCTCGTTCAGGTGCGGTTAGAATCCCCATCTGTTGCGTAGCTTCCCGCAGGGTACGAAACATAAAAGCCTTCTGCCTTCTTCAAATTTTTTTAAATAACTTTCATTTGGTTCTGTAACTACCAATCCCCACTATGAAGTATCTCCATCAAACTGTTGAGCTATCCAGTGCAGGCGCTTTAGTGGTACTGCATGGTGCCATGACCAAAGCTGAAGAAATCGGAGTGCCCCAATGCATTGTCGTGGTTGATCGCGGCGGTAATTTGTTAGTCTTTGTTCGCATGGATGGAGCTAAGGTCTTGAGCCAAATTTCGGCGACTCAAAAAGCAGTGACGGCGATTTCCTCTCGTGTCGCCACGGGCGGAATGCCAGAAGAGTTAGCGATCAAGTTGGGAATCACCACGGCAGGGCAGATGACGAATTTGCCGGGTGGATTGCCGATTATCTTAGATGGTCAAGTGGTGGGAGCAATCGGTATTGGTTCTGGTACGGGAGAACAAGATGTGATTGTAGCCCAAGCTGGAATTGATGCCTTGTCAGCAGCGATCGCCCAAGGGAACAAACAACATCAGTAGCACCTCTGGCGGTAGTGACCGTTGGGTAACGCTTGCGCTCTACCAACCTACATCCCACATTCCGCACAACTCTTGGAGACGCTCTTGCTAGCAAGATCCACGTTCGCGGAGCGTCCCGTAGGGAAGTGGTACGGCAAAGTGACACAGTGAGACTGTCGAACTGCTCTGTTACCACCGTGGGCATCGCCCTTGCATCTGAAAATCAAGCGAGTCAAAATCGCACCCCTGGAGCGATCGCCTCAACAAACCGGAACCCTGGTAATAGTTGCGTTTCTCACCGTCATTCCATTCTTAAACTTCCTTAAACCCAAACCAGCCCAGCCAACTATCGATTGCTACGGGCTCATTTTGCGTTGACAGGGACGTTAAAACGCTATGGACGGGTGAAAAAGATGGGTCTACCGGAACGGTATCGGCTGTTTTTTAGGGCCTTTGATACGGAACAGTTGAAAGTAATTGTAATTTTGTGGTTAGGATTTCCACGTAAAGAGGGAGCGAAAAATGACTGCTACCAGGTGTTTATTAAGATGGTTGAACGACGGACATTTCCAGACAGTTTAGATGAGTTGTTGACAGATTGTGAAGTAACGGAGGATTAAAAGAGCAGGAGAGTTGCCAACTAGTTGAAATCTTGTTAACCTTTATGCTTAAAATTGCACAAGAGGTTTGTTTAGCATCTACTGACAGCTAAAGTTAACCCTTTGTAGGACTCACCTAAGCAATGCTAACTGAAATTTTGCCTTTTTCCTTTGAGTTAGACACGATCGCGATCGCTGGAGCGAGTTTGTGGTCATTGGCGCTATATCTAGCTTTTTCAAGAGTCAGTGAATGGGTAATCGAGCAACTCAATCGCTGGTTTAACTTTGCGGAGCGATCGCTTTACACCAGCCAGACAGAATTTGAAAAGACTCGTAAGGGCAGAGAATCCCAAAACGCTTTCTATGCCTCATTATTTAGCATCGCGCCTTTTTTAGTAGTTGGTGCTTTATGTAACTGGGGTCTGGAAATTAGTTTAGGTGAGAGTTGGGGGATTAGTACAGGAATATTAGCTTGTATGAGCGCTGGCATTTATGAACTTGGGCGTAGGGATGGAGAATCTTCCGATTAATTGCAAAGTTATATTTGACCAATAGAAGGTGCAAGGGCTTCATGCACCTTTAACAATAAGTATTTCCTCATCAGTTAATCCATAGAGTTCATACACTAATTGATTTATTTGTCTATCTGTAGCTTTAATTTGTTGTTGAATTCTTTTTTTAGCTGAGGGTGATTGTGCTTGATTTAGTTGTTTATGGAGGTAAAGCATTTGTTCAACAAGCTGAATTATTTGATTATAAATGTTTTTTTATTGAGAATTGGAAAAATCAATTAATCGAATTGGTAATTGTTCAATAAACTGAGTAAAATAACGAAAAAAGCCTCCTCGTATTGTGGTACTAATATTCTTCAAATAAAAATCTAAAATTTTACTGTTGAGTAATCCTAAAATATATTTAATTGATTATTGAACATTATTCTTAAGTATAATTCCATAACCACTGGTAAATGCATAATCTCCTTTTTCATCCCAAGCAAAAGAAGCTCGATTTACAATATCAGGAACTAATATTTTTGATTTTTTCATCAATTCTATATTTTTAGGGTAAATATAGGCATACCAATCTAAACCAAGCATTTTTCCTTTTCCTCTATCTTCGCAGATGCGTAAAAATACAATTCTGTTAATTGTCATTTGCACTGCAAAGTTTAACTCCCGTTGTTGAATTTGCAGGTTGCGCCGAGCGATATTAGCAGCTAAATTTTCCCACCAAGTTTCTATCTCGTGTAAAAAAGCTTTATCAACAGTAATACCTGCTTTAACTTTAGTTTCAGCAAATTTTTCTAAAGAACCGTTTAACACCGCTTCTTTGGAAAAAAGATTATAAATTTCTTCCCATTTATCTACATATTCTGTATATTGAAAATGTTTTATTCTCGCCTGAGAAGCTGGATCATTTTTATTGGGCATGATCCGGCAATCATAAACTGAAAATTCTTCAAAATCAGTTAAAATACTCAAAGATAATTTTGCTGACCATCCATAACGTCTAACTTGAAAAGCAGCACTAATATTTTTACCAACATTCACAGATGGTTTTTTAGCTTCGACAAAAAACTTTCTAACTCCACCTACGCGAAAACTATAATCAGGGGCTTTGGCTTTTCTGATATCACTAATTTTTAAACTATCTTCGTGAACAACATCTTTATAAATATCAGAAGCTTGTTGTTCATTGTTGATATCCCATCCTAATGCTGCAAAGAATGGATTGATAAATTCAATTCTAGTTTGTGTTTCATTCAAACTACCAGCCCGATATAAATCTATTGAGGAGTGAAAATGATCAATTAGTTTAATAATACTATAGGACTAGTATTTGATTTCTGAAAAGATACGTAGGGTGTGTTAGCGACAGCGTAACGCACCATCATCAAGGGTTTGGTGCGTTACGAACTGCGTTCTAACACACCCTACAATACCTAATTTTGTTCAAAAATCAAATATGATTCCTATAGATGGTACAGTCATAATTAGTCCTTAAATTGGTTCGTAGTGAGCAATGAATCGCTCACTACGAACCAATTTGATTTTACTTTACCTTAATTATAATCTTCAAAATTTATCAATTTCTTCCCTCACCAAAGTAGCTATCTTCTGGGCTGCACCGCTTTCGCCACGAATATTACGGAGTTTAGTGCGGATATTATCCAATTTTTCTGGATGGGCTAATAAGTCTAAAACCATTTCTCCAACTTCTTGCGGTTGGAGTTTACCTATAAGTTCTGGCACAATCTCTTCCTGTCCCCAGATATTTGGCCATGCTAATAAACCTTTACGTCTGACAAATCTCAGGAATAACCAATTAATAATCTTAGCAAAAGACGTACCGACTCCTGGCAGATTTGCCAACAACCCAGGTAAACCATCCCAAGAACGCATCGCGTCAAGTTGCTGTGTTGGCAGCAAAACAATCATTGGCACTCCTAAAGCACCGAGTTCGGCAGTGTTTGCCCCCACTGTAGTCAAGCAGATGCAGCACTGCGATAATAAGTGATATGCAGGGTTTTCTTGCCACAGTTCCACAGTTAAGCCCTTGACTGTTTTTAGCGATGCCTTGCCTCTAGCGTCTTCTGGGACAATTAAGCAAGCACCGCTAAAGCCAAAAGTTTCCACAAAAGGGTTTTTTTGGGAATCGCCAAAACTAGCTAAAGTTTGTAAATCCACGCTTGGAGCGACAGGAATCACAAATTTGGTTTGGGGTCTGTTGTTGTGAATGTATTCGGCGATCGCTAACATTAAAGGTATCCCTTGGGTTAATTTTGCCGCTTTTGAACCCGGTAAGATACCAATCAAGTCAGTGGTAAGTGCTGAGTCAGGAGTTAAGAGTGAGGAGCTAGGAGTCAGCATTTCTTCCTCTCTCCCTGCTGCTTCTAACATCAAATCTCCCACAACAGTGAATTTGTGGGCATATTTTTGCGAAACACGGGCAGCAACTTCAGCTTTCATCACGCCAAAGCGATCAATCCAGTTATGCCAACGGGCTGACCATTCGGCGTAAACCACTGTGCGATATCCGAGCTTTTTGCCTATGACTACGGGGAAAATTTGATCGCCACCGAGGAAAACAATTACACCACGACTTCTCCAGTCCCAATTATCAAATGTTTTGCCCGAAAGCAAAAATTGCCAAAAATGCTCTGCTCCCTGAACTCTATCTACTTCTGGGTAAGAAAGTGCGATCGCTGCTTCTTTACCACTGGCATTTGAGCAAGGTGATAATACCACAGAAATCCTCACTACAGAACGATCATCCCCTAGTTCTTGCCGCAATGCTTTCACTACTGGACGTACCCAGGTTGTTACTTCACCTGGGCCATTTGATAGGATGAGAATATCTACTTGAGTCATTAGTTAATGGTTAGGAGTTAGGGGTCATTAGTACAAGAGGGAAATATTACCTAATTCGTTCCTAATTTATAGAGGCACAACATTAATGATATAATTGCAGACTATGTTCGATAATGTCTGCAAATTTCTCGCAGAGTCCTTTTCAGCCGACTTTGCAACATGGCTACTCGGTGAACCAATTACACTTACCGAACTTATACCAATTCTTTATGAAGCTGCGCTAAATAAAGCTTCAAGAATAAAGTCGTAAGAGGTGAGAGAAACAATTGCTTCTGGTGTAATAGTTTCTAGAGCCTCAGCTAATTTCTGACGCAGTTGAGCAAGGGTTTTACAATTCTCCCATCGTAGTTTGCTCTTCAGAAACTCCCAAAACCTCTCAATTGGGTTCAATTCTGGAGAGTGGGGTGGTTGGAAAATCGGTATAATATTTTCTGGACAATCAAGGGTTTTAATTCTGTGAAATGAACCTTGGTCAAATTGGATAACTGCAACGTCCTCGCCAAGTTCTGCCGACAGCAGCTCTAAAAACCTCTGAAAACTGTTTCCCCGTCAAGATGAGAAAACTCGTAGAAAAAACTGTATCCGCTTAAAGGTTCAACAACACCATACAAGTAAAAATTATCACGTTGCCACTGACTTAAACCTATAGGTTTTACACCGGGAGTGGTAATTAAACGTCCCGTAATAGTCTTTAATCCCAGGCGGGTTTCGTCGTGTCTTAGAGGATGTTTGAAAAGTCGCAAAGTATACTAGAAACCTCGCTTCCATTCCTCTCTCCGAAAGATCGATAGGCTTTGAAACCCCCCTTCCCTACAATGGAATGGGGGCTAGGGGGGTTAGGTTCCTGATGCTTTGATGTTACCAAAAATACTTTTCAAACATCCTTTTAGTGTCTTTGGTTGAAAGATACGAAAAGCTGTATCTTAACACAATACATCTCAAATTTCTATTATGTAGAAATCGAATACTCTAGGGAACGTGGATTATCAATTCTTTTGGAAGCGTCTAATATTTTTACCTTTCACTGATGATAAATCAGAGTAAAGGGTTTCCAAGTCCCAGTGGTTTTCTACTTGCATAAAGGGTTCATTGCTAGATGCCATAGTCAAATTTTAAACATTGCCTTAAATTCCCTGATGTAATTCAGGCATTATTACTGATGCCAGCTAGAGGATAATTAGCTTTTAATTGCAACATACTGAGATTCAAGCAACAAAACTTACAAAATAATTCAGTGATTGTTTGATTAAGTTCAATCATTAACTTTTGCATGAGAGCATGAGAGGAATTAACTAATGTTACCGGATTGGTTATCTAAAAACTTACCTAAGCAGAAAAAAGTTGATGATTTTCATGAATCTATAATTTTTAATCTTGATAATCTCAACAAATGGTTAAAAGACCTCTTTAAGGTGCGGGAAGTCGTGTCTGTCATGACCTACGAAAATGCAGTCAAGTATTTTGTGACAGAACGACCATCCGACCCAGAAGTTAAAAGGGGAGCAATTCTAAAGCAACATCACCAACAAGGTTATTATTTAGCTCAAGTTTTTCTTGATAGTTATAATAATGTTCTTTGTCAAACTAATGGGAAACCCTATGGTCGTTAATTAGTTGCTAGAGAACTTGATGAGGAACTGCGAGATATTTTTGGTAATAAAGATTTAATTATTGTGGAGTAACAAAGTATGTTTGACCCAATTTCACTCTTGATTGGTGGTGTAATATGTGCAATGGCAGTTTGTGAAATTGTATATTATGCTTACCTTACCTGGAGAATAGTTGTTGATTGGTTTCAAGACTATGAAGATATTGCTACTCAACCTAATAATGTAGCTGCAACTATCAAAACGAAACTAGATAGTGGAGAAAATGCTGTTATTCAGGGTATTTTTAATAGAAAAACTGGTGATGCTGTAGAAACACGTACTGTTAAGTATGATAAACTCGATTCAGATATTAGGGATGCTCACCGAGGAAGTGAAGTTGTTATTTGGCAATAGAATCAGACACAAGTTTTTTAAAAAATTGGTATTTGTCAAATGAAAGTATCTCAAAATATCGTAATCCAGGGTATCCCCAATAATGTCCGCGAAGATATTGCTGCTCTTTTTCGTTCTCGAATTTTGAATGCTGTAAATAAATTAGTTGATGAAACAAGTTTAGAGAAAATCAATATCATTGTTACAACTGCTTCGGAAACAAGAAATATAGATGAAGAAAATTCTATAAAAAAACCCGAAGCTAATAATCAAAAATCAAATAATAATGATTTATCAGTCGAACAACGTGCTGGGAAATACAAAGCTGTACAACCACTATTTTATTTTGAACAGTTAGTCATCACCGAACAAGTGAAAGATGACCTTTTGCTAGCAGTTGACTTAATTAAGTTAGAAGCTCAGGTTTTTGATGATTGGGGTTTGAGACAAATAGAACCTTTTCCCCGGACTGCATTAAATTTTTACGGTTCACCAGGTACTGGAAAAACTTTATCTGCACATGCAATAGCTTCTAAAATAAGACGACCAATTTTAGCTGCTAGTTATGCTCAAATTGAGAGTATGTATCACGGTGAAGGTCCGAAGAATCTGGAGGCAATTTTTCTTGCAGCAGAACGAGATAATGCTTTGCTATTTATTGATGAAGCTGATTCTTTACTTTCCAAGCGACTTACAAATGTAACGCAAGGTTCAGAACAAGCTATCAACTCAATGCGTAGTCAATTATTAATTTGTCTAGAACGATTTAGTGGAGTTGTAATTTTTTGTACGAATCTAGTTGAAAACTACGATAAAGCCTTTGAAACACGGGTGCGTCATGTACATTTTCTCATGCCAGATTTTGCGTGTAGAAGAGAAATTTGGAAAAGGCATCTTCCCGCCAAAATGCCACTAGCGGCAGATATTTCTCCTGAGAGACTGGCTCAAGTTGAAGATGTTTGCGGAAGAGACATCAAAAATGCCGTTATTGATGCTGCAATGAGAGTAGCAAGAAAAGGCAAGTCGTTTGTTGAGCTAAGTGATTTACTTGACTCAATTAACAGAATTAAATCAGCGAGAATTAATGTTTTGCAATCAGATGATTTATCTCCACAGACAAGGGAAAAAATTAGCCAGCAGTTAAAAGAAGCTCTATCTCAGAAAGAGCTATAGCAATCCTATTTGATTTGTGAAAATTCGCCGTGTTCAGATCCCCGACTTCTCAAAGAAGTCGGGGATCTTGCTAATCCGAAATAAATCCCGTTTTTCTAGCCAATAGTTTGTGCTGAAGGACAAGCTATCAGTAGCTTGCTTCCCCGAAGGATTATGCCAAAATATTTATTAATAGCTATTTAGTTATTAATAGATATTGCGAAAAGTTTACAAATAAGTGAGCTAATACTTTTATAAAAAGTCAATAATTACAAAGAAATATTTCGTTTTTTATATCAATTTGTGTCAGATACACGATAAAATGCCCAGTGGGCAAGCGTTTTCTGATAAAAAACACATATTGCCGAAAAATAACGAAGTCAACTGTGGCTGATGATGCCGCTAGGAACTTCCTTCAGAGAACACGCATCAAAGGAGCCGAAGAAGCATGTTCACACACGTCAAGTCCACCATTAGACACATTGCGCCAGATAACTTACGCGGACGTAATTTAATCAAGGTGGTCTATGTCGTGCTAGAGTCCCAGTACCAGAGTGCTTTGTCGCAAGCGGTTCGCACGATTAACGCGAACAATCCCGACTTGGCGATTGAAATCAGTGGGTACTTGATTGAGGAACTCCGCGACCCAGAGAACTATGAGGAGTTCAAACGAGAAATTGAGAGTGCGAATATCTTCATCGCTTCCCTCATTTTCATTGAAGACTTAGCACAGAAAGTAGTAGCAGCAGTAGAACCACACCGCGATCGCCTGGACGTTTCCGTTGTCTTTCCCTCGATGCCAGAAGTAATGCGCCTGAGTAAAATGGGCAGCTTTTCCCTGGCACAGTTGGGTCAGTCAAAAAGTGCGATCGCCCAATTCATGCGGAAACGCAAAGAAAAATCAGGTGCGGGATTCCAAGATGGGATGCTGAAGCTTTTGCGAACGCTGCCGCAAGTGCTGAAGTTTCTACCAATGGATAAGGCACAGGATGCCCGAAATTTCATGCTCAGTTTTCAGTATTGGCTAGGTGGTTCTCCAGAAAATTTGGAAAACTTCTTGCTGATGCTAGCTGATAAATACGTATTTAAAGGTTTAGAGAAGCAAAATTTTGCACCTTCTACATATCAGCAACCGGTGGTTTATCCCGATTTAGGGATTTGGCATCCTTTGGCTGGCAGTATGTTTGAGGATGTCAGAGAGTACCTCAACTGGTATACAGCTCGTAAGGATATTTCTAGCGATCTCAAAGATCCCTTAGCTCCTTGTGTTGGGTTGGTATTGCAACGCACTCACCTAGTTACAGGGGATGATGCCCATTATGTAGCAATGGTGCAGGAGTTGGAAGCACTAGGCGCACGGGTATTACCTGTTTTTGCTGGTGGTTTGGATTTCTCCAAGCCTGTGGATGCCTACTTCTACGAACCAAATACCAACACACAGTTGGTAGATGCAGTGATATCGCTAACTGGTTTTGCTTTAGTGGGTGGCCCAGCTAGACAAGATCATCCCAAGGCAATTGAATCACTCAAACGCTTAAATCGTCCTTACATGGTAGCGTTACCCTTAGTATTCCAAACCACAGAAGAGTGGATGGATAGCGATTTAGGGTTACATCCAATTCAAGTAGCTTTGCAAATTGCGATTCCGGAATTGGATGGGGCAATTGAGCCAATAATTTTGTCAGGTAGGGATGGAACTACAGGGAAAGCGATCGCACTACGCGATCGGGTTGAAGCTGTGGCCGAACGCGCCTTAAAATGGGCTAACCTCCGCCGCAAGCCGAAGCTTGATAAAAAAGTCGCCATCACCGTTTTCAGTTTCCCACCAGATAAAGGCAACGTCGGAACTGCGGCTTACTTGGATGTATTCGCCTCAATCTACGAGGTAATGAAAGCCCTCAAAAATAACGGCTACGACTTACCCCAATTGCCAGAATCAGCCGAAGCGTTGATGCAAGAAGTCATCCATGACGCTCAAGCGCAGTACAACAGCCCAGAACTCAACGTTGCTTACAAAATGTCGGTTCCTGAGTATGAGGCGCTGACCCCTTACTCTCAACGCTTAGAAGAAAACTGGGGGCCACCTCCGGGACATCTTAACAGCGATGGGCAAAACTTGCTGATTTATGGTAAGCAATTTGGTAACGTCTTCATCGGTGTCCAACCCACATTTGGTTACGAAGGCGATCCAATGCGGCTGTTGTTCTCTCGTTCAGCTAGTCCTCACCACGGTTTTGCAGCTTACTACACTTACCTAGAGCAAGTTTGGAAAGCTGATGCTGTACTGCACTTTGGTACACACGGTTCTTTGGAATTCATGCCAGGTAAACAGATGGGGATGTCTGGTGATTGTTATCCAGATAACTTAATTGGTTCAATTCCTAACTTGTATTACTACGCAGCCAATAATCCTAGTGAAGCGACAATTGCCAAACGTCGGAGTTATGCCGAAACAATTTCTTACTTGACACCTCCGGCAGAAAATGCCGGTTTGTATAAAGGTTTGAAGGAACTCAGCGAATTAATTGCTTCCTACCAAACCTTAAAAGATAGTGGACGCGGTGTTTCCATTGTTAACAGCATCATGGATAAATGCCGGATTGTGAATCTGGATAAGGATATTAATCTGCCAGAAACCGATGCCAGAGAGATGAGTGCCGACGATCGCGATAATATTGTTGGCAACGTCTACCGCAGGTTGATGGAAATTGAGTCACGGTTGTTGCCTTGTGGGTTGCACGTCATTGGTAAACCGCCAAGTGCAGAAGAGGCGATCGCAACTCTGGTGAACATTGCTAGTCTAGATCGTCAGGAAGAAGGACTTCAAGGCTTACCGGGAATTATCGCCAATAGCATTGGGCGTAACATTGACGATATTTATCAAAGTAACGACCGGGGCATTTTAGAAGATGTCCAGTTACTCCAAGACATCACCTTGGCAACCCGTGCAGCAGTTAGCGCCCTTGTCCAAGAGCAAATCGACGCAGAAGGACGAGTTTCTCTGGTTTCCCGGTTGAATTTCTTCAACATGGGCAAAAAAGAACCTTGGGTAGAATCATTGCATAAAGCAGGTTATCCCAAAGTTGACACAGCCACACTCAAACCCCTATTTGAGTATTTGGAATTCTGCCTGCAACAAGTTTGTGCCGACAACGAACTAGGAGCATTACTCAGAGGCTTGGAAGGTGAATACATCCTACCCGGTCCTGGTGGCGATCCCATCCGCAATCCGGATGTATTGCCCACAGGTAAGAATATCCATGCCCTCGACCCCCAATCCATCCCAACAACAGCAGCAGTACAATCAGCCAAAATCGTCGTAGATCGGCTTTTGATACGTAACAAGGCAGAAAATGAAGGGAAATGGGCAGAAACCATCGCCTGCGTCCTTTGGGGAACCGATAACATCAAAACTTACGGCGAATCCCTAGCGCAAATTATGTGGATGGTGGGCGTGCGTCCAGTTCCCGATGCCTTGGGACGTGTGAACAAGTTGGAATTGATATCTTTAGAAGAGTTGGGACGCCCCAGAATAGATGTGGTAATCAACTGTTCTGGTGTATTCCGCGACTTGTTCATCAACCAAATGAACCTACTAGATCAAGGGGTGAAAATGGCAGCCGAGGCAGATGAACCCTTAGATATGAACTTTGTTCGCAAACATGCTTTGCAACAAGCTGAGGAAATGGGGATTAATCTGCGTCAAGCAGCAACGCGCGTTTTCTCCAATGCTTCTGGTTCCTACTCCTCAAATATCAACTTGGCGGTAGAAAACAGCACTTGGGATAGCGAAGCCGAGTTGCAGGAAATGTATCTTAACCGGAAATCCTTCTCCTTCAATTCCGATAACCCCGGAATCATGGACGAATCCCGGCAGATTTTTGAAAGTACTTTGAAAACTGCTGATGCAACTTTCCAAAATCTTGATTCTTCCGAGATTAGCTTAACGGATGTTTCCCACTACTTTGACTCTGATCCTACTAAGCTTGTGGCAAGTCTACGGGGTGATGGTAAAAAACCAGCATCTTATATTGCAGATACAACCACAGCTAACGCCCAAGTGCGGACATTATCAGAAACCGTGCGTTTGGATGCGCGTACCAAATTGTTAAATCCCAAATGGTACGAGGGGATGCTGTCTCACGGTTACGAAGGTGTGCGCGAACTCTCCAAGCGGTTGGTGAATACAACAGGTTGGAGTGCGACTGCTGGCGCTGTGGATAACTGGATTTACGAGGATACTAACGAAACCTTCATCAAAGATGAAGAAATGCAGAAACGGTTGTTGAACCTTAATCCCCATTCTTTCCGCAAGATTGTATCAACTTTGTTGGAAGTGAATGGACGCGGTTATTGGGAGACTAGCGAGGATAATTTAGATCGTCTGCGCGAGTTATACCAAGAAGTTGAAGACCGGATTGAAGGGATAGAATAACTATCAAAATAGAGGCGTTCTCTAGAACGTCTCTATCTTTTCATAGGTTTTTACAGATGAAAGAGAATGCAACGAGATGAAAATTAGAAATATAATTATAGATATGTATGTCTGCTAAAGATGTTTTTCATGAAGTTGTCAAAACAGCTTTACAGAAAGACGGTTGGCAAATTACTAATGACCCACTCACAATTAGCGTCGGGGGAGTTAATCTTTCTATTGATTTAGCCGCAGAAAAGCTGATTGCAGCAGAACGTGAAGGAGAAAAAATTGCAGTCGAAGTCAAAAGTTTTTTAGAGAGGTCGTCTGCTATTTCAGAATTTCATACAGCATTAGGACAGTTTATTAATTATAGAGGTGCATTACGACGGCGACAACCGGAGCGTGTTTTGTATTTAGCAGTACCTTTAACAACTTACAAAACATTTTTTCAACTTGATTTTCCTAAACAGATGATAGCAGAAAATCAAGTGAAAATGCTTATATACGATGTAGAGCAAGAGGTGATTTTCCAATGGATAAGTTAACTCGATATCGCCAGCTTGTACAACAGATATTACAGGAATATAGTGAGCAAAAACCATCTGACGGAAATATAGAAGTTGAAACAATTTTTGATACAGTACGTGACCATTATCAAATAGTTCATGTAGGCTGGGAAGGTCAAGACTGGGTACATAGTTGTATTATTCATATTGATATTAAGAGTGGAAAAATTTGGCTTCAGTGGAATGGTACAGAAGATGATATTGCAGCTAATTTGGTAGCTGCGGGAGTTCCCAAGGAAGACATTGTATTAGGGTTCCAGTCTCCTTTTATGAGACAGTTTACAGAATATGCTGTGAGTTAGGAGATGTTTTGAAAATCTCCAAGCGCGATTTCTATAAATTTGTTCAATCTCAGCTAAGGTTTAGAAGAAATTATAAATAATTATTTTTTTAATAATTGAAATTTACAGTAATTTTCAGGTAGAGGAACTAAATTTTTAAATCTCACGTATTCGCCGTTAGACGTTTCCGCAGGTTAAGGGTATACTTAATCACAGTTACGAAGGTGTGCGCGAACTCTCCAAGCGGTTGGTGAATACAACAGGTTGGAGTGCGACTGCTGGCGCTGTGGATAACTGGATTTACGAGGATACTAACGACACCTTTATCAAAGATGAAGAAATGCAGAAACGGTTGCTGAATCTTAATCCTCATTCTTCCCGCAAGATTGTATCAACTTTGTTGGAAGTGAATGGACGCGGTTATTGGGAGACTAGCGAGGACAATTTAGATCGTCTACGCGAGTTGTACCAAGAAGTTGAAGACCGGATTGAAGGGATTGAGTAGATTGATACATAACCAATAAGATATAAGGCACCCTATGACCGTGCCTTCCATATATATAGAACAAAAAACAAAAAGAAAATGCCTGCAAATCAAAGGACATCTGCTGGACTAGAGTATGGTTCTACAGTCAGTGGCAAAATGTATCTATCAAAAGACAAACACAGAGGTAATGGTTCTCGTGAACACAAAAGTATGTGGTGCATCTTACCTGATACTGAGTATGATATCTTTTGTAATTCTGACAAGCATAATATGTGTGATTCAAACCAGGATTACTGGGGAGTTCTAGAAGGAGGAAAAGCAAAACTTGGTGAAAAAGGAGAGAGGATATCAAAGTTTCCATGTACGTCCAATGAAACAGATCATTGGCATGGTTATCCTGTTTTCCCTGTAGAAGAAAGACAAGGAGCACGCGGGAGTTTACCTCCTGATTTCGATGATTTAATTGCTGAGTGGATAAAATCCAAGATCATTGCAAAAGAATTTGGTAAAAAAATTTTACAGGAAAAGAAATGAAATTTGTTTCAATAAGGTTTTCTGGAATTTTTGAGGATGCGTTCCTATATATGGGACGACTTATTATAATTACTGAAGACAACTCAGTGCGTGTTTATAACATGAAAGATGTTGTAAACAAACTCGAAGAAGATGAGACTTTACTTGATGCACCAACATTATTATTTTTTAGAAAT
Source organism: Nostoc sp. (assembly GCF_036919555.1). GTDB lineage: Bacteria > Cyanobacteriota > Cyanobacteriia > Cyanobacteriales > Nostocaceae > Nostoc. The sequence goes on from NZ_JBALCS010000084.1 coordinate 37,808, forward strand.
GATTTGATTGATCAGGCTGAATTTAGTGAGCGACTAAATGATGATACTGGCAAAGCAGATTTCCTCAAAGCTATTGAACAAATTGAATTAAAATCAATCGAAATTGATGCGAATTTTATAGAATATGTTGAATTGGATCTGAAAATTAAAGCTGATATTTTGCTTGATTTAAATATTTATAATCGTCGATTGTATATTAGTACAAATAAAGGACTTTATCATCTTGATATTGATTGGGAATCAGAAAATATTACACCTATTAATGAACCTCAAAAGCGTCTTGATACAAAATGCATTTACACAACAGCTAAGTTTGGAACAGTAAATGCTTCATGCGGTTCTGAAGGATTATTCTCATTTATTGATGATTTTAGTTTGGGCATGAACAATACTCCTAAGCAAAATCATATTCCAGAATACTCAGTGCGAAATGCTTGGCTTAATTTTGATGTGGTCAACTATTCGACAACTATTAACTCAACTTTATTTAATACTCTTAAAACTCAGTCTCAACAGGAACCACTTGAATCAAAGAAGAACTTTGAGCAAGAAAGCTGGATTGTTACAGATTTAAACAAAAGTGAGTTTGACTTTAACAATCTATTTGTAAATTCAAACCTTGAGAACAAAATAGATTTAGAAAATATCCAATTCGTTTATAATAGCTCCAAATCTTTATTTCTCAGTACCTATGATGGAAGTCTCTTTATATTAGGGTTAGATAATAATAGCTCTTCTCCTATTCCTAGAGTTTCGTATTCTTACCAATATAGGGGACTGGGAAGCTTAGTTTCTAGTATTCATACACTCGGTGTGAAAAAGGCCGGGATAATTTTAGAAATGGATGAACAAGTTCTTTTATTCGCACATGGAAAATTCATTCCAATATTTAATAGTGAAGTTATCTCTATTCGCACATTTGCAGGTTCAAGACATTATAAAAATATCGTCAGTCTTACAACCTCTAATGAGGTTCTATTAATTGCAATCTTTGATGAAGAAGCATAGTTACAGGGCAACATTTAATACTCCGTTGGAGCGGATGTAACAGATATGGTCTGTGGAGATGCGATCGCTTTAGGAAGTTTGCCGAGTGCAATCGCTTTTGAGGAAATTTTGAGAATGTAGGAGTACGATCGCTCTTCCATAACAGGCGATGTCTACGACGGGCTACGCCTACGCTTTTGGGAATCTACGAAGTGCGATCGCTTTTGGAAATGTGCGAAGTGCGATCGCTTTTTTGAAGTTTTCTGAAAGGCGATCGCTTTTGGGAATGTGTAAAGTGTGATCGCTCACTCTTCCACAACAGGCGATCGCTTTGTTTTTGAGGTTTTCTGTAAGGCGATCGCTTTATTTTTGAGGTTTTCTGTAAGGCGATCGCTTTATTTTTGAGGTTTTCTGTAAGGCGATCGCTTTATTTTTGAGGTTTTCTGTAAGGCGATACTTTCGGTAAGCTACGAAGATCGCAACAGACAAAAAGACTCAAACTATCAGTTGATCCAACACTAACACTGATAACCCTGGTAAAGACGGCAACCGCGCATCATTTGTCAAGAAAAATGATGCACCTCCACGAATAGCAGTAGCCATCTGAATAGCATCCGGGGTTCTTAAATTATAATCTGCCCTCAATTGTGCCGCATTTTCAGCGATGTCGGGAAAAACTTCGATAGTAGTCAAACCTTGGGAATTGAGCAGAATGTCACGATATTGTTGAGCTAATGCTGTGTTTCGTTGTCGCAAGGGATAGACTAACACTTCCGTGATAGTCAAAACTGATGTTACAACACTAAACTCACCAGAAAACATAGCTTCAAAAAAAGCATCTGTAACATCCAAATAATTAGGATTTTCTTCAATAAAGTAAATCAGTGGAGCAGTATCCAAGCCCACAATTTGCCCCTGTAGCTGGACTAGCCATTCCATGAATCACGTTCCTGATTAACGTATTCTTGAGCATCAACGCCATTCCAGATTTCTTTACCTAACCCACGTAATTCGAGGATGCTACGCTTTGGCTTAGGTGTCATAGTCACCTGTTGACGAATTAAGCTTGACAAGTCTTCAATTAAGCGTATTTGCTCTTCAGGAGTTAGGCTTTGAGCTTGCAGTAGTACTTCTTGATAATTAGACATAAAATTTACACTTCCACTTGTCTGGATTCTAAGTCAAATATGAACAGACAGACTGCGTTTATTTTCTTCATGGAAAAATATCAAAGCTATTGCAGTGCTTAGGTCGAAATAATCTAAAATCTCGCTGATCTAAGGTAAATATTTTTTTAATACCATAGCGTTCAGCTATAGCCATAACACTTGCATCTACAAAATCAATCCGACTATCTGCATACTCATCCAATATTTCTGCCACACGAATTACATCTTGGTCTGTCAAAGCTACCAATCTAAATCGACTTGCAGATAGCCCTTGTAAAAAAGCTACTACTGTCGCTACACCTGCATTACGTCCGACCAAATAAGCTAACTCCGCCAATACTGTTTGTGGCAACAGAATTTGTTTTTGTTGTATATATACTGTTGTGACAATACTGTGCATAAAACTGAACGGTTTAACAATGCTACAACAAAACCCGTATCAGCCACCAATGAATTTATTTCCACGTCCAACCAGATTTTTCAGTAATTTCCTGCTGGAGAATATCTTCAGAATTTGTAGCAAAATCAGGTGTTCCTGCAAATAAGCCAATTAATGGGTCAGATCCATAGTTATCAACTGGTTCTAGCAATTGGGTTTCGAGATACAGCCTAACAGCTTCACTGACTATTGATTCAGGAGATTGCCCTCTTTGACTAGCCAGATTTATGACTTTTTCAAGTAAAGTCTGTTCCAGTTTCCAGTTAAATGTAGAGTCCATCAGATAACTTCTCTCTCTTTAGTAACAAAAGATATTCTAAAAAATATGGGTTTTATTCTCACTATTATACTTTTTTTGTCTTTAAGTTAAATATATACAGCGATCGCACTCACTCTTCCACAACAGGCGATCGCATTTGCTATTTCGGCGATGCCTACGGCTGGCTACGCCTACGCATTTGTTATTTCGGCGATACCTACGGCTGGCTACGCCTACGCATTTGTTATTTCGGCGACAACATTTGCTACTTCGGCGACAACATTTGTTATTTCGGCGACTACATTTGCTATTTCGGCGATGCCTACGCCTGGCTACGCCTACGCATTTGTTATTTCGGCGATCGCAACTCTCGAACTGCAAGCTTGATTGAGTGCTAAAATACTCAGTCTGCTTTATCTAGTGGGCATAGTGATTTCCCAAATTCCTTCATTTCCACCATATTCTAGAACATAAATCTTATTGCCGATAATCTCATCATCAATGGGATTACTAAAACCTTCGACAATGCGGGTGGCGTTGAGTTTATAGTTGGTAGTTCCGACTTTAGTTAACTTTAAATGCAGTAGGTCTTGGCCGGCATCTTCAAAAGGACCTGCTACTGTATCGCCAGTGGGGTCGCCTGTTGTCCAACTCAACATGAATCCATCTCTGTTGAATTCTGGACTCATTACTCCTTTTGTATCAAAAACTAAGCCCAAAGGAGAACGGTGTGATGTAAAAGTACTCACACTTTGCCCCAGAACACTGGCGTCTTTGACTTTGCCATCTAGAGGATCGCGGAACTTGTCTGCATCCGGCCCAAAATTAGGAATTGGTTCAATTAAGTTAGTAGGCCGAATAGGAAAGGTTGGATCGTTACGAAAGTAGCCTTTTGTGACTGCGCCAAATAGGGGGTTTAACAAACGGTCAGTGGCAGGATTATAATTAGGGAATTGTTGGGGATTATCTGTCCCACCAATGCGCCAGGGAAAGCCATAATTACCACCTAGACGTAGCCAATTTAATTCTTCTGACATGTCGCGATCGGGGCCATTTTCTGTGCCAAATAAATCCCCATTGGGTGCAAAAGCCATATCGAAAGTATTACGTGTTCCTTCTGCAAAAATATAGCCAGCTGTCTTTAAAGTTGCTCGATTGTTTGCAAGAAAGAGATTTTTGCCATTAGTAGGAAGACGGAGTATACAGGCGGTTAATCCGACTTCGCGAGTATTGGGATATTGACCATTAACAGACTGAACCTCACCATGATCGGTACGAGAACCGCTATTCACATAGATAAAGTTACCATCCGGGCTAACAACCACGCCGTTGAAGCGATGGTCATAGGCTGTTTTGCTTTTAGGATAGCCTGCACTTTTAGCTAAGATAGACCAGATGCGGCCTCCTGTACTCGAATTAATTACGCCTTTAACAATAATTGCTTTGGTCTGGTTATTCACAAGGTCTGCATTGCCAACCAAATAAATTGTACCGTTAGGACCAATGGCCATACCTTCAGTCTCAGGGAGATTATGATTACTAGAGTTGTAGACAAGTGTACTAGTAGAAGCGGCTAAATTGACTTGATAAATCTCACCATTTTGTTTGAGGTAATAGAGCGTATTGTTTCGCGGATCTTTTGCAATCCGAACAGAAGGAGAGGCCGATAACGTATTGATAATGTTGCGAATCTTAATATCAGGACGAAGGGATTGAGGTGCAGCATTTACTCCAGTAATGCCATGATTTAATAGAACTATTGTCAATAACAGGGTTTTGGCAGCGAAAAAACAGGTTTTTAGAGCGAACTTCCCGATAAATCTGCGTTGAACTTGGTTGGATGATTTAGTGTTATTCATTATTTTCTTCATAAAATAGTCAGATGATTTTGTTGCTAAATCTTGTTGATTAGAGAAAAATTTTAGAGCTTAGGGGGTGAAATGAGCAATGGGTACTAGCTTATCAATAGTCTCTTATTGGGTAAGGAGGGACACAACGACGTGTCCCTCTATCCAGCAGTAAAAGATCCTTCAATCAGCCTTCTAATGTCATTACTCCCTGAAGTAGACAACGTTCTTATGCCAAATGAACTTCTAGCGTATAAGGAGCAGGGTTGCTGTCACTAGAGCCAGAGAAAGTTCCGCCATTTTGAGGGAAGAAAGCATATTTACTCACTGAAATTGAGTACGTTCCAGCACCTAATGAAGCCGTGATTAATGATCCCAAATCGGGCCCACTATCGTCGTCACTTTGCAGTAAAGTCCCAGCATTGTTAAACAGTCCGATAACTGTATCATCGGTTGTCACCGCACTGATGGTGACAATTTTGGGATTTGCTAGAGAAAATGTAAAAAAGTCGAAATCGGGATTATCCCCCGGTTGAACTGTTACTAACTCACCTGAGAGATTAACGTCTGAGCCTGATGATAAAGAACCCAACCCTTCAGCCCTAGCTAGTGTATTATTTGTAGCTTGTCCAGCATTTTCCCGCTCATAGAAAAGGAAGTCGTTACTATCAAGTCTAAGGTTCACTCTCCCTTGCACAATACCTATAATCTCATCTGGCTCTGCTCCTGGTTTGTCTAAGAATATTTGTGTGTTGGCTCCAACAGATTGTAGGCGATAGTCTTTTGGAGAGCCTTTGAGTTCTATTCGATCTTCATTAGGGTTGAAGTCAGTAATAGTAGCCAAGTCCCCAAAACCAGCGTTCGTAGTGTTTTTATCGTCGTAGAAGACATTTGTCGCGTCCCCAAGGACAAATCTATCTAGCCCAACCCCGCCAGTTAAGATATCTGTCTCCCCTAATCCAGGTGGGAGTGGACTACCACGCCAAACACCGATGAGGATATCGTTTCCAGACCCCCCATTCAGTATGTCATTGCCGGGCCCGCCCTGTAGACTATCATTGCCATCCTCACCATTGAGGGTATCATTACCAAAATTACCATCTAGCGTGTCATCGCCTGCTCTCCCATTCAGAGTGTTGTTAACAGTATTACCAAACAGGATGTTATTAAGATTGTTACCTATGCCGTTGATGGCGCTAGTTCCGGTGAGCGTCAGGTTCTCTAGATTGATACCCAGTGTGTAGGTGACAGAAGACCGGACGGTATCTGTGCCGGAATTAGCAGTCTCCATAATGGTATCAGCAGCACTGTCAATGAGATAAGTGTCGTCGCCTACTCCCCCATTTAAGCTGTCAGTACCCAAGCCGCCATCAAGTGTGTCATTGCCAAGACCACCTATTAAACTGTCGTTTCCTGTCCCGCCAAACAGATTATCATTACCAGCCGCACCATTCAGGGTGTCGTTACCGGAAGGACTATTAGCATTACCACCATTAGCCCAACCATATATCGTGTCATCTCCCGAAGTCCCATTTCTGGTATCAGGAGTTGTACTGCCGTAAATAACTGCCATATTATTTTTCCTGAATTTCTAACTAATGCCTAAGTTCGGCCTCAGTCAAAGAACTGCTAGATAAGTTCAATTTGGATTACTTAAAACTGTAAGTTTAAATACAGGTGCTTTTATTAACCTAATTAATGCCAATACTACTTAGAAAAGATTAATTATTGATTTGGTTAGTTGATTATGCAAATAGTAAGTAAGTCGGCGTGAAAATTCATTTATTTTAATTATTTTCCCTATATTTTTTCATTTTCAACTCACCTGTAATTATTTAATTATCATGAAGTACAAGGTTACATCAACTTCTTTACCAAATCTTAAAAATGTAAAGTTGGTAATTTTTAATACTGTTAGAAAGATTTATAAACTTTAATTAAGTCTTTTTTCAAACATACTGTTTTTTTAGTATAGGTTACAAGATTTTTCATTCACCTTCATACAGTATTTTCGTTAAGTTAAGTTTCAATATAATTTTTTGTTCGTAAAAAAAAATATATTCCTATTATAGAAATACATTTCAAAATACATAAGTTAAATTGATAGATTATTCAGAGCGTTTTTTAGCTTAATAACACTTAAGCTTTACATAAATTTTATATGCTTCCTTTAAGTACTAAAGCTTATCCTGGCAAGGGATGCCCCAAAAAGCATGGTGATAAATTCAAGCTTAATGAACCTAATTAACTCAGCAGTGTTGGGTGATTTTTCACCGCAAATTTGTCTAAATTCCAAAAAATGAACCTAAACGTCAATTACTTTTTCTTGTAAACTAATCGTGCCTTGAAGCGTCAGGCATAATTGCCTCCTGAAGATTTATGCCACTGAGGTTAGCTCCCCTAAGGTCAGCTCCTCTAAGGTTAGCTCCTCTGAGATTCGCCCCTGCCAAATTCGCACTTCTAAGGTTAGTCCAACTCAAATCAGCTTGACTCAAATCAGCTTCACTGAGGTTAGCCCGCAGCAGGTAAGCACCAGTAAGGTGAGCCTTATTCAGATTAGCTTTGTATAAGTCAGTTTTATAAAGATAAGCCCCCAACATTTCCGCCTCGTATAAACTTGCCTCGCTAAGGTCAGCCGCAATCAAGTTAGCTTCAGTGAGGTTGGCAAAAGAGAGATTAGCCCGTATTAACTTCGCTGCACCTAAATCGGCATCTCTCAAGTTAGCGCCTTTTAAGTCTGTTCCAATTAGATTAGCATGAGCGATCGCAGTGCCTCTAAGATTGGCCTCACTCAAGTCAGATCCAATCAAATTGGCATGACTCAAATCCGCCTGCGTAAGTATAGCACCACTCAAGTTAGCAACACTGAAGTTAGCATCATTCAGGTTAGCTTCAACGAGGAAGGCTTTGTAGAGGTTGGCGCTACTAAGGTCAGCACCACTGAGGTTTGCTCGCACGAGTAAAGCATTACTCAAATCCACCTTTCTCAAATTTACCCCCTGGAGGTTTGCGCCTCTGAGGTTATCCCCTTGCAGGTTTGCGGCGCTGAGGTCTGGTTCAATTTGAGGATTTTTCTTTCTCCACTCAATCCATGTAACTGCACCTGCTTTCAATAAAGCTAGATGCTCTCGATTTGCCATTTTCTGTCCTTTACTCCTGACGCCCACCCAAAGGATTTGCCCGACCAGCTACACTATCAATGGCCGCTAACGCTCCTGCCGCACCTGCGAGAATATCTTGTTCTTTTCCACCTAAGTAAAGCCGTCCAAAGCTACCTACAGCTTGAACCTCAAGGATATTAATCGCCGCCGCTTTCTCCGCTTCATTCGCAGCCAGTGCCGCGTAAGCAGCAGGCTCCACTTCTAATACATACAGCGTTTGCCCTGCTAGTAGTAGCTGTCCCCGGCGCGTGCGATTAATAAGTTGTGTTTGGTAAGCATCGATGTTGCGGATAATCTGGCTAGAAACAACACGCGGTTTGAGACATTCCTCTCTTCGGACTCCCAGTAACGCCAAAATGGCTTGACCAGCAGCTCGCGTTTCGCCTTGGGAGCTAGAATGAACTTCTAATAGTCCGTAAAGTCGTTCAACTACCTGCACTCCGGGACGGACTGAGGCAGCTTTCAGGGCTACATCCGTAATCTTATTAATTTCGATACCAGGAGAGATTTCAATCCACAGCGATGTATCCCCTGGTAATGGTAAGAAGCCTTGGGCTACTGTTCCCATATATGCTGCATGTTGAGGTTGCAGGCTGTCGAGAAATACGAAACTGCGTAGCTCTATTCCCAAGATTTTGCTCTCCAGTCATAAGGGTAAAAGTTATCTATTGCAAGATATGAGTGCCTAACTTGGAGCATTTTAGCCACAAGTCAAGGATGGAAAAACACAAAGTAGAAAAATTTTGCTGTCGATAAATCTTACGCCTGATACTAATTTGTAATGGGCTGCGCCCCTCTTCTCTACGAGACGTTAAGCGTAGCTTGCTCAAAAGCAGGGGTACGCTAACGTAATTCGTAATTCGTAATTCGTATTAAGATATATTCCAAAACCTTGTTATGAGAGGTTTCCCATCCGTTATCCTGCTGTTGAAACAATACATCCTTTCCTTATTTAGTATGAGAAGTACTTTGATAGTAAAAACCGCCTTGCCAATTGTACAAGTTTTATTAGACATAAATCACTGCCTACAATGCCCAAATCAAGCAATGCTTGGCTTCATTTAGAGAATTCCACGGAATGATTGATCCTATAATCAGAGAAAGATGGTTTCAGTGTGCAGCCTATTATCCGCCCTATCATAGCAAATACAACCCGATAGAACGTTGCTTTGGTTGGTTAGAACAGCATTGCAATGGTAGTTTACTTGACACTGTTGAAACCGTACTGAATTTCGCCCAAAATCTCGCATTTAAGGGTAAAAATCCGGTTGTGACATTGATAGAAAAAGTTTACTCCACAGGAGTTAAACTCAAAACTTCAGCTATGGCAGAAATTGAAACCCGGATTCACCGCCTCCCCAATCTGAAAAAATAGACCTCTTGCAAAAGTCCCAAACACCCCAGCCTTAATCCCCTCTCGAAGAGCGGGGAACTCGGTGCCCCCTGTGGGGATTAGGGGCAGGGAGACAAAGCGTAGCTTTGGCGGGGTGGGGTTCTTATTTCTGATTTATGCAAGAAGTCTAATGATTTGTGGAAATTTTCGCTAAACCAGCATAGCTATTGGATGATCTTTTTTGTGGAGTTCTCTAAGGTTGACGAGGCTGATGGTGAACCTTACTGGAACGCATACCTGGGGTTGTGGCAGTCCGCTATCATACAACAATGCTTGCACTGTGAAGTAGCGCTGCTGCCAGGACTAGAAAAAGGAATTGATGATTAGGTTGTGGCTTTGGGTAAAAAAGCTGATATTGCCGTCAACACCATGATTGGTGATGCCTTGAGAATCAACGATTACCAACAAAGATTTTTCGTCAATCGTGCCAGGAGACTCCGTAAATATGCGGGGGCAATCGTTGAAACCATACAAAACAACGCTCTTGTTGAAAACGTGGAACTGAAATTTTAATTGGTCTACTCCGATTTTTCTTACTCTTACAAACTCGCTATTATTGCTTATTGACAAATGCTTAATAAGCTTAACTTATCACTGATGCTTCTACTAAGAGCTAGCCTCCAATGTTGGTGACTTCATCGCTCTGGCTGACGAGGAACCCAGATGGAACTCCACTAATTAGATCAGTAATTTTCTTTATTTGTATTTGACTGAATAGCTCTGTTGAAATCTCGCAGCAAGTCTTCTTCCGCATCCCGCTCTTGCTTGAGTTCTCGAATCATTTCTTGACTAGAACCAATCACCAAGCCAGCAAATGCACCAACAATTGCGTATTTCTGCTCTAGATGTTGATATATTTGACTTGTGTAGTGGCAAGGAAATAAATTAGCAATAAGAAAGCCAAGTCCTCCACCCACAAATGCCGTCACAAAGCCAGAGAAAGCGATCAATCTAGCATTCATTTGCTTTGCTCCAATGCTTATAACTTTGCTAAATTCTCAAAAGATACTCTACAAATTTATTATCTCAGAGACTCCCAAAGTTGTAGCTTAATCTTTACCTCTTGTAATAGAAGGCAGAGAGGGGGAATGAGGAGGATGGGGGAGATGAGAGGGATCAAGATAATAACTCCCAACTCCCTTTCTACTAATGTTTGTCCACGTAAGTAGCTAGGCGGAATTAAATATAAAAGGTTCTAAGACATATCCACCTTTGATACTTCGGGCTTCCATACCGTCAATAATTGCCATAGCCAAATCATAGTTCCAGTTACTTAGAAAGTTATTCTGTGCGATCGCCTGCTTTTTCATGCCCTATTTGAGTTGTCAAAGTCTTTGGCGATAATCTTAACCTCCTGTTACAAAACTTAATTACGCTAGCGAGTATGCGGGCATCATTACGAATTATTTACGCCGTCCTAGTTAGCTGTTTGTTTAGCATTTAGCAGTCCTTCTATATTTGCAGATATATATGGAGATAAACGTTATGAAGACTTGTATATATATAAATATATTCCTTATATAGACTAGTTTAAATATTAATTTATACCTTGTGTTCCCTGACAAAAAGCCCGATGATTGATTGAGGAAACCCAGAGTTATAGGTTAGCTAATAATAATGCCAATATACTTGATTATTTTTTCTGATTCGTGGCAAAAAATATCTGATATTCATCTGAAATTTATTCATGTCGGAGTTTAAATAATCCAATGCTACAAGGATGGATTCAAATTGCACTAACGCTACTAATTATAGTAGCGATAACTCCATTTTTTGGGCGCTACATGGCGCGTGTATACCTAGAAGAAAGTACTTTTTTCGACCCAGTTTTGAATCCGGTTGAGCGACTGCTGTATGCCTTGGTTGGCGTTACAAACAAAGAAAACATGACGGGTTGGCAGTATGCGCGAGCAATCCTGTACAGCAATGTAGTCATGATGTTGCTGATTTTCTTCCTGATCGCAAATCAAGGATGGCTACCGCTTAACCCGACCAAGATAGATGCCCCAACCTGGGACACCATAGTACATACCACGATTTCCTTTATTACCAATACCAACCAGCAGCATTATTCTGGTGAAACCTACTTGAGCTACGGTAGTCAAATGTTCGGGCTGGGCTACCACATGTTCACCTCTGCTGCGACTGGTTTGGCGGTAGGAATTGCCTTTATTCGGGGATTGACGGGTAGATCGTTGGGTAACTTTTATGTAGACCTAATTCGCTCGATTACCCGAATTTTGCTGCCTATTTGTATTGTGGGCGGCATTGTTTTGATGGCAGCTGGCGTTCCCGAAACACTGGCGGGTGCAGTTGTATTCCCTACCTTGGAAGATCCGAATATCAGTCAGGCGATCGCTCGTGGTCCAGTTGCCCACTTTGAAATTATCAAGCAATTAGGAGAAAACGGCGGTGGCTTTTTTGCGATCAACTCGGCACACCCTTTTGAAAATCCCAGTGGATTTACTAATTTAATTCAGATCGTGGCAATGCTTTCCATTCCCACATCCCTGATCTATACCTATGGCTTGTTTGCAAATAACACCAAACAAGCGTGGTTACTCTACAGCATGGTCGGTGTAATTTTTCTCGGATTTCTGATTGTCACCGCTATTGGTGAATACAACGGGAATCCGGCTGTAAATACGCTTTTGGGTAGTCAGCAACCGAACCTAGAGGGTAAAGAAGTCCGGTTTGGTTGGGCACAATCTGTATTATTTGCGGTAAGTACAACCGGAACCATGTGCGGAGCCGTCAACAGTTTCCACGACTCCTTTATGCCCACCGGTGGTTTTATTTTTCTCTCTAATATGTTCCTGCAAATCATGTGGGGTGGACAGGGTACTGGAACAGCTTACTTATTTGCCTATAGCATCCTGGCGGTATTCGTCACAGGTTTGATGGTAGGACGCACGCCAGAATTTCTGGGACGCAAGATTGAAAAGCGTGAAGTGGTACTTGCTAGCTTCCTGATTTTGCTAGTTCACCCGATCGCCATTTTGATTCCGGGGGGAATCGCCTTAGCTTTTCCTGACCAACTGGCAGGAATTAGCAATCCCGGCTTTCACGGCTTTTCTCAGGTGATTTACGAATATGCCTCAGCTGCTGCGAACAACGGTTCTGGGTTTGAAGGTTTAGGCGATTCCCAACCTTCTCCTTTGGCGATCGCTACAGGCGCTAAAACTACCGCAACCGCCCTCTGGTGGAACCTGAGTACCTGCTTCAGTTTACTGGCAGGACGCTATATTCCAATCATCGGTCTGCTGTTGCTAGCAGATAGCATGTCCCGTAAGCAAGCTGTTCCCTACACAACTGGGACATTGCGAACCGACACCGGACTATTTACAGGCGTTACCGCAGGGGTGATTTTAATCTTGGGCGCACTCACATTTTTCCCAGTGCTGGCATTGGGACCCATTGCTGAAGCCTTTTTTATCGCCAAAGGCATCGGCTGAGAGAATTTTAGATTTTAGATTTTGGATTTTGGATTCAGTCAGATTGCTCTGATATTAATGTATGCCAACTACTACTGATTCTCCTTCAGCCCGTATTCCATCTGGAACTCGTGACTCACGCAAGCATACCCCGAAGGTGGATACGCGGGGACTTTACCAGAGAGCAATTCGTGAGTCATTTATCAAGCTCGATCCTCGAATTACTGTCAAAAACCCAGTTATGTTTGTTGTTTGGGTGGGGACAATTGTCACCTTTCTTGTTACTCTTAACCCAAATCTCTTTGGCACAGTCCAGGCAGATATCAATCAACAACGCTTGTTAAACGGGTTGATTACCTTCATTCTCTTTTTCACACTCGTTTTTGCCAACTTTGCCGAAGCCGTAGCTGAAGGACGCGGTAAAGCCCAGGCTGATTCACTGCGATCGACGCGATCGGATACGATCGCTAACAAAATCCTCCCTGATGGTTCTGTACAACAAGTCAATTCCACAGAACTGCGACGGGGTGATTTGGTTAAGGTGGTTGCAAATAATATGATTCCCGCCGATGGGGATGTGATTAAAGGCATCGGCTCAGTGGATGAGTCTGCCATTACTGGGGAATCTGCCCCTGTATTGAAGCAACCAGGTACAGATATTGCCAGTTCGGTGACAGGAGGTACACGCCTACTTTCAGACGAGTTGACAATTCGCATTAGTGCTGATCCTGGTCAAGGCTTTATCGATCGCATGATTGCCCTGGTAGAAGGGGCACAACGCACCAAGACTCCCAACGAGATTGCTTTGACAGTATTGTTGGCAGTGCTAACGCAGGTGTTCTTGATTGTAGTCTCAACCATCCCTCCCTACGTGGGCTACATCGCCAGCTTTATCAGCACAGCGTTTGGGGTTGAGGCGGGAAACAGTTTGCGTGCGGGTGCTAGCGTTGCGATTTTAATATCGCTACTGGTAGCTTTAATTCCCACAACTATCGGTGGTTTGCTCAGTGCGATCGGCATCGCCGGGATGGATAGGGTTGCCCAATTTAACGTCATTGCTACCTCCGGTCGAGCAGTAGAAGCCTGCGGCGATATCAACACCTTGGTGTTAGATAAGACAGGCACTATTACCTTGGGTAATCGGATGGCTGATGAGTTTATTCCTCTAGATAATCATTCACTAGAAGATGTGGCGCGAGTCTCCCTAGCTGCTAGCTTGTTTGATGAAACGCCAGAAGGCAAGTCAATTGTGATATTGGCAGAAAAGTCTCAGGCTGCGGTAGATTTTAATATCGACAAAGCCGAAGGTGTGGAATTTTCGGCGAAAACCCGGATGAGTGGCACAAATCTACCCGATGGCAAACAAATCCGCAAAGGAGCAGTGGATGCCATTAAGGGATTTGTCCGTTCTCGTGGCGGCCAGGTTCCTGATGATACAGACGCAGCTTATGAGCGAGTTTCCCGCTTAGGCGGTACACCCTTAGCTGTCTGCCAAGATGACAAAATTTATGGTGTCATCTACCTCAAAGATATTGTGAAACCTGGACTACGGGAACGGTTTGATCAACTCCGCCGCATGGGTGTTCGTACCGTCATGCTCACAGGTGACAACCGAATTACCGCTTCGGTGATTGCTGAAGAAGCTGGGGTGGATGATTTCATTGCCGAAGCGACTCCAGAAGACAAAATTGAGGTGATTCGCTCCGAACAAGCTCAGGGTAAACTGGTGGCAATGACTGGGGATGGTACTAACGATGCACCCGCCCTCGCTCAGGCAAACGTGGGTGTGGCGATGAATTCTGGGACGCAAGCTGCCAAAGAAGCTGCTAACATGGTGGACTTAGACTCTGACCCCACGAAGCTGATTGACCTAGTAACCATAGGTAAACAGTTGCTAATTACTCGTGGAGCCTTGACAACATTCTCGATCGCTAACGATATTGCCAAGTATTTTGCGATCATTCCCACTATCTTTGCAGCTGCTGGAATCGGCGCACTTAATATTATGGGATTAAAGAGTGCCCAATCTGCGATCGTCTCGGCGCTGATTTATAATGCCTTGATTATTCCGGCATTAATTCCGCTAGCACTCAAAGGGGTGAAGTTCTTACCTTTAACAGCAGATCAACTGCTACGTCGCAACATCTTGATTTATGGACTAGGTGGCATCATTGCTCCCTTCATTGCCATCAAACTGATAGATATTATCTTACCTTTGTCTTAATTCACTATGAAACCCGTTCAGATTCGACGCACTATCGCTGCATCCCAAGTATTAGAAGAAATAACTGAAATCTGGTGTCAATGGCGCAGACAAAAGCTGCCACTGTATTTGTTCCTGGCCATGTGTTTCAACCTAGTGGTTGCACCTATAGTCTATGCTGCTACTGGTGAACAACTTTCCCGCAGTCAATCTTGGGGATTGGGACTGTTAGGAATGGTGACGCTAGGGCTTTCTATCTATTTATTTTTTGTCATGTTTGTACCGGAGAAATTCTAATGAGTTTTGCACGTGAAGCTAGCAGAGCTGTTCGTTCTACCTTGGTACTTTGGGTCATCGGAGCAATTATTTATCCTTTGGCGATGATTACCATTGGGCAGATTGTGTTTCCGTTTCAAGCAAACGGTAGTCTACTGAAAAATAGCACCGGTCAAGTTGTGGGTTCTGCCTTGATTGGTCAACCTTTTACTAGCGATCGCTATTTTAACAGCCGTCCCAGTACCACTAGTTACAGCACAGCCGATCCCAAAAAGGACGATGGGGGAGTTTTGAAAACTGGGGTTTCTGGTGCTAGTAACTTGGCTCCCAGTAATCCCGCATTACTGGAACGCATCAAAGGTAAAGATGACCCCGACCCCAGCAAAAAAATTGAAGGTGACTTGACTCGTCTGAAAAAAGCGGGTGTACAGCCAACTGGCGATCTAATCTACACCTCTGGTTCCAGCCTTGACCCCCATATTACCCCCGAAGCTGCGATCGCACAAATTGCACGCGTGGCCAAGGCGCGAGGATTTCAGGCGAACCAACTGGAAACTTTGATTTCTCAAAACACCGATGGTCGCTTTCTTGGCATCTTTGGTGAGCCTGGAGTTAATGTGTTGAAGCTGAATTTAGCTCTGGATCAGATTAAGAAATAATAATTCAAAATTCCAAATTAAAATCGAAAGGCTTAAATTCCCGACTTGTTAAAGAAGTCGGGAATCTTATTATTCATGAATGATTACAGCAATTTGATATCAAACCAGCCACAAAGATTGTAAACTTGAAAGATGTAAAAAAACAGATTATTTAGAGATGGCAGCATATTCGATTG
>NZ_JBALCS010000085.1:0-122860 GCF_036919555.1 Nostoc sp.
ATATTCCGCACCTGTGCCGTCAAGCTTCCCGCCATGAAATTCACGCTGTCAGTCAAGTCTTTCCAAGTGCCAGCCACACCGCGCACTTCTGCTTGCACACCCAGTTTACCCTCACTTCCCACCTCACGGGCAACCCTTGTAACTTCCGATGCAAAAGAATTGAGTTGATCCACCATTGTGTTGATGGTATTTTTGAGTTCCTGAATTTCACCTTTGACATCGACGGTGATTTTCTTGGATAGGTCGCCTGTTGCCACAGCAGTAGTCACTTCGGCAATATTCCGCACCTGTGCCGTCAAGCTTCCCGCCATGAAATTCACGCTGTCAGTCAAGTCTTTCCAAGTGCCAGCCACACCGCGCACTTCTGCTTGACCGCCCAATTTTCCTTCTGCGCCTACCTCACGCGCTACTCTTGTGACTTCCGATGCAAAAGAATTGAGTTGATCTACCATGATGTTGACGGTGTTTTTCAACTCTAATATTTCGCCTTTGACATCAACAGTGATTTTCTTAGAGAGGTCGCCGTTGGCTACTGCTGTGGTAACTTCGGCAATGTTTCGCACCTGTCCGGTAAGATTTCCCGCCATTAAGTTAACGTTATCAGTTAAATCTTTCCAAGTCCCAGCTACGCCCCGCACTTCTGCTTGCACACCCAACTTACCTTCGGTTCCCACCTCACGCGCCACCCTTGTGACTTCCGATGCAAAAGAATTAAGTTGATCCACCATTGTGTTGATGGTGTTCTTGAGTTCCAGAATTTCGCCTTTCACATCCACAGTGATTTTCTTGGAAAGGTCGCCTGTTGCCACTGCTGTTGTGACTTCCGCGATATTTCGCACCTGTCCCGTCAAGCTTCCCGCCATGAAATTCACACTATCGGTAAGGTCTTTCCACGTTCCCGCGACTCCCCGGACATCTGCTTGACCGCCCAATTTACCTTCTGCACCCACCTCACGCGCCACTCTTGTGACTTCCGATGCAAAGGAATTAAGTTGATCCACCATGATGTTGACGGTGTTTTTCAACTCTAAAATTTCGCCTTTGACATTAACAGTGATTTTCTTAGAAAGGTCGCCATTAGCTACCGCCGTTGTCACTTCCGCAATGTTACGGACTTGTGCAGTCAAATTCCCAGCCATCAAATTAACGTTGTCGGTGAGATCCTTCCAAGTTCCTGCCACTCCTTTAACTTCGGCTTGCACGCCCAACTTACCTTCAGTTCCCACCTCACGGGCAACTCGCGTTACTTCCGATGCAAAAGAATTAAGTTGATCCACCATCGTGTTGACGGTGTTTTTGAGTTCGAGAATTTCGCCTTTCACATTCACAGTGATTTTTTTGGATAAGTCACCATTAGCGATCGCAGTGGCAACTTCGGCAATATTGCGAACTTGTCCGGTGAGATTTCCCGCCATTAAGTTAACGTTATCAGTCAAATCTTTCCAAGTGCCAGCCACACCTTGCACTTCGGCTTGCACACCCAACTTACCCTCAGTTCCCACTTCCCGCGCAACCCGCGTAACTTCCGATGCAAAAGAACCAAGCCGATCTACCATCGTGTTAACAATATTAGCAGTTTGGAGAAACTCACCTTGCAAGGGTCTGCGATCAATTTCTGTAGCGATCGTTTGGGATAAGTCACCATTGGCGACAGCACGAATCACACGAGTAGTTTCAGCTGTTGGTTGAACTAAATCTGTAATCAGAGTATTGACAGAAGTAACACAATTTAACCAAGAACCACGAACATCTCCCAGAGAGGCGCGATCGGCAATTTTGCCTTCTTTGCCGACAACATTACCAATTCGCTGTAGTTCCGCCGCCATCCGCTCATTTTGATCAATAATATCATTAAGCGTATCAGCTATTTTCCCCGCCACACCAGTATGATCTATAGGCATCCGAGCCGAGAAGTCACCCTGTTTAACAGCATTCAGCGTTCTTAGTAGCTGATTTAAATCTAGATTGTCGCTGTCTCTAGTTAACTGTTCGGTTGCCATAGGTTTATTCTTGAAGAGTTTTTTGTATTTTTTTCGCTCCGTACCTGCTTAAGGTACTATGAGGTAATCCTTAATGCTTCCTGACCTTTGGGCAATAGTTGGATGAAATTATAACCCTCATGCAGTTGTTGTTTAGTTTCTTTTTGGGTTGGGTATTATTTTTCTACAAACTAGGTGATAGTGGAGTTACTAATATTGACTGTTATTTATACTTGCACCTATTTTAGCAACTAAAGGTTTAGATATATTATGGCAGCCTTTAAAAGAATTGAGTTCACCATTAATTAAGATTCTGATGTGATTGTTGTTTTTATTACCTTTCTTAATTTAATTTTCAATTCCAGAGTGTCCCTCTAGTTCAGAATAATTTTGCTATTCGATAAACTCGAATGAGCGCATCAAAGGCTCATTAATGTATCTTAATTAGCTCCCTATCCCGCCCAGCACTCAAAGTACTGGGCTAATACCCTAAGTCCACTCAAGTGGACTGCAATTAATCTCAAAAAATGGCTTAGTCCTCTTTAGAGGAGTTAAGCTATTAGACTGGGATTTCAATCTCAGGCGGGTAATGCAGCCGATGCAAATTACCTAAATGACTGAAACCAACGGGAGACAAAAGCAACCATTCTGCTGAATCAAGGCTGACGATTCCGCCGCAAGTATTCCGATTTTCACCTCATGTGCAAAATGACCTAATAAGAACAAATGAGTTCGCCGAAATAACAAATGAGTTCGCCGAAATAACAAATGAGTCCGCCGAAATAACAAATGAGTTCGCCGAAATAACAAATGAGTCCGCCGAAATAACAAATGAGTCCGCCGAAATAACAAATGCGTTGGCTAGCCCGCCGCAGGCATCGCCATGATAGTTTTTCCGACTTGTGTGTACACAGTAGCCGCTTGCGGGGAGGGGTGCAATGACTGTGGAAATCATAACTAATTAATTATGTGCCTTGTAGGGGAGAGGAATGGAAGCGGGGTTTTCTAGATACCGTAAAAAGTAAAGCATTATGGCAACCTCTGAATAATCGCCTCCCAGGTTTTAGCATTTGTCCAATAAGCACCGTGGGAACGGGGAAAAGGTTATTTGCTATTCACTCGCACATCCTGCACGCGATCGCGGAAAATATTTCCTTGGTGGTTGTTTGCGATCGCACCCTCACGGCAACTTAATGCTGATGTACCCAGGTAACTAACTATACAGCTTTGCCCCCAATAAGCATCCTGCGGCATCACAAAAAAGAATTCTGACAAATCAGCCTTAAGTACTTGGCTAAAAAGAATCTATTTGATATTGTTGATAAACATATCAAACTGATATAGCAAAATGCTGAAGTTGGCAGTATTAGGTCTCTTACAGCGAGAGCCATTAAATGGTTATCGGCTCAAACAGCAACTAGAGATGTTTATGAGTTGCAGTATTTGTGTTAACTATGGTGCGATTTATCCTCTTCTGAAGCGGATGGAAGAACAAGGTGAAGCGATCCTATGTGCAGAACAGGGACAAGAAGCTGGGCAATGTGGAAAGGTATATGAGATTACATTCGTCGGTAAAAAAACTTGGTATCAAGAGATGCTGGCATATCCTCATGAAAGTTGGGTGAATGCGCGATCGCGATTCTTAATCAAATTTTTTTTCTTTGATCATTTATTACCCGAAGAACGAGTGCAGTTAATTGAACATCGATTAATGTCATGTCGGTTACGCCTTGCAGAGAAAAAAGCAATTGAAATTACTGATGATTTATATCAAGCGAAAGTGCAAAGGCGGGCAGTTGAAGTCATCAAATCAGAAATTGAGTGGCTAGTTGAGCAACTCCAAACAGAACAACTTCAATTAGCTCAAACGCCAACTTCAGCAAAACAGCTTTAACCCAAAAAACTTTTGAAGTATCCTAACTAACTATGTGGATCGTCAAAATTGCATTACGTCTTCCGTATACATTCGCGATCGCTGCCTTGATGATTGTGATCCTGGGTGTAGTAACGATATTTGGCACACCAGTTGACATTTTTCCCGCAATCAACATTCCGGTTGTCAGTATAGTTTGGACTTATACTGGTACTACATCTGAGGAAATGGCACAGCGAATCGTGACAATTAGCGAACGTGCCATGACAACAACTGTTGGGGACATTGAACACATTGAGTCTCAATCTTTAAGTGGTGTTAGTGTCGTCAAGGTTTTCTTCCAACCGAGCGTTAATATAGCCTCAGCCGTCGCTCAAATCACCTCTGTCAGCCAAACAATTCTCCGTCCTTTGCCACCCGGGATCACGCCGCCATTCATCATTCAGTACAACGCTTCTAGCGTGCCAATTATCCAGATGAGTGTCAGCAGCAAAAACTTACCGGAACAAGCGCTCAACGACTTTGCTACTAACGTTGTCCGCACCCAGTTAGCAACAGTACAAGGCGCGAGTGTACCTTTACCCTATGGTGGTAAAGCTCGGCAAATTATGGTTGATATCGATCCCCAAGCGATGTTGGCTAAAGGCGTTTCTGCCCAAGACGTGACTAATGCTGTCAGTGCCCAAAACTTAGTTCTGCCTGCTGGCGATATGAAGATAGGCACTCGCGACTTTGCCGTCCGAATCAATAATAGTCCAGATGTAGTGGCAGCCCTCAACGACTTGCCGATTAAGCAAGTCAATGGTAATGTGACTTATATTCGCGATGTCGCCCAGGTACGGGATGGCTTTGCCGTACAGACAAACATAGTACGTGAAAATGGCAGTCGATCGAGCTTACTGAGTATTCTCAAGAGTGGCAATGCCTCAACTATTGATGTAATCGATCGGATAAAAAAAGCTTTGCCTCGTATCCAATCCACTTTACCCCCAGGACTGAATTTAGCGTTTTTGTTCGATCAATCTGTATTTGTTAAAGCTTCGATTCAAGGCGTTCTCAAAGAAGGATTGATTGCAGCCTGTCTCACCGCGCTGATGATTTTGATTTTCTTAGGAAGTTGGCGCAGCACTGTAATTGTAGCTGTATCTATTCCCCTCTCGATGCTGGTTTCGATTATTGTGATGAGTCGTTTAGGACAAACTTTCAACATTATGACTTTGGGTGGTTTGTCCTTAGCTGTCGGTATTCTCGTAGATGATGCCACAGTGGAAATTGAAAATATCCACCGAAATCTCGGACAAGGTAAACCAATCAAGCGAGCAATCTTGGATGGAGCGCAGCAAATCGCAACTCCAGCACTTGTAGCAACATTATGTATTTGTATTGTCTTTGTGCCGGTGGTGTTTTTGAGTGGAGTAGCAAAATACCTGTTTGTCCCGCTAGCGATGGCGGTAGTCTTTGCCATGCTTGCTTCCTATCTGCTATCTCGGACTGTAGTACCGACGATGGCAAATTATTTCCTACCACATGAAGCGCACTTGCATAGAGAAAGCGAGGATCATAATGGTCATGGCGATCGCCATAATATAGATTCACCAGTCCAAAACAATAATGGTCGCGACAACCATAATATAGATTCGCCAGTCCAAAACAATAATGGTCATGGCGATCGCCACACCCATTTACTAGTCGAAATCCATGATAGTCGCGACAACCACCATACTGATTCGCCAGTCCAAAACAATAATGGTCACGATAACCACCACCAAAGGTCAGAAGCAACAACGAAAACTGCCGAACCTGTTAAGAAAGATTGGATATGGCGGCTACACGAAAAGTTTAACCGACAATTTGAGAAATTTCGCAGTTGGTACTACGATGTCCTGACCTCAGCATTAAATCACCGCCGCATAGTCTTTGTGCTGTTTGGTGCTTTTATAGTAAGTGCAGGAGTTTTGTTGCCGTTCGTCGGTCAAGATTTTTTCCCTGAAGTCGATGGTGGTCAGTTTAGCCTACATGTTCGAGCCTTACCTGGTACTCGTTTGGAAGAGACAGAAAGAATTGTCAGCCAAGTCGAAGGCGTTATCCGCCAGACTGTACCGAAAGAAAATCTCTCGAAGGTTCTGGATAACATCGGCTTACCCAACAGTGGCATTAACCTTACCTATGGCTACAACGGTGCTACAATTGGACCGGCTGATGCTGACATTCTTGTGTCCCTGAAAAAATCTGGTTCAACTTTTTCTTATGTCAAGCAACTCCGCCAGAAATTGAAAGCGACATTTCCCAATTACACCTTCTTTTTTGAACCGGCTGATATTGTTACTCAAATTCTGAATTTCGGTTTGCCTGCTGCTGTTGACGTACAAATATCTGGACCTCTGCAAAACTCAAAGGCCAACTTTGAAATTGCCAAACAAATTGAAGCCCGAATGACGCTGATTCCTGGTGCTGTAGATGTACATATGCAGCAAGTTGTCGATGCGCCAGAGTTACGTCTTGATGTAGATCGCACTGAGGCTCAACAACTGGGTATGACCCAGCGTGATGTTGCCAATAGCGTTCTCACTTCCTTAAGTTCAAGCGGTCAAGCTGCAATTAACCAATGGCTCGATCCCAAAAAAGGCGTGAGTTACACCCTTGCTGTACAAGTTCCCCAGTACAAAATTGACTCTATTGACAGCCTGAAAAATACGCCAGTTAGTAACGGTCAAACTGCACCCCAACTTTTAGGTAATTTGGCTAGTGTCAAACGCGACACAGTGATGCAAGTTGTGAATCACTACAACATTCAGCCAGTTTTCGATATCTACGCTAACTCCTACGATCGCGATCTGGGGGGAGTTGCCCGCGATGTAAATCGAATCATCGCTGATTATCAGAAAAAATTGCCTCACGGTAGTCAGATTAATGTCCGCGGACAAGTACAAACGATGAACTCTTCGTTCCTGGGACTTGGTTTCGGACTTGTGTTTGCAATTGTGCTGGTTTACTGCTTAATGGTGGTCAACTTCCAATCTTGGCTTGATCCCCTGATTATTATGATGGCATTGCCAAGTGCTTTAGCTGGTATTGTCTGGATGCTGTTTGTCACCCGCACTACTTTCAGCGTTCCTTCGTTAATGGGTGCAATTATGAGTATAGGTGTGGCGACATCAAACAGTATTCTACTGATTACTTTTGCTAATGACCAGCGTCTGGAAGGTGAAAATGCCTATAAAGCAGCGCAAGCAGCGGGTCACACGCGATTGCGTCCTGTGTTGATGACTGCCTTAGCCATGCTCATTGGGATGGTGCCAATGTCTCTCGGTCTTGGTGAAGGTGGTGAGCAGAATGCGCCCTTGGGTCGCGCTGTAATTGGCGGCTTGTCAGCTGCAACAATTGCTACTCTCATCTTTGTACCTGTTGTATACAGCATGTTACGGCGTAAACAACCTCGTCCTATTGAGCAGGATGATGAGGATTTAAATTT
Organism: Nostoc sp.; assembly: GCF_036919555.1. Lineage (GTDB taxonomy): Bacteria > Cyanobacteriota > Cyanobacteriia > Cyanobacteriales > Nostocaceae > Nostoc. The sequence continues at coordinate 7,325 of NZ_JBALCS010000085.1, forward strand.
CTCAGATCCACAGACTGCATACTCCTTGTCATCATCCCAAGGCAAGGAGTAAGCAATTCAGGCGTTGCTGAATCATGGGATGATTTCAGGCGATGTTGAGCGAATTATTAATAGTTTCAGTCGCTAATTCATCCTGCATTTATGCAACGCCGCAATTCAAAGTTCAAAATTGCCAAAGCCAATAATGGTAATGACTTTAGCTGCTGAATTTCTGCAAATTAGATAATATGGGACAGCTTACCTATGGATTCTCAGCCTCCTGCATCTCCTGATTTAGAACAACAAACGACTTCTAGAAAACAAAGGCGCGGCATCGGTCGAATTGGTTGGGCTGTAATTGGTGTTGTTTTTTTTGGTAGCCTACTAGCCATAGGTATTCTGCCCCGGTTAAGCCAAAGGTCAGAATTAAAAGCAGCAGTCAAGGAAGCAAGCACTTTAACCTCAGTCAACATTATCACTCCCCGTCGCGCTGCTGCTACTACCAATTTGGAACTACCTGGCAGTGTTGTAGCCCTTAACCAAACGACCATCTACGCTCGCAGTACTGGGTATTTGCGGCGGTGGTACGCAGACATTGGCGATCGCGTCCAAGCTGGTCAATTATTAGCAGAGATTGATTCACCAGACATAGATCAGCAAGTTTTGCAAGCGAAGGCAGAGTTAGCACAAGCACAAGCTAACGTGCTTCAAAGTCGTGCTAGTTTAGCTAAAGGTGTTTCTGATTTGAAGCAAGCCCAGGCTAATTTATTGATAGCACGTCAGAGCTGGCAGCGCTGGCAATTTCTTGTCAAAAAAGGTGCAGTAGCTCAACAAGATACAGATACAAAATATGCTACATATCAGGCTAATCTTGCCAATGTTGAGGCAGCACAAAACACTATTAGTTCTGACTCTGCCAACGTCAAAGCAGCACAAGCTAACGTCTACGCAAGTCAAGCAAACTTCCAGCGTAATACGGTATTGCAGTCTTACAAGAAAGTCACTGCTCCTTTCTCAGGGGTGATTACCGCACGTAATGTAAATACAGGTGTTTTAATTTCAGCAGGTAGTGGCAACAGCAATTCTAGTAGTAACACCAATACCAGCAACACCAACACTAGCAATACCAGCCTTTATACTATTGCTGCTTATGACAAGCTAGACGTGAATGTGAATGTTCCACAGAGTTTATCACCGTCATTTGAGACTGGTCAAACAGCAGAAATTACAGTCAAAGAGTTACCACAACGAGTGTTTACGGGTAAAGTAGTGCGTACTAGCAACGCTATAGATCCAAATACTCGCACTTTGCTGACACAATTAGAAGTGGAGAATTACAACGCGACGCTGCGACCTGGGATGTATGCTACTGTTAAATTTGCGATTAACCGCACTAATACTCCCTTTGTTGTGCCAGATAGTGCCTTAGTCGTTAACGCCGGAGGTACGCAGGTCGCAACTTTAACCAAAAACCAAACAGTGCATTATCAAAAAGTTGTCGTTGGGCGAGATTATGGTACCGAAGTAGAAATTACATCAGGTCTGACAGGAAATGAATCGCTGATTGCCACTCCTACGGTTGATGAGACAGAGGGTTTGCGCGTGCAGCCAGTTGCACAAACAAAGTAGACTCATTCGTGAGAGGTTACAGCTATTTTCAGGTAAATAGACCACGCGGTAGGGGCACAGCAATGCTGTGCCCCTACGATAGATGTGGTTCAAATACTTGAATTCTGCTGTAAGATAATTGCGCTTTTGTCAAGAGTGTGTAGAAAAGGCGACAAATCAAGCTTGGAGACTGGCTTTGGCAGGGCTTTGACTACTAATCCGCTTCTCCATGCCAACGTTGCCCTGTAAACCTCCTGTGTGTAATAGTAGCAATGAATCGCCTCTACGAAAAAATCCCTGCTTGAGTAAATCCATCACTCCGTAAAACATTTTGGCGGTATATACGTAATCAAGGGGTATGCCATGTTCCTCCCGGAATTGCTGGCTGAACTGTAGCAACTTGTCGTTCACTTTTGCATAGCCGCCAAAGTGGTAATCACACACTAATTCCCAGTCAGCCGGAGAGGTATATGGTGCGGGTAAACCAGAGGCGAGGTAATTTGTCAGCAGATTTTCAATTTCTTGTGCAAGAAAAGCCCCATTTTTCAATACTGGAAAAGCGATTGCTCTTTGCTTTTGATCCAACGATAGCGTAATACCTGCCAGTGTGGTAGCCGTACCGCAGGCTACGCATATATGAGCAAATGCGTAGGCGTAGCCAGCCGTAGGCATCGCATCACCAACTATCTCCGTGCAGCCACGCACACCATTTAAATTACAGCCACCTTCGGGAATAATAAACACCTCACCAAAACGTTGTTGCAGATATTCCTGTAGTGCTGCTGTGTTACGCTGTCGATACATCTCGCGGTTCAGGTACACAAGCTGCATACCCTGTTGTACAGCGAAACTCAGCGTCGGGTTGAGTGGTAGCCTTTCCTCCCCACGAATTACACCAATGGTGCGAAAACCGAAAAGATTACCAGCCGCCGCAGTTGCATAGATGTGATTGGAATAAGCGCCGCCAAAAGTAAGCAGCGTCGTGAAATTTTTCTCCTTGGCCTCCAAAAGATTGTATTTCAGCTTGAACCACTTGTTGCCGTTAACCCACGGGTGCATGAGGTCGAGGCGCAGCACATACAGATCAACACCAGCGTGGCGGGTGATTTCGCTGTTGATTTGTTGTAGAGGAGGAATAAAATTTAACGACATGCGTAAACATTCTAACTTAGTATTTATATTTTCTCACATTCATTATTGAAGATAAAAGTAATGATAAACATTAAGTAATTCAATGCTAAGTCAATCAAAATGAAGAATAAATCTTTCTGATGATTAGCTTTAGAAATTCGCATTTTACTAATTGAGTATTTCAGGTAAATATAAGAAACATAACACTCGCTCCAGATAATATCTTTTGGGAGAAAAGAAATGGTTGCACTCACACAGCTTACTCAAGTTATTCCCAATCCAGGACGTTTGACGATTCAAACTGTTGAAATTGCTGCTCAAACGACTGCTATCCGTTGTCTCGACTGGGATCGAGAACGTTTTGATATCGAGTTTGGTTTACGGAATGGGACAACCTATAATTCTTTCTTAATTCAGGGAGAGAAAGTTGCCTTAGTAGACACATCTCACCGCAAGTTTGAGCAATTATATCTTGAGATACTGGTGGGATTAATTGATCCAACTAAAATAGATTACTTGATTATTAGTCACACAGAACCAGACCACAGTGGCTTAGTGAAAAATCTTTTGCAATTAGCTCCCTCGATTACTATTGTCGGTGCTAGGGTAGCTATTCAATTTTTAGAAAATATGGTTCACCAACCTTTTAAATCAAGGCAGGTGAAAAATGGAGAGCGATTAGATTTAGGTAACGGACACGAATTAGAATTTATCTCTGCACCTAACTTACACTGGCCTGACACAATCTTCACTTATGACCACAAAACTTGCACTCTCTACACCTGTGATGTGTTTGGGATGCACTACTGTGATGACCACACCTATGATGAAAATCTTCCCTCAATAGAGGAAGATTTTAAATATTACTATGATTGTCTCATGGGCCCCAATGCCCGGTCTGTTTTGGCAGCTTTTAAGCGGATTGAAAAGTTAGAAATAGGAACAGTTGCCACAGGACATGGCCCTTTATTACAACACTATATCTCCGAATGGCTCGGACGGTATCAAAACTGGAGTTTAGAACAAGCAAAAACAGAGACTTTAGTGGCTCTATTTTATTTTGAAGATTACGGGTATAGCGAGCATTTAGTTCGTACCATAGCACATGGATGTGCGAAAACAGGCGTGGCAGTAGAATTAGTAGTTCTCAATAGTGCCGAGCCTCAAGAAGTTCGAGAATTAGTTGCACAATCTTCTGGTTTAGTAATTGCAATGCCACCCCAATCTTCGGTGATGGCTCAAGCTTCTTTAAGTACCATTTTAGCTGCTGTTCACAAGAAACAGGCAATTGGTTTATTAGAGTCGGGAGGCGGAGAAGATGAACCTCTTTATCCTTTACGTAATAAGTTTCAAGAACTGGGACTAACTGAAGCTTTTCCACCTATCTTAGTTAAGGAAATTCCTACCCAAGCAACGGAACAGCTTTGTGATGAAGCGGGGATAGATATGGGTCAATGGCTGAATCGCGATCGCACGATTAAACAGATCAAATCCATCAATACCGAGCTAGAAAAAGCTTTAGGACGTGTTAGCACAGGATTATATATTATCACTGCCAAAAAAGGAGAAATTCAGAGTGCAATGTTCGCTTCGTGGGTAACACAAGCGAGTCTTGAACCTTTAGGAGTGGCGATCGCAGTATCCAAAGATCGGGCAATTGAATCTTTGATGCATGTTGGCGATCGCTTTGTTTTAAACGTTTTAGAAGAAGGCAAATATCAAGGATTAATGAAACATTTCCTAAAGCGTTTTGCTCCTGGTGCAGACCGCTTTGCCGGAGTGAAAACATATCCAGCTAACAATGAATCACCCGTTTTAGCTGAAGCCCTAGCTTATATGGAATGTGAAATTACTAGCCGCATGGATTGTGGAGATCATTGGGTAATTTATAGCACAGTTCAAACTGGAAGAGTTGCCAAGCTAAATGCACTTACCGCCGCCCATCACCGCAAAATTGGCAATCATTACTAAATTAGCATTGGGCATGGGGCATTGTCTCCCTCATTTTCCCCTGCTCCTCAATTTCTCACTCTTAACTTCTCACTTTTAACTCCGCACTCCCCACTACCTAGTCACAAAAAGCTATGTATAAATCTGTTGAAAATACCCCAATTACCATGTACGAAATCAATCGGGCGCGTCTCGTGCGAACCTTGGAATTTATCCAAGATGTGATTGTGATTTCTTTGTGTATCGGTTTATTTAGCTTCATGGTGCTTCAGGTGAGAGATATGTTTCTCTCCTTACTTCCGCCTCTAGATTTTCATGCTGTTACTGCCGATATTCTCTTTTTACTCATCTTAGTTGAGTTATTCCGACTGCTGATTATTTACCTACAGGAACATCGAGTATCTATTGGGGTAGCTGTTGAAGTTTCCATTGTTTCCGCCTTGCGAGAAGTCATTGTTAAAGGTGTTCTAGAAACAAGTTGGAGTCAAGTTTTAGCAACTTGTGCCTTTTTATTAGTGCTGGGAATACTACTGTTTCTCCGTGTTTGGCTACCCCCGACCTTTGAAGGTATCGACCCGGAACAAGAAGCATCTAAACGCTATAGAAGCCGAGCCAAGTCTGAATTAACACAAACCAATAGTCATTAGGAATAGAGAGCAGGGGAAGCAGAGGGAGACAAGCAAAACAAGGGGGACAAGCGGGAATTATTGAACAAGTCTCTCCCCGAAGTTCTGCTCGCCCCAAGTCGGCGCTCAGACTTCTCTCCTTGTGTACCTTGTCTCTTCTCCATACCCTATGCCCCATACTTCGACGCCGCTCAGTACAAGTGCCCCATGCCCTTTAATTAAGAGAGGTTATTATGTCTGCAAATACTTTAACTACCAGGCATCCTAGAGATGTACAAGTTGCTGAAATTGGTAAAAATACTCTGATTCTACGATCGCGGACTTGGGAACGACTAAAATTTGAGGTTGAGTATTCCCGCCAACGGGGAACTACAGCAAATTCTTATTTGATTCAAGCTGATAAAAAGGCTTTAATTGACCCTCCTGGTGAATCCTTTACCGAAATTTACCTTCAGCAACTGGCACAACATCTAGACTTTACCACCCTAGATTACATTGTTCTCGGTCATGTCAACCCAAACCGCAGAGCCACCTTGCAAATATTGCTTTCTCAAGTTCCTCAAGTCACTCTCATTTGTTCTCGCCCCGCCGCCAATGTTCTAAAAACCGCCTTTCCAGAATGGGAATCACCTATTCAAGCGGTGCGATCGGGAGATACTCTAGATTTAGGACAAGGACATCTTCTATCATTTATCACTGTACCAACTCCCCGCTGGGCGGATGGACTTTGTACCTACGATCCCGCCACAAAAATTCTCTACACAGACAAACTTTTCGGCGCTCATATTTGCGAAGATACTTTGTTTGATGAAGATTGGAAGGGATTAGATGCGGAACGTCGTTACTATTTTGAATGTCTCCATGCACCCCAAGCCAAACAAGTCGAAGTAGCATTAGATAAAATGTCGGCTTTAGGAGCCAGATGTTATGCCCCAGCACACGGCCCAGTTGTTCGTTACAGCCTTAGTCGTTTTAGTTATGATTACCGTCAATGGTGTCAAGGGCAAAAATCTCAAGAATTGAGTGTCGCTTTGCTTTATGCTTCTGCTTATGGTAATACAGCAATTTTGGCGAATGCGATCGCTCAAGGTTTGATTCAAAATGGAATTAATGTAGAATCAATCAACTGTGAACTAGCAGATTCTACGGAGATTAACCGCATTGTAGAAACTTGCGATGGCTTTATTATCGGTTCACCTACCTTAGGCGGACATGCACCTACTCAAATTCAAACAGCTTTAGGAATAGTCCTTTCGGCGACGGTTAAAACTAAGTTAGCAGGGGTGTTTGGTTCCTACGGTTGGAGTGGCGAGGCAATAGATTTACTAGAAAGCAAGCTCAGAGATGCTAATTATCAACTAGGGTTTGAAACAATTCGGGTGCGTTTTAGTCCTACTCCTGAGATTCTTCAGCAGTGTCAAGAAGCAGGTGCATCCTTTGCCCAAAACTTGAAGAAAACCAAAAAACTGCGTACTTCGCGTCAGGTTGTCACGGGAGCTTCTGTAGATCGTACCGAGCAAGCTGTGGGCCAGATCATTGGTTCTCTGTGTGTTGTGACAACTCGTGATCAAGAAACCCACAAAGGGGTTTTAACTTCTTGGGTATCGCAGGCAACTTTTAACCCGCCAGGAATTATGATTGCGATCGCTCACGAGCAGAATGCAGATTTAATGCATCATCCTGGTGATAAATTTGTGCTGAATATCCTCAAAGAAGGAAGAAATGTGCGACGCTATTTTTCTCGTCATAGCACTTTAGGAGATAATCCCTTTGCAAATCTTGCCACACAAACTGCTCTTAATGGTTGTTTGATTGTGAATGAGGCATTAGCCTACTTAGAATGTACGGTGCAAAATCAGCTTGAATGTGGCGATAGATGGTTAATTTATGCCGTCATCAATCATGGTGAAGTGTTAGAAAATGATGGTGTCACTGCTTTGGAGCATCGGAAATCTGGCAGCTATTATTAACCTGACTTTTCACTCTTACAAATTTGGAGAACCTCACTTCCATTCCTCTCCCCTACAGGGCTACCCTGTACACATAAGTCTGTGTTGACGCAATTTACAGTTTATCGAATAGACCAAAGAAACCTCACCCTGGTTATGCTACGCAAAACCTGTCCCTCTCCTTACTAAGGAGAGGGATTAAAGATAGGACAGGGTGAGGTTCTTTTATTATGGGCAATTTAGCGGACATGATATCAATCGATGCATTGGCATTGCAGGTCAAGAGACTTTTGTATACACCGTAGCCTTAGTAAGGAGAGGAATGTCCGTCAGGACAGGGTTAGGTTTTTCAGGAACTTTACCCATTGTCGGCTAATCTTAGTGCCAATCCCCCATACCCAATATCGTGATCTAAGATTGTTGGGTATCCTATAAATTGCGATCGCCACTATACCGATGATCGAAGTTGAACATCTGAGTAAAATATACGGTTCCACCCCAGCGATTACTGATGTCACTTTTAGCGTCGAGCCAGGAGAGATTTTAGGGCTTCTGGGCCCCAACGGCGCTGGTAAAACCACAACCATGCGGATTCTGGCTGGTTATTTACCGGCAACAAATGGAAATGCCCGGATTGCTGGTTATGATGTCCATGAAAATTCCCTGGCTGTACGCCAACGGATTGGTTATTTACCGGAAACACCGCCGTTATATCCAGATATGACGGTGGAGGGATTTTTGCATTTTGTCGCCCGAATTAAGGGAGTATCAGCAGGCGATCGCCCCAATAAAGTCACAGCCGCCATCGAACGCTGCAACTTAGAAGATAAGCGGCGGGTGATTATTCGCAAACTCTCTAAAGGATATCGCCAAAGGGTAGGAATTGCTCAAGCGATCGTCCACGATCCACCAGCGATCATTTTGGATGAACCCACCGTCGGACTCGATCCCCGACAAATAATTGAGGTGCGGAATTTAATTAAAAGTCTCGCTGGGACTCACACAATTATTCTTTCCACGCACATTCTGCCAGAAGTGAGCATGACTTGTAGCCGCGTCGCCATCATCAATCGCGGGAAAGTCGTAGCAACTAATACACCAGAAAATCTGATGACTCAGTTGACAGGTGGTTCAGGGTATGAATTGGAAATAGAAGGAGAAGCTGCTCTAGCAAAACAGGTATTGCAAAAAGTCGCGGGTGTGAGTCTGATAGAATCAATTCCAACAACTGGAATGCACGGTCATCAACTCCAGGAAAACCGCGCTTACCTGCGGGTGATATCGCAACCGGGAAAAGAACCAGGACGGGATATTGCTACAACATTAGTGCGTGCAGGATTCGGTTTACATGAACTGCGGCGTGTTAACGCTACCTTAGAAGATGTATTCTTGCAACTGACCACAGAAGAAAAGAATTTCGATACTGAGGTAGACTTAGCAGCAGACAACGAAAGGGAGGCAGCGTAAATGGGTGCAGTGCTGAGTAATATTATTGCCATTTATCGCCGAGAGTTACAGAGTTATTTTGTATCACCTTTAGCTTATGCGATCGCAGGTATATTTTGGTTCATCTCGGGGTTATTCTTCGTGATGATTTTGCTAGGGCCAGATGGGATTTTGACCGGAGTCGCGGCAATAGATTTACAAGGGCAACAACAGGGAGTGCCAGTACCGCCGATAGATGTCCCCTACGAATTTGTCCGAGCATTTTTGGATCGAATGGGGTGGCTATTGTTGTTTATCCTACCAATTCTCTCAATGGGACTCTATGCCGAAGAACGTAAGCGGGGCACTTTAGAACTATTAGCCACGTCACCAATTACCAATTGGGCGGTAGCTGTAGGTAAATTATTAGGCGTGCTAACATTTTTTACCACGATGGTTGTACCTATGTTAGTGTTGGAAGCGATCGCAATCAACGGATCAAATCCACCAATGGCGCTCTCAATTCCCTTGCTGGGTCATTTGGGATTAATCTTACTAGCAGCAGCAATTTTATCTGTAGGAATGTTTATTTCTTCATTAACAGATAGCACAATTCTGTCTGCCGTTCTCACCTTTGCAGTAATCTTATTATTGTTATTGATTGATTTAATCGGCAAAATTGTCCCTGGCCCCGTGGGCGAAGCATTAGGTTATCTGTCGTTGCTAAAACATTACAACACCTTAATTCAAGGCATTTTTGATACTAGCGCCTTAATTTTATTCGCTAGTTACATTTTTTTGGGCATCTTTCTCACCGCTCAATCAATTGATGCACTGCGCTTTCAAAGGCAGTAGTTATTGGTCATTTGTCATTGGTCATTTGTCATCTGGTACATTGCCAATTGAGTTTAGGTAGGAGTTTAATTTTGGTGCTAGTTCGTTAATGATTATTTTGATTGTATTTATCTGTTCGCTAGTTAAAAGGTTACGAGTTTAAGCCCGTCTTAACCAATGTTGAGTTTCATTCAAAGAACCTCTCGCTATCTTTATAAAACGTCTATTCTCCTGAAAACTACCTCTTCCTACATCTTCCGCTATATTAGCGCCGATACTATCTGCCGAACGGAGAATCTGTTTACCAATCGTATCTTTTGCAAAAAAGTTCCATCCTTCAACAATTTTCCAAATGTCATCTGCTAATAGTTCTGATAATAAATACACCTGTAATTCTTGAAACCGCTTTGTTGCCATTAATTCAGTTGTCTTGCTAATTTTTAGTTCATCAATTCTCGTTGATATATTTTTACTTGTCACTAGTTTTTGACAAATGACCAATGACCAATGACAAATAATATGAAGATAGTTGCAAAAAAGAAACTGTGGAAATATCTATTTTGGTTTGGCCCGTTCCTAATTACAGTCGGCTTAACAGTTGGATTAGTTTCTGAACAGTGGGGATTAATTCCATTAACATTTCTGATTACGGGAATTATCATCAGTGCGTTGGGGATAATATGGCAAAGCTACCAAACTAACTGGTGGAAGCGTCGTTCTACCCAAGCTGGGACTAATGCCCTAGTGGCAACTCTGGCAGTATTGGCAATTTTGGGATTGATTAACTTTTTGGGAACTCGCTATCACTTGCGGGCAGACTTAACAGAAACTCAATTGTTTACCCTTGCGCCCCAGTCACGCGAACTGGTGAGAGTTTTGCCACAGCCAGTTAAAGTGTGGGTGTTTGATATTAACCAGAATCCCCAAGACCGAGAACTGCTAGAAAATTATCAACGGCAAAGCTCAAAATTTAAATATGAGTATATCGACCCCCAAGCTAGACCAGGACTTGCAGAAAAGTTTGGCGTTAAAGATTATGGGGAAGTTTACCTAGAATCTGGGGATAAACGGCAATTAGTACAGACGGTAAATGAAAATGAGCGTCTGTCAGAAGTCAGATTAACTAGTCGCCTGCAACAACTAACAAATTCAACTACAGCCAAAGTTTACTTACTCCAAGGTCATGGCGAACGCCAACTTTCGGCTGGTAAAGGTGCAATATCACAAGCAGTTCAGGGATTAGGTGACAAAAGTTATACAACATCACCGTTGAATCTAGCAGAAACTTCCAAAGTTCCTGAAGATGCGGCTGTCGTAATAGTAGCTGGTCCTAGGCGAGGGCTGTTTGAGGGTGAAGTCAAAGCCTTGCAAGAGTATCTTAATCGCGGTGGTAGCTTACTGCTGATGATTGATCCTAATACCGATCCCAAACTTAACAGCTTGCTACAAGAGTGGGGTGTTCGTCTGGATAATCGTTTAGCAGTAGATGTCTCAAAGGATAGCGTGGGACTTGGCCCTGCTGCGCCCTTAGTGACAGCATATGGACAACATCCAATTACCAAAGATTTCGGTAACGGCATTTCTTTTTATCCAGTTACCCGACCACTGGAAATTACCTCTGTACCTGGTGTTGAGGCGAGACCACTGCTGCGAACCAAACCTTATCCCAACAGCTGGGCAGAAAGCGACCTCCAAAGCGAAAAATTAGAGTTTAATGCGGATAAAGACCTCAAAGGTCCTCTGACCTTGGGCGTAGCCTTAACCAGAAAACAAGCAGCTAAATCTACCTCCAATCCCCAAGCTTCACCGACACCTTCACGCCTACCATCACCAACCACCCAAAGCAAAACTAGCCCAACTCCTTCACCCTCCCCCAAAACTCCGCAAGCTTCACCCCTACCATCACCAACCACCCAAAGCAAAACTAGCCCAACTCCTTCACCCTCCCCCAAAACTCCGCAAGCTTCACCCCTACCATCACCAACCACCCAAGGCAATGCTTCTCCCACTCCCTCATCTCAAACAGCCACCGAATCCCGGTTAGTAGTTTTCGGAAATTCTAGCTTCGCCACCGATGGCTTGTTTCAACAGCAACTAAATGGAGATGTATTTCTCAACTCAGTTACTTGGCTGAGTCAACAGGAGAAGCAACCTCTTTCTATTCGTCCCAAAGAAGCGAAAAACCGTCGAATAACCCTGACAACTACCCAAGCGAATCTTTTAATATTGTCGTCTTTGTTGATTTTACCCTTAATTGGGTTTGCGGCGGCAACTATTATCTGGTGGAAACGACGGTAAGAAGTGAGTTAGAGACGCAATTAATCGCGTCTGTACAGGAGTTAGGAGTTATAAATATTAACTCTTCACCAATGACAAATGACAAATAACAAATGACTAAAAAATGAAATTGCCACGAACGACTTTAATTTTGATACTGCTAGCGCTGGGTTTAGGTGGTTTTGTTTACTTCTATGAAATTAGAGGTGCAAGTGTGCGAGAGGAAATTAAGCAGCAAAAGCAGCAAATTTTTTATTTTGCCGCAGATGATGTCCAGTCTTTAACAGTCAAGACAAAAAAACTTACCCTGAATTTAGAACGTAGCCCTGAATCTAGTAATCCTAAGTGGGTAATCAAATCTCCGATATCGGAACCAGCCAATGATGCTATTGTTTCTTATTTAATGGATTTGTTGGTCAAGGGTAAGAGCGATACCGCTTTATCAACTCCAGCAAAAGAGCTTGGAGAATTTGCCTTAGATAAACCCCAAGCAACTATCAGTATCACCCTGAAAAACCGCCAAAGCCATCAGTTGATTTTGGGTAAATCTAACTTTAACGGTCATTTCTTGTATGCTCAAGCTGACCCTGCTGCTAAACCCGATGGGAATATAAATGTGCTGTTGGTATCAACAGATTTTGCAAATGCCGTGAATCGGGAACTATCAGAGTGGAAGCAACCTGTAGATAATAGTGAGAAACTTCCTCCGCTCACCATTCCTAAACCGAGTCCGACAAACAGCAAATAATTAATTGAAAATGTGGCGATATTCTTATGACAAATCCGACAGCAACATTGCTGATTTCCTGCCCTGACCAACGGGGACTGGTGGCGAAATTTGCCAATTTCATTTATTCTAATGGTGGTAATATTATCCATGCAGATCAGCACACAGATTTTGCTGCTGGGTTATTTCTCACCCGCATTGAATGGCAATTAGATGGGTTTAATTTACCGCGAGAGTTTATTGCCCCTGCATTTAATGCGATCGCACAACCTCTTGGCGCTAAGTGGGAACTACGTTTTTCTGATACAGTACCACGCATTGCTATTTGGGTAAGTCGGCAAGACCATTGTCTCTTTGACTTAATTTGGCGACAACGCGCTAAAGAATTTGTGGCTAAAATTCCTTTAATTATTAGTAATCATTCTAATTTAAAGGTAGTTGCAGAACAATTTAATATCGACTTTCAGCACGTTCCCATCACTAAAGACAATAAATCAGAACAGGAAGCCCAACAACTAGAATTACTACGCCAGTACAAAATAGATTTAGTTGTATTGGCAAAATATATGCAGATTGTTAGTGCAGATTTTATTAGTCAATTTCCGCAAATTATCAATATACATCATTCATTTTTACCAGCTTTTATCGGAGCAAATCCCTATCACCGAGCTTTTGAACGTGGAGTAAAAATTATTGGTGCAACTGCTCATTACGCCACTGCTGATTTAGATGCAGGTCCGATTATTGAACAGGATGTAGTTCGAGTTAGTCACCGTGATGAAGTTGATGATTTGGTGAGAAAAGGCAAAGATTTAGAGAGAGTTGTATTAGCAAGAGCAGTGCGATCACACTTGCAAAATCGTGTCTTAGTATATGGTAATAGGACAGTTGTATTCGAGTGATTTTGAAAATATCGTTTAGAGGTAGAACCTGGAAATCTAGACCATATCCACCTTAGACAGTCAATTTAACGTTAAATCGGCGGTTATAGCGGTTCTCACTTGAGTGAGGTACAAGAACCCCACCCCCAACACCCTCCCCGCAAGCGAGGCGGGGGCTATGATGTACTTCATGTCATTAGGAAACGCTATATAAACCCCGTCTATACAGACAAAACCTGCCTCCGCAGGCTTCAAAACTTTTATTTTGTGTTATTCCGCTTACGCGGACTTGGTTTGTGTAGCCGCGTATTCCATTCGCTAGAACTGTAAGGATTCAGGTCTAATATTTAGAAAGCAGTGATGGACGAGACAGATAATTATTAGAGTCAGCCAGTAATGCTTGTACTCATTTATGTTTTTCAGTCTCTTCTATCAAAAGCTACTAGCGATCGCTGCGGTCGAATGAGAAATGGCTACTGGAGGGGTACACCCGTCAATGGCCCAGGCGGAACTTCAGTTGTGGGATTCTCCACGTATTTTGGGTTAATTGCTTTTTTTAAGAGCTGTTCAAATTTGCCGAACTTGACATCCAGGTTAGTGGCAGATTTGCTACCATTCGGAATCAGAAGCTGAACAGTCGCAGGCGGTTGATCGAGCGTCAACGAAGTCAAATCGCGCAATTGATCGAAGGTTTGTGCGGTGTAAAACGCACGGACGATATACTCGCCGGAGCTTTTCGACTTTCGCAGTTCAAAAACCAGCGATCCGCCTGGTGGGCAGTAGTCTGGCTGATATCCAGGCAAAAGCCAATGCAGATGAAGAAGACCTGCTAACCCGATAACATAGCCGTCGGAACTGTTGATCACAAGCAAGCGTGTCTTTGCCTTTCCGAATGCACCGGGAATTGTTTGGCCAACCACGGCTTGCTCCATAGAGCGAAGTACGTGCGAGGCAGCATTTGAACTCTGGACTTCGTTCAAGTAAGGTGGAAGGATCTCAATATCGAAAAGAAGGTTGATCACCCGGGTTTGCTGGGAAAGAGTATCTAGTGAAAGTTGACCCCAACCCACATTATTGAGCGGTAAACCATCTGTATATTCCATAACAAATGGGTCTGCGGCAATCAAAGTCGAAAAAACTCCACCTGAGTTAATCACGTTTGCGGTTGCGATTCCAGACGTATTGGCAGTAAGAGGAATTGGCAAAGCGGTTGGATCGACTAAGCCTGAAGGGGTCGAAGGTGCTGGTTGTATCCCGTTCTGATAGCCGAAGAGTACACTACGGATCAAGGAGAATTCTGCGCTGTTGGCTGACCTTAATGTCTCTCCATCATTAAAGATTTTTTTAACCTCATTAACAGCGCGGACAGTATCGACGGTCACTACATTTGCGCCAATTGGATCAAATACTGGGTCAGGCTGACCAAGTGGGTAAGAATAGACCGGCACACTGACATTTGGTAGTAGACCACCCGCCAGAGAAGCTGCGCTGATGTTGGAGCGCTGAATGGAATTGGCGCGGAAGTAAGAGCGCCTCGCATCCTCTTGGTTATTGGGCGTTAGCAAACCTTCCTTGAGCAAATAGCCGCGGAAGTAGCTACCTAGGAGAGTCTCTGCGTGGGCACCGTGCGGGGTTAAGTAGCCGGCGGGAACTCCGAAGTTGGGGTAAGGTCGGACTGCAAACGTTGCCAAAGTGGTGTTTGGAGTTACCGGAGAGCGAACGCCATGACGTCCAAAGATGATAATCTGCTTCAGAACTGTGTCATCTGAAGCTTGCTTGACGGAGGTTTGAGCGGCCACTCTAACCGCGACCAAGAGCTGAATGGCTAGGAGAATTGGTAAAATCGTGTGTCGTCTTGTAACTTCGGTGGCCCTAGTTACAACGGAAAAAACCTTTAGGAACATTAACATACCTTTAGATAGACCTTGTGATTTTGCCGTGATGCCTCACGTGCAATTGGGCTTGAGTGGATTGTAATGGCGTCTCTAAAATCCACGTAGAGCCTTCCATTTCAGCAGAACAAACAAGCCAACAGTCTACTGCTGTTACACAGCGACGTAATTTTCAATAATTTAGACTTGACAGATTAAGAAGAAAATAAGAGGTTTTTAAAATTAAGTTTTGGACAACTACACATTGGTTATAAATTTTAGAAAGCCCATCTGCCCTTATAGTCAAATCCCAGTGCGGGAAATTACGTCGTCAAGGGATTTGTAAAGGCACTTGAGATAGAAGGTGTGCTGTATCTACACCGAGCGTAAACATTGCCTCATAATGAAGGAAGATTAAGCTGCACTCAGAAAACTCTCAATGAGCCAAACTAGCCTAAATTTAGTTGCAATATCTATCTTTCTGATCACCATGTCCACCCTGTTGGGGCCATTTATTCACTTGTCGCCCGCAGTACCAGCGATCGCTACCTTCACCATTTTAGGC
Source organism: Nostoc sp. (assembly GCF_036919555.1). Taxonomy (GTDB): domain Bacteria; phylum Cyanobacteriota; class Cyanobacteriia; order Cyanobacteriales; family Nostocaceae; genus Nostoc. Next base: position 23,148 of record NZ_JBALCS010000085.1, read on the forward strand.
ATAGCTACATTAGATAGTTTCAGCTTGCAAGGCAAGGGTGGTACTATCTTTTTAGATTGGATTGCCGGTTTTTCAAAAGAACACCGCGATCGCATCGTCCACCACGAAGCAGGACATTTCTTAGTTGCTTACCTATTGGGCATTCCCGTTACTGGCTACACACTCAGCGCTTGGGAAGCCTGGAAACAGGGGCAACCTGGGCAAGGCGGCGTTAGCTTTGATGATGGCGAATTAGCATCTCAACTAGAAGTGGGTAAAATCAGTGCCCAAATGCTAGACCGCTACTGCACTCTTTGGATGGCGGGTATTGCTGCTGAAACCCTAGTTTTTAATAATGCTGAGGGTGGATCTGATGATAAAAATAAGCTGATAGGAGTCTTGACAATTTTGGGTTTTTCTGAATCAGTTTATCAGCAGAAACTGCGGTTTCATACTCTCCAGGCAAAAACTCTACTGCAAGAAAATTGGTCTAGCTACGAGGCTTTAGTTAATGCCATGCGACAACGCACTTCGGTAGAAGATTGTCATGCTGAGTTGGGAGTAGGGAGTTAGGAATAAAAATTAAATAACATACAATTTATTTCTCTGGCTTACCTCACCCTCAATCCCTCTCCTTATAAAAAAGAGGGAGGCTAGAGACAGGATGAAGTTTTGCATTTTATTTAATCCACGTTCCTTAGAAGTTAGAGACGCGATTAATCGCGTCTCTACAGGAGTTAGAAGTTTGGAGTGTTTGTTTACTTACAGCAGAATTCATGTATTTGAATCACATCTGTCGTAGGGGCACAGCAATGCTGTGCCCTTAGTGCGTGATCCATTTACCTGAAAATAGCTATAATTCACATCTTTTGTTTAAATTGCGGTAACATCATAAATTTAAAAAACAACGCTAAATAAAAAATTATATGTTAAAGTCTGCCCCTAATGTCGGTAAATTAGTTGGTTTCCGCTTTTTCCACGGGCGGAAATAATCGAAAAAATTCTGTTAGTGTAGCCTAAAATATTAAAATCTGAACTTTTGTGAAAAGCTAAAATCAGATCAATAACCTTCAACAGTGTAACCAGCAGCAACAATTACCTGTTTGATTGACTCCTCAGAAGCTGCGGATTCTACCGTAACAGTTTTAGCATTAACATCGACATCCACCTTGGCTTCAGGTTCCATAACGTGGATAGATTCAGTAATTGTTTCTGCACATCCCTCACAAGCAATATTTGATACTTTCAGTTTTGGTGCCATTTGTTACCTTAATATGGAAATGGAAATTTTCAGTTATTTCTTACGGATTAATCCTAACCATCAAGATGTGAGCGCACATCCTACTAAAGTAAGGCAATGGTGTAAAAGCATCCTAATCACTGCATATAGCTCACCGACAGGCACAATTCGCTAGCAGTAATATGAAACAAAATGCAAGAATATATAAAGCTATTTATGAAAATACCCTATCTAGTGCCGCTACGCCCAAATCTTAAAGTCTAAAGTTAAAAAGCCATGTCTTCAAATCCCCACTACCTAAGCGGTAACGAAATTCGCAACATATTTCTCGACTTCTTTGCCCAACGGGATCACCAAATTCTCCCAAGTGCCTCCCTCGTGCCAGAAGACCCAACCGTACTGTTGACGATCGCAGGGATGCTACCATTTAAGCCGATATTCTTGGGGCAGCGCACACCAGAATTTAAGCGGGCGACGACTTCGCAAAAGTGTATCCGCACCAACGACATCGAAAATGTCGGACGCACTAAACGGCATCACACGTTTTTTGAGATGCTGGGTAATTTCAGCTTTGGTGATTATTTTAAAGAACAAGCGATCGCTTGGGGTTGGGAAATCTCTACACGAGTTTTTGGCTTCTCCCCAAAAAATCTCGTCGTCAGCGTTTTTGAAGATGATGATGAAGCCTTTGGAATTTGGCGTGATCAAATCGGTGTGCCGATAGCAAGAATTAAACGCTTGGGCGAAGATGATAACTTTTGGGTATCTGGGCCGACTGGGCCTTGTGGGCCTTGTTCAGAAATATATTACGACTTCCACCCAGAACGCGGTGACGAAAATATCGATTTAGAAGATGATTCCCGGTTCATCGAGTTTTACAACCTCGTCTTCATGCAATATAACCGGGATGCATCAGGCAATTTAACGCCACTGCAAAACAAGAACATCGACACCGGCATGGGTTTGGAGAGAATGGCGCAAATTCTCCAAAAAGTACCCAATAACTACGAAACTGACCTAATTTTCCCAATTATCCAAACAGCAGCGCAAATTGCTGGCATTGATTACCACAAAAGTGATGAAAAAACCAAAGTTTCCCTAAAAGTTATTGGTGATCACATTCGTTCTGTTGTCCACATGATCGCTGATGAAATTCGTGCTTCCAACGTGGGACGGGGTTATGTGCTGCGGCGGTTAATTCGGCGGGTGGTGCGTCATGGGCGATTAATTGGGATTTCTGGCGAATTTACCACCCAAGTTGCTGAAACTGCGATCGCTCTTTCTGAATCAGCTTACCCCAATGTGCGCCAACGGGAAGCAGCAATTATTGCTGAACTCCAACGGGAAGAATCCAATTTCCTCAGAACTCTGGATAGAGGCGAAAAACTCCTAGAAGAAATCATCCAAGAGGTGAAACAGCAAGGAAAAACCCAAATTAGCGGTGAAAGTGCATTTACCCTCTATGACACCTACGGATTTCCCCTCGAACTTACTCAAGAAGTTGCCGAGGAAAATGATCTCACAGTTGATGAAGCGGGATTCAATGCCGAAATGCAAAAGCAGGTGGAACGTGCCAAAGCAGCACATGAAACCATCGATTTAACTGTGCAAGGTTCCCTCGACAAATTAGCAGAACACATCCAAGTCACCGAGTTTTTAGGTTATACCCAACCTGCGGCGACGGCAAAAGTCGAAGCGATTTTGGTAGAAGGTGTTTCCCAAGAGGAAGCAGAAGCAGGGACACAGGTGCAAATTGTCCTTGACAAAACGCCATTTTATGCTGAATCTGGGGGACAAATCGGCGATCGCGGTTATATCTCTGGTGATGGTATCCTAGTTCGGGTGGAAGACATGAAGAAAGAATCTGATTTCTTTGTTCACTTCGGACGCATCGAACGCGGTACACTGCGCGTAGGCGATAATGTTACAGCCCAAATTGATCCGGCTTGTCGGCGTCGCGCCCAAGCTAACCATACCGCAACGCACCTGTTGCAAGCGGCGTTAAAGAAAATTGTTGATGATGGCATATCTCAAGCTGGTTCCCTGGTTTCCTTTGACAGGTTGCGCTTTGACTTTAACTGTCCGCGTGCTTTGACAGCCGAGGAAGTCCAACAAATTGAGGAACAGGTAAACACTTGGATTGCCGAAGCACATACTGCAAAGGTGGAAGTATTACCTTTAGCAGAGGCGAAAGCTAGGGGTGCTGTTGCCATGTTCGGCGAAAAATACGGGGAAGAAGTGCGCGTAATTGACTTCCCTAACGTATCAATGGAACTATGCGGTGGAACTCATGTCAGTAATACTGCTGAAATTGGCGTGTTTAAGATTATCTCCGAAGCTGGCGTAGCTTCTGGGGTGCGGCGCATTGAAGCTGTTTCGGGGCCGGCAATACTGGATTATCTCAATCTTCGGGATAAAGTAGTTAAGGATTTGAGCGATCGCTTTAAAGTAAAACCTGAAGAATTACCAGACAGAATCACAAGCCTGCAAAGCGAACTCAGAACTAGCCAGAAGGAATTGGAAACCTTCAAGGTACAGTTAGCGATCGCAAAATCTGACAGCTTACTACAAACAGCCGAAACTGTAGGCGATTATAAAATCATCGTCGCCCAATTAGAAGATGTTGATCCAGAATCATTGAAAACCGCAGCCGAACGTTTATTGCAAAAAATCGGTAACGGTGCAGTGGTGCTGGGTTCTGTTCCCGAACCAGGGAAGGTTAGCATAGTTGCAGCTTTTAGTCAAGAAGTGAACAAAAAAGGTTTGCAAGCTGGTAAATTTGTAGGTGCGATCGCTAAAATCTGTGGTGGCGGTGGCGGTGGAAGACCGAACTTAGCCCAAGCCGGCGGACGTGATGCGAGTAAATTACCAGATGCATTGAGACAAGCGGAAAGTGATTTAAAATCCGCCTTGGGTTAATTATCTTCCTCACTTTAAGACTTACTCCCCAACGCTAGCAGGGAAGGGGCTGGGGGTTAGGTCTGTATTATAAATGAAACTAATACAGCGATCGCAAGTGTAGGAGAATCACCGCTATCTAAAGATGAACTTATTTAGTGAACTACTCAGACTTGCCTAAGGCTAAAGTTGATCGCTCCGAATTCATCGGGAATAGCCATCAATTACTCCGTAGTTTTTTTGGTCTGACATTCCCTCCAAGGGCAGGAGTCCTGGTTCCCAAGACCCAAATCTTTACTCTTGCGACATATACCCTTACGGGTTCGGCACTTCCTTCAAGTCGGGGAACCGCAAGGGCGGAGTGCCTCACCTATTAGCTTGATTTTCGCTTGTGGCATTGATGCTCAAGACATCACCTATCTTACCAGAAAATCCTGGGGATTCGTCATACATCCAGAATTTGTTTTTACTCTTCGTTTAAAATCAATTCCAGATGCAATCCTAAAAGCTTGGCTCACAATCCCCACTTGTGCGTGTACGTTGAGGGTGGGGACTTGGGCGTTACGTTAAACCATCTCAAACTCTAATTGATGACTCTTGAGAAAATCATGAGTTAAATGATCCACCACATTTGTATCAGCTAGTTCCAAATTATAAAAATCCACAGCTTCATGGTCAAAATGGGGACCAGCGTGCCAAGTACCCTGATGTAGCTTGATAAAACAATTCCCCGGAATGCGGAAAGCAGCAATCTCTTCTAATGCTGGTTCTTTCACATCATTATCAGGAGGACAAACTGCAATTAACCAATCCTTCCCTGACAAAGAACCCAGACATTGAGTGCATTGCACATGGCGAGTAATTTTGTGAAACTTTCGCCCTCTCTTCTCCAACCGCATAACATAAAATCGGGGAATCCCGTTTTGCAGGTTTAACTGGGCATCTTCCACATCGTAAGCTTTACCATCTTCACTAGCAAAAATCACCTGTCCATAACACCGAAAGTTTTCAGAACTCACCCATTGTGCTTGCAATTGTTGCACTGTCTTTGATGTGCCCATATCAAATCTTTGAGAGAGATTAATTAGGTCTATTTTCCCCCAAAATGACTGAATTTTATACGGCCATTATGGTGACTTCCTAAGTTTAAATGCCCTACATTGTGAAAAAATGACCTCAGCTAGCTAGATAACTACGTACTTGTTCCTTTTGCCGTCGGAGGAGACTGAGAGCTTTTTGCTCGATCTGACGCACCCGTTCTCGACTAATACCCATGCGATCGCCAATCTGTGCTAAAGAAAGTTCATAGCCATCAGTCAGACCAAAACGCAAGGTTAATATTTCTCGCTGCTGGGGAGACAGCTTTGCTAACAAGTCTTGTAAGTCTTGATGGAGAGATTCTTCAACAGCATAGTCTTCGGGAGAAGGTCCATCATCCTCAAGTATGTCCTGCAACTCTGTATCTTGTTGTTCACCAACTCTCGCCTCTAAGGAGAAGGGTTGACGGGCCAAATACAAACACTCTCGAACTTGGGTAGGTGTCAAAGATAACGCCTTAGCAATTTCAGCAGTAGTGGGAACGCGACCCAACTGTTGAGATAATTCTCGCTGCACCCGTTTAATTTTGTTCAGTTTCTCAAAGACGTGGATCGGTAAACGAATTGTCCGTCCTTGTTGAGCGATCGCTCGTGTGATTCCTTGACGAATCCACCAGTAAGCGTAGGTAGAAAACTTATAACCAAGAGCGGGATCAAATTTATCCACCCCTCGCTCTAAACCCAAAGTACCTTCTTGAATTAGATCCATAAATTCCAAGTTGCGGTGCTGGTATTTCTTCGCCACTGCTACCACTAACCGGAGATTAGCCTGAATCATTTTCTGCTTGGCTTGGTGTCCTTTACTTAGCTGTTGCTCTAACACCTCAACACTTAACTCCACTTTATCTGCCCATTCTTGCAGCGTGGGTTGCTCATTTAATTTTACAGCCAATTCTTCCTTAGCAGCTAGTAAATTCATCATTTGCTGCACTTGTTGAGCAAAAATAACCTCTTGTTCGCGAGTCAACAAATCTACACGCCCGATTTCTTGCAGATAACTACGCACAATATCATCTGTACCTCGAGGTTTTTTATCTGCGGCTAAACTTTTTTTCTTCGTTTTTTGAACTTCGGTAGGTGGAGATGTTAAGTTGCTCATGGTTATTTGCTCTTCTGTAACCTCATCAATTTATTGGTATCAAGTCTAGATATTCAGATCCTTAGCCATTTCACACTGCTAATCAATCAATTTATTTGGCAATAATGATGAATTCTGGTCTATGATACATTAAAAGTCAATTGTTGGAGATAATAAACCCAAAATCAACCCACCCATTAATAATAACATCATTACCAGTTACAAATCAATTACTCAAAGTATCATCAGCAGATATTTTAAACTAATTACACTCCTTTTTTATTGATTCTTGCATATTTTTGAACACAATTATTATATTTAGTTTAATTATCCAATATAGTTACTGAAAAAAATTAAGAATCGACCGAACAACGATTTCATCACTTAATAGACAAATTACTAACAGCAAATAACAACATAAATCCGAATTATTAAACCACAGATTTTTTAAGTGTTAATAGTCTGATTATACTTCCATATAATTCTGATTAAATGGAATTAATTAAATATAAAATGCCAATTTTTTACCTCTAATTTTTTGCTAAATAATCCAATCATATCAAGCTGGGTACGTAGCGGGCGATCGTTAACCATGAAAGAAAGCACTTTTCCTGCTCCCCCTGCTCAAGAATAGCTTTCTTTAGGAGTCCGGTCAAATACTTGTAATTAGGGATTTAGGATGATAAAGACGCGGGTATCTGTGACAATTGCACTTGTGTCATAATGCACGCAGATATCTGCATTGGATGCGGTATTATCAATATAATTATTCCGAGAGACATTTTCGGGACTAAAAGTAGTAACAGTGGTAACATTAGCACCAACGATAATACTTGGCAAGACAGCAACACCCCCGTAGCTTGCCGACAAGACTCTTGCTCCCTCTCCTTACCAAGGAGAGGGTTGGGGTGAGGTTTTACATGGCTTTTTACACTCATTGAGATGCTCCCTACATATATCTTCAGCGATCGCTAAAGCAGATGCAGGTGTGCGTCCATGAAAAGAACAAGGTTCAAGAGTTTCTATATCAAAACTTAGTAAGTGTCACACTAATACCAGAATCGAGTTTAGGAACCTTGAGATACTCAATTGGCTCAGTACTTTGAGAACTTTGGGTATTTGTTGGCTTTTGACATTGCTTAAAGAAAGCGTCTGGGTTCTTGATGAACTCAAGCGGGTTAATATTTTGGCAGTCTTGCTCCCGCACTAGCGAAATTGATTCAGCAGTGTGTTTTGAATTATTAGTCTGCCCGATAAAATTACTCCATGTCGTGTTAATCGTGGCTGGTTCCGTCAATAAAACTCCAGCCTGCTGATTGCGATCGTGAAACGGCTCGTTCAGAGCATCGCCTGTTGTCATGGGAAGATTCTCTTGGTTAGCATAGGCACTCTGGGGGAGAGCGAGTGCGCTAATCACAACGACTAAGGTGATACAAGAAGATTTCATAATTCAATCACTTAACATTTAATGTCAGTTTAATAATTACAATTGGCTAGATACAAAAACCAAAAAACAGCAGCCTAGTTTGAGTACCTCAGATTAACACAGCTATTGACATACTCCTCGCCCTTCAAGGGCGAGGATTCTAAGCTCAAACAGCAATTGCAGGCAATGCCCGACTTAGATCACCTAACTTAACGGTTGATGCCCCAACAAGAGAGAATATTTTTAGCGGCGTTTTCATCGCGTCCGTTTACTGACTGACAAGACGGGCAACGCCACTGTCGAATCGATAAATCCAACTCCTTGAGAAGGTGTCCGCAATGGTTACAAGTCTTGGTAGACGGATACCATCGGTCGATAAATATAAGTTGCTTATGTTTTTTTTGGCAACCCATTCCAGGATTTGTAGAAACTGTCCAAAAGCCAAGTCTGATATTTTGCGTCCCCAGAGTCGCTGCATTCCCTTAAGGTTTAACGTCTCAAAACACAGCACATCAGACCGATCAGTGAGATCGTGCGCTAGCTTCCAAAACCAGTCACAGCGCTGATTTGAAATATCCTCATATTTGCGGACTAGAGTCTTTCTTGTGCGTTCCCGATTGGCAGAACCATTAAGCTTTTTGGAGTGTTGCCGACTCGCTTTTTTGATGGCATTAAGCGATTGTTTCAAAAATTGAGGCGATTCAATTTGGGAACCATCAGAACAGGTGAGAAATGTTTTAATCCTGAAATCAAAGCCAGCAATTCTACTCGTCTCGACTTTGATTTCAGGATTAAAAACACCCTCAACTACAACAACTAGAAACAATTCACCCAGAGGTGTCCGCTTAATGGTTAGAGTCTTAACCGTTCCCTCTATTTCCCTAGACTGACAAAATTGATAAACTCTACTCCCGATCTTAATGCGGTTGCCACCCAGAAACTTGTAGCCAGCTTGCTTGAGTGTGAATGACTTGTACTTCCGAACCTTCTTGAAGTTTCGTGGTCTGACTCCCTTTTTATGATTTTTGAAAAATAGTTGATATGCTTTCTCAATGCGCTGACAGATATCTTGCACAGCTTGAGAACCAACCAATTGCCAGAATGGGTTACGTTTCCGTACCTTGGCAATATGAGCCTGAAGTCTTGTACAGTTCAAGTGCTTGCCAAAGATCCGATAATATCGTTTATGAATGGCAATACATCTGTTATAGATCACCCCGGCAGCATTAATTGACCGCTTGAGAAACCTATTTCGCTTGTGACTGTACAATTTGAACTTCAAAGTTTTCATGCTAACATTGTATATCATTTAGATATACAATTGCAATGAATAAGAGTGTATTCTTTAGACTCACCGATCAGGAATTTAAAATTTTAGAAGATTATTGTGATTTATGTGAACGCTCTAAATCCGATGTCCTTAGAAAAGTGATTAGAAACCTAAATAAAAAGAAAAAGCCGTCGTAGAACGACGGGGCTTTAAACCCAATTTTTCTAAATATGGAGAATATTAAAAGAAGATTTTTGAGACACGTAGTGCGATAAAAATCAGCGTCCATGCTTGAAACCCCTCTTTTTAAATATGGGGTTCCCCTTTCCCGGATTTCTCACCACATCTCTCAAAACCTGCGCTTGTCCAGGGGAGCAGAGGAGCAGAGGAGAGTTAAAATACCAAGTTCTTTCCCCTCTGCCCCTCTGCTCCTTCTTCTACTCAAGCTTGTGAGAAATGCCGGCTTTCCCCTTTCCCCCTTCCCCTTCTTCATCTGCGGCTTCTCGTAGAGCGTAGTGGGAAATTCGGGACAGAATCCTCTCTTTTGACTTCTTGCTCTCGTGCTGGTCGGACGATCAGGGATTGGTTGATTGGGATGAGTAGTGATTATCTTTGGGGGCGGGTACGTAATCGTGCAAGTCATCTTGCTTTTCTCGTGAAATTGGCAATTCTGACTGCCGTTGCTGATAATAGTTTCAGAGGTAATTATTCAAGAGGTCTGATTGTGGTCTTTGCTCAAAGCAGTCCCTGTGATGTATTAACAACTCGCCTTACGTTAGACGAGTATCGGGCTATGGAAGAAACCAACGCAGAACGCCACGAATACCGCAGCGGAGAAATTATTATTATGTCGGGAGGAACAGTTGTCCACAGTGCGATCGCCAGCAACTTATTGATTTACTTGGGGTTTTTGCTGAGAGACACCGATTTTCGTTTGTATAACAGCGACTTGCGAGTTTGGATTCCTGAATATCAGTGCGGTACTTATACTGATTTGATGGTTGTGAATGGCGAACCAGAATTCAATGGCAATCGCAAAGATGAAATTCTCAATCCAATACTGATTGTGGAAGTTTTATCGCCTTCTACCGAAGCATACGACCGAGGCGACAAGTTTAGAAAATATCGCTCTCTTGCCAGTTTTTGTGAATATCTGCTTGTCAGCCAAACTGAACCCTACATAGAGCAGTATCATAACTTGGATCGTAACAGTAACGATCGCTGGCTCTGGCAAGTTCATTCTCATCTTGAGCAGGGGATTGTTCTGCACAGTTTAAACAACGTAGAAATACCCCTGTCTGAAATCTATCGTCGCATTAATTTTTAAGAATAGCTCACTTCGTTCAAGAATTAATCAAAAGATTGATACACTATTTCGGATTTATGTAAACCCGAAATAGTGAATTCTTTCATCATCAATTGATTCCCACCAAACTTTTCAATAAGCTTTGTGGTAATTCGTTTACAAATGCCGCCAAAAGTTCTTACTGATAGTCTTGAGACTGACTATCTTATCCACAGCAATTGGGGAAGTATGACTAAGAGCTACCGCAGCAGTTTGTGGTGTAGGTGTAAGTAGAGAATTGAGTAATTCGCGCTGATAATCAACATCTGCTACGCTTTGGTATACCCTCAGGGTAAGCGCATCTCAAATTGGATTGACAAAACATACATTTAATGTATTAACGATAGAATAGGGGTTTATGGTTAGGTTGATTTCTACAGGCTAATAGCGATGTCTACGACGGGCTACGCCTACGCCTAATTTCTTATCAATAAGCGGGGTTTAATGCGATTAATTGGGTCTTTATTGAGATTATGCCTTTCTTATTGACAAGATGCGCTTACCCTGGGTATACCCTGTATGGATCAATTTGCATCCCCAAGGGTGTAGGGACTATTTTCAGATAGCAGTACGCAAAGACTGAGTTTTCGCCGCTTGTACAACAGGACTACTTGCTCTCCGTGCGGTTGATGCCCAAGACTGCATCCGTTCCACCGCAGCAGCATCCTGAACTGCAAGCGGGGTAATGGTTTGACAACAATTCTCCAAATCCCCTAAAGTCACCTGCTGCGGTCGTCCTTCATCGAATGCCAGCAGCGCCGCTTCTGAAGCTAGGGTTTCGAGTTCTGCTCCTGAAAACTTTGCGGTGTTGGCAGCGATCGCTTCGAGATATTCAAGCTGTACTTGAATACCGAATCGCTCTAGGTGAATCCACAAAATCTGTACACGCTCTGGTTCAGTGGGCAGGTCAACGAAAAAATTTTCCTCAAACCTACCCTTGCGTTTCAACTCACTGGGGAGTGCTGAAGGGTCGTTACAGGTAGCAACCACAAACACGCCACTGGTTGATTCAGACATGAAAGTGAGCAGAGTACCGAGGATTCTTTGGCTGACTCCACTGGTGTCACCGCTACCAGAAAGTGCCTTTTCGATTTCGTCAACCCACAAAACGCAGGGTGCGATAGCGGATGCTGTTTTCAAGGCGCGGCGCACATTCCCCTCAGACTCGCCAACCAGACTTCCCAGCATCGAAGCGATATCTAACTGTAGGAGTGGTAAATTGAGTATGTTAGCGATGTTTTTGGCTGTATGGGATTTTCCAGTACCAGGAGGCCCCAGCTAGTAACACACCCTTGGGTTGTGGCAAGGCCCCAGCTAGTAACACACCCTTGGGTTGTGGCAAATGCAGCTCACGCGCTTCTTGGGTGAACAGTCGCCGCCGCCTCGTCAGCCATTCGCGCAAGTTATCAAGTCCGCCTACTGGGATTGTGGCAGGTTTGCCCAACTCGATACCTATTTGAGACAGTAGGCGAGTTTTGTACTCGACGGCTGCTGTTATGAAATGACTATCAATTAAAATCCCATCATCAGTTAGATTCTGTTTGACCGTTAAACGCAGGAAGTCGCTAATCTCCTCCAAGGTTAATCTCAAAGCTGCACGGCTCAAGGTTTCTTTTTCAGCATCTTCTAAAGAGATAGTGAAAGTTAATTGTTGCTCTGTGGCAGACTGTTGTAAGTCATGTAAGTAAGAATTGAGATGAAATAGTATTTGCTCAACATTAGGTAAAGGGACTTCACAGTAAGGAATGAGCCTAATTAAAGACTCGTGTAACTGGATATTTTGACCCAACATTACAATGCGTTTATCTGTGGGTTTTAACCTGTGGTAAAGGTTTTTGACTTTGGATAAAATCTCCCAGGATAATTGAGGTGAGTTCTTGCCGATAAATGGGTGAATATCTCCCAAAATGAAAATCCCAACACCATTAAAATTAGCAATGTAGTCAAACACATATAACAGTGGATCAGCCTGTGGAGGTTTTTTATACTCTCGTACTGCCTTAAATATTAATCCCCCATCTGCTGCAATTAAACATTGCTCCAGGGTGGACACTCCCAGATTCCAGAAGAACACTGGACTGTTTAGCTTGTTGTTAGCTTCAGTAGTCAACCACTGAATAATCGTCGCCAATCGTCGCCGCATCGGGCGAAAGCACGTCAAGGGCAGCAATGGGGATTTGTGAATCGAGTGTAGAGAGCAGATTCGAGAGTTTCATAGCAAGTTTTAGATAACTTCATTCATGTTTTGGCGAAGCCTTTACAATCAGTTACCAGTCGATTTCAGATTGGTAACTGATTACTAATTACTGACGTAAACGTGTTTGACTGCTGTTCGTAGTCCTATGGTGTTGTTGGGCTTCAGGTTTATAAATGCGCTCGCCCTCCACAACCCCCAACGCCTCTTCAAACGGTTGAGTCGCCGCCAAACAAGTTAGCCCTTCAAACCCCTCCGCTTCTACTCGAATTTCACCAGTGACGGAATCGAAATGTATTAGTATTGCGCGTTCCATGCCTTATCTCCTTGTATATTGCGTATATTGCTGTTGTTCCTGATGTCCGGCAAAAGTTAGTCGTAGGGTTTGCACAGTGCCGTTGGTTTCTTCACTAATCGCACACTCGCCAAACTGTTCAAGTAACTGTGCAGCTTTGGCTTTTACCATTCGTTTGCCATAAGCCATCATCAGTTTATGGGTGAAGAAGTCCTGTCCCAGGCGAGGGACTGTCTCATAGCTATCGTCTATCATGTCATACACGCCGCTTGAAGTATTCCACTTGAAACCGATGTCTGCACGGGCTTTTATGGTACGACCAGATACGATGATTTCAGCGCTCTGTCCTTGAGATGACCCGTAGTAGCCTTTTAATGACTGTGGTTTTTCCTGGACTTGTGGTGATAGGTTTAGATCCGTGAGTGCAAAGACAAGGCATTCGCGGTTAGTAAGTTGAGTTTTGACTGTTGAGAAATGTGACACAGGTTTCCCCAAATAGAGCAAGTGGCGTGCGTGGGGAAAGAAAAAGCGAATGGGCGAAAAAGCGAATTGCGAATTGGAGTTGACGTACTTCTTCTTTATAGATTATTTAGCTTGAATATGGAACGCCTCTTTCAACAAGGAAATAGAGCCATCAGAAATAAACCGTACACCAATAGCAAGGATGAAAAAACCAAAAACTCGATTTAAGGCTCCTACACCATTTTTTCCTAATCTCTCAATCAGTGGCTCTCCTAAGACAAGGCACAGGTAAAGGCTAATCCCGATTAAAACAATTCCCACTAAAGATTCTAGATAATCTACCCAATGATTAAAGCTAATCGATAAACTCGTTACTACCCCAATTGCTCCAGGGCCACTGATCAAGGGCACTGCCATTGGTGTAAAAGAAATATCCTCTTTATCTATAGCTTCATCATTTTCTGATGGAGTTAGTCGTTGACGAGCCGTAACCATTTCCCACGCTGTATGAGCAACAAGTAATCCGCCTGCTACTCGCAGCACCTGAAGTGAGATTCCAAAAAATTCTAGTATCCATCTGCCAGCGACTAAAAACACAGCTAAAACTAAAACTACATTTGTGGCAGTTTGTTTTGCCTGCTGATGACGTTCAGATGATGTTTCCCTCGCTGTTAAACTATAAAAAACCGGAATTGCACCGATTGGATTGGCGATTGGGAAAAGAGCCACGAAGGTTGCTAATGTATTTGAAATTAACGACATTATCAAGATTGGATATCTGGGTTCGTAGAAGCAGAGTTTAGCAGACAGTCGGGGTGCGGTTGTACGCAATCATCTCAAGACGTGTCTGCAAAATAAAATCCGGCAGATACTGGCTTCATTGTCTACTACCAGGATTTTTCCTTTATGTCCTGACAAGTTTCTCAATCCTCCCCGACGGCGAGAACTCTTAACTCTCCATTATCAGGCTGAAGTGGCTCAAAAAAGAGATTTGTATCCAATTGATAAATTCCTGAGCAAGGGACTCGTATAATGCATAGATTTGCTGTATCTTATTAATTCCGTGCAATTATTAACACCCAACCTTCCCCAATTTTCTACAGTTCTACTGTCATCCAGATTTTCAGCCAATGCCTTTGGGAAAGTAGTAAATGAAAACTTTTAATAGATAAACTATGAAGATCATCAAAAAATCTGAGAAGCTGACTCTGAAGAAAATGATGGAGATGCAAGATACCGAAGACCAAAATCTTCAAGCTGATACCGTCAATTTTCCAACTCCTGTGGTTGATGAGGAACCAGCAGCGATTCCAGAACCAATAGAACCGAACTACATTTCATTACGCGATAATCCCATAGTGCAGTCGGTGGGGAAATCAGGCTGGCAGATTTCGGATATTTGGCGTGATATTCGCGTAGATGATTTTTACGGGTAAGCAAAACTGTTCACTGCTTGTCTCCAGTTCAGGGTAAGCGCATCTAATTTTGTGCTTTAAAATACAGATAATTTGACTGGAGTATGAATTAAGTACATCTAATTTGAGCATGAAATATGTTAAGTAGTACGCTAATCAGCAGAGCGTTAATCACTGATCGAGGACTGTCTCATGGCATCAGGCTTCAACTCTGCTCGTTCACAACATAAAAACTTAAAACCTGTACGTCTACCCAGTGCCACAGAGATAATAGAACAGATGTACTCACTTGTTAGTGAGATAGAAGATCCGCGATCGCAACGTACCCGTGCCCACTTGTTGACAGACATTTTAATCATCGGTATCTTATCAGTGATTACAGGGGGTAAAGGATGGGAGGATATGGAAACTTATGGGTTTAGCAAGTCTAATTGGTTAGAGCAGTTTTTAGCTCTACCGAATGGCATTCCTTGTCCAGATACCTTTCGGCGAGTGTTTGAACGTATCAACCCAAAAGTATTTGAGCGTTGTTTTCACAGATGAGTACAGTCGATAGTTGAAACAGTTGGGGCACAAGTAATTCCCATTGATGGTAAGACTCTTAAAGGCTCTTACAACAGAGAACAAGGGAGATCGGCAATACATTTAGTTAGCGCATGGGCAAGTGAACATCGCCTTGTTTTGGGACAAGTCAAAGTATCTGAAAAATCGAATGAAATTACTGCAATTCCTGCCTTATTAGAGCTACTTAACTTAGCAGGATGCATCATTACGATTGATGCAATGGGTACTCAACCAGCGATCGCTACACAAATATATAATGCGAAGGCAAATTACGTCCTAGCACTTAAAGCCAACCATCCGACACTTTATGGGCAGGTCAAAACTTGGTTTGAGCAAGCTCAAGCCCAAGGATTTGAGGGCATCACCGTAAGCTACGACGAACGGGTGGAAAAAGGACATCATCGCACGGAAAAAAGACTTGTTTGGAGTGTAAGCATTTCTCAACTACCGACTCTAGATCAACAAGGTGATTGGGTGGGACTTCAAAGTGTCGTGATGGTAGTGCGGGTACGACACTTGTGGAATAAAACTACTCGTGAAGTTCAGTTTTATTTAACTAGTTTGGAAAGTGACGCTTGTAAACTGGGGCAGGCTATCCGTCTCCATTGGAGCATTGAGAACGGTCTACATTGGACTTTGGACGTTACCTTCGCAGAAGATGATTGCCGTGTTCGTACTGGACATGCAATATGAAGGCTCGACTTGGAGTATCGTGCTGCATAAATTATATGTCTCCAACCCTACTAAAGTATCACCATCGCAGAATGCACTTCTGTAATCCGCGCTTATAACTAGGAGTATTTTAGGCTTTTTGCACTTTCTACTTTCCTGCTGCCCTCCACACATACCTGTAGTTTTTTTGTAATTTTATTATAAATTTCTGATGTTACCAGCAATTAATCAAGGAACATTAATCAATAATCGCTACTTGGTTCAGAAACTTCTTGGACAGGGAGGTTGTGGACGGACATACTTAGCATTTGATAATCAGCGTTTCAATGAATATTGTGTTCTGAAAGAATCCACATTAATAACATCTAAAGCCAAGATAGAAAGTAAATACAACGCGCTATTTGAAAGAGAAGCCAAAATTCTATATAAAATTCAACATCCTCAAATCCCCAAATTTTTGGCTTGTTTCACAAATGAAGAACGGCTGTTTATTGTACAAGAATATATTGACGGCAATAATTATTCAGAAATTTTATCTAATCGCCTTTCTGAAACCGCCAAACCATTTTCAGAAGCAGAAGTTAGAGGATGGCTGCTAGATATGTTAGCAGTTTTAGAGTACGTCCACGGGCAGCAGATTATTCACAGAGATATTTCATTGGAAAATGTCATGCTTCCACACAATCAATCTAAACCTGTACTGATTGACTTTGGAGTTGCTAAAGATGCATCAGATCCGATTTCATCGACGGATTCTGTAAGTTTATACTATTCGGTTGATAAGTCAGTAGTGGGTAGAATTGGCTATTCTCCACCCGAACAGTTGCGCGGGGGATATTCTTATCCTTCTAGCGATATCTATTCTCTTGGTATTTGCTCCGTAGTTCTTTTAACTGGAAAAATGCCACATCTATTGATAGATGAATCTCTTAACTGGCAATGGCGCTCTCAAGTTAATATAAGCGATTCTTTTGCCAGCATACTTGAAAAAATGCTGGCAGAACGAGCAAACGACCGCTACCAGTCAGCGACAGAAATTATGCTAAAACTAAATAATTTGCAACATAATTTACTCAATAATAATGTGATGTTTACGCCAATACAGAAACCGATAAAAATAGCTTGTGAAGATTTAGAAGAGTTTTTAGTTTTACAAAAATTAGATAAAAAACTTAGCGGATACAGTCAAAAAAATAGTAATTTATATTTACAAAATCCTATCAATTTTAAACAAAATTTTATCGATTGCTGTCGGCAAGAACTTAAAAATGCTATCGGTATTATCGCGGATATTATTATAGATAATGCTTTAAAAAAATCTTCACACTTTACACCAAAGCAGCTTGTGGAATACTTAATTGCCGAAATCTCTAACAAGAAAATGGCAGAAGAATTTAAGGAGGGTATTTACAAACACCCTGTAGCTCATCTGATGTTATCTCTCTGCGATGAATAAGTGAGTAATAAGATTTGAGATTGTAATTTATTTACCTAAGTAGGTGGGCGTAAATATTTGTCGTTGGGATAAGGCAGGAGGCAGGAGGCAGAAAGCAGGAGGAAAAAGGGTTTTAGCCTCGTTCATTTTTGTTAACATAGTTTGGTTTTATTCTGCCTACCTACTTATTTACTGCATAAACTGAGGGAGGGTGAACCCTAGTATATAACAAGGGTGACAGAAAATCTCCGAATATAAATAATGACTCCAACAAAAAAGACAAATGAAAAACACTAACATCAACTCTAATTTTTCGTGTTTAGTAGAATTACTGCGTAGCCGAAGTTCAGAGCAACCCAATAAGAAGGTTTTTACTTTTTTAGGGGATGGAGAAATCGAAAGTGCGAGCATGACTTACAATCAATTAGACTTAAAAGCTAGGGCGATCGCTGCTAGACTACAGTTAACCTTGGCTCCTGGTGAACGAGCTTTGTTATTGTACCCACCAGGTTTAGAATTTATTGCTGCTTTTTATGGATGTTTATATGCGGGGGTTATTGCTGTTCCTGCTTATCCACCACGTAAAAATCAAACATATTCAAGGTTAGAGGCAATTATTTTAGATGCTCAAGCAACGGTAGCGCTGACCACTAAATCGCAGTTAGCAGATATAGAAAGTCAATTGGCATCTCTACCAAAATTAGCAAAGTTGCAGTGTTTTGCTACTGATGATATCGAAGGAGATAATGCTTTAGGATGGCAGCAACTTAATCTACGCGGGGATAGTTTAGCATTTCTCCAGTATACTTCCGGTTCTACAGGTACGCCAAAAGGAGTAATGGTTAGTCATGGAAACCTGCTGCATAATTCAGAGTTAATTCGTAAATATTTTGGGAATACATCTAATAGCAAAGGTGTGATTTGGCTGCCCCCATATCATGATATGGGGCTGATTGGTGGGGTGTTGCAGCCTATTTACAGTAATTTCTCTGTTGTCTTGATGTCTCCGGTTTCATTTGTACAAAAACCTCTACGATGGTTGGAAGCGATTTCACGTTATCAAGCTACTACCAGCGGTGCCCCGGATTTTGCTTATGATCTTGTTTGCCGCAAAGTTACTCCCCAACAACTAGAAAATATTGACCTTAGCAGTTGGGAAGTAGCTTTTACAGGTGCTGAACCAGTCCGTCATCAAACTTTGGTAAATTTTGCCAGTACTTTTGCTAATTTTGGCTTCCAGTCTAAAACATTTTACCCCTGTTACGGAATGGCAGAAACAACTTTGATTGTGTCTGGAGGATTGAAATCTGAAGCACCTGTTGTCAAGTTTTGTCAAGGAGCAGCTCTTGAGCAAAATCGCGTACTGTTGGTTGATGAGAACCACAAGGGTGCAAGAGGAATTATTGGTGTTGGAACTAGCAAAGACCAAAAAGTTCTAGTTGTCAATCCCGAATCTCGAACTCGATGTCTTGATAATCATGTGGGAGAAATTTGGGTATCAGGGTTGAGCATTGCAGCTGGATATTGGCAAAAACCAGAACTAACAAAAGAAACTTTTAATGCTTTTTTAGCAGATAGCAAGGAGGGTCCATTTTTACGCACCGGAGATTTAGGCTTTTTAGACAATGGTGAATTGTTTATCACCGGAAGAATCAAGGATGTAATTATTATTCGAGGTCGCAATCATTACCCTCAAGATATTGAAGTGACGGTTGAACAAAGTCACCCAGCACTGCGAGCAGGTGCCGGAGCAGCTTTTTCTGTGGAGGTAAATTCCCAAGAAAAATTAGTAGTTGTTCAGGAAGTCGAGAGGGCTTATTTACGCAATCTCAAAGGTGATGAAGTAATTAAAGCTATCCGTAGTTCTATCTCAGAGCAGCATGAATTGCAAGTCTATGCTGTGGTGCTGCTCAAGACAGCTAGTATCCCCAAAACTTCGAGTGGTAAAATTCAGCGTCATGCTTGTCGGACTGGTTTTCTCAATGCAAGTTTAGACGCATTAGATGCTTGGAAGTTGAATCCTCAACAAGATTTACTGCAACTACATTCTAATCTAGATAGTTTGTTAGAACAAATACAATTTTCTACATTGCATGGGTTTAAAGAACCTGCAATTGAGGAGATAAATCAGGATAATCACTTTGATGATAGTCCTACAAGAGAAGCTATTACTACATGGTTGATTTCGCATTTAGCTATGTTACTCGAACTAAGTTCAGATGAAATTGATATTCATGAACCTTTTGCTGCATATGGTCTTGATTCTTCTGTTGCTGTTAACATTACATTCGAGCTAGGACAATGGCTCGGCTGTGAGTTAGAACCAACATTGTTCTGGTAATATCCAAATATTGAATCTATTGCTGAATATTTAGAAGTAGAATTAAAAAACGAAAATTTGCGGAAAAAAATCTCGATTTAACCTCTTCTCTTGATATTCTCTGGTTCTTTGAAAGTTGGTTACACTGCACCAAGTATTGAAGGTCAATCTGCGGTAATTTCCGAAGCTCAAGCAGTTGCAGAAGTTGATGTCGAAACAATTTCTTATGTTGAAACCCACGGTACAGCAACAGTTTTAGGAGACCCGATTGAAGTTGCTGCACTGACTCAAGCTTTTCGTTACAGTACGCAAAAGAAAGCTTTTTGCGGTATTGGTTCTGTAAAAACAAATATTGGACATTTAGGTGCAGCAGCAGGTGTCGCTAGTTTAATTAAAACTGTTTTGGCTTTAAAACATAAACAGATACCACCAAGCTTGAATTTCGACCAACCGAATCCGAAGATTGATTTTGCCAATAGTCCTTTTTATGTTAATAGCAAGCTATTGGCATGGGAAACCGACGGAAACCCCCGACGTGCTGGTGTTAGTTCTTTTGGGATTGGTGGTACCAATGCTCATTTAGTTTTGGAAGAAGCACCTACTATTGTAGCTTCTCAAGTATCGCGTCCTTACCAAATTTTAAAGTTATCTGCAAAAACTAGCTCGGCTTTGGAAACAGCAACTGCTAATTTAGTGGCACATCTCAAGCAGCATCCAGATAGTAACTTGGCAGATGTGGCATATACATTACAAGTTGGTCGTCAAGATTTTCAGCATCGACGTGCGGTTGTTTGTCGTGATATTGCCGATGCTGTAGTTGGATTAGAAGATCCAAAACGAGTTATCAGCAGCATTTGCGAAACAAGCGCACGACCCGTTGCTTTTATGTTTACTGGTGTGGGTACTCAATATGTGAATATGGCCCATGAATTGTACCAAGTCGAACCAGTATTTAGAGAAAATATTGACCGTTGTTGTGAGATTATTAATCCTCTGTTAGGTGAAGACCTTAGAGATATTTTATACCCTAAATCTGTAGTTCAGAGCAAACCTTCAGGGGGTTTAGATTTACGTAAGATGCTCGGTCGCAATCAAAACGTAGATGCGTAAGCCAGGGACATAGAGCGTTTTTCAGGTAAATGAGGTATACAGGTAGGGGCACAACAATGTTGTGCCCTTATAATAATCTGTACAGAGGTGCTTGTTGCAATCTGCTGTAAATTGTATGTTATTTAATTCTTATTCCTTAGCTTAGGAAAATCAGATGATACTAGACAAATGCTCAGTTTATTGGAATTTGGGCTTTTGAGCCAAAATAGCAGGTAAAAACTAAACACCCGCAAATTATTTTTGCGCTTCGCAAGCAAATTGGCAATTGATGTGATAGTCTTTCTTATATGGGGAATCACGACAGCGAAAGCACAGTCATGTCGTCAAAGAGAAATGATCTAAACTCAAAGACCAGACTTTCGCCTTGGCAGATGCTTTGTTAAATCCGCTACGGCTTTTTGAAACTAAGAGACAAAGCCAATGAAGCAGGATAGTGACCTACGTAATAACTTGAAGTCAATCAGAACCCGTCTAGGCATGAGCCAACAAGATTTGGCTAACATCGCTAGTGTGACTCGTCAGACTATTAGTGGTGTAGAGTCGGGACAATATGCTCCCTCAGTTGCCATAACACTTCGCTTGGCCAAAGCGCTTGGTTGTCAAGTTGAGGATCTATTCTGGTTAGAGCGGGATTTACCTGAAATTGAAGCCGTTCTTGCCAAACCTGTTCCGAATGGTCAGCAACTACGAGTTAGCATGGCTCGTGTAGGAGGACAATGGATAGCTTATCCCTTAATTGGTAAAGATGCTTTTCGCCAAGATATGATTCCGGCTGATGGTGAAGCAGTTGCGGTGGTGAGGCAGTCCTCTCTTGGGGGTTTCCCCCAGGAGGAACTGCCGAAAGGGTTCCCCGGCATAAGCAAACTGTCGAACCCGAAGGGTGAAGGCACTAGCCAAACAGGTACAAATAAAGTTCGAGTCCGTCTTTTAGACGATAATTTCGACACACTTCACAACACAGTTGTGATTGCTGGTTGTGCCCCTGTGATTTCACTATGGGCAAGAGCCACCGAACGCTGGCATCCCCAACTGCGAGTTCAATATAACTTCGCCAATAGCATGGCTGCATTGCACAGTCTATGCAGAGGTGAGGCGCACATTGCTGGGATGCATCTGTATGATCCTGAAACTGGTGAGTATAATACTCCCTTTGTTCGAGATGTTCTGGCTGGGAGGGAAGCAGTTCTGATTACCCTTGGTGTTTGGGAAGAAGGACTTTTGTTGAAGTCTGGCAACCCGATGGGAATTAGAACAGTTAATGACTTAGTTGCAGGGGGAGCGACTATTGTCAACCGCGAAATAGGTTCTGGTAGTCGGATGCTTTTGGAACAAACACTCCAAAAAGAGCAGATACCGTTCGATGCTATTCAGGGCTTTGACAATATACTCAAAAGTCACCAAGATGTTGCCCAAGCTGTAGTCGGAGGAGTTGCTGATGCTGGTATGAGTACGGCATCTGTAGCTACCGCTTTTGGGCTGGGATTTATCCCTTTACATCAGTCACGATATGATTTGGTGATTCTCAAGAAATATTTGGAAGAAGCACCAGTACAGCAGTTGCTTAGTACTTTGGGACATCGGATGGTTCACTCACAATTTGAAATTCTCGGCGGTTACGATATCAGCAAAATCGGGGAAGTTGTAGCGACTGTTTAGAGTGGATTGCAATGGTTGGTTGTGTGCTTAAAGGAAAACTCTGCATAAATTTAAATTCCTCCTGCAACCACTCTTTAGGTATGAGTGACACATTCTGAGGTTATCTGCGGCGGGTGAGTAATATCATGTCCGCCAAATTACCCATAATAAAAGAACCCCACCTCCAACCCCTAAGAGCCTGCGGGGAACTCGGGATACCCTCTGGGGATTAGGGGCAGGGAGACAAAGCATAGCTTTGGCAGGGTGGGTTCTTCGGGTTTAATAAGTAATCAAGCGGACATGATATAACGCCATTTTTTCTAAACAAAATGTGCATCTTTAGGATTGAATGCCAGCTTAATTATTTCATGGGGATATACATTGCCGAATATATGACTCCGGGGCACTCTGGCGATTAAAGTTTGTTCTCCCACCTTAACCCAAATACTACAAATCCCAATACCATTTAAAACCCGTTCTACTAGCCCTTCAATAATTACTGACCAAGGTTTATGCAACATTGAAGAACTTGCATCGAAAAGATTGAAAGTATCGCCAGATAAACAACATGCAGTAATTGGCTTTGTGATTTCCCCAGGATATAAAAACTCTATCCCATTTGCAAGTTTGATAAAATTTCCACGGCTACTCTGTTCTACCCGACACGGAATAATATTATCTATCCCTACCAGTCTGGCCAACTGCTCGTTAGCTGGTCGGCGGATGATGGTTTCCAAGTTATCATCCTGTACAATACAACCGTCAAATAAAGCGATCGCTCTATCAGCAAAATGCAGTATATCTGTAAAATTATGACTGACTAATATGACTGCTGATCCCCTAGCTTGGGCCCATTGTCTAATTTTCTCGATTATCTGGGGACGTATTCCCACATCTAAAGAGGCAGAAGGCTCATCCAAAAGCAGTAATTCGGAATCAGCAACTAAACCGCAGGCAATACAAACCCGTTTCGCTTCACCACCAGACAGTGAACGAGCTGAACGTTTTGCCAAGTGTTCGCAGCCAAAAGTTGCAAGTGCAGTATGTACCCTTTGCGGAATCTTGTGTGTTGGTGTTCCGCGAAACTTTAATACCTTGGCAACATTATTAAAAACAGTTTCATCCAGTAGTAAGGTTTCCTGAAATACCAAAGCCGAACGACGACGCAACAATGTTTTATTGGTATTATGGACATCCAGCCCAAATAATTGCATCTCACCACGGTAAGGTTGCAAAAGATTGATTGTTCTTAACAAAGTGCTTTTACCAGCGCCATTGGGGCCAAGCACAGCAACCAGTTCTCCTGGACGGACTGCAAAATTTTCAATTGACAGGATATTTTTACGTGTTTTGCTATCGACGCTCACCTGTCGCATATTAAGGACATACTCGTTAGTATTCATAGAATTTTCCTGTCATGCTGTAGGATAGTCAGCAACACGATAACGGTATATGTGATGATCAGAAGAATATATGCGATCGCCATTGCAACATCGTAATTTCCTTTCCCTACCTCCGTAACGATCGCTGTTGTCAGAACTCTTGTCTGTCCCTTGATATTACCCCCCACCATCATAGATGCACCAACTTCCGAGATGACGCGACCAAAACCGGCGATGACAGCAGCCATTAACCCTAAACGTGCTTCCTTAATCAGCAACAAGTTTGCTTGCCACTGTGTCGCCCCCATTGACAAAAGTTGCCAGCGTAGTTTCGGATTAATACTAATAATTGCTGTAAAACTGAAGCCAGCTACAATTGGAAAAGCAATGATTGCTTGGGCGACAATCATTGCTGTGGGCGTATAAATTAAATCAAGGTTTCCCAATGGGCCAGACCGCCACAAAAATACACTGACCACTAAGCCGATTACGACGGGTGGCAATCCCATACCAAAGTTAATCAAACTATTCAGAGTCTGCTTGCCGGCGAAATCCACTAATGCCAGCCACATTCCTAATGGTAGTCCCAGTAAAACGCTAATGGCTGTAGCTGTTCCAGATACAAACAATGTCATTGTCATGACTTGAAAAACGTCACTATCGCCACTTGTTAATAGCTCAAGAGCTTTCACAGCCCCTTGGATGATTGTATTCACAAATACAAATCTCTGAAAAAACTGGAAAAGAATACTCAAATATGCAGTAAAGCAACCCTTAATGATCTGATACTCAAGTTTTTTTTAAAAGCCGTAATCTTTCTCCGTTCTACCCGCATCAACATAAAATAGCGGTTGTTTGAACTCTTTTTTCCCGTGGGCTGCAATTAGTGTCTGTCCTTCAGGAGATAAGACAAAATTAATAAACGCTTTAGCTCCTGCACTATTCACCCTGGAGAATTTCTGAGGATTCACTTCCATGACATGGTAGAGATTCAACAGTTTCTTGTCTCCTTGCACCAGTATTGGCAAAGACAGGTTTTTCTTCTGAAATATATAGGTTGCTCGATCTGCTAAGGTATATCCCAGTTTTTGATTGGCAACTTGCAAGGTTTGAGCCATTCCTGAACCTGTTTGCTGATACCAACTGCCAGATGGTGTGATATTTGCCAATTGCCATAAATCTTTTTCTAATTTGTTAGTACCTGAGTCATCACCCCGCGATATAAACAATGCTTGATTTTTCGCAATCAGGGAGAATGCTTCCACGGCATTCTTTTTACCTCGGATCTTTGCCTTATCAGCATCTGGCCCGACGATCACAAAGTCATTGTGCATTACCAAGTGACGATTAATCACTGCACCACCTGCCAAAACTTTCCGTTCAGCTTTCGGTGAATTGACGAACAGTGCGTCAACTTCACCCTTTTCAGCTAAAGCTAAAGCCTGTCCTGTGCCGACTGCAACCTTTTTTAAAGTGTATCCTGTTTTCTTTTCAATCGCTGGAACCAAATCATCTAGCAGCCCACTGTCCTCAATGCTCGTTGTCATTGCCACGATTACATTTTTATTCGCTGGGGATTGGGCAATAGCTGGGTTTTGCTTGACCAGTATATCACTCGCTTCAGCACTCAGAATCGCCAAGCAACAAGCCAAACATGCAATGAAAATTCTCCGAATCATGGAACCTCCAGGAATATATAATTTATGTCATGCTGTAGGATAGTCAGCAATACGATAAGAGTGTATGTGATGATCAGTAGAATGTATGCGATCGCCATCGCAACATCGTAATTTCCTTTCCCTACCTCCGTAACGATCGCTGTTGTCAAAACTCTTGTCTGTCCCTTGATATTGCCGCCCACCATCATGGATGCACCAACTTCTGAGATGACGCGACCAAAACCGGCGATGACAGCAGCCATTAATCCTAAACGTGCTTCCTTGATCAGCAACAAGTTTGCTTGCCACTGTGTCGTCCCCATTGACAACAGTTGCCAAGCGTAGTTTCGGATTAATACTGACAATTGCTGTAAAACTGAAGCCAGCTACAATTGGAAAAGCAATGATTGCTTGGGCGACGATCATAGCTGTGGGTGTATAAATCAAATCAAGATTTCCTAACGGCCTAGACCGCCACAAAGACACACTGACCACCAAGCCGATTACAACGGGTGGCAATCCCATCCCGAAGATTTATCATTGCACTCTCCTACCAATCTATATGCCAATATTTTTTACTATAGCAAGTAAAGCTTACATTGCGAAGTATAAGCAAGATTGAGTAGGAAATCAACTATTTATGTTCTTTTCCAGACAATTCTGATGCTCAGAAGGATTCTAGATATTACAAAGTTGTACAATCTGTCCATGTATATTAGCCCAAGTCACTTTTAACGGACTAACACCTTGATAACCACCGCGTTTTAACTGACTTTTGCGATGGAATTTCTATTTTCTAGGATTGAAGTTTATTTACTACTATTTTGGCTACTATAAAGTAAGAAAAATAGAATTACCTTTTGGTAATACCATGCCAGCTGAAAAACTATCCATTTCCTTACCAGCATCTTTGATAGAGTTTATTGAGAATTACAAAGTGACAAAGGGGTGTAAATCTCGCTCCCAAGTCATTGAGTTAGCACTGGAGTTACTGCGCTATCAGGAATTAGAGCAAGCTTACAGCCAAGCTTCAGCGGAAGTTGACCCAGATTGGGATTTGACGATCGGGGATGGGTTAACAGATGAAACGTGGTGAAATTTACTATGCTAATCTCAGTCCAGTAGTAGGGGCAGAAATGGATAAACGCCGACCTGTGCTAATTGTGAGCAATGATGCTAATAACAGTGCTGCTAGTACGGTGACAATTTTACCGATTACGTCTAACGTTAGTCGTCTTTATCCTTTTGAGGTTTTATTGAATCCAGAGGAAAGTGGTTTATCTAAGCCTTCTAAGGTACAAGCGCAGCAGATACGCACGATTTCTAAGCAGCGCATTTTAGGAGATGGGGTAGGTTGTTTGAATCAGCATTTGATGCAATTAGTTGATGCTGCTCTCAAGCTGCATTTAGGTTTGGGGTAGACAATAAGAAAAGAGCCGCCCCGCCAGATTTATTCGAGACGTATGCGATAATTTTGCTGACATCTTATCTAGTAAAGTTTTTTGTGGTTGCAGTCATAGCGATCGCAATCCTCATCAATGACTTAATCCAGTTATTCTACGCTCAAACCAAAGGTGATGCAGTATGGTAAATCTGCAATAGTAATGATTATGATTGTGATTTACTAGTGATTTCATTTTTTGGAAGTCCTTTAAACCAAACTCAACTCAAAATAATTCAAAATATTCTCTTTGCTCCCAGTTAGTCACCTGCTTTAAATAGTCTTCTGGTGGCTGTGAAGCGACGGACTCTAAAAAGCGATTAATTTCACTCTGTTTCATCTTAATGATGAAGTTGATGAATTCCTGCCCCATTTTTTGAGAAAAAAGTTCGCTTTGACTCAAATATGAAATCGCCTCTGGCAAACTGTTGGGTAAGGTCGGACTTTCTGTAGCGTAAGGTTCCTCTGTTGGGGAGCCAGGGTCAACTTTATGATCTACACCATCTAACCCAGAAATCAATTGCGATGCCATATACAGATAGGGATTGGCTGCTGGTTCTCCAACTCGGTTTTCAATGTGGGTGGTGGGATCATCAAAACCGCCTTGTAATCTAATCATTGCTCCTCGGTTTTCCAATCCCCACCCTGCACGATCAGGGGCTAGGGAATAAGGTCTAAATCTTTTGTAGCCGTTAATTGTCGGGGTTGTGAATACAGAAGCAGCATTGGCGTGTTTCAGAAGACCACCAACGAAGTGTTTACCTAAATCTGACATTAGGCTTTTGGAGTTTGCAGACATGAAAACGTTCTGGCCTGTGGTTCGGTCTACAAGGGATTGGTGCAAATGCCAACCATTTGAAGAACAACCTTGTAATCCTGGACGACACATAAATGATGCGATGTAACCTTGTTGACGGCAGATTTGCTTGGTCGCCATTCGGAATATCATCATTGTATCCGCAGCTTGCAATGCCGGAATTGGGTCAAAGGTAAATTCAAATTGACCAGCACCTCCTTCGTTTTCTACACTCCTTAAAGGCAATCCCATTTCAACTAAGTTTTCTGCCAGAACGCGCAACAAGTCGTGAATCTCTGGATTGTGGGATTCTAAAAGGTATTGAAAGCTATGCTCTACAGCGCTAACTTTGGCAGGTTCACCAGGTTTTCCAGAAGTACCAACATCAGCGATCGCTAACATCGGATCTGACAACTTTGCCAGATACCACTCAACTTCTAAGCCGACAATATGCTCCAACCCTCTTTGATCTAACTCTACCAATGATTGGCGCAAAATACCGCGACTGGAAAAGGGCATTACCTGGCCATTTTGAAAGTACTCGTCACAGAGGATAAAGCCAGTGCGTTTTGCCCAAGGCACAATTTTGAAGGTATGAGGGTCAGGAACAGCCACAAGATTTGGCGCACCTGTCATCAGAGGCATGTCTAAGCTACCGCCGGGAACGAAGGGGTTAAATACTATTGCACCACCAGTATCAAACAGGAATGTCCCTGTACTGATTTGCATACCGTTTTCTAAGGCGCTTAAAAACGCTTGGGGTAAGAGCGACTTACTGCGAACAATGCCATGCTGGTCTGACCAAGCGGTACGAATCAACAATAGATCCCGTTCTTTGACAACAGCCTTGATCTTTTCAGATGCTTCTTTTTGGATTTCTGTCCACAGGTGATGACGCTCAATAAATCCAGGTCTTTTCATTTCGATTGCCTAATCATGTTCAACACTCAACTATGTCACCTCTTAACCACTGGATTGTATTCCAATGCGGGACGATCCCATTGTGCTAAATTAGCGGCTGCTTCGTATGTACTTTGTAGAAATACAAGCGCCATTGCATCTGGGTCGTTAGCCTGCCGCACCGCTTCATAGGGCAGGATGAATTCTTTCATCTCTAGGCTATAGAAAGCTGACTGCGGCTGAATTGGGTAATCTTTGAATCCCTCTGGCTCCGGGTAAGCATACGCATAGAATAGGGCTTCGACCGAGCCACCTCCAAACCAAAAACCACAACTGCTGACCTGATGTGAATAGGCTTCTCTCGTCACCCAATCTGCCATATTGGGCACACCACCCGGATGTTCTGGAGCACGTTGCCCAGAGAACCGAGTTACCGCTAGGTCAAAGCTGCCCCAGAAAAAATGTACTGGGCTACATTTTCCAGCATAGTGAGAGCGGAATCGGGTCAAGATCCGCTCGGCTTGAATCAGAATTTGCCAAAATCGTTGAGCATACTCGCAGTCGTAGACAGCATGTTCCTCATCTTGCTCAAAGGGAATTGGAGCAGCGACTTCCTGCGGCATTGTCCAGATCCGCACTTCGATTCCGATTTCTTTCAAGGTATTAAGCACCGCTTGATAGAAGTCAGCCACAGAGCGGGGAGCCAATTCAATGCTTCTCGTCGTGCCATCACTTGTCTCAATTAGGAGTTGATGAAGAAGAAAATCAAAGGTAATTTGAAAATTGCGGGTTCGGTAGGGAATTGTCGAGGTTGTGAGTCCACGGGGCGTGACATACAACGTTGAGTGCCACCAATGATTGATTTTGGGAGCTAATGCTAACCGAATTTTGCCAACAATCTGAGTCCATAGATGCAGCGTTTTATAAGTATCCTGCCATGCAGCAACAGGTAGCGGCAGCCAGATATCAGTCGTTGAACGGTGCAGAGTAGCCATGATCTTTACCTCTATGCAAGAAATTGGCGTTAAATACGATAAACCAATAAAAGTTTATGTCATTTTGCCTCAATGGTATGACTATAGCAATCCGAGTTCACCCAATCTTCAGCAATAGATATTTGTTAACTATAGGGAAAAAATAGCTAATCTTAAGGTCCTGTTGAGTATTCAAGTTGGTTATTTGTGGGATTACTGATGCGATGTCTTCTCAACTCTTGGAGAGGCTGCGCCAACGACAAGCCGCAAAGGATTGCGATTGCCCGAAGCACTGTGCTTCGGGCAATCGCTTTTGTAACGAATGCTGACATTGCATCAAGTAATACATCTTTTGCTATCCAAAAGATATGGGTATCGGCTGCGATCGTTTGTAGTTAGGTGCTGTTTTTCTAGTTCATGGAACAAAGCCAGCGATATACTGAGTTATTAAAGTATGTAATATCTATCTGGTTTGCCCTTGTTTTTTGCTAGCGAAACTCACATAATCCGTAAAGCAAAACTACTAATCATTTCATATTTTCTTGACGCACTTATGACAAACTTATAACAAAAGTATGACCAGAGATTTTTGCTGAACAGCCTGTTTAAAATCAGGAAATTAAAGAAACTTATCCAGATGAATAATGGTCATAAAATTTTGACAATCAAGACTCATAAATGAGGAAATTTATTATATGAATCGGATTTTTTCTAATAGCTTACTGGGGCTAGCAGGTGTATCATTTTTACTTTGTTCGTCTCAATTAGCAATGGCGCTTGTACCCAATAACATTGCGATTATCCTCAATAGTGGCTCTACAAATACGATTGGATACCGCATTTACGTATCACCAAATGGAGAAGTTAATTATGTTGATGGCAAAGGGTCTAATCAAGGTAAATTGTCCGAAAAATTGACGAAAAAGTTTTTGGGCGACCTGAAAGTTGCTGAACCTTTATCTAACTTGCCAAAACAAAGTTGCGTCAAATCTGTTTCTTTTGGTACAACTACTACCATTAGGTTAGCTGATCAGCAATCGCCAGATATTAGCTGTCCTGGCAATGCTAAAGCTCAACGTTTAGATAATGACGTTATTGCAATTGCCAAAGCTTTAAACGTAGTTAATGTTCCTAAGAGCCAAGGAAAACCACTGCCACCCCAAAACTTTTAGTCAAACCACCGATTTGACTGTTTTTAGCTGGGGTTAGAGAGCCTGTGTAAAAGCTATTCGAGGTTTAGCTTTTGGTGCAATTAGTTGGAAATCGCGATCGCCCTGCCGCGCAGTATTGTGTAGAGACAGGGCTACGTCGTCCAAATAATGTCGTCTCTCGCCGACTCCTAGCTAGGTTGAGTGGGCTGGATTTTGGAAGTTGTACTTAGCGAGAAGAGTTTGTCGAGTGCCGCTCGCTTTAATTAAATCGGCTGCTTTTTCGCCGATCATAATAGTAGGTGCGTTCGTATTTCCTGTGGTGATTGTTGGCATGATGGATGCATCAACGACACGCAACCCCTCAACCCCATGTACCCGTAGTTCCGGGTCTACCACCGCCATTGTATCAGTGCCCATTTTGCAGGTGCCGACCGGATGATACACAGTATTACAAACTTCTCGGACGTAAGCAACGAGTGCTTCATCGCTCTGCTTTTCTGCACCGGGAGCGACTTCTTCACCGCAAAACTCATCAAAGGCACTTGCATAGAACAAGTTACGCATTAATTTAATCCCGGCAACGAGCTTTTGCACATCGGCTTCACTTTGCAGATAGTTTAGCCGAATCATTGGTGCGTCCTTGGGATCAAGCGAACGCAAACTAACACTCCCAATGTTTTGGGGATGGGTCAAACAGACTAGACTTGTGAATCCTGAACCAGAGTGGGCATAGCCCGGGGGTGCTAACACAATCGGACCGAAGAGAAACTGTAAATCTGGTGTAGCATCCAGATTACCCTGAGTATGTAAAAACAAACTAGCTTCAGCAATACTACTGGTACTTGCAGTGTGTAAATCCTTAGTTGCTTGGTGTACCACGGGCACGACAGGGTGATCCTGAAGATTTTGACCGACACCTGGTAACTCAACCAGTACCGGAATTCCCAATGCTTGCAGGTGTTCTGCATTCCCAATGCCAGAAAGCATCAGCAGCTTGGGCGAATCGAACGCGCCAGCGCTTAAAATCACTTCCTGGTTAACCCTGACTTGATGCAGCGTGCCCTCGTGCAGGTATTCCACCCCAACGGTGCGGGTGCCCTCAAACAACAATCGAGTCACCAAAGCTGTTGTCATTACAGTCAAATTGGGACGCTCAAGAATGGGTAAGAGGAAAGCAGCAGCAGCACTGTGACGCTTACCATCCTTGATTGTCAACTGATAGAGTCCTGCACCTGACTGCTGCATTCCATTGGAATCAGGATTGTTGGGATATCCCATTGCTATGGCTGCATCGACAAAGCGTTGGGATACCACAGCAGGGGCAATGAGATCAGTCACGCTCAATTCCCCATCAACCCCGTGGTATTCGGAGGCACCACGTTGCTGATGCTCGGATCTCTTGAAATAAGGCAGTACATTTTGGTAACTCCAGCCGGGATTGCCCAATGACTGCCAGTGGTCATAATCGTGATGATTACCCCGCAGATAAATCATGAAATTAATCGAACTGCTGCCACCCAAGACTTTCCCCCGGGGACAAAAGATTTTGCGATCGTTCAGGTATGGTTCTGGCTCAGAGAAGTATGCCCAGTCCACTTCGGAGCCTAGTAAGCTGATGCATTTCGCTGGGATTTGAATCTCTGGTTTCGTATCTGGGTTCCCAGCTTCAAGTAATAACACGGTTGTTTCACTGTCTTCTGTCAGACGGTTAGCGACAACGCAGCCTGCCGAGCCTGCACCAATTACAATGTAGTCATATTGAGTCATGATAGACATCCTCATTTTCCGTTGTTTGTAGTAGATAAATGCACATGAGGCTCTTCGATGAAAGGAATACTTAGCGTTTCTAATGCCCATCGTGCTTTTTCACAGTAATGACTGATCGCAAAAGCGATCAGGCGGGTAGGTTTTTCTTTGGAATTAGCTTGCATAATTCAACTCCTCATTGGTAGTTGGTAAGTCCTGGGTCTGCACTTGCTGCCTGCTTACAACTTTGAAAACAGCATATTTAAACCTTCGGTCATCGTGGGATGAGTCAAAACTCCATCGCGCAGAACGGTGTAGGGCATCTGAGCTTGCATCACCATCTGCACCGTCGAAATCACTTCACCCGCTTCATGACACAAGAGCGAACACCCTAGAATATGACCTGTCTCGGTATCCACGATCGCCTTCAGTAGTCCATCGGTTTGACCGAGTGTTTTCGCTCTGGGAATGGCTGATGCTTCCAGCTTCGCCACTCGGATAGCATACCCTTGTTGCTGTGCTTTGGTTTCGGTCAAACCTACATGAGCCAGTTCTGGATCAATAAACAGACAGGATGGAACCAGGCGATCGCGTCTACTGCGGTTGCCCCCATTAATCAGATTCGCTTTGACAATGCGATAATCGTCGAGGGACACATGGGTGTATTGCGGGCCACCATTGATATCGCCTAACGCCCAAATCCCCGGTATGTTCGTCTCCAGGCGATCGTTGACTTGAATAAATCCGCGTGTATCGGTTGCCACACCAGCAGCAGCTAAATTTAAGCTATCGGTGTTGGGCGCACGACCAACAGCTACGAGCAAATGCGACCCCTGGAGGCTGATCTGACGATCAGCAACTTGGATTTGAAGGATGGTTTCATTACCAGCGCCATCGACCCTTAACACCTTCGTCTTCAGCAAGAATTCAATACCGTCTCGTTCCAGTAGCCTTTGAACCGCGATCGCCATATCTGGATCTTGCTGTGACAGGATTTGCTCACTTTGCCCAATGACAGTAACGCGACAGCCAAAGCGCCGGAACATCTGGGCAAACTCCAAACCAATGTAGCCACTACCGAGAACCATCAGATGCTCAGGCATCTGTTCTAGCTCCATGATCGACTCACTCGTTAAAAACCCAGCTTCTGTGAGTCCGGGTACGGATGGAATTAAGGGTCTTGTGCCTGTATTAATAAACAACCGTTCGGCGGTGAGTAAGCGAGTGGTATCAAGAGCCGTCGTCACTTCAATCGTTTTGGGAGCAACAAAGCGGGCTGTTGCAATGATCAGTTCGTGACCCAGAGCAGTTTCTAAATTGTGCAAGTTGATTTCACGCATCCCTTGCACAACCATTCGTTTACGTCGGATCACATCTGCTAGGTCAACAGTGAGTCCATTGGCTTTAACACCATAAGCGGCACTGTTTCGCACTGTGTTTGCCACATTGGCACTCGCCACCATAGTTTTTGTAGGAATACAGGCAATATTGATGCACCCGCCACCAATCATATTTAAGCTGCGTTCTACCAGAGCGGTTTTACGTCCATCAGCGACCAGCGCTGGTGCAAGTGTTTTACCCGCTTTGCCGCCGCCGATAATAATGTCGTCATAGTGTTGAGTGTCCACTTCCATATTCTTTGAGTTTGACAAGGTGAATACGATGTCTAGAAGTTCCTGGCTATTGCCACCTAGTTACTGAATGCAGGTATGAAGCAGCTTTGCACTGATTAGGCAGGGATGGGTTGCAACCGTGACGTGAGAAATTGACGTATATGGTTTGCGATCGCCTTGCCCTCTTCCTCTAGCGCAAAGTGCCCGGTATCAAACAAATGAAACTCAAGGTTCTGCAAGTCGCGTTTGTAGGCGTAGGCTCCCTCGACTAAAAAGCCCCGATCGTTTTTGCCCCACACCACCAGCGTGGGTGGTTGATACTGACGCAGGTAAGCTTGCCATTGGGGATACAGCAACAAATTGGACTGGTAGTCGTATTTCAGTGCCAGTTGAATCTCCTGGTTGCCAGGGCGATCGAGAAGCGCTTGATCCAGAATCCAGGTATCGGGGCTGAGGTTTTCTAGATTCTTGGCTCCGGTGGTGTAATACCGTTTTGTGGCATCCGCTGTCATCGTCTGGCGCACCCAATCAGCATTCTCAGGTGTCCGGTTCTGCCAATAGGCTCGCATGGGCTTCCAGAAGTCGCCCAATCCCTCCTCGTAGGCGTTGCCATTTTGCACAATCAGCGTTTCCACCCGCTCTGGATGCTGCGTAGCAAGGCGATAGCCAATTGGAGCGCCATAATCCATCAAGTAAAGACTATAGTGTTTTAAGCCGATCGCATCGATAAAGCCTGCCATCACTTCGGCAAGGCGATCGAAGGTGTAATCAAACTCATCCACAGAAGGCATGGCACTATAACCAAAGCCAGGGTAATCAGGGGCAACCAGATGGAATTTATCCGCAAGCGCAGGTATGAGATTGCGGAACATGTGAGACGACGTTGGGTAGCCATGCAATAGCAAAATTGTTGGATTATCACGGGAACCAGCTTCGCGGTAGAAGATATCTAAACCATCGATTGAGATTGTGTGATATGTAGTCATGAGATTACTCCTTGACAGCATCTATTTCACATCCTGACGACGACTTTGCTCCCGGAAGTAGTCGCGCCAGCTTTCGGGTAAGGCTTCAAGTTGAGCCGCTTGGTGAAGTAACTCTGGATTGTTCTGCTCATGAGTATAAAGCTGAGTGATATTAGCAACAGTAATATTGTTGTCATCCCGGCTCACCAACTCTAAAGTGTCTCCGGCTCCAACTTCGCCCTCTTGCAAAACACGAAAGTAAAATCCAGTTCGACGACTTGCAAGAAATCGTTTAACCATATCAGGTCGTCCAAACCGAATCCTCAGTTTGTAACAAGGTAGACGAGGTTGTGTCACCATCAGTTTTACAGTGCCGAGATGGAAGCAATCCCCAATGTTCACTTCCTCTTCTCTCAGCCCAGTGGTCGTGAAATTTTCGCCAAAGATACCTAATGGCAGCTCTGTGTCAGGCAATTGACCTCGCCAGTAATCGTAATGCTCGAACGGATATACATAGACTGCTTTGTCTGCTCCTCCATGAACGGTGAGATCGGCTTGCCTATCACCGTCTAAATTGAGCGATCGCAGCATCACCCGTTCGCTGACTGGTTCTTTGAAAATTCCAGTGCTAACTGTTTTCCCTTTCCAAGTCACTTCACGCGGCAGTCCGACGTTTACAGAAATGAGTTTCATGAGAATTTTAAATTGAGTCAATAGTCAAGTATCTAAATTGAATCAACAAATAAGTTAATTAAAGAGTGCTTGATGAATTAAAGGTGTAATGATAGCGATGTTCTTCGCCAACTCATCGGAGAGAGAAAATCGCTGTTTTAAGTAATTAGGAGCGTTGTAACTCACCCACACCTTGCCATCAGTAGTTTCCCATGCCAGTACTTTCAAGGGTAAATCCAGGGCGATTGTTGGTTCTGCCACTAGGAGGGGAGTTCCGGCTTTCGGGCTGCCAAACAGCAACAACTGCGTCGGACTAAGCTTGTGTCCGACTTTTTCGGCTTCAGCCTGTTGATCAATACGGGCAAAAACTGTGATGCCTTTTGCTTGAAGGATGGCTGCAAAGCGATCAATAGTTTCAGTCACTGCATACGGGCTGAACTGGTTGATGATGCCGTTGTTTGCATTCATAGCAGTAGACTCCTTACAGGATAAAAACTAGGTGATATGGTCGTTGCTCCGGCTTCTCAAAGATTGAGGTCTGACAATCCGGGATGATCATCGGGACGACGACCCAGTATCCAGTGGTATTTGCGATCGCTCTGGTGAATTGGCAGGTCATTGATGCTGGCAATACGCCACCGCATGAATCCGTGTTCGTCGAACTCCCAATTTTCATTGCCGTAAGAACGGAACCAGTTGCCGGAATCATCATGCCATTCGTAAGCAAACCGGACAGCAATTCGGTTGTCCCGAAAAGCCCAAAGCTCTTTGATCAGACGGTAGTCCAATTCTTTAAGCCACTTACGTGTCAAGAACTGTACGATCGCCTCACGACCAGATAGAAATTCTGAGCGGTTGCGCCAAATGCTATCCGACGTGTAAGCGAGTGATACTTGTTCAGGGTTACGTGTGTTCCAAGCATCTTCTGCGATTCGGACTTTTTGGATGGCGGATTCACGATCGAAAGGCGGCAGGGGTAGTCGAGGATTTTCGGCATTGTTCATATTTAGTATAAAATATTACAGAAAATTTGATGCCTACTTATCGCTCAGGATTGGGCAGCGTGAACATCACCGTTTCGCTGGTAATTACCTTGTGCGTGGGGTCGGCTAGTTCGATCAGTACCTTGTGTGGGCCAGGTTCCAGTCCGACCAGGATCAACGTTTCGCCGCTGGTATCGACAAAGTGCCACGGCAAATCGTCAACGGTGATGTGGATGTGACCGATGCGCGGCGATACTTCCAGGGCGGCTTTGCCGAACACTGGCAACACACGCAGATTCTCCGTCCGGTACTGGATGAAAACGCGGCCCTGGGTCAACGGTTCGGGAAGCGGTGGATCGACAATCAGCTTGGCCGGTTCTTCATTTTCGATTGCAATCAACGGTGATGATCCGATAATGTCCCTGGCGCTCGGTGTGTAGGTGTTCATGGCGGTTAAATGCATGAGAGTGGTCGATAGATCCCTTTGAAGGTAAAGAGGTCTATGGTCGTCATAGCTGTGGAGAAGTCATCAACGTTTCTTTGATGCGAGTTCCCAGACCGCATCTGCGAATGCTGTGGGATATTCCTGGGGCAGGTTATGACCGATATTTGGAATGACCCGATGCTGGCGATCTCCGCTAAACTTCGCTGCCGTCGATTTCCCATCGGTTGCTGGAACGACACCATCTGCGTCCCCGTCCAGCGTGATCGTCGCCACCGTAATGGTCGGTTGCGCGGCGAGCCGCTGCTCAAGCTGCTCATACATGGGATAGCCGGCAGCAAGTCCAAGGCGATGGCGGTAGGAATGGATGACGACCTCCACATAATCGGGGTTGTCGAAGGCGCTGGCGTGTTGATCGAGCGTTGCCTCGTCAAAGCGCCAGTTCGGCGAATTGCGAGTCCAGAGAATCCTCGCAATCTCACGTCTGTTAGCCGTCAGTCCGGCGCGTCCGCGCTCGGTCTGGAAATAGTATTGATACCAGATCCCGGATTCGATCGCGGGTGAAAGTGGCAGCCCTGCCTTGGCAATGTCCTGGATCAGGTAACTATTGACGGACACCAGACCGGTGCATCGTTCAGGCCAGAGAGCCGCAACAACGCAAGCGGCTCGTCCACCCCAGTCATAGCCAGCAAGCACAGCACGGTTCAACTGCAATGCATCCATCAAGGCAATCACATCGACACCGATCGCGGCTTGCTGCCCGGAGCGTGGTGTTTCGCTGTCGAGAAAACGGGTTGATCCATGTCCCCGCAGGTAGGGAACAATCACCCGACATCCACGTGTAGCAAGCATTGGTGCAACGTCAATGTAGCTATCGATGGAATATGGGAATCCATGCAGCAGCAACACCGGAGATCCATCGCTCGATCCTGTTTCATAGTAACCGATGTCGAGGACACCCGCCTTGATCTGCTTGATGGGAGTAAACCTAAATTCAGATCGTTTGGGCTTGTCGAAGCTTGCGTGTGCGTTACCCATGAGTGCCATTTCTGTGAGAATGCTTGCTGCTGCCGTTCCCAGAAAGCGGCGGCGGTTATGTTTAATTGCTTTGAGCATAGGGTTGACTCTTTGGATTGATTGATGAGGCGATTGCACAAGGCGCAGTGCTGAAAGCAAGCGCCGAGCATATTCCCCTCAGTTCGCAATCAGTTGGCGAGAATGAGATGTGGTGAATGGATTTACCGCTACAACATTGCTGCCACAATGTCGTCTGTAGACAGAACGGCGTTAGCAACATAGCCAAAGTTGATCAGTGCTGCCTTATAGCCATCACCGAGATCCGGATGGCGCGGGGCAGCCGTTGCATCCTTGACGACAAGGACCTCAAATCCCTGTTCGATCAGATCGCGCAGGTGAGCTTCAACACAGAGATTTGCCAACATTCCGAGCAAAATGACTTTGCTCAGGTTGCGCTTACGCAGTTGCAAAACGAGATCATTACTTTGCGGTCCATAGACTTTATGGGGGCTGACCACGATGGTTTTACCATCCTCAATAAAAGGCTTGTAGCGATCGAGCCAGTCGGCGCCCGATCCTAAGAAACCATCCAGGCTTAAGGGTCCAGTGCGAACAAACTCCTTTACCCCAAGCATCATCTGCTCCAAGGTTCCGGCAAATTTCCAGTTGTAGTCAGTGGGGTAGTAATAGTGCGGAGAGATGAAAACCTCAAAACCATTCTGCTTTGCGGCTTTGAAGATGCGCTCGATGTTCTCGACCGTCTTGTTCTCCTTAACACTGCCACCCACCAAATCCCAGGAGACTCCTGTTTCACTCAAGACATCGTTCTGCGGATCGATAACGACGATTGCGGTGTCATTTTTGTTGATGTTCATGTGTCTCCTGATGTGTTCATGTTCACATTTTTCTCTGTTCTGGAGCGATCGCACTGAACTTTCTCAATCCCCTTGCCCGGACTCTCAAATGCGAACTGTGGAGCTTAACTCTGACTTACCCAACGAAGATTGAATAAGTCATTGAAGAGGAAAGGGGGCAGGGAGCAGGGAGCAGGGGGGAGAACCCCATAAATAAACTTAGGCGCTTGAAACTCCTTTTGGCAGGGAAATTCCAGAATCTTTCTCCCCTGCCCCCTGCCCCCCTGCCTCTTCGGTCAGAGCAATCTCAAGCCCGCGACACCAAAACCTGGCAAGAACGAGGATTCATTGCAACTGGCGGTTAAAGAAGCGATGCCTGCGGCGGTAAACTACGCATCCTATTGCAGATGTTTCTTCAATTCAGCAGCAGCTTGAACAAACAGAGAACGAACTGCCGGAACCTCAGCTAAACCATTCAGCAGTCCGAAGTCATGAATCATGCCGTTGTAACGCACGGTTGTTACTTTTACCCCAGCTTCATCCAGCTTGCGCCCATACGCTTCGCCTCCATCACGCAGAATATCGCTTTCTGCCACCTGGATTAACGTCGGAGGCAATCCTTTCAGTTGCTCAACAGTAGCCTGTAGGGGAGAGGCGTAGATTTCTTTGCGTTTTTCCAGGTCGGTCGTATAAAGGTCATACATCCACTTCATCAACGGTGTAGTCAGGAAACGCTTATCACCAAATTGGTGATACGACTCTGTTTCAAAACTAGCGTCTACGATCGGCCACATCAGGATTTGCAGCTTAATGTGCGGCCCTTGTTTTGCTTTCGCCATCAAAGTAGTTACAGCCGTCATATTACCGCCCACACTGTTGCCTACAACTGCCAGATTTTTGCCGTCAACATCAATCTCCTCACCATGCTCGGCAACCCATTTGGTCGCGGCATAGATTTCATTAATAGCTTGTGGATACTGAGCGTCTGGAGTGCGAGTGTAGTTGACAAAGACAGCCGCAAAACCTGAAAGCACAACGAGATCGCGAACCATGCGCTTGTGCGTTGGGTAATCGCCCAGTACCCAACCGCCGCCATGAATAAAGATGAAAACAGGCAATGTGCCTTTGACCCCTTCAGGTCGCACGATGTTGAGCGTAATTGGATAACCGTCAGAGGTAATCGTCTTCTCAGACTCCTCAATGCCTGAAAGATCGACTTTAACGGAAGCCTGTGCATCCACAAGTACTTGACGTGCTTCGAGTGGAGTTAATGTCTCTAACGCCACACCCCCTGAATTCAGCACTTTCAAAAATTCCTTCACCTCCTTGGAAAGACGCGGATCATCTGCGACTTCCAAAATTTTTGCTGCTTGCGAGTTTACTTGAGCAACCATGACATTCTCCTTTTGATGAATAGTAAACAATCTGTTGAAATAGCACTGTTAAGCTAATGAACTTGACAGTGTTAATTGATGGGCAATGATTGTAGATTACAATAACTTTCTATCGACATCGCTACCCAGTCGAAATTATTTCCTGCTGGTAGTTAGTATGGTGTCCTCCTTTACAACGTGAGTGGTCAGAAAGCGACGAATATGGTCTGCGATCGCATCTCCTTCCTCTTCCAAGGCAAAATGTCCGGTATCGAGTAAATGAAACTCAATGTCTTTCAGGTCGCGT
The DNA here is from genome assembly GCF_036919555.1 of Nostoc sp. Taxonomy (GTDB): domain Bacteria; phylum Cyanobacteriota; class Cyanobacteriia; order Cyanobacteriales; family Nostocaceae; genus Nostoc. The sequence continues at coordinate 63,857 of NZ_JBALCS010000085.1, forward strand.
TTGTAGGGATCAGCGCCTTCAGCAGGAAAGATGTAGTCATTCTTACCCCAAACAATCAGGGTAGGTGGTTGATGTTTGCGGAAATACTCCTGCCATTGCGGGTACAAGGGCGGATTTGTGCCATAGCTATAAAACAGCGCCAGTTGAATCTCAACATTTCCTGGGCGATCGAGGAACGGTTGATCCATGTTCCAGGTATCAGGGCTGATCGCTTCCAGATTGCGAACGCCGTTAGTATATTGCCACTTAGTTGCTTCCAGTGTGAAAAGGTGTCTGAGCTTGTCAGCATTCTCAGGAGAACGGTCTTGCCAGTAAGCCTTGATTGGGTCCCAAAATTCGCGCAGACCCTCTTCGTAGGCATTCCCATTTTGGACGATGAGTGCTTCCACTCGCTCTGGATATTTAGCTGCAATCCGATAGCCAATGGGAGCGCCATAATCCATCACGTAAAGGCTATAGCGTTTGAGATCGATCGCGGTAATAAATTTCTCCACGATCTGAGCTAGGTGATCAAACGTGTAATCAAACTCATTCACAGTTGGCATCGCACTGTTGCCGTAACCCGGATAATCGGGTGCAACCAGATGGAAGCGATCGCCAAGCGCAGACATCAGATTGCGAAACATGTGAGAGGAGGTTGGGAAGCCATGCAACAGCAGAATTGTCGGATTATTGCGGGAGCCAGCTTCTCGATAAAAGATATCTAAACCATCAATCTCGATTGTGTGAAATGTGGTCATGACTTTACTCCTTGTAAGGTTATTTGAATCTTCAATTCCATTTTCCAAAATTTAAACATCGTAAATTCGGTGAGGATTTTATCTAAGTCTTCAAATCTGTGCCATACCGCCATCGACAAACAGCTCGATACCGTTCACAAAGCTGCTGTCGTCTGAAGCGAGAAAGACAACGGCTTTGGCAATCTCATCGGGCGTGCCTACTCTTCCCAACGGGATGGTGCTGGCTTGGCTGGTCACGAATTCCTGCACCTGCTGATCACTCAGTCCCAAGAGATTGTAACCGGGAGTAGGAATCACGCCAGGACTAATGGCGTTAACCCGGATCTTGCGCTCTTTGAGGTCGAGTGTCCAATTACGGGCAAACGATCGCACGGCGGCTTTGGTAGCGCTGTAAACACTGAAGGCTGGAGTGCCCTTTATGGAAGTGACCGAGGCGTTCAGAATAATGGAAGCACCTTCTGGCAACAGAGGCAGTGCCTTCTGCACGGTGAACAGCAAACCTTTGACGTTAGTGTTGAACGTTTTGTCAAAGTGTTCTTCGGTGATTGAGCCGAGTGGGGCGAGTTCTCCACCGCCAGCATTGGCGAAGATTACATCGAGGTGTCCTTGCTCTTGTCTGATCGTGGCGAACAGGCGATCAATATCTGCGAGATTCGACACATCACCCTGAAGAGCGGTGACATTTTCTCCAATCTTCTTCACCGCAGCATCAAGTTCGTTTTGACGACGACCAGTGATAAAGACGTAAGCCCCTTCTTCTACGAACCTCTGGGCTGTCGCTAGTCCGATCCCACTGTTACCACCCGTCACGAGTGCGATCTTACCTGTAAGTTTACCCGCCATAAAACTTCTCCGTTTGTGTGAATTTCGCATTGAAGTTTGCCCTCAATGCGCTGGATAATTACCCCGATAATCGAGGGCACTGGTAACGATCGCGCTGACAAAACCACCCGCGATTGTGGGTAGGTAAAAAATAGGTGTTATCGTTTCTGACTGATCAAAGATGCAACTCCACCATTCGTCCGCAGAGTGAGTACTTATCGGAGTGCTTGATTGATTAAAGGTGCAATGACAGCGACGTTCTTAACCAACTCATCACAGAGAGAAAATCGCTGTTTTAAGTAATTGGGATCGTTGTAACTCAGCCACACCTTGCTGTCAGCCGCTTCCCATGCCAGTGCTTTCAGGGGTAAATCGAGAGCAATTGTCGGTTCTGCCACCATTAAAGGTGTTCCGGCTTGCGGGTTGCCAAATAGTAACAACTGCGTCGGACGTAGGCTGAGTCCGACTTTTTCAGCTTCAGCTTGTTGATCAATGCGGGCAAAAATGGTGATGCCTTTTGCCTGAAGGACGGCTGCTAATCGATCAATGGTTGCAAGTACTGAATAAGGGCTGGGCTGGTTGATGATGCCGTTATTTGCATTCATAGCAGTGGACTCCTTACAGGACAAAAACTGGGTGATTATGAGAAACTCCGCACCTTTATGTACAGGGTAGCTTTCCGGGCAAACCCAGCATTTCGTCGCCGATCTCGGTGGAAATGCGCTCAAATAGCGCCATGTCCGGTGTTTCATTCTCATCCAGTGTACCAACTGCTGCGATTAGCCGAGCAAAGCCACTCGGCGCAGCAACGACCAACCCGCGAGCTGGCTGATCACTGAGCGCAGCAACCACATGGGGTGTGCCAGCAGAAATCAGAAAGCTGTCGCCAGCACTCAGCACAACCTTGTTCTCACCCGCCCAGACCGTGAACTCCCCTTCCAGCACGTAGAGTTGTTCGGAATAGCGCGTGTGGCGATGGGGGGGTGTTTGTGTGCCGGGAGGAAAGTAGCCTTCGATCAGATCGTACTGACCTCCGGTAGTAGCGTGGTCGGCAACGATATTGAGACGAGTGCCAAAAAGCCAGAGAGATTGTGCCATCAGATTACTCCTGTTGATTAATTGCTTGCGTAATAAGCAGTAATTTTGATTGTGTGGTTAAGAACCTGGAAACTTAATGATTTGCAGTGACAATAGCTGCCATCAACTGCTCAATGTTCCAGCGATGCCTGGGTTGGGCTACGCCTACGCTATACCGAATTCCATTAATAAACAGTGCTGGGGTAGCCGTTACTCCACTGTGTAATCCACTTTTAATATTTTCATTGATCCGATCAATGTACACTTTTTTAGATATATCTTGCAGAAATTGGGAAATATCAAGTCCTAGATTATTAGCATATTCCACCAGATAGCCGTTTCCCAACTCTTGTTGATGGGTGAACAGCATTTCATGCATCTGCCAAAATTGACCTTGGACAGCAGCCGCTTCCGCCGCTTCCGCCGCACGTTGAGCATGAGAATGGATCTGTATCTGTGGAAAATGACGGAAGATGAAGCACAAATAATTCTCCCCCAAAGAAACACTAAGCTGTCGCCCAATGACTTTAATCAGCCTGTAAACGTCCGCACTCTCTTGACATTGATAGTCCCCATACATCACCAGCACTACGATGGCATTCAGCACACCTTGTATGTGATCTTGTGTTGAAGGTGGGATGAATAACGAACTGCGTTCAAGGTCAAAGCTCACTAATACCTCCGACGGTTGTATATTCAGCGCTGGCGATGAGCATACAACCCTCTTTCTACTTTCTTTGTGTAAAATAAACTTAGATATTGCAACTAAATTGCTATCAATGTTTGCCTGAATTAAACATATGCAATTAACTCTAACTTGTCATCCACTAAAAGTTGAAACTTTTGCTCAATAGAGTGATTGATAAATCAGTCCATCTCAAAATGGAAAGTTGGCTCCAACTAAAGTTGAAATTTGGATTCCAACTTTAGTACAACTTACTTACAAATTGACAATCCCTCGTTTAACAGCAATAATGACGGCTTGAGTGCGATCGCTCACTCCCAATTTACTTAAAATTCGATTAACGTGAGATTTGACGGTGCTTTCACCGATACTTAAAGTAGTGCTAATTTCTAAATTACTCATTCCTTGCGCCATTAAACGGAGTACATCTAGCTCTCGCTCACTCAGTTCTGGATTGCTCATCCTCTGCACCAGTTTTGCGCCCACTTCTGGTGGAATATACTGCTGACCGCGATGAAGCGTGCGAATAGCACTCAGAAGTTCGTTGGGTTTAGCATCCTTGAGCAAATATCCTTTAGCGCCTGCTTGTAATCCGCGATAGATATCTTCATCACCATCGTAGGTAGTTAGCACAACAATTCGGGCAGCTTTAAATTCAGCACAAATAACACTAATGGCTTCAACTCCTGCTATCTGCGGCATTCGTAAATCCATTAGCGTTACATCTGGTTGGTATTCACGAAAAAGAGCGATCGCCTGTTGTCCATCTTCTGCTTGAGCAATCACCGTCATCTCTGGATCACGGTTAATGATGGTTGCCAATCCTTGCCTGACAATGGAATGATCGTCAACAATCAGAACTCGAATAGTCGTTGATTGGCTCATAATTATTAATTATTTTTAGTCTCGATTGATAATGACAACAATTTCTGTTCCTCGTCCAGGTTGGCTGTGAATCGTCAGCTGTGCTCCCAGGTGTTCTACCCGCTCGCTCATTCCCAGCAATCCAAATCCGCCAACAGATGGGATGCTACCAACCCCAAAGCCCCGTCCATCGTCTTTAACACGCAGGATACATTGGGCATTGTCATACACCAACTCAACACGAATTTCGCTAGCATCAGCGTATTTTATGGCATTGGTTAAAGCTTCCTGTCCAATTCGTAGTAAGTTATTTTCAACCTCGGCAGGCATTGAATAGGCTGTGCCTTTGATTTCGTAGATCAGATCTGTATCGGCAGCCGCTCTCATTTGAGTCACAAGGCGATGAAGGGCACTTTGTAAATTGCTATCTTCCAAGAGATGAGGGCGTAGCGCTGCCACCGATCGACGCGCCTCAGCAAGCCCTGTTCGTGCGAGTTCATCAATCATTTCCAGATGTACTTGGGTTGCCTCGGGATCGTCCGCTAGCACTTGCGTTGCCGCTCCCACTTGGAGCAGAATGCCTGTGAAGGACTGGGCTAGCGTATCGTGAATTTCTCGCGCCATGCGGTTGCGTTCTTCCAGAATTGAGGCTTTCTCGGCGCGTTTTTGATCGCTAATGTCTGTGATTAGACTATAGAATCCTCTCACTTGAGCATTGCGATCGCAATCGGGGAGCAAGGTAGCGCTGATGCACCTTTTACCAAGCGAAAAAGGAATTTCTGCTTCCAGGGTTACAGTTTGCCCTTCAAACACTTGATTAATAGACGGCTCAACCCGTTGATAAACCGTCTCACCTAAAAGTTCATGAACAGACTTGCCCAAAATCTCATCTCGACTAAGGTTAAACCAGACCTCATAGGTGCGGTTGACAAACTGATAGCACTGATTTGTATCCACATAGCTGATCAGAGCAGGTAGAGCGTCGGTGATCAGCCGTAATTCCTGTTCTCGCTCGCGCAGTGCGGCTTCGCTTTTTTGTAAAGCCACCGTTCGTTGGGCTACCTGTTGCTCTAAGGTGCGGTTGTAATCGGCTAGCAATTGCTCTGCTTGTTTGCGCTCTGTGATGTCTTGAAAGGCGACGATCGCATAAGCCACATTGCCCTGTTCGTCAAAAACTGGAGTTCCCCACGCCTCAACTGGAATGGTTGCGTTATTTCGATGAATTTCCATATCATCAACTGTGGTGCATTCACCGTTCAAAGCCCGGATGATTGGCAGTTTATCAGTTGGATATTTTTGATCCGTTCCTGCCAGATAAAATTGATAAACCTCTGAGAATTGCTCTGGTGTTACGCAAGGATCAATTCCTTTACCCACTAACTGAATTCTCCGTTGATTGGCGTAGTAGGGGCGACCCGCCGCATCCAATACTACAATTGCCACTGGAATCGCTTCTAGAAATTGAGCCATCTGACTTTCGCTAGCGCGTAGCTGTGAGTAGAGTTTGGCATTTTCGATTCCAATGGCTGCCTGAGATGATAAGAGATGCAAAACTTGCGTTCGCTCTGGTGTAAATGCTCCAGTCGCTAACTGATTTTCCAGATACAACACACCCACGAGTTTAGCTTGATTCAGCAGAGGTAAACATAAGATTGATTGAGTTTGATTGTGTTGAATATATGACTCATTAATAAAATTACCTTCACGAGTAGCATCATTTAAGATGACAGATTCATGAGTACGAATAACATAATTAATAATTGATTCAGGTAGATGATTTGCAGTTGAGATAGATTGCAGCACTTGTGTAGTATAGACATTCTCACCCTCATTGAGTTCACCAGATGCTTCAATCACCCATTTTCCTGAGTTTTCCAAAATCAAAAATCCGGTTTTTGCGCCAGCATTCTCGATTAATATCTTCATTAAGGAACTAAGTAACTGATCCAGTTCAATTTGACTCGAAATCGCTTGTGCTGCTTTCATCACCGCCGCTAAATCGAAAGCGATGTCTGAGCGATTAGAGGTGGTTCCAGAAGTTTTGGGGATTGGCGCGTAAGCCATGCCCGACGACTGAGGAAATAGCTGCGGATATCGAGTTTCTAAATCTTTGACCTTTGCAGTTGCTCCCCAGCGATCGTAGCAGTAGTGCGCTTCTTTCATATAGGTTTGGGCAAACTTTTCCCGACCACGAGATAGATAAAATTTGGCAGCTAATTCGTAGGCTAAGGCTTCTTCTTGCAAATACTCGTTGTCTTTAGCCCTTTGAATGGCTTGCTCGTAGAATTCTTCTGCCTCAAGCAACTGACCCAAAACTCGTGCTGTCTCTGCTTGCACTAAATAATATTTATGCAAATGATTCATGGGCGCGTAATGTGCCCATTGCTTTATTTTCTCCTGGCTAACCGCAATTTTTTTGAGGATTTCCTCTTGCGCTTGAGTACTGCTTTCAGGGTATATTGCGAGTCTTGTCAAAGCATCATATAGGTAGTAAAAAGGCGCAATAGGTGTGCCTATTATTCGGATTAAATAACGTTCTGCTATGGTTGAGTTTTCAACTGCCTGAGCATACTCAGAAAATAGGTAGCACAGGAAAAGTTTATTGAAATAGACATCAAAGATTGCAGTTCCATCATTTGCTGCTTCGTGTTGTGGCAATCCATTCTCCTCATTGTAGAATTTGCCAACTAAACGGGTTGGATTGACCGAGTATCCCATCAAATTTGCGATCGCCTGATGAAATATTTGATTCCAGGTTAGTGCTGTTTCCTGTTTGATTTGACGAATTGCTTCATTGTATTCCCTCATCTCGTGTTCAACCTCCAAGAGTTCGTTTCCGACAATATAGGAGTTAAAGCAATAAGAGTGAGCGCTATAGGCAGCAAACTCTAAATCTCCGGTTTCTAGCCCACTTTGATAGGCTTCTACTAATGGCTGTAATGTGTCTCTCACATGATCTTTCCAATGAATGATGAAGGTATTCACGATGAGCAATGTTCTAGCTCTGAGTGAATGGGACTTAGGTTGTGACAACTGCCTTAAAGCTAACTGTCCAAACTCGTAGCCCGTCTCGATGTCTTCGACCTTTCCACACAGAACTAATCCAAAGTTGGCATAAGCAAAGGAAGATGCAAACGAATTTCCATGCTCGAATGACAAGCTGACTTGTTTAGATACCAGTAAGGTCATTAAATCAGGAGCGGCAATCCAGGCCGCAATCGTAATTCTAGATAGGATTCGCATTGCTGCTAACTTGTCTGGCTCAGTCAATTCCGGCAAATGGAGCAAGTCCTTAATCTGTTTCTCACTAAAGAGTGATGTGATTGCGTCTAGTTCAAGCTGAATATCTAACTGACTGGGCGTTACGCAAAAACTGATCCCCAGTTGCTGCAACACTTGTAATCCAGTGTTAATTGCTTTTAATAAGTGGTTCTGCGCGATGTCAGTTTGAATTTTAACTTCGTAAACTTTCGCAATGTCGAGAACAGTTTTAGCTTCTTGGACAACGATCGCCACCCAGTATTCTACCTGTTCAAAATCGCCACACAAATATGCTAATTCTGTTGTTTCTAAATATAAATCTAAGGTCAAGTCATAGTTTGTTTGCCAACTAGACGCTGCCAGCCAAACTCTTGCTGTGGCTAAATATTTTTTCCCTACAATATAGGCGATCGCAGCTTTTGCTTTCTGCCCTGCAATTAAATTTAATCTCGCAATTTCATTGCGTTCGGGTTGATCTGTGACAAGCTCAATCCCATGATTAAGATGATCAACAATTTCAAACAGCCTGTCTGATAGTCGCTCCGGCAAGGTTTTTCCGAGGAGATTACGACCAATTTGTAAATGAACAACTTGTTTCTGCGACTCATCGATTAAGATATATGCTGCTTGCTGCACGCGATCGTGCAAGAACTTATACTCTTGAATTAACAAGTCTTCGTCTAATTCAGATAGAGGTTGAATTAACCCAGCTTGGATGGCTGCCAGTAAATCCCGGAAAATTGCTTTAGGACTTTTATCACAAACAATCGACAATGTATCTAAATTAAATTCAGCTCCAACACAAGCGGCTAAACGGAGAATTTGCTGTGTAAACTCTGGTAGTTTCTTCAACTTGTGAAGCATCAACTCCACAACATTATCGGTAATATTTTGGGCTTGAATCTGAGCAATATTCCACTGCCAGCTTAAGTTTTCAACATCAAATATCAGCAGATTTTCGCTATACAGCATTCTCAAAAATTCACTGACAAAGAAAGGATTACCCTCAGTTTTACGCAACACTAACTCAGCTAAGGAGCAAACAGTGTCTGCATTTTGATGTAGCGTCTCGGCAATTAACTGAGATAACGGCTCAAGCATTAAGGGTGCTAAGATAATTTCCGGAAGCACTGCCCCTTGTTTTCGCAGTCTTTCTAATGTTAATACCAGTGGATGCGTTGGATTTACTTCATTATCTCGATAGGCTCCAATCAAAAATAGAAATTGGGTTTGCTCATCCAGCAGCATCAGTTCGATTAACTTCAGCGTTCCTGAGTCTATCCACTGCAAATCATCTAAGAAGATCGCCAGGGGATGTGACTCTGAACAAAACACCCGCAAAAACTGCCCAAAGATTCGATGAAAGCGATTTTGAGCTTCATCGGCTCCAACGGACGGTACAGGTGGCTGTTTGCCGATAATTAATTCCACTTCCGGGATGATATCAATGATAATTTGTCCGTTGCTTCCCAAAGCTGTTAGAAGGTACGATCGCCACTGTTGCACTTGTTCGTCTGATTCACCGAGTAGTTGCTGCACCAATTTTTGCAGGGCATCCGCGATCGCACTGTAGGGAATATTGCGCTGGAATTGATCAAATTTACCAGAGATAAAATAGCCGCGTTTTTGGGTAATTGGTTTATATATTTCCTGCACTAACGCAGATTTCCCAATTCCAGCATAGCCAGATACCAACATCATTTCGACTGGGAATTTTGGATTGCCCGTTTGTTCCCTTTGTGAAGTTGTTTCGGAATTGTTTGGTAAACAAGCGACGCGATTTGACTCTGGACACGCTACGCGAACAAAAGCCGCCAGTAACATTTCAACTTCCTTGTCCCGTCCATATAGTTTTTGGGGAATTTGAAACTGATCCGAAACGTCTTGAAACGCCAGTTGAATGCTAGAGATTTGACCGATTTCTGCTAATTGATCGGCACAGATTTCTAAATCTGCTTTGATTCCCCAGCTACTCTGATAGCGATCTTCGGCATTTTTCGCCATCAGTTTGAGAATGATATCTGAAACTGGCTTGGGAATTGTTGTATTTATTTCATCAGGCAAAACCGGATGTTTGGCAATATGACAATGGACTAGCTCAAGGATGTCCGTTGTTGGAAATGGCAGGTGTCCGGTTAGCAGTTCGTAGAACGTCACACCAAGGGAGTAAAAATCGGTGCGGTAATCGAGTAAACGGTTCATGCGCCCGGTTTGCTCTGGAGATAGGTATGGGAGTGTCCCTTCTAAAACATGAGGGTTCTTGAAAGTCGGATTCGTGCGGTGAAATTGGGTGGCAATTCCAAAGTCAATAATTTTAACAACGCCAGTATCCAGATTCAGGACTATGTTTCCAGGGTTGATATCTTTATGAATGACATTGGCTGCATGGATTCTGCCCAGAATGTCGCTGATCGCGATGGCAAGACTTAGAAAAGTGGATAAAGGCATGGGGCAGAAGATATCTGGGCGCTTGTGCATCCATTGTTCTAGAGACTCTCCCCCAAAATCTTCTAAGAGAATTACCAGAGTACGTTGATAGTCCTGCTGGCTGTATGCCTTGACAACTCCTTCTAAATTGAGGGAACGGGTAATTTTATATTCCTGTCTGTAGCGAGTTAGTTCTTGAGGTGAGGGATAATCAAGCTTTAGCATTTTTACAACGATCGCTACTCCATCGTCTCTGATGCCTCGATACACTAGAGAATTAGAACTTTCATAGATTTTTTTTTTGATGGCAATACCAGGTAGAGCAATCATAAAGCAACTCTTGAGAGTATGATCTGGCATACCTCAAACTATACAGCAATTCTCATTATGAGAATTATTACTCCCCAGGTATCGGTTGAGGATGCTCTGCGAATTAGTGGTGCCGATGCCGTCTATTATGGTACTCAGATGCCAGGTGCATCGAATGCTAAAGCAAAACGCGAATTAAATTTTCAGCCTCGACCCTTGGAATGGATGGTTAACACCGCCGTGGCTCATGCCAGTTAACAATTTATAGGGAGAAGTTTAAAGATGAAGATTGCTCAATATGGAACAGCGATTGTGGTAATCCATGCGATCATAAACGGATTGCATGGTTTAGCACATGTGGAAATCCCAGTTACCCTTTCTCTTGTTCAGAGTTTATTTGTAGGTATTGTGATTTTTCCGATTCCGATCATTGCAGCCGTTTTACTTTGGACACAGTTCTACCGCATTGGTAGCTGGCTATTGCTCGGTTCAATAGCAGGATCGCTGCTTTTTGGAATCTACAATCATTTAATCGTGATTAGTCCCGATCATCTGTCTCAAGTTTCCTTTTCAGGTTGGGGTCTGGTTTTCCAAATCACAGCCACCCTGATATTAATTGTGGATGGATTAGGCTGTTGGATTGGTATCTGGGCATTGAAAACGATTCGGCAACCAGAAACGGTTATATGAGTTATTTCATATTTTCCCTAAATACCACTGCTGGCTCTAAATGGGGAGCAGTTTTTTCATTAGACACACACAGCGAATTATCCAATTTCTCATGGCACGGTATCAAACATGAACCACACACTCAAGAATAAACGCGCACTCATTACCCAGAGCAATTGAAAATAGGAGAAAAACCATGACTCATGCCAACTTATCTACAGCTACACAGGAAGCGGCAACTGATACTATTCTGGATATCGATCTCGATGTTCAAGCTGAAAAAGGACCAGACCTGCGGAAAGATCATCCCAAAAGCCACGGCTTAGTTTGGGGAGAATTTATTATTGAAGACAACATTCCCGAATCATTACAGGTTGGTATTTTCGCCCAGTCTCAGACTTATCCAATTTGGGTGCGTTTCTCAAATGCTTCCGATGCCGAGAAGCGCGGTAAATTCAAGTCTGATTTAGAACCCGATATTCGAGCAATGGCGATCAAACTCATGGATGTAGAGGGTCAAAAAGTACTGGATGATGAGCAGGAAACTCAAGATTTTCTGCTGCTTAATACTCCGATCTTTTTTGTGAAAAATGCTCAAGGGTTTGCCATGCTCACCAAAGCAAGTGTTGGTAAGGCAGATCCAGAAGAATTGCGATCGCTAGCCCCCACTTTTGAAATCCTTAAGGCCGTGACCAGCAAACAAGTTGCCAATCCTTTGCTGATTCAATACTGGAGTACAACGCCCTATCAATTGGGTTCTCAATCGATCAAATTTTCCGTAAAACCTCAACAGCAAGAGTCTCCCAATTCGATCCCCGACTCCGAGATTTATTTGCGTGAAGCAATGGTCGCCTATCTGTCGGCAGACTCTCAAGAGGCCACCTTTGACTTTCTGGTGCAGTGCTATGTCAATGACGAGAAAACCCCTATCGAAGATCCGATGCAAGAGTGGAAAGAGGAAGACTCACCGTTTATTAAGCTTGCAACTATTAGAATTCCCCCTCAGAAATTCGACTTCCAGGAGCGGGATCGGTTGAATGAGGGACTCTCCTTCAACCCCTGGCATACCCTGACTGAACACGCGCCCCTGGGTAGCGTTAACTTAGCTCGCAAGAAGGTTTATCAAGAAATTGCAAAGGCTCGACGGGACTATATACAACACCGCATTCAAGAACCACAAACTCACAGTTCAGTCTTGGATGACCCTCAGTAGTCTCTCTTTAGGGATATTCCAAGAAATCTATTATCCAATCTTCTGGGGTGGGCATCCTGCCCGCCTTTGGCTACGGACGCTCTAAAAGTTGGAAAATTTTTCATCAATATTTTGGGATTGCAAAAATAATCATGCATGAAAAAATTTTCTTTAAAAGTTTTGTCGTCCTGGCAATTTTATTTACCTAAAAACAGCAGAGGTACAAAAGGAGGATATCATGACTCAATATGACTACATTGTGATTGGTGCAGGTTCGGCAGGCTGCGTTGTCACTAACCGTCTGACAGAAGACAGTGAAACAACAGTGTTATTACTCGAAGCTGGCAACCCAGATACTAAACCGGAAATTAAAATCCCGTTGGAATGCACAAATCTACTAGGCTCCGAGGTGGATTGGGGATATTTCTCTGAACCAGAACCGTACCTCAATAACCGCAAAATCTTTTGTCCTCGTGGCAAAGTTTTGGGGGGCAGCAGTTCGATTAATTTCCTGCTTTATGTCCGAGGCAATCATCACGATTATGACCACTGGCAGGAATTGGGTAATCCCGGTTGGAGTTACCAAAATGTACTGCCAGATTTCTTGAAATCTGAGAACCAGCAACGCGGTGCCTCCGAATACCACGGTGTGAATGGCGAGTTGAGCGTGACCGATATCATTTCCCCGGCTGCAATCTCCCAACGATTTGTAGACGCATCTGTGGCAATGGGATATGACAACAATCCTGATTTTAACGGAATGCAGCAGTCAGGGGCAGGATTCTATCAGTTCACGGTCAAGGATGGTAAACGGCACAGTGCCGCAGCAGCATTTCTTCTGCCCATTCTCCAACGTCCCAATTTGACAACGATGACAGGAGCATTAGTGACTCGATTATTGTTTGAGGGAACCCGCACCGTTGGGGTGGAATATATGCACGAAGGAAGGTTGCACCAAGCCAGAGTCAACCAGGAAGTGATTTTAAGTGCTGGCGCGTTCGATTCGCCCAAGCTGCTGATGCTTTCCGGCATTGGTAATGCAGAACACCTGCAAGCTATGGGGATTTCTGTAGTCGTTGACTTGCCAGGTGTCGGTCAAAACCTCCAAGACCATGTTTTAGTTCCTATGGCATACGAGGCAGCTCAGGATTTACAACCTGCAATCACTAGTAATGGCATTGCTGAAGCTGGATTATTTTTGCATAGTGAGGGAAATCAGGAGGTTGTGCCAGATTTACAGCTTTTTTTCGGGCCGATTCTGTGGGCACCTCCTGGCTATCTCAACTCTGGTGTAGGCTTCACGGGTCTAGTCAGTTTGACCCATCCCCAAAATATTGGAAGTGTCAAGTTGCGTCCTGCCGGAGGCAGCAGCGCTTCGCTATCGCCTGACCCCAAAGACGCACCAATCATTCGGATGAACTATCTCCAAAGTCAATCCGATGTGCAAAAGCTCGTTGAAGGAGTTAAATTAATGCGCCAATTATTTCATACCAGTGCCTTTGATCAGTTTCGAGGCAGAGAAGTCGCGCCTGGTGCCGACGTTCAGAGCGATGAGGCACTCGTTGCCTACATCCGGGAAACTTGCGGTACTGTGTTTCATCCGGTCGGCACCTGCAAAATGGGAACTGACCCAATGGCGGTTGTAGACCCCGAACTACGGGTATATGGGGTTGAGGGGTTGCGTGTCGTAGATGCATCAATCATGCCAACTCTAACCACGGGAAACACTAACGCGCCCACAATTATGATCGGCGAAAAAGCAGCCGATTTAATCAAGCCCCAGGTGGTGTTTCACAGTAAGCAGATCAGCGCAATTGCAAACTAACTCGCTGGCGCGATTTCTAAATATTGTATTCACCTTGGGCGATCGCATTCCTCTCAAGGCCGTCGTTCTAGCAAATCCTGTTAAAGTTTTCTGCCATCGGGCAATCTAGAACTAAAGCGCATTTCAAAAATTAGGTGTTTGCAAAAGTTTTCGGTCTACTTACTGTGACGTTGAAAAAAATTCCAAATTGTTTCACTGGCATTAAGCCCCAGTTTAGCATTGAATTTATTTAGGCTCTCGTCAGTTGAAGAACCACCAGGCCAAAAATGTCCACCGTTTACTACTGCTAGCTGCCAAACTTCTGAGTTGCCACTACAACCTTTGTAGAGAGAGGTTTTCACTTGAACTTCAGAAAACTGCGGAGATTGATTCGATGAGGTACATTGATCATGCGATCGCCAAAAATCTACCATGTCTGAGATCGAAACCAGCGCTCCTCGTTGAGTGTGATCATCACCTTCATAAAGTACATCGTGATCGTTTGTACCGTTGATCATTAACATCGATATGGGAGTTTGAGGCTGGCAATTAGGTTTAAGTCTAACTGGGAGCGAACCAGCTACTGATGCAAAACCAGCAATTTTATCAGGTAATTTACAGGCCAATGCTTGGGTAAGTATTCCACCTCTAGAAAAACCGGTGGCATAAACTTTATGACTATCAATACTGATTTGCTGCTGAAGATGATCAATCAAAGCACTGACAAACAAAACATCATCTACCCTTCCTTGAGCATTACCTCTAAGACTCCATTTTTGGTCAATCCCATCTGGATAAACAACAATAAATCCTTTTTGATCTGCTAATTCATTGAAGCGAGTCACATTACTTATAGACCGACCACTACCATCATCCCCATGAAATACTAAAACTAACGGCATCGGGCGGTCTGGATTATAAGATTTTGGAGTATAAAAATAGTAAGTACGTAACTTTCCTTGGTCATATAGCTCTCCATAATTATCACCATTCACGATTTTTTCTTTAGCTATATTTTTTTCTTCAGCCTGGATGGAATTTGAGGCTGTCACTAAAGTAATTGTAAGTATAAATATCAGAAAATTTTTAAGAAATCGAGAATTATAATATATATTCATAGTTATTAAATTGAATCGATTAAGGTACTTTCATTCACTTCAAAAGTCTTATTTGCCAGTAAAGTTTTTCCTCATCGTTTCATATTCAAATCTCCATCAATCAATTTGCTTGATTTCTCTACAGCATTCCTCAATAATTTGTGAACATATATTCTCATCTAATCTTTAGGATTATAGGAAGTTTTGCCTGTTACACGACTTAATTGGTTTGCTGTATTGTTCTGAATACGCCTGGCTTTGTAAAAAATTATCGGTTGGGTTAAGCAAAGCGCAACCCAACAAAGCCTCGGAAATGTTGGGTTTTGTTCCTCAACCGCCACTTGCTTCAAGTCGGGAAACCCGCCCAACGCAGTGGCTCCCCAACCTACGTAGTTTAAGGTTTTGGCGCTAACCCAAGCGTATTGGTATTATTCTCAGTCTAAAATACTAAATAAGAAGAGACAGTGGACTAAAGTCATAATTTCAGTATGACTTTAGTCATATTTTGGACTTTGGAGAAAAAAAGGTGTGCGCGGGTAATGTTTCACCCTATCCCACCAAGAATCGTTGAGTATTTCTACCTAATTATTTTCCCCGTCCATACCCACTGAATTATTATCTCCTGGCAGATGGTTTTATTCAAACGAGCGTCAGTGCAAATCAAGAGAGATCGCCCTTTGTAATATCTGCGCTTTCACACTCACTTCATGAGAGCGCGATTGTTGGCCAGTCTAATCTTGAGTCTTTTGTTGATAAATTTGCGGTGCAAGAATGACTTGAATTTGCTTTTCCTGGCATTTTTGAGAAAAAGCGCGAATTTGAGCTTCTTCATCTCCCTCAATTGACAAAGAGTTCAAAAATCCTTGAAATCCTAAAAAAGCTAATTCGTAGATAGCTTTTTGACTAAAAGCACCTTGAAAATAGCCAGTGTGGGTATCAACACCTTGAGGATCTCTATTATTAATAGACTTCCGAATAAATGCCAAAGTTAGTAAAATATAATTCCCAAAATTTATCGCTGGCTTTCGTAGAGCAGAACTAACAACTCCTATCTGATCACTCCGATCATCTTTATAATCTGTACAGTCAAAATATGTAAATAAATCTGCGGGCTGAATCTCATTTTCGGAAATTTCAGTTATCTCTTCAAGTTTTCTATGTTCGCTACTAGAAGAACGAATTTCTAAATAGTTATAAGGTTTATCGAGTGTGTAATCTTTCTCATAGTCTTGTTTCTGTAAATTAACAACTCCATATCTGGGTGTGTGACCAACTGTATCATTTTTGTTGTTAAAATGCTTAACTGTTATATTACCAAGTCTGTAGCCACTAATACGAGTTCGTGCGGGGAAACTAAAGTAATTTGCAGCAGTGGAGGTAAGTCGTAACGCTAAGTCTCCCTCATTACAAAAGATATAAGCTTCTTCGCACCGACGTAAAGAAGAACGAAGAAAATTAGCTCGTCCTGGCAAGATAGTTTCTACAGGAACATCAGGTGCAACTAGCACAAGTCTGCCTAAGCGAAATACATTGCCAATATCTGAATCAGGTTCTTTATTAATAGATTTAACGTCAAAAATATCAGAGAGGATACGAATTACATCTGTAACTACAAAACAACCCATACTATGACTAATAAATGACAATTTAATGCGTTTATTAGCGGGTAACTTTACTGTAACATCAAGCTGTCTAATCAATTCAACTAAGTCTGTTACACCATAATTAATCGCTCTATAAGTATCACGAAAATAAGTAGATATTCTGAGAAAAATTAATGTAAAAATAATTGAAGATACAATGCCAGATAAAATTAACAACACCGTGAAAAAGTGGACAGCGCTATTACTCAAAATATCTAGGAACAACAAAACTATGGCAGACCATATACTAATTGTTAGTCCCACAACTAAATTGATAGCTAGTAAAGTTGGTAGAGAATACAGTGCGTTGATTAGCTTTTGCCCAAAGGAACCAGACTCATCTGTTTTTATGGGATTTTCAGAAGGCCATCTATATCCTATAAAAATATACTTATTTGGTTGCTGAATATGTGTATTAACATATTCATAAATCTTTTTGCAGCCTGTCTCTGTATCAGATGGTGTAGAACTATATCCATGAATATTTATAATAATTTCTGGTTCTGGGCTTGATTGCAAACTTTCAGCAATTTTCCCAATCATCTTTTTGGCTGAAGGTTCAGCTTGTTCATCATTGATATTAAAAAAGTTTTGATTAACAACTGTTGATAAATAGTTGTTAGAATTATTTTCTTCTGTCTCAACATTGAGTTTGGCAGTACTAACTACGAAATAACCAGAGATTTTTTCTTGGTTATTTTTGTTAAATTCGTAAATTTGATACGGTTGATTGTCTGCCAGATTCTTCTTATCAGGAGAGTTCGTCATATCTATTTTCCTTTACAACTTAGGTTAAGTATATCGCTTAGGGACTGCATCTGCTCACATTCTGAAGGTAAGTAATCAAAGTATTATATGAGATAATAAGCAGACTGAGATATTACTATCAGGATTATCCTTTCGTTTTTTTACATAACAAACTAGCTGTTACTAATATTACTAAAGGCATTGTATTTTGAGTTTATTGCAATCACTAAACACTCATTTGGAACTCTGGAAAGCATATCGTTAAAAGCAGGAGTATAACGACCATCTTCATCAACAACCCTACGGAGAGTATACTCACCAGCTCTAGAAAGTCCGCCGAACCAAACGTTCTTTCTGTGCCAAATATCTCCATTGAGAGAATTTTTGTCTTGGGACATTGTAAAATTTATAATCAATGTTGAAATTGGTATTCCCAGTAAAATAGGTATGATTTGAGCTTGCTGCAAAGTTTCATCTTCAAACTGAATTTTGTAATTTACCTCAAACCATTGAGCTAAATGTAGTAATATCCAGCCAGGAATCGAGTTATGAAAAGTCCACTGCAACGGTGCAAAGACTGGCAAAATCAAAATTCTGTTCTGTGTGTCCCATTCTAAATTGTACATAGTGATGCAAGTATCTGGCAGTGGATTACCATCCATAAAAAACACACCTTTAAGGACAGATGGTAAGTTTGTTTGTTTAATTGGAATCATCCAGGTTGCAATATTATTGAGTTGTTTTTTCTCGATTAATTCCGTCATACTAATTTATAATTCGTAACTAAGACAATCTTAAAAAGCCATAACAATGACCAGATCATAACTCAGCACTCACTACTCACAGTCGTTGAGCAAAACCTTGTAGCACTAAATTATTGGGAGTAACGGCAGTCACTTTTTCAAAATCCCACTTGACTTCTGTAATTGAGTCCCATTGATAGTTCTTGAACAGATGTAAACAGAAAATCTTGATAAAGCCAATTGATAAGGATCTACCAGGACAGGCTCGCTCATGTCCTTCGCCGTTCCAAGATAAGATATCTGAAAAATTCCGTGTTACGTCAAAATCATCTGGATTTTGATATCTATTGGCATCCCGATTAGCTGTAAAAATAGAGCCAAGCAGGCGAGTACCTTTTTGGAATGGACATTTTTGTTCTCCAATCTCAACTTCACCCGCTTCAGTGGTGAGTTGGCTAACAAATCGCACAGGTGGATAGAGACGAGCTGTTTCCAGAATCACTTGATTGAGAAGTGTTGACTTTTCTAGAGCGTCTGGGTCTAAACTTTCCTTGCCATTCCAAACTGCATTGACTTCTGACACTACATTATTTCTGAGGGCATTATCCAAGCATAAAACACCAATAACAGATCCTAAAAGCCCACTCGTGCCAGCAGTACCGGCAATATGAATCATATCGAAAAGGCCATTAGCGATTTGGTGTTCGTTCAACTGATACTGAGCGCCTATTTCAAGGTAAGATACCCATTTGGTAGATTGTTGATATTTCTTGGTTAAATACTGACGATGCCGAATTTTTGGCACTGTTAATATTGCTAGCAGATACTTGCTAATAAAATTTGGCAAGGATGCGAGAACCAAACCTTTTATGTAACTGCTTGATCCTGTGATTTCTTCCTCAGATAAAGATATCTGAAAAACCAGTTCGTGCAAAATCGACAGCATGATCTTTGGCAAATCGTTGCCGATGTGTAATTTGCTCTGTCTAGCAGCCTCTAACAGGCTTTGCTCAACTAGATACCCTAAAAAGTCTATCTGCTCTGACGGTTCCGGTAAGGCTTGTGAGAACACAGCACGCAGTCCTGTGTGTTCGTTCCCGTTTGTTCCCAAGCTCAGAGGATTATCGAGCAGGTAGCTAGGAGCTAATATTCTGATGATACCTAAATCATTTCCTCGCAGTTGTGGTTGGGTTTGCATTAGTTCTCTCACTTGGGTGTGAGAGGAATGCATGATTGCTTGGTCTACTGCAAAATACTTGTCTCCAATATTATCCTTACGGATGTAGAGAAAATCCCGCCATGCGTTGAGCATGATTGAGGCATCCATGTAATAAAAAACTAAGCGTAGAAGCTTGCCGATCGCAGTGTCATAACCTACTTTGGCTAGTATAGGTGCAAGCCATAGCTGGCGATCGTGACCTTTGAGGACTTTATCTTTAAGTGTCATAATATTTATTTTGGGGCATTGGGCATTAGGCATTGGGCATTGGGCATTGAGAGTACTTAGTCAAGAGCTAGGAATTATTATTTTCCTCATCTTCCCTACTCCCTTGTTTCCAATTCAGATATTGATGCTCTGAGGAATTTTAGAAGGAAGCAGATACTCATAGGTGGGACGGTGCAAATTACGTTGCTTGATGGTATGTTCTACCTGCTGAAGGTTAATCTGGAATGCCTGTAATAATGGTTTTACTTTCTGGTCTGTAAAGTATCCTTGCTGATACTCGCCCAGCTTGTTGTAGTATACAGACCCCAATAAGCTGAGTAGGTTGTATTGCCGTTGCGCCTGATCTAAGGGAGGGAGCAAATTGAGGTAGTCTTGCTCAGTAACTTCTCTTTTGAGAGTTGAGGCTGGTAAATAACCTGCCATCGGAATGGCTGGACCATAGCTCATCAAATCTTTTTGGGGAAAGTTAACGGCTGCGTGTTGAGCGCTGGCAGTGAAAATAATCAGCGTAGTGGCATCAATCAGGTAATTGAGCGTTTTGATGCGACCATCTTCGCCAAAATCGGGGATGCGACCACCATCGTAAGCTGAGATTTCGGCTGCCCAAGCTTGCAGGGCTGTGTCTTTCTGAATGTCTTCATTCGTAGTGTAATAAAGGTTCAGGTAGTCCCAAACCCATTGATGAATAGCATCCCAGACTAATAGTGCATCATCCCGGTAAGGATAAACAGGCAATAGGTTGGGATCATCCACACCACGCTGTTGGAATTGCTTGGGTAAGATGGCACTATTAAAACCATAGCTTTGCAACCCTAACACTGCTAAAACGCGAGAGTTATCGATTGATGCTGAGAGTAATCTATCAACGCCACCGGCAGGAGCAATGAGAATGCGTTGGGCGGCATCGTTAATTGCTAAGGTGCTGTCAAAATGCGGGCGCAGCAGAATTCTTAGGGGATGGGTAACTGACAGTTGTCGATAGGTTGCGATCGCAAAAACACCAACTAACAGGTGAGTTCTTGCTAAGTGAGTAATCGGTTCGTGAAAGTTGGCATCTGCGATTTGGACAATTGTTTTGGCAAAAAGCCAAGGGTATTTACCGGAGTTAGGGGTAATAATGGGATAATCTGCTCCTGGGGTTTGACCGCATTGAATGGCGATCGGACGGAATAGACGGGTGGGATCTGAGCCTTTGGGTAAGGCAAAGAGTGCTAGGGGAGCATAGACATATTTTTGCTCATGTGGGTATGTACCGTTGATCGCGCCGTCTAAAATTTTATAGTCAGCTAAGTAGAGCCTTCCTTCAAGTCCTGCTGCTGCTAATGAATCGTCAGTTCCCATCACTGCTTGGTAATGCTCGTCTGTGACTGGGAAGCGATCGCCTGGACTGGTTACTCGCTCGATCATCACGGGATTGTAGCCACCTACTCGCATGTAGGCAAATACTTCATCTTCCTGGTAAGTTTTAGCGATCGCTGGTACACCAATCTCCGGAAACAAATTTTCGTAGTCCTTGAGACTGGTTGCGTGTCCTGTGGGCTGTCCTTCATATAGAAGCGTAATTACCTGATTTAGAGTATCTCTGAGGATCACAAGTCCGTTTTCTTTAAGAATATGAAAGAAAAGATCGTCGAGTTCTCTAAGATCCTTAGATATCCCTTTAAGTAAAAACTGGGGGAGAATTTGCAGGATTCTCGCCATAATGTTGAATTGAATTGGGATTGCTCCCTTGAGCAAGGCTTCTAAAATAAACCTTTCGACATCATCACGAATCGATAAAGAACCCTGATTGCCTCGGTTGACAATCAGGGTATTGACAAAAATAACTCGTAACTGCTGCGCTAATAAAAAATACCAGTTAGTCGCGAACTCTTCTGCAACAGAAAGCTGATCCACCATCGCAATAGATGGAATATGGGTGTAGTTATATTGATACTCTTGCCTAGCTATGTCTAGAGTATAAGTGCTTGAGGAACTGAGCGAATTATCTGATGATGAAGCAGTCATTGACCCTACTCACTTGTAGTACGGGGAACTTTAACAGTTTAGAATAAACAAATTTAAGTTAGCTAAACGTATTATCGCAATCAAGTTTAAAATTCTGATTTTTCTCAAAGAAATTTTATAGAAACACTCGACTTCTGAACACAGGATAAGCGCATCTGCCCCTACCGCGTGTTTCTAAGGAATAAAAATTAAATAACATACAATTTATGTCCCTGGCTTACCTCACCCTCAATCCCTCTCCTTATAAAGGAGAGGGAAGCCAGAGACAGGATGAAGTTTTGCATTTTATTTAATCTATGTTCCTAAATTTAATCTACACTTTGGCAATTTTGTCAATCTGCCAACAATCAGAAATAATCGCAGGCGCTTGGTCAAATTGGCTGATGGGAGCGGGTTTCATGTCACGATAGTCCAGCAGTTGGACTAGGATGAGGTAGGCGATCGCTAAAATAATAGAAATCGCACCTGTAAGAATGGCAATTATTTTCGAGCGGTTCATTAGTAGTTCCTGTAATACAAGTTATTGTGCCGTGCCTATATCTACATTAATACTTGAGACACACACTACACACTTACCGATGTTTTCAGGAGTGCTGTTAGCGGATAGCTATTGTTTAGCCCGTACTGAGTGTATGTACTTGGTACAGAAGCTTGTACCCTGTAAATAGACTGTTGAAGCTGTTATCGATCACGCGAAAGCACAATAATATGGCTTTTTCTCATGAATTTCAGCGCTATCGGAGCGTGCGTCCAGGGCAGATGCTCCAAGGTCTAGTTATTTCCATCCTCCTACACTCTACTTTACTGATTGGGAGCAAATATTGGCTCAGAGCTTTTACGCCTGAGCCTAAGGAAGAGATTCCAATTGAGGTAGTTGAAGTTGATCCCAATGAAACACACATACCCCAAAAGTCCTCATTCCGGGCTACTAAAGATTCTATTGCCGGTGGTAAAGCTTTACCAAAAAGACCTGTTTCTGCTGTGAAGTCAGCTAATTCCGATGCACATAAAGCCTCTAGCAAAAGTCCTTTTGACTTAACAGCTTTATCTCCAGCAAAGGTATTCCAGCCAGAACCAAGGCAGCAAAAAGCGGAATCACCAAATCTATCTCCTCAACAACTCAAGCCAGAGCCAACAGCGATCGCACCTGCACCTATACCAGAACCCAAACCACAGCCAACAGCGATCGCACCGCCACCTATATCACCAGCATCCAAGCCAGAGCCAACAGCGAGCGCACCTCCACCTATATCACCAGCATCCAAGCCAGAGCCAACAGCGAGCGCACCTCCACCTATACCACTAGCATCCAAGCCAGAGCCAACAGCGAGCGCACCTCCACCTATACCACTGCCAGCCCGACCACAGCCAACAGCGATCGCACCTGCAACTATACCACTGCCAGCCCGACCACAGCCAACAGCGATCGCACCTCCACCTATACCACTAGAACCCAAACCACAGCCAACAGCGATCGCACCTCCACCTATACCACTAGAACCCAAACCACAGCCAACAGCGATCGCACCTGCAACTATACCACTAGCGCCCAAACCGAAAAAAATAGTAGTAGTGCCTAATATTACACCACCGTTAGCTCTACAGCGAAAAACAGCGAGCGCACCTGCTATTACATCATCAGAACCTAAACCACAGCCAACAGCGATCGCACCTGCTATTACATCACCAGAACCTAAACCACAGCCAACAGCGATCGCACCTGCTATTACATCACCAGAACCTAAACCGAAAAAAATAGTAGTAGTGCCTAATATTACACTACCCTTAGTCCGACCGCGAAAAACAGCGATCGCACCTGCTATTACATCACCAGAACCTAAACCGAAAAAAATAGCAGTAGTGCCTAATATTACACCACCGTTAGCCCGACCGCGAAAAACAGCGATCGCACCTGCTATTACATCACCAGCAGCCAAACCGAAAAAAATAGTAGTGCCTAATATTACACCACCGTTAGCCCGACCGCGAAAAACAGCGATCGCACCTGCTATTACATCACCAGCAGCCAAACCGAAAAAAATAGTAGTGCCTAATATTACACCACCGTTAGCCCGACCGCGAAAAACAGTGATCGCACCTGCTATTACATCACCAGAACCTAAACCGAAAAAAATAGTAGTAGTGCCTAATATTACACCACCGTTAGCCCGACCGCGAAAAACAGCGATCGCACCTGCTATTACATCACCAGCAGCCAAACCTAAGAACTTAGGTCAGTCGGGAACTAGATTAAGTCGGCGAACACCATCTCAAGCTCAGTCATCTCTGAAAAAAGGTGCAGCAAGCTTGCTGGGTGGTACTCAGAGTGTATCTAGTCGGAATTTTAGCGGTGATTATCTGGCAGCCTTACCTAATTCCAACCGCGATCACCAAGCTCATTCTGGTATTGATGCCAGCAGTCAAAATATAGATATCACCTCTTACTTAAAGCAACTACAGCAAAAAGTCAAGCAGCAGTGGCTACCAGAAGTGAGCCAGTCTTCCCGGCGAACGGTGCTTTACTTCACTATTAAGCGTTCCGGGCAACTAAGCAATCTCCAGCTAGCCCAAACCTCTGGATTCAGCGTCACTGATCAAGCAGCGCTCAAGGCTATACAGCGATCTGCACCTTTTGCACCTTTGCCCACAGGATATACCAGCAACCACATCGATATTCAATTTACATTTAATATCAATGTCTATGGGCAGCTAAATTTATCGGGGGATGGTGGCTAGGCTGTTGACTTTATGGGTTACAGTCTATCGCCGTGTAGATAACGGCGATGCTGAAGGACACGCACAATTATAAGTAACTGAAGTGCGTAGGCGTAGCCCAACCTAGACATCGCTTTAACCAGGGGATATCTACCGCCTCTTACCCCCAGATAGTGATATCCACGCCGTCAAAACCACGTCTCAGAGCGCATCTGTATCTATCCATCTTCTAAGGTAATGATACTGGCTGCGTCTTACGTCATCAGTTCATAACAGAATCTCATAGCGTCAAATCCTTTCGCTCTAGATATTCTAACGCTCCCTATAAAGAGGAAGAGGAAAAAGAAAATGCCCAAGTACGATAGACCACAACCCCCTGTATTCGAGCGAGTTGAAGACGAACGCCTACACCGTCAGCAACGCCTAGCTGCTGCTTTTCGCCTGTTTGGTAAGTTTGGCTTCACCGAGGGAATTACAGGACATATTACGGCTCGTGATCCGGAGTTTACAGACCATTTCTGGGTCAATCCATTCGGGACATACTTCGGTCATATCCGAGTTTCAGACCTACTCTTGGTTAACAGAGAAGGTGAGGTGGTTAAAGGCGATGCTGAAGTAAATCGAGCTGCTTTCGCCATCCATTCTCAAATTCATGAAGCTCGACCTGATGTAATTGCAGCCGCTCACGCCCATTCACTTTATGGTAAAGCCTGGTCTAGTTTAGGTCGTCTGCTTGAGCCCTTGACTCAAGATTCTTGTGCTTTTTACGAAGACCATGCCCTATTTAACGATTTCACAGGTGTTGTTTTAGAAACTTCTGAAGGTCAGCGATTGGCGCAAGCCTTGGGGTCAAAAAAAGCCATAATCCTACGTAACCACAGCATTTTAACTGTGGGACATACAGTAGATGAAGCTGCCTTTTGGTACATTAGCTTAGAGCGATCGTGTCAAGCCCAACTGCTGGCACAAGCTGCGGGTAGACCCACTACTATCAAACACGAAACAGCCCGTTTAACACAAACTCAAGTGGGGTCACATACAAGTGGGTGGTTCAGCTTCCAGCCACTTTACGACAGGATTGTGCGCGAAGAACCTGATTTGCTGAATTAGTGATTGATCAGGAGGCAGGAGGTAAACCCGATAAATAAATTTAGGGGTTTCAATAAGGACGCGGTAAATATACGCTACGCATCTCGAAATACATATTTTCTTCTTTTTTCATAAATAAATTTACTTGATCTAAAAGAAAGTGGCAGAGGGCAAAAAATATATTTTCTTGCTCCTGCCTCCTGCCTTTCTTTGGTAAGGTAAGTAGCCGCTCTCCTAATCCTAATGAACGATAGTAGTTTTTCTGGGCAGAAATTGCTGGAGTTACAGCAGAATTCAAGTATTTAAACCACATCTGTCGTAGGGGCACAGCAATGCTGTGCCCTTACTGCGTGGTCTATTTACCTGAAAATAGCTCTAATAAAAAATAATTTATTTCTTCTAAACTACGGCAATCCTATCGGATATATGTGTATTATGTATAGAGTAATAAAATAACCAACTTCAAAAGGCAAATTTTGAAGTAATCAAACAATATCGTCTGATATGTAGCTAATTTTGCCGTGTTTATTTGAATATCTTCTCAAAGCTTGCTCGCTTAGAGTATTTACCAAGCTGGAAGACACTAGAAAGTCAAAAGGAGTGAATGTGATCAACGCCATACAGATTAACGAAAATTTGACGACCACAGGACAAGTTATAGCAAAACAGCTTGAGCAAGCTATCCAAGAAGGTTTTAAGTCGGTTCTGAATCTGCGATCACCTGATGAGCTAGGATTTTCCCAGGATGAGCAAAAAGTAGCGGAAGCATTGGGGCTGTATTATCGGAATGTTCCACTCAAGGTGGATTTAAAAAATTTGAATGAAGAGGCAATTACCAAAATCCTGACGATACTAGAACAAATCCCGAAACCAGCAGTTGTGCATTGTGCAGCCGGGATGCGATCAACTGGAATTGCACTCTTAAGTATCGCTATCCAGGAAGGATTAACACCAGAGGAAACCTTAGCAAAAGCTAGGAATCTGGGTTTTGGATTCTTTGAACATGCTGGCGTTAGTCCCCGGCTAAAGCAATTATTTGTGGACTACGTTAACAAACACGCGAAAGTAGCTGTACCTATTTGCTGAAATATTTGTACTTAGGGACTTCCAAATAAAAAAATACTCAACTACTTCTTGTGGGGTGGGCGTCTCGCCCACCTGTAGCCAAAGCGATCGCTCCATAGTAACTGGTGGTTTAAAGCTTTTGGTTGAAGGGCGTGAGGGTGCGATCGCCTTTAAGCCATCAAGCTATAGGAAGAATAAGCACTTCCCAGAAAATCTAAAAATCTTAGCTAAGACTATTGGATTATTGAAGAATAAGCGTTACACTATTCCCATGAACCTTAGCCAAGCTTTTTGGGAATTAATTAATGTCAAAAATTATATATGATGTTATCCAGCGTTTTGAGGTAGAAAACGGCGTTCCCCGTTTGATTTCAACAAATATCCAGGTGATTGAAGGTGGAGAAGATTTGCTGTCTTTGGCTACCAGTATGCTGGAGAAACTTGGTTTTTATGACAAGTTTGAAGAGAACCGTACATCTCAGTACATAGGATATCGGCTTAAGAATCCTGTAAAAGGAGCTAAACGTTATCAGCTTGTTTTAGCTCAAAGACAGGATAGTTTATGTATTTCTATTCCTAAGACAATACTAAAACAGCATATTATAAATATAAATATTCCTGATGGAATAAATGAGGCAATTGATTTAGGTAAAGACCCAACTGGAAAATATTTAAATGGACTTGGGATTACCTCAAAATTTGTCTGGGTTAGACCGGGTATGACTTTTGCTTTTAGGCAATTAGTTCAGTATTACAAAATTTCTATAGACAGATTGCCTCAGCAATATGCTGAAGAGGATAATGAAGAATTTAGCTTTTATTTAATGGATCATATTGATGTAAACTCTCAAGGAAGCAATCTGTATAATTTTGAGAGTTTTTTGAAAAAATATAAAATAGCTCTATATATTTATGAAGACAGGCTATTTCCATATACAGGTCAATTTTCTGTAGTTTCCAATGAAAGTTTAGAAGAATTACTTACATATTTTGTTAAAATTATTATGGTAAAAAGTTAATGAGCATTAAATCAAAAAGATTAATTAATTCTTATGAAGAAAGGATGCTAGAGTTTTTGCAAACCTGCATAGATGAAAATTATAAAATCCATACACAGGTTAGCTTATGCCAATTTTGTGAACAAGACAGCAACCTTGATATCGAACTAAGAAAGTTTTTATTTAGCTCCAGTGTAGACGCTCTGATAACTAATTCTGACTATAAACCTTGTTTAGTCGTAGAATTCCAATCTTCATATCATGATTATTCTGAAGCAAGAGAGCGCGCTCGCAAAAAGGCAACTTTACTCTCTCTTGCAGCAGTTCCCTTACTTTATTCACGGGTAAAAGACTTTGGATTATTACATCTTTACTCTCAATCTGAAGAAATAGTATGTAATTTATTTACAGGAAATCGCCGAGAAAATGCCCAAGCGCTAATTAGAAAGTATTGCGAACAATCTATTTCTTCTGATGTTCGAGTTACAGCTTGATAAACTACAATATGTTTGCACGCCAATAGGGAGAAACTTCAGCGATGCCTCCGGCTGTAAACTACGCCAAATTAACAGACTATGGTATCGCTTTGACTCCATCAATTTACTATAAAATTATAGATAAGTTTTTATATCAAAGGAGCGGTTATCCTTCCAACAGCAGCACAAGCCCTAAAGTGTGTCTACCTGTGTCAATTATTGACGACTGTCTACAAACCAATTTATATGCTGCGTCTGGATGAACGCACTGGAAAAATATTCATCTTGGCTGGAGAAGATATAGAAATTCTGATTAGTCGTGATGGGAACTGGGAATATCCATGAGCAAACCAAACTTTGATGCTATGAGCAAGGCAGAATTACGCGCCTACGTCATTGCACACCAAGATGATCAAGAGGCTTTTTACGCACTTGCGGATCGTTTGACGGCAAAACCTCCCTCTGCGACTTATCCCGCCTCCATGACTCCAGAGGAAATCCACAAGGCGATATTAGACATTATTCAACAGAAACAGCGTAGGCGCAGCCCGTCGTAGACATCGCCAGACTCCGAAAAAACAGCATAAATTTTTAACACCCTTGCTCGCAACCATAACCAAGGTGGTACACTACATCCATGCTAGGGGTGCCTACATAACCAGGCTGAGATCACACCCTTAACACCTGAGTCTGGGTAATACCAGCGGAGGGAAGCTGTTTATCGAGGAATTATAATATGCGGACAGAATGGGTTGCTAAACGACGTGGGCAGGGTAATGTATCTCAAATGCACTACGCCCGCCAAGGTGTTATCACCGAAGAAATGCACTACGTCGCCCAACGGGAAAATCTCCCTGCGGATCTCATTCGTGAGGAAGTGGCGCGGGGGCGAATGATTATCCCGGCTAATATTAATCACACTAACCTAGAGCCGATGGCTATTGGCATCGCCTCCAAATGTAAGGTAAATGCTAATATCGGCGCTTCCCCCAACTCTTCTAATCTTCAGGAAGAAGTTGATAAGCTGAATCTGTCCGTGAAGTACGGTGCTGATACCGTGATGGATTTGTCCACAGGCGGCGGTAACTTGGATGAAATTCGCACCGCTATCATCAAGGCTTCGCCAGTTCCCATTGGTACAGTACCCGTTTACCAAGCTTTAGAAAGTGTCCACGGCACAATCGAGAACCTGACTGCTGATGACTTTCTCCATATCATTGAAAAGCACGCCCAGCAAGGAGTAGACTATCAAACTATCCACGCTGGGATTTTGATTGAGCATTTGCCTTTGGTGAGAAACCGGATCACTGGTATTGTCTCTCGCGGTGGCGGTATTTTGGCGCGGTGGATGCTGCATCATCACAAACAAAACCCGCTTTATACTCACTTCAAAGACATTATCGAGATTTTCAAAAAATATGATGTCTCCTTCAGTTTAGGAGATTCCCTGCGTCCTGGCTGCACCCATGATGCCTCAGATGAAGCACAATTAGCTGAGTTGAAAACCCTTGGACAGCTAACTCGCAAAGCCTGGGAAGATAATATACAGGTGATGGTGGAAGGGCCTGGACATGTGCCAATGGATCAAATTGAGTTCAACGTCCGTAAGCAGATGGAAGAGTGTTCTGAAGCACCTTTCTATGTGTTGGGGCCATTGGTGACAGACATTGCTCCCGGTTATGACCATATCACTTCGGCTATTGGAGCAGCAATGGCTGGATGGTACGGTACTGCAATGCTATGTTATGTAACACCTAAAGAACATTTGGGTCTACCAAATGCCGAAGATGTCAGGAATGGATTGATTGCCTATAAAATAGCAGCTCATGCGGCGGATATCGCTAGACATCGCCCTGGTGCAAGGGATAGAGACGATGAACTTTCTAAGGCGCGTTACAACTTCGATTGGAACCGTCAGTTTGAATTATCACTCGATCCAGAAAGAGCTAAGGAATATCACGATGAAACTCTACCAGCAGATATCTATAAAACTGCTGAGTTTTGTTCGATGTGTGGGCCTAAGTTCTGCCCAATGCAAACTAAGGTTGATGCTGATGCGCTGACAGAATTAGAGAAGTTCTTGGCGAAAGAGACTGTTACCCAAAGTTAGCAGATTGTCATATTGAGTCCGGTTGAATACTTGTAGCGGTTTTCACAGGATGAGATATGGGATAGAACACCCTATAGGGGCAATTGATGAATTGCCCTTACGACAGATGTGGTTCAAATACTTGAATTCTGCTTTAAAATCCAATTTCAATGGTCAAGCTGCGAATCTTTCCTGTATCTGCGTCAGCTTGCTCTGCAACTTCCAGAGTCCAGGTTCCTTGGGGACTTTTACCTTTAAAGGCAGCAAGTTTAAGGGTGTTTACTTCGTCATAGGTTGTTTTGATATTATCTGTACCTCCGCCCTGGCGATCGTGCAGAATGATCGGAAGTATGCCTATTTGCACTGGGGGAAGGAGAGTAACTACAAGATCACCAATAAAAGTATGCTCGATGTCTACATTAACTTTGATGGATTTGATCAGGCTGGTATTAGCGATCGCTAACGATAATGTTGATATCTGCAAATCGTTAATCGGAATATCTTGCACTGCTTTGAAAATGCTAATCGGCGATGTTTGATCTGGCTTGGCCAATTCTACAGCTTTGAGAGCATTGATTCGACCGTAACCGTAGAAAGGGCTGCGACCATTTTTATCATATTTACCTCCAGATGGATCAATGCGATCACTGGAGCGTTTAATAATGTCTCGCACTTCATCCCAACGCAGATTTGGGTTTCTGGCAATAATCAGGGCTGCTACACCTGCTGCACCTGGACAAGAGCTGGAAGTTCCGCCGAATTCGTTTGTGTAGTTACCTTCGGCTTCACCCAGATTTCGATTACCCGAATTATAACCAACTACACCAGAGCGATCGGTTGTCCAAATTCCAGTGGTTTGAGAACTGTCGCCATTGTTGCTGGGGAAGGCGCACCAGACCGCCTGACCAAAATCACTGTAAGCGCTTCTTGTGCCAAAATCGTTACAAGCTGCGACAGCAATCACCTTTTGGTAGCTGGCGTAGCCGTCATTATCCACGCTTTCGTTACCATTGCCAGCCGCGAATAAAATTACACAGCCCTTGCCGTTGCGTCCTTTATTGATTGCAAAATCTATCGCAAGTCGTGTAGAGTCAGGCAGAGGTATTTTCTGGTTGTGTACAGGATCGTTTGGCTCAAACCAAACACCGTCTGCTGGTCCCCAGCTACAAGAAATGACATCAGCACCATTTTCAGCCGCCCAAACAAAAGCATCTGCTTCATCCTGTGACCCCAGTGCCGAAGCTAAACGAATCGGCATCAGCTTTGCACCCGGCGCCACACCAGATGCACCAAAATTGCCGTTTGCACAAGCTACTCCTGCACAGCCCGTCCCGTGGTTATCGTCGTTTCCCGGTCTGGGATTATTAGTTTTACGTGTGACATCACGCGGGGCAACAATTTTTCCAGAGGAACGCAACTCTTCATGCTCAAGATCCACACCGTCGTCGATAATTGCAATAATCGCCCCTGTGCCATCGCTTAACTTCCAAGCTGCCTCAACGTTGGCATGGGCGTTAATTATTTTACCATTAATTGTTATTTGCTTTAAGTGCCACTGCTGCGAGAAAACCTGACGTTGGCGTGATTCACGTGCTAGTTCAGGATGGCACAGTTCTACTGATTCCTCATTCAGAAGTCTCTCGGCGATGTCAAAGATGGCTATACCAGTATTTGCCGGTGCATTGACAAAGTAAGCATTTTCTGAGTATTCAAGTTGGCGTTTAATTGTTAAGCTGTAACGTCCTAAGACCTCTTGGCAGACCCTTGACTCTTCTTGGTTATCGAATTTAACGAAGAGGTTTTCGGTGTAAACTACAGGTTGTCTGGATATTGGATCGACAAGAACACGTCCGGCAAATTGGACTTCAGGCTCTTGGTTGAGAATATCACGGGCGCGATCGCGCAGAGCCACACCCTGATTCGGAACTTTCGCTTGCAGAATTTCGACACCCGCTTGCCGAAACCGCGTTGTTAGCTGAAATTGATTGAGGATGCTACGAGCTGTGGGTGACACAGGTGCGGCTTCAAACGGTCTTGCACCAACAAGAGTACTGCGGTTTTCGGTACGCACTACAACGTGTTCGTTACTGATCGCAAGTTCATACTGTTGGCCGTTCTGTCCACCATAGCGAACCTGAACCATAATTTAATCTCCTGGGATATTAATTAATTCGTGGCGAATTCTCTACCTCCCTCTGCAAAAGTTTCTCTTACAGAATCAAAAAACAAAAGAGCGATGTCGGGGTTTTCTTGGGCAATGTAAACAAAATACTCATCAATATCTAAACTGGCTTTGGGTGTAATGACTATCCGCCTTGTGATTATTTTTCTTGATGCAGCTAGTTTATCAAGTGCGTGCCTTTTTGCTGCCACCATTCATCATTAACTTCTATTGCCTCTCTACTTTCAAGCCCTGTAATTAAAAGTTCTTCTATATGTTCTTGCATCTTGCGTTTTTGGTCTTGAGTGATTAACTCTTGTAAATATTCGCTAACTGAACAGTAGCCACCTTGAGCTACTTGTTCTTTAACAAAGACTTTCATCGACTCAGGCAAGGAAATATTAATGCTACTCATAATCTTGGGAGTTAAGTTGAACTATTTTTTCCATCTTATCAAGATTGTTAGGCGTTGTCTTTGGAGCAATTTCTGCAATTATCTTGTTCATCGTAGGTGAATCGTAGATGATCTCACCTTTGTTGATGAGAGAATAGCGATCGCCAGTGTTATTCTTAGAAATATTAGGAATTAACTAATTACGTGGGCAAATGAGTATCACTGTCAATGTTTCTGAAGTAACTGCCAAGTTTTCTGAATTGCTGAGTCAGGTATTACTTGGTGAAGAAGTCGTGATTGCACAGAAGGGGATTCCAGTTGCACGCCTAATCGCTGTCACAAATACTGCCTTACCTCGAATTCCAGGATTAGATAAAGGTAAAGTTATCATTGCACCAGATTTTAACGAACCTTTACCAGAAGATATCCTCAGTGATTTTGATAGTTCTAATTTAGTTTAGCGATGAGAGCTTTACTGGATACCCATGTATTTCTTTGGTGGGTGACAGATGACCCGCAGTTATCTTCCACCAGTCGCAGTATAATTGCTGATTCTGGTAATATTTTATTTCTGAGCGTGGCAAGTGTCTGGGAGATTGTCATCAAGACTAAATCGGGTAAGCTAACCTTACCTGAACCTGTAGAACAATATATTCCAAGCCGACTAGCACTGAACCGCTTCGAGAGTATAGACATTCAAATGACACACACTCTACAGGTTGCTACTTTACCAAACATCCACCGAGATCCGTTTGACCGGATTATGATTGCCCAAAGTCAAGTAGAGAATTTGCCAATTGTCACAATTGACCAGCTAATTGCACAGTATCCTGTCCAGACTATCTGGTAAAAAGATTTTTTTAGACAAGAGCGATGTCTACAACGGGCGTAGATGCAGCACCTTGGTTGATGAGAGAATAGCGATCGCAGACAAATACCTAATTTTGCCTATTTTTTGCTAATTAGTCTATTAATTCTCCTATTTGTCGTAAAACTTGTTCATAAAGACTCCGGCTGACCCAATATTGAGCAGTATTAATCATAGCATCTAGTAAGGGTTGCACCTGTGTAATTATCTTTCTATTTTTTGCTAATAAGAGAATACCTAAAGTACCAATTGTTTGTAATCCCAAATTTTGAGCTACTTGGCGTGCTTCACGTTCATCTAGCAAAATTTGCCGTTCTCCAGTTTCTAGCGCTAAGGCAATCGCTTCGCGTTCACCATTATCTAATTCTGGCGGTATATTTAGTGTTATTGTTGAAACTGAGATAACTTGCAACCATCTGGCAGCGATCGCTTGCAATATAAATTCCGATCCTGGAAAACTTACAATAGTCGTTTCAGAATAAACAGCTTGGGGAATAACAATTTGTCTAAATGTAGTCTACAAGATATCAAGACGATTAATAGCTGCAAAATTTATCAAAGGCGTAGCGTTACAAACAACGGTCACAATCTCTAAAAACTTGCTTCAATCATTTGAATATCTTGAGATAAATCTGCTTCATTGTAATGACGCTTAATTTTTTTTTGTCCTAAAAGTTTCTGAAATTCCCATATAGGCAAGTTAGCTAGGTGACGTGCTTGACTAAAGGTAAAAATATTCTGTGCGTACAACTGTAAAGCTAATTCCTGGAGAATAGCTCTTTCACCTTGATTTAAGGAATCAGGTGATATTTGCAAGTTGATGGGTTGGATAAATTGACTCATTACCAACTCGTGTTAAGTAGGGCTTACTATAGCAATCCTAAATCATTCGTGAACAACAAGATCCCCGACTTCTTTGAGAAGTCGGGGATCTGAGCCTAGCGATTTTCACAAATCAAATAGGATTGCTATAGTTTTATCATAAGAGTTTTAGACATCGCGCAAAGCCAATTTTTTAATTACGAATTAATTTTTTAGCCAATCGCCACAGCAGGGAAAACGGTAGAATTGCGATGCCGCAGTAGTTAAAGGTTCCATATCCTACTTTGAGTATGTGTATCCTCTTTACTTACATAACACACCGCTTTTGTTCTAAGCTGATGTTGTCTCGTTCCCAGTCTCCGACTGGGAATGCCGTTTTAGAGGCTCCGCCTCTTGAAAAGCGGCAGAGCCGCCAGGAGGCGCGTTTCCAGCCTCTGGCTGGAAACGAGGTTCGAGGTTTTAAAAGGGTTTGCGCTTAAGTTGACACCAATGGCAAGATGCCCACGGCACAAAAGTTTTACTATTGCTTTTTAAGTTTCGTAGTCTGGCGATGCATTATGGCAATTAAGTTAAAAAATTGAGATTTATCGGAATATTTCCGATTTTAGACACCACAGCGCTACTTTTTCAACTTATTGCGTCTTATATCTAAGCTTTGCTTCTTAAAATCATCGTGCTTTTAGTTAATATTGCTGAGGTGAATATTACACTCGCTACTAATTTTTGTGGATTCTACTGAACCAAAATCTGGCTTTAATAAGCCAAGCTAGCTCTAGAATACAATAAAAAGAATATATATATGTCTCGTCAAAAACGTACATACCGCGCTCTAGAAAAAGCTGAATTAAGACTTGCTGGACTCAGAGCAATTAATCCTGATATGGATTTTGGAGATACTCGCAATGTCCAAAACATAACCCAAATAAGTCAGCAATTACGTGTCAAAATTGATGCTTATAATACTGCTCTATCTGTGATTGACTCTTCTAAAACCAATATGGATGAATTAGAAAAAACTTTAACTGACCTTACTGATAAAATGCTAATTGCAATTGCATTTACTTACGGTACAGACAGCAGTGAATATGAAATGGCGGGTGGTCTTCGCAAAAGCAAACGGACTCGTAAAAGCACAGCCACACCCTTAAAGGCAACTTCTTAATCACATACTACTTTTTTGGCGGTGCGTTAGATTAAACCCGTAACGCACTCTAACCCTCTTCTGTCACTCTCCGAAAACTTTTGCCATTTCTGAATTCTAGAGCTTTTGTATATGAAGCGATCGCGCGATTATTTTCTAATAACAAATATAAGACCAATTTTTTTCTAATAGTATAGCTTGTATTGATTGCCTCATGAGGCTTCTAGCGATCGCCCTCCCGGAAAGTGACAGAAGAGGGCTAATGGCTCTATTTTAGCATTTAACCCCTTTTTAAAGGTGTCAAAGTAGATGGGGGCGTAGGGATTTGAATCTGGGGAGCTGGTATAGGTATAAAGCGATCGCAAAC
The DNA here is from genome assembly GCF_036919555.1 of Nostoc sp. Classification (GTDB taxonomy): domain Bacteria; phylum Cyanobacteriota; class Cyanobacteriia; order Cyanobacteriales; family Nostocaceae; genus Nostoc. The sequence goes on from NZ_JBALCS010000085.1 coordinate 99,576, forward strand.
AGACTTAAGAATACGATTAATTTGTCCTTCGTAAGCACATCCAATTACAGTTTTTCCATATTCATGGAGCTTTTTAGCTAAGGCGGCAAATGCACCATCACCTGATACAATTACAAAAACTTGCAGTGTCGGACGACTCTGAGCTAATTCCATGACATCAATAGCTAGTTGCATGTCTGCTGCATTCCGTTTGTAACTATAATCAAAAATTTGAATTGCTTCAATGCCAAGTTCTTGAATCTCATTCTTGAGTAGCTTTAATCGAAAATCACTCCAGTCAGCATAAGCGCATTGGATAGCAATTTTATTAACTAGGGTAGTGTTTTCGATATCTGTTTGAATTTGTTTCAAAGAAAAATTTAAGTTGGGATTGTTTCTACCCATTGTTAAATTCTCAATATCATAGAAAATAGCTGTATTAAACTGCTCAATCTTGGGTGAAACGTTAGTTGTGGTAGTAAACTGCTCTACGCAAACCTGACGCTGTTTTAAGTTTTGAAACTCAGCTATTAAAGACGCTATTTCTGTCTTGAGTTCAGAATTTACTTCTTTGTGTTCTAATTGTGTAATTACTGTTGTTAAATCATTGATTTGCAGCTTTGCTTGTTCTAATTCCTGCTGCAATTTTTCAGTTAATATATTGATTTGACTCTGGGTTTGGACAGTCTGCTCTCGAAGTTCCGCCATGTTTCTGGAAAAAATTTGCTGGCGTTGCTGATAAGCAGTTACCAAAGCTTGCTGGACAATATCCCATTCTCTGGGAAAAGCCTGATGGGTACACACTTGTAAAACTGTTTCGTAACCAGCGATGGCAATTTCTAAATTACTCGCACGGTTCCCTTGCTCAAAGCCTTGAATAATCGTACTCAGTTTGACAATGACTCTGGCTATATTAATAGCCTTAGTAGGTTCTTGAGCAAAGCGATCGCTTACCCATTTTCGCAATATTAAAGCTAAATTATCGTTGATTTTGCTTAAGTTATGTTGCAGAAGTGGATATATTTCCTGATTTTGATAAATTGCCTTTAATAAATCCATCAGGAAGGTTTGTTCTTGGTTAGCAGCTTCGTTTGGCATAGTTAAATCCTTGACAATACATATTTTAAGGCGATGTGGAACTCATTCTTGAAACCCCACTTCCATTCCTCTCCCCCAAAGGGAGAGAGGCTTTGATTCTTGCTCCCCTTCCCTTGCAGGGAAGGGGCTGGGGGTTAGGTTTAAAATAAAGTCGCACACGGCGCTATTTTAGGTTAGTATTCCCAAGTTTTCATGCTATCTAACAATTAAAGTGGCGTAATCCAATAAGTAATGCCCCGGACAATTTGTTTGTTAAAACCAAACAGAAGTAAATTTTCTTTAGATAAACCTACATAAGTCCAATGTGGGACATCATTTTCTACAGTTTGAAACCAACCATTTTCATTCAGAGCTTTTATCTGTTCTTTATTAGATACGCGTAAATCAATTGCTAATCCCCAGAGATGTTGTGAAGTTCCAGGAGGTGCAACCAAACCAAGGATTTTTGTTTCTTTACCCTGTTGAACTTTTGCTAAAATTCTATCGTTAGCATATTTATGCCAAAATTTTAAATTTGTGTTGAAGGTGCGAGTACAATCACCAGAACCATAACCAGATTTTAGCAGAATTTTTTGTTGGATTCGCGCTTTATTAAAAGCATCAGCCGCCGATTTTTGTAAGTAACAGTCGTTAGTGCCATCAACATGAGCCATTGTTAAACTAGCTTGAAAATCTTGGGTTTCTTGTTCATTTGCCAAGATATCTTTTGGCGGCAGTTTAATTCCGACATCTTGATTTACAAAGACTGCGCCATACGCCCGCAGCAAAATATATTCATAAGTACCAGGCTGGGGAATTGTGGGTAACTTTTTTGCGATCGCAGATAAAAAACGCTGTTGATCATTTAATTCTGGGTTGGGAATAAATGGTTGTAATATTGTCTGCTGAGAATTATCTGTACAAGGTAATAAATCAGTACTCAAGCATCCGTTTAATGGTTGAGCAGTTATAGTCAATTGGTTGGGGGTAATCTCATTACTAGCTCTTAAGAGAAAAATGATGAAGATAACTATAGCAATAAATTTTGTCTTTTTTAAACATTTTTTCATAAATAAATTAAGTAGTTAATTTAGATTTAATTTTATTACAAAAATTTATAAAATTTTGAAAACTAGATAAGTGGGAGTTTTGAGTTTCAATCCTTTTTAATAATTGCTCTAGATAATATAGCTTCAGTACATCACCAGGATTTTTTTTAGAATAGTTAATATTTTTTGCTCTAAATAATTCTTTTAAATAAGCTTCATGGAACTGAGCATGAGTGTTGAATTTATCATAGTTACCCATTAGCTCTGGGCAATTAACTGAAACATCATAATAACGCGTATAATCTAATAATGGTTGGCTTTGGGGTTGCCTTGAGTAAATTTTTCTATTTCCTAAGAACCAAGTTTCAAGACAACGATTTTGGATGATTATAACAAGCTCTGTACTTCCCATCTGAATTTTTTCAGCAGTTAAAAAATCATAAATTTCCTGCTCGATACAGCTAACTGTATTCTCTTCTGCATCTAGACAGACTACAAAGTAGTTATACTTGCCATTTGCATTGATGTCTGCAACAGCATTAGGAAGATGATTGTAAATAATCGAAGGATAACCTTCTGCGCTGAATAGATAATAGTTATTTTTATTGACTTCATCGTAATTCTGAACTTGTTGCAGTTCTGGTAACAGATGTTTTAGCCAAGCTGGATAAACTTTTTTTTCAGTTCTTTTCCCTTCAACAAGAAAGTATAGATTCATCCGACTGCAATTCCTTCCTTAAAAGCCTCAAGATTAATCAATTGCATAAAGGCTTCATGTCTAGATTTTCCAAGATTATAATCTTTGGCATTTTTAACTGTTACTACGCCACCTCGACGAGTCACAATTTTCCAATGCTCCATCCCAATTTTATTAATAATATAAGGATGGTGGCTAGTGATTATAAATTGTAATTTTCTGTTTTCTAGTAGTAAGTCACTTAAAATATCAATACAGTTAACTCCCAAGCTATTTTCAAATTCATCAATCAAAATCACAGTTCCTTCTGTAGATAAATAAAGTTCACTAATATGCATCAGTGTTCTAAACATTCCAGAAGATATACGTTGTTGAATAATCCAATTATTAACACCTTTTTCTTTAATATTAATGAAAGGATAGTCTGCAATCATTTTAGGTAAATCTTTATCTTTGTCAGGTTCCATTCTGATATCTTCTACCTGGTCAAATATATCTGTAAATAACTGTTTAATTTCTTGAAAAGTTTCTGGATAATGATTATAAACTAATGCTAATTTAATTTGAGTTGGTAAGTTACTTTCCTGAATTTCTTCTAGAGAATAATATTTTTTTGCTAATGATTTAGGACTAATAGTTAAAGACTGAATAATATCATATACAAAAACAGAATTTTCTCCCCTTGATTGATCGCTATAAATAACTTTGTTAAATCCATCTTTAACAGGTGCAATATCTTCTTCCTCGCTCAATATTTTAACGGCACTTTCAAAAGGTGAGAGTTTTGGTAATTTATTACCATTAAATACTATCTCATGATTATTTCTTTCTATAATAACTTTTCCATTTACAGATAAATGTTCTCTGTTGATTCTAAATTTATTTTTTTCTGCATCTTTATCATCAATCATGAATGCATCTACCTCTTTGGTTTCAAATTCACCAGTCCATTTATATTTATAATTATTTGAAGAGAAATCTATGTCCCATTCCACACCATTCAAAGAACCACCTCTAGCTATCTTTCGTAAATTCATAATAGATGTAAGTATTTGTGTTTTCCCAACACCGGATATACCAACTAAAAGATTGAGTTCAGAAAAATGTATCGGCTCAAACTGCCATTCTAGTTCATGGTCATAATAGGTTATTTGGTTGATTCTCATATTTATACCTACAGAAAATAAACGAAGCTGAATAATAAAGCCATAAATCTGATTATAATTTACCCTAATTAGTCTTCTATTTATAGTCAATTTAATAACTTTATTATCAAAAAGATACCTCCAGCAAACCACCGGAACAGTTAAAATTGAAAAGGACTTTAAGCTTGCTGATCCTGTAAGTATGACCATGCACAATTCCGTTGAATTCCAAGACGCTTTTGATGTCATAGTCGTCGGTGCAGGTCACTCCGGTTGCGAAGCAGCTCTCGCCTCTGCCCGCCTCGGTTGTCGTACCTTGCTATTGACGCTCAACTTAGATAGAATCGCTTGGCAACCTTGTAACCCAGCAGTGGGTGGCCCGGCCAAATCCCAGTTGACTCATGAGGTAGATGCACTCGGCGGAGAAATTGGTAAAGTAGCAGACCGCACCTACTTGCAAAAACGTATCCTCAACTCTTCACGAGGTCCTGCTGTTTGGGCATTACGCGCCCAGACTGATAAGCGCGAATATGCAGCAGTGATGAAAAGTATTGTCGAGAACCAAGAAAACTTGACAATCCGCGAAAGTATGACAACAGATTTGGTGCTGGGCGCTAACGGTGAAGTCATCGGCGTTGAAACTTATTTTGGTGTAGGGTTCCAATCTAAAGCAGTTATCTTGACAACTGGCACCTTCCTGGGAGGCAAAATTTGGGTTGGTAACAAATCAATGCCAGCCGGACGCGCTGGAGAATTTGCGGCTGAGGGATTGACACAAACTCTAAATCGCCTGGGATTTGAAACCGGAAGGCTAAAAACTGGAACTCCCGCACGGGTAGACAAGCGATCGGTAGATTATAGTAAAATGCTAATCCAGCCAGGGGATGAAGATGTGCGCTGGTTTAGTTTTGACCCAGATGTGTGGGTAGAACGAGAACAATTGCCTTGCTACATCACTCGCACAACCGCCGAAACCCATCGCCTAATTCAGGATAATTTGCACCTTTCACCCGTCTATGGCGGTTGGGTGGAAGCCAAAGGACCGCGTTATTGTCCCAGTATTGAAGATAAGATTGTCCGCTTTGCTGATAAGGAAAGCCATCAAATTTTTATTGAACCAGAAGGAAGGGATATACCCGAACTTTATATCCAAGGGTTTTCCACAGGATTACCAGAAAATTTGCAACTGCACATGTTGCGGACTCTCCCCGGTTTGGAAAAATGTGTGATGCTGCGTCCGGCTTATGCTGTGGAGTATGACTATTTACCAGCAACTCAGTGTTATCCCACATTAATGACTAAGAAGATTGCGGGGCTATTTTGTGCTGGGCAGATTAACGGCACCACAGGTTATGAAGAAGCCGCAGCTCAAGGGCTGGTGGCGGGAATTAACGCAGCTCGATTTGTGCGCTCTCAAGAAATGATTGTCTTTGCGCGTGAGCAAAGTTACATTGGGACGCTAGTTGATGACTTGTGTACAAAAGACCTGCGGGAACCTTACCGGATGCTTACCAGTAGGTCAGAGTATCGATTGCTGTTGCGTTCTGACAATGCCGACCAACGCCTGACACCCTTGGGACGAGAAATTGGTTTAATTAGCGATCGCCGTTGGGATCTATTTACCCAAAAACAAGCAAATATTACCAGAGAAAAAGAAAGATTGCAAGTTACACGAGTCAAAGAACATGATGAAATTGGCATAGCGATCGCATCTGATACCCAGCAATTAATTAAAGGTTCCATTACCCTTAATGAGTTACTGCGGCGTCCGGGATTCCATTACGTTGACCTTGACAGGTTTGGACTGGGAAACCCCAACCTCAACCGCGCCGAGAAAGAAGGCGCAGAAATTGACATTAAATATTTTGGCTATCTCGCTAGACAACAAAATCAGATTGACCAAATTGCCCGCCAAGCGCACCGCCACTTACCTGGGGATTTGGACTATACAACAATTGATACTCTTTCCAAAGAGGCACGGGAAAAGCTGACTCACGTAAAACCACTCACTCTTGGCCAAGCAGCACGTATCGGTGGTGTAAACCCAGCCGATATTAATGCCTTATTATTATATTTAGAATTGGGTAGAACCAAGAGCCGGTCTAAGTTTCCAGCGTTAGCTTCACACAAAGTTGATAAAGACTGAGTATAGTAATAGGGAAGGAGATTGGTATGATAGATGACATAAATCTTAGTACTGACATTATCAACAATCTTCCGATGAAAGTTGAGTTTAATACCAACCTCAATCAACTCGTCTAAATCGGATGGGGGATTGGGTGTTTGATTAATAATTTACGCTGTGTGCAACTTTCTCTCAAACCTAACGCCCAACCCCTTCCTTACTAGGGAAAGGGAGCAAGAATCAAAGCTTCTAACGCCACTTGCGACCCTGTGGGAACGCTAAGAGCGAAAAAGTTGGGCATTGCCCGCCCAACGAAGTGGCTCCTCTCTGTGGGAGAAAGGTTTGGAAGCGGGGTTTCAAGAATAAGTCGCACATTGCGTTAATCCTGATTTCCAGGCAGTAAGGGCGGCGTTTCTCCGTCCTAGCAACAAAGATAAAACATCTATGTTACAAGAAGCCAGCACCCGTCCTCGTCTCATAATTGTACCGGAACCATCAGAAGACTTAATCGCCAACGAGCCTTGGTCGATAGAAAACTATGCTGATGGCCTAATGGATGAACTCTTTGCCGATATCGACTACATTCTAGATGTTAGTGGTAATCTGCCTTTTCAAACCGTTAGGCTCAGTAGTCAGAACAAATCGCAGTCTGCTACTGGAGTTTCCCCCCAACCTCAACATCAGTCGCCTTCAGAAAACGCGCCTCTGCAAACAGTTACGATCCCCACACGGAACCAAGCAGTACAGTCAGTTGTTCAAGATAACCACAAACACTTAAGTACTGTGAAATCAGTTAGTAGAAAGCGTCAAAAAAGTAGTCGGACTTTGGGCAAACTACTGATTGTGGGAACAACTTTAGGCGTGGCGATCGCTGGTATTATCTACCTGATTGGGTCTGGAGTCATATATCTTTTAAATATCAGATTGCCTGAATCAGCTCTTCTAGTGCCGCAAGGGCAGTCACAGTTGCCTGTAAAAACAGAAATTGAGGCAGAATTAGTTGACTATATGCTAGAAGCGCTAGCAGTTATAGACAAGGAAGAAGCAAAAAGCAATCAAAAACCGGAATTCTCCAGTCGGGCAAATACTAACCAAATAGCCCTTGGTAACGAGCAAATAACTGGTAATCTACCAGCATTTTCACCAGCCCCTAAACGTTCTGGAAATGTTGTTGAACGCATCTATGTCCCCGTTTATCAAGCGCCGTCGCCAACGCATTACGCGTTCCCGGCTATTCCTGGTAGTCCCAGACTTTTACCACAATTTGGCAATGCGTTAAAGGAATCTCAACCGAATATTGTTAAATCTGCTCTGAATTCAGTGCAACAAGCTGCCAAACCTGTAACCGCCAACTTTGCTGCGGCTGTACAAGCCGAATTTAAACGTGTGGCTGGGAAAACTGCACCCATTACCGTGCGGCAAACACCCAACCCTCTACCGGCATTACCAGTAGTTCCATTGCGGGCTGCACTCGCACCAGAATCAGAGCCAACTATTACCCAAGAACAAGTATATCCGGCAACTGCGATCGCGGTTGCTCCTAGTGATACTTTAGAGGGATTGCTAGAGTTGGGCAAAAAATCTGCCGCTTTGTTTAAAATTGATGGCGTGACTCGCCGCATCAATATGGGTGAAAGTATTGGCTCAAGTGGTTGGACACTAGTAGATGTTAGTAATGGCGAAGCTATTATCCGACGTAATGGCGAAGTGCGATCAATTTACGCAGGGCAGAAATTGTAAAAGTTTTTCTGTCAGCAGCTCTTTCACACACCAAAATATTGCCGCTATCTTTGCCTGCCAACTAACTAATCGCTATCTTGCGCCCCCAACGGCTGTAACAACTCATGAATTGACAAAATGGGTATAGATGAACTCAAAAAACCTTGCGTATCGCGTGTCAAAATAGCGTCTAACCCTTGAGTAATAGCACAAGCAATTTGAACGGCATCTTCAAAATCAGCTAAACCAGATCCGAACGCTGATTCCAAGACGGCTCGATTAACGGCACAAATTACCATAGCAGTTAGCGTTTCTGAAACTGCTTGACGTGCTTGCTCGATGCTGCGAGTGTGTCTTCGGGAAATATAAAAAATATCTGTAAGTGTTGTCGCTGTAACATATCCAACGATACGACCAGAATCAATCTCCTGAAACAACAGTTCCGCGTCTTGGAAAAATGGCTCTCGCTCCAACAGAAAATCTAGGACAATATTGGTATCAATTAAAACTTTCACTGGAGATACTTGTCCACCCGTCGCTTTTCTAACATTGCAGCCACTTCTTCATCAGTCGGTGCCGGCTGATCTGTTTTTAACAAGCCTCGCATCCGTCTAATCGCGCCAGAACGCTCAGGCTTAGAAATTGGCGTGTCTTGCAAGGACTCAATGATGGCGCTCACCAGTGCAAGGCGATCGCTCGGTGGTAGCTTGAAGACCTGTTCCTTCAATTCTTGTAGCAACATAGACGGCTCCTATGGTCGAAGGTGTCTATCATCTAGTATGAGCGATCGCGCCTTCTATGATCAGATTTATTGACCCTGCTACAGCAGATTGCCTTGGGATCATCACTGACTATTTCTGCTCCGTCCGCTCCAACGTTTTGTTAAACTACGCTTTGGCGATAATTTTACGATTTCCCAACCACTTTCAACTTGCTGTTTCTGCAAATCCGCAAAAATTGCGTCCAAGTTATAGTTGAACGACTTAGCATATTCTTCACGAATTCGGTGAATTTCTTCTACAATTTCGTCTTGCAAGATAATTAATCTCCCAAAAGTTCATAAGGTGTAGAAAGAATTGGTAGCTCATAATAAAAATCAAGACTGATCTCTGTTAACTTTCCCTGAAGTTGAGCATAGATACATACTTATAGCAAACCAATATCTAGAGCCTATCACTAACACTAAAATAATGAGATGTAGCGATTATCAGATTGGAAGGCTTACAGACACACTTAGCTGATATTCAGTTGTAACATTGGACAAGACCCGGCGATAAACAAATAACATATATAGGACTAGTATTTGATTTCTGAAAAGATACGTAGGGTGTGTTAGCGACAGCGTAACGCACCATCATCAAGGGTTTGGTGCGTTACGAACTGCGTTCTAACACACCCTACAATACCTAATTTTGTTCAAAAATCAAATATGATTCCTATATAACAGATAGCGACTGATGAACTTAGCAACCATAAGGTTCTATTTATTTTTAGAACGAGGTTTAGTTCGTGTATGATTTTCTTCATAGTCTTTTACCTCCTTCGCCACCTTCTGCTGGTGGCACACTTTCCGATTTTTTCCGTAGCTTAATCGCTACGTAAAAAAGGGGTGTAGCAATCTGTGAAATGTTATGAGCTTTCGCCATTAGGTCTCTCCCCTCAGAGAGACTTGTGGAATCCAGAAGCAAAAATTTTGGTTCTCTATATTCCTATTCTTATAAAATAGCAAACATCAAACCCTATCCTCGGTTGGGTTTTTACTACTTATAACCAGTGATAACCGATTAATTATCTCAAGAGATTACTGGAAGATGGAACTCAAAAGGCAACCTTAAACTATTGCCTCACAGACAACTTGGTGGTCGAATGGCAAAATGCGGCGGCGGCAAGCAACCTCGACTACTCCAAAGGTAGCTTTCATCAGTCCGCTGCCCGTACATACAGTACTGAGAAAACCTATATTCTGAACCCTGGTAGTTGGGGTGTTAGTAGTCCGCTTTGCTCATAAAAAATCTATTATGAGTGGGCGATTTAATTTTATTTGCTAACGCTACTCGACTAAATTGATAAAGCTATTACGAAAAGAATAGACCTGATAAAAGCTTGATTTATGGATTATAACTGTACAGACGGGCTATAACGCTCCTAACTCTTTCTTTGCAATATGATATATAAACCCCCTCAACAAAAGCTGTTGAGATGGATTGCATTGTTCCTAATTGGAACATTTCTGCAATTGTTGTTCTACATCCCGACACCAGTTTTATCCCAATCAAATAGCTGTAGCAATATTACAGCCCCGCTCACACCAGAAGAACAAACTTACGCTCGTGCTGCTTGGCAGTATTTTGTCAAAAATTATCAGCCAACAACGGGATTTACTAACTCTACCGGGGGTTATCCTTCGGGTACACTCTGGGATATGGGGAATTACCTGATGGCATTGAATGCTGCACGATGGTTGAATCTGACTGACCAAGCAGACTTTGATGTTCGCCTGAATAAGTTTTTGACGACTCTCAACAGCTTGAAGTTATTTGAAGATACCTTACCCAATAAAGTCTATAATACAGCCACCGCACAGATGGTTGATTATGGTAATAATCCGCTTGAGCGGGGTATTGGTTGGTCTGCTTTGGATGTCGGGCGAATACTGGCGGCGTTTGATGTCATCCGCACCTGTCATCCTCAATATAATGATTGGCTCAAAGGAATTGTCGCAAAGTGGCAAGTAGCGCGATCGCTCAAAGATGGACAACTTTTTGGCGCGACTGTTCTCCCAGACAACAAAACGTTACTGGTGCAAGAAGGACGACTTGGCTATGAAGAATACGGCGCTAGAGGTTATCAACTTTGGGGTTTCTCTGCACCCAAGGCTATTTCCCTAGAACCGTTTAAGTTAGTTGAAATTAACGGTGTGCAAATTCCCGTTGATACCCGTGACTTTAAAACCACCAATGCTAATAATTATGTTGTTAGTGAGTCTTATATCCTTGATGGGATTGAATTTGGTTTGCAAGGTGAGTTAGCTGATTTTGCTGCCAGAGTCTTAGATGTGCAAAAACGGCGTTTTGATACCACAGGCCAGTTGACTGCCGTTACAGAAGATAATATTGACCAAACACCCTATTTTCTTTACAACACTGTCTACGCTAACGGTGCAACCTGGGCAACAATCACGGATGCCAATCAACCTTATCCACAGTTTCGCAGCATCAGCACAAAAGCAGCTTTTGGTTGGCGCTATCTTTTTCCAGATAATGCCTATGCCCAAAAAGTTTTTGATGCAGTCAAGGATCTCCGCAGTCCTGATGATGGTGGTTATTATGCTGGTATCTATGAAGAATCAAAACAACCCAACAAAGCTTTGACAGGTAATACTAATGGGTTAATTTTAGAGATTTTATACTACAAAGCTAGGGGAAATCACCCTTTAATTGCTTCCACTTCTGCAAGTGTGTCTACTAGTAAGCCCAGCGAAAATGCTTCTCCTGCAACACCTCCAAATCAACCGAATTCTCCTGGTAAGCCCAACGAAAATGCTTCTCCTGCAACACCTCCAAATCAACCGAATTCTCCTGGTAAGCCCAGTGAAAAAACTTCTCCTGCAACACCAGCAAATCAACTAAATTCTCCTGTTACACCTCCGATCGCAACCCCTGCGAACAATTCTAAAGTTATAGAAGTGACAGTTGCACCTATTCCACCAGTGGATAATCCTGAATCATCATCTAACCTGAAGCTAGATCGACCACTGACGATTATTGAACGGCGCTATGCAGGTGCGGCTTGGGGATACTTTCAAGCAAATTATCACTCCAAGAGTGGGCTGATCGACGATCGCAGTGATTTCAAAGGCGCAACTCTCTGGGGATTGGGAGATTATCTGGCAGCACTCCATGCAGTGCGATCGCTTGATATAATTACCGCGAAAGAATTTGATCAACGCACCCGACATCTTTTAGCAGCTTTGACAAAGTTACCGTTGTTTGCTGGTGAATTGCCGAGTCGGAGTTATGATACGCGATCGCTCCAACCAATAGATTATGGTGGAAATCCAGTTCCAGAAGGAAACGGTTGGTCAGCTTTAGATTTAGGTAGAATCCTGGCAGCGCTTTACAACTTAAAAACCTGTCATCCAGAATACACGGCTGCCGTCGATAAAATTGTGCTGGATTGGTCATACTTGCGTGTGGTGCGTGAAGGTATTCTTTCCAGTGCTACTGTCACCAAAGAACAAGATGGGCGAGTTATTACCCGCGTCAACCCGGAAACCCGCTTAGGTTATGAGGAATATGCAGCTCGTGCTTTTCAATTATGGGGATTTAATGTTGAGCATTCTGCTGTTGGCGGTGAATATCAAACTGCCTCAGTAGAGGGAGTGAAAGTACCAATCCAACGCCGTCGCACAGATACTAACTCCAAAGTTAACCAATACACAGTTAGCAATCCTTTCTTACTCTATGCACTGGAGTTTGGACTAGATCCACAAATGCGATCGCTCTTTGAACCAATTTTTCAGGCGCAAGCTGAACGTTACCGTCACACTAACATCCTCACAGCTTCAGCTACCACTTTGATTGATCGTAAACCTTACACTGTTCACAGTACAATTACTGGGCACGGTGAGTCTTGGGTGGCTTTAGGAGACGATGGTAAACTAATACCAAAGGGGCGATTGGTAAGTACAGCAGTCGCTTTTGCCTATCATGCCTTGCTTCCAGAAAACAAGTACACTCAAGAGTTACTGCAAGGAACGACTGATTTATATAATCCATTAGTGGGATTTTATGAGGGCTTCTATGAAACCACAGGTAAAACAGCAATTGGTTTCACCAGCAGCACCAACAGTATGATTTTGCAATCGTTGCTATACGAAGTGACGAATGGACAACCCCTAATTCGTCCGACTACCAGCATGAAATCTCCTTGGTGGGAAGAAGTTACTAAGGGAGATTCTGGGCGAGGTTTACCCAACACTGCTACACAACAAACCAAGTTAATTTCTCATAGTTCTGGAAGTTACTGGGTTTCAGGTAGCGAAAATACTACGTTAGGAAGTGGTACAAAAGTTACAAATTGAATCAGAATTCTGACCAAAGAGGCAGGGGAGCAGGGAGCAGGGGAGAAAGATTCTGGAATTCCCCTGCAATTCGGGTTTCAAGCCCCTAAATTTATTTATGTCAAAAAGCTCAAAAATAGCAACCTTAATTGATTTGGGAAAATCGAAAGTTTAAGATTTCCGACTTATTAAATAAGTCGGAAATCGTGTTATTTACGACTGGTTTAGCTTTGCTATAGCTTTTGCAACAACTCCTGAGTTAACTGAAAGAACGCTTTTGAACCAGCTGATTGGGGAGCAATTAAAACAGCTGGCATAAAGCTATCAACAGCCTTAGCAACATTGACATCAACTGGTATTTGTACCTTACAAATTTTTTCTACACCAAAATCTTCAACAACGCGGTGCATCACTTGTTTATAGTATCTGCCAGTGAGAAGGTTAGCGCTGGACATACTAAATACAATTCCCAGCATTTTTATATCTATCTTGCTTTCATGTCCGTGACTGTCTTTTAATTTGGCAATCCGTCTTTCTAATAGTTGAATACCCACTATAGATAAAGGTTCTGGTTTAGCAGGAAGTATGTAGTAATCGCTGGCGGCTAAAGCGCTACGAGTCAATAGATTATAGCCAGGGGCACAATCGAGAAGGATAAAATCATATTCTTGACGTACTGGTTTTAAGATGTTATTAATCAAGACTCTTTCAAAGCGATTCCAAATCATTTCAAAGTCTTGTTCACCCAAAGCAGTTGCTTGTTTATGCAGCATTTCTGACACAACAAATTCATCATACAAGTCGATATCTCCTGGTAATAAATCCAGTCCTGGAAGATTACAAACCGGGGATTGAATGATATCTTGAATTGTTAGTTTTGCTTGTGGGTCTGGATTGATAACTTCGTCTATTAGATACCTAAATGTCTTGCTTTGTTTACGACGCTTGGCAAAATCTAAAGGCGACATTAAACTGAGTGTGGCGCTAATTTGGGTGTCTAAATCAAGAACAAGCACCCGCTTGCCATGATTTTTAGCTAAACAGGTAGCTAAGTTGACGGTGAGGGTGGTTTTACCAACGCCACCTTTCATATTTGCAGTAGCAATTACATATCCCATTGGTTGAGTCCTCTGTTGACGCATTCCCATCTAGGTAGCGTACACCTATCTCGATCTATTAAATCTTCCATTAAACTTAATATTTTCGGAAACTCATTTGTAGGCGTTGAGGTAGGTGACACGATTTAATCTCAGCCGTTGTGCTGTTTTTTGATGAAAACAGCTAGTTACAGCTATTTTCAGGTAAATAAACCACGCAGTAGGGACACAGCAATGCTGTGCCCTGACGACAGATGTGGTTCAAATAAATGAAAACAGCTATAAATTGCTGTCACTTTGGTTGAAAGCTAGATAACATTAGATTCGGCGTGTTTACTAGTTCGGGAGTGCCAAAATGTCTAAACAGCTGGGTCAAAAAATTGCACCGACACCTATATCAAATGATATCAATGTGGTGGATTTGATTGATCAATACTTCACCGCTTATAACTCAGCGCGGTTGCGGGAAATCTGCCAACTTCTAAGCCGCGATGTGCTAAAGGAAGGTGTCACGGTGGGAGTTAGCCTTTCCGGTGCGATGACACCAGCAGGATTCGGAGTTTCAGCCCTTGCACCCTTAATTCGCAACGGCTTTATTGACTGGATGATTAGCACTGGTGCAAATCTTTACCATGATATGCACTACGGTTTGGGTTTTGAACTCTTTGCTGGTAATCCGTTTTTGGATGATGTGAAACTGCGCCAGGAAGGCACTATTCGCATTTATGACATTATCTTTGGTTACGATGTGCTGCTGGAAACTGATGCGTTCATCCGCAAGATTCTGCAAGGGGAAGCGTTTCAGAAGCGGATGGGAACGGCTGAGTTTCACTATTTATTGGGTAAGTATGTTCGGGAAGTAGAAAAGCAATTGGGTGTGCAGCATTCCTGCTTGCTGGCGACAGCTTATGAGTGTGGCGTCCCTATATATACGTCTTCCCCAGGAGATAGTTCAATTGGGATGAACGTGGCGGCTTTAGCTTTGGAAGGTTCGCAGTTGGTGATAGATCCATCAATTGACGTAAATGAGACGGCTGCGATCGCATATAATGCCCGTGAATCAGGAGGTAAAAGTGCAGCTGTAATTCTCGGTGGCGGTAGTCCTAAGAACTTTTTGCTACAAACTCAACCGCAACTTCACGAAGTATTGGGGCTAGAAGAACGAGGACACGATTACTTTGTGCAGTTTACCGATGCGCGTCCAGATACAGGCGGTTTGTCTGGAGCAACCCCATCGGAAGCCGTCAGCTGGGGTAAGATTGACCCGGAAGAGTTAGCTAACACAATTGTTTGTTATACCGATAGCACGATCGCTCTACCACTGGTGACAGCATACGTCTTGAATAAGTGCCAGCCTCGTCCCTTGAAGCGTGTGTACGACAGGCGAGAAGCCATTTTGGATAAGCTGCAAAAAGATTATCTAGCAGCCAAAACCCGACCATCGGATCAGATTCCAGCAGCAATGGCTGACAGTGCTTCACAGCAAACAGCGACTTATCCCTGCGGTCGGCTGATTCCGAATGCTAATTAGGGAGTAGGGAGTAGCGAGTAAGATTCAAAGCCTCTCTCCTTTTAGGCTACCGTGTACACACAAGTCTCTCTTGACGCAATTTACAGTTTATCGAATAGCCCAAAGAAACCTCACCCTGGTTTTGCTTGTGCAAAACCTGTCCCTCTCCTTACTAAGGAGAGGGATGTCCGTCAGGACAGGGTGAGGTTTTTGTTTTGGGTAATTCGATGACTTATGTGTACACCGTAGCCTAATAAGGAGAGAGGTCAGATCGGGAGCATCTCAGTTTTGCAAATATACCAGATGAGAAACAAGATTCTTGCTCCCTCTCCTTACCAAGGAGAGGGTTGGGGTGAGGTTTGACAAGGTTTTTTACGAGAGTGAGACGCTCCCGGTCAGATCGCTTCTCAGTTTTGCCCAATCAACAAATAAGTTGTCATTTTCCCTATGCCTTGAACTTCGATTTCGCCCCGCTTTTCAAATAAAAATTCATCAGACAAACACTTATAAGTATTTTCTGTAACCTGGATTTTACCAGCAATACCTTGGGATTCCATGCAGCTAGAGATGTTTGCCGTGTCTCCCCAGAGATCATAAGTAAAGTTGTTGAGGTCAATTACTCCCGCCACTACAGTACCGCTATGGATGCCGATACGAATGCTGAAGTTTTGGTTATTCTCAGTATTAAATACAGCGATCGCAGTTTGCATCTGGAGTGCCATTTGAGCGATCGCTTGAGCATGATCTGGGCGGCGCGTAGGTAAGCCACCAACTACCATATAAGCATCGCTAATGGTTTTGATTCTCTCTAAACTATATCGCTTGGCGAGGCGATCGAAAGTTGAGAAAATTGGATTGAGTAAGTTTACCAGATGAATTGCACTCAGAGAAGCAGCAATTTCGGTAAAGCCCACAATATCTGCAAATAAAACCGTGACATTAGCAAAGTCTTCGGCAATGTTAGCTGGTTCTTCTTTCAAGGGTTTGGAGATTGCGACTGGTAAAATATTCAGCAATAAACGTTCGGTTTCTTCCTGCTGATGGGGCAGCGCTTCTTCTGCTGCTAGTGGCTGGGTGACATTGCGAAAAATGCCGCGAGTCGCAACTGGATGACCTTCGACAAATTTACAGTTAATATTACCTTCTAGAAAGATTGTTTGACCGTCTTTAGTAACAAATGCGGCTTTTACTTGCCCAAAGTTTTCTCCTGACAGCACGCGAGAAAACCTTTGCAAACATTCTTGTTTAAAATCTGGATGTATAATATCGAAAACAGTCATATTCGCAATTTCAGTTTCGCTATATCCCAAAGTTTCTCGCCATGCACGATTGACATACAAAAAACGACCAGAGACATTGATGGATTGAATCAGGTCATTAGCATTTTCAAATAAATCTCGATATCTTTCTTCACTTTCTACAAGTGCATTTTCTGCTTGTTTGCGTTTGATAAACTGGCCGATTTGACTACCAATAGAACCCACCATTTGCAATAGGTCTTTATCTTTTGGTTGTACGTCCCGGCTAAAGAAAACCATTACTCCTAAGATTTCACTATCGTCTAAGATGGGGAAGCCAAAAGCTGCGTGCAATCCAGCCTCAGCCGCAGGTTGCGATCGCCGAGTGTCTCTATCTTCTGTGATATCTTGAATCCACAAGGGCAAACGTCTAATCCAAATTCGACCAGGTAAGCCAACACCGAATGTATAGGTAGTTTGCCAGGTGATTGCTTTAAACTCGCGGACAGAAATTACTCGACTTGACCAAATTTCCACACACCTTAGTACTGCATTGATGGTATGTCCCTGTACCGAAGTGCCAATATATTGATTTGGTGTCCAAAGTTCGCCTAAATCCCATTCCAAGTTTTGACAAATCGACTGCAAAATTTGCGGAATTACCTGCTTGACGCTCTGAGATTCTGATAATATCCGAGTAATAGCATACTGGGTACTTGTACGCTGTTCCCGGTGTTGCCGAGCAGTAATATCCCGACCAATGTAGACAATATCTTCTAATCCTTTGATTTTTTTCGGAATTACTGAACAAGAAAAAGCAATCAACCGTTTTTCTCTAGTCTTGGTTCGACAAACTACCTCGAAATTCTGAAAAATTTTCGGAAAAGAAGAATGCTGGTGAATGGCTGGGATTAATACTTGATTATCATCAATTATCAGTGATATTGGTTGATTAATTAATTCTTCTTCGCTAAAACCAAATAATTGTTGAGCAGCATGATTTACATTTTTTATTTTTCCTATTTTACTGGTTATAAACAAAGCATCTGCCATTGCAGTAATCACTTGTTCCATGTTCAAATTTATATTTCTTTTGGAGGATTGACAATTGAATATAAGATTTATCTTTAGTTTCATCGGCGATCGCCTTTATCAAAGCTACCACACCGGCTTTAGCAGCAGATCATCAGTTTCCCATACTTGAAAGTTCATTTTTCAACATAGCGCGATCGCAGCCACCTTTGAGTTCATCGACCAAACTATCAGCAATGCCTCCAGTGCGAACCGATAACCTGAGCCAACGAGAAAGGAGTTAGATATCAATACGCTTAGGTTAAGGCTAAAACTCTTTGTTAAAGTCAATTTTTTTAACGAACTGCCCCGCCAACGCCTCTGGTCTGGTAGATAAAGACGCAAAGAGAAGGAAGAAATACTTAAGCGGACTGTATTGGATTATATAATTATCAAATTTATGAAAAAAAAGAAAGTATGGCTATTAACAATCCTGGTTGTAGCAGTAGTAGGAATCAGCATCATCACAGGACATAGTAATTCTCTAAAAGCTGCTTCACCTTTAGGCAAAGACACGCTGACGATGATTACTTCCCCAGATTATCCTCCTTATGAGTTTTATGATACGAAAGGAGGCGATCGCCAAATCGTTGGCTTTGATATAGATATTGCCAAAACCCTTGCTCAAAAATTAGGGTTTAAACTTAAAATAATGGAATCAGATTTTAATGGATTAATTCCTGCACTGCAAGCAAATCGCGCTGACTTTGTAATGGCTGGGATGACTCCGACTCCAGAACGTCAGAAAAATGTTGATTTTTCAATTATTTATTACGAAGCTAAAGATACAATTGTTGCTCCTAAAAGTAGCAACCTGAAGCAGCCCCAAGATTTATCAGGAAAAAAGGTTGGGGTACAACTAGGAACGATACAGGAACAAAATGCCCAGAAAATTGCTAAAAAAGTTGCGGGTATTCAGCTAAAGCAACTCAACAAAGTGCCGGAAGTAGTTCAGGAAATCAAATCTGGGCGAATTGATGCAGCAATTGTTGAGGATACCGTCGCTAAGGGATTCGCCCAAGCTAACCCAGATTTAGAATTTAATATTATTCCCTCAAAGGAGGCAAGTGGATCAGCGATCGCTTTTCCCAAAGGTTCTTCTTTTGTAGAACCGTTTAGCAAAGTCCTTCAACAAATGAAGGACGATGGCACATTGGAAAAACTTGTAGCCAAGTGGTTTTCACAGAATACTACCGCCAATCCTGCATCCTCAACTCCTGCCAAAGGCGGATTAAATCTCGACTTCACCAGAATTCTTCCAGACATTCCCTTTATTCTTCGGGGAATTCCTTTAACTTTGTTGTTTACGCTATTATCTGTATCCTTGGGGTTAATCTGGGGAACAATATTGTCTCTATTAAAAATTATCGGCATCAAGCCGCTTACCTGGGTTGCTAACGCTTACACCTCTGTTTTTCGAGGCACACCTTTGTTATTACAGTTGGCGTTGGTTTACTACGCAACACCCCAGCTTACAGGCTATGACATTTCAGCATTGCAAGCAGGGGTGCTAACTTTTACGCTGAATTCTGGTGCTTATATGTCGGAAACTATCAGGGGTGGGATTCAGGCGGTGGATAAAGGGCAAAGTGAAGCGGCGATGTCTATGGGTGTTCCCTATTGGTTGATGATGTGGGATGTGATTTTTCCCCAAGCATTGAAGAACATTCTCCCCGCATTGGTGAATGAAACTATCGGATTGCTCAAAGATTCCGCACTGGTGTCAACCATTGGGGTGGTGGAAATATTACGCAGCGCCCAAATCGTTGGTGCAAACAAGTATATTTATTTTGAACCACTGCTATTTGCAGGATTAATCTACTATGTTTTAGTAATGGGTATGACTTTGGGTGCATCTGCTTTAGAAAGGAGGTTACGGCAAAGTGAGTAATGTAGTAATTCGCACGGAATTCTTATGTAAATCCTTTGGCAAACTCGACGTACTCAAAGATATTTCCACTGAGTTTTACCAGGGAGAAGTGGTTGCCATATTAGGCCCTTCTGGTTCAGGTAAGTCTACCTTTCTGCGATGCATAAACTTGCTAGAACAACCCACCAGAGGAAGAATATACTTTCACGAGCAAGAAATCACCAATCCCAAGGTAAACATTGCTAAGGTGCGCCAGCATTTGGTGATGGTATTTCAACATTTTAATTTGTTTCCCCACATGAGTGTGCTGCAAAATGTCACCTACGCACCCATAAAGGTGAAAGGAATAAACAAGCAAAAAGCAGAACAACATGGCTTAGAATTGCTTGCTAAGGTAGGTTTAGAGCTAAAAGCGTCTGTCTATCCGTCCAAACTATCTGGGGGACAAAAACAACGAGTAGCGATCGCTCGTGCATTAGCAATGGAACCAGAGATGATTTTGTTTGATGAACCCACCTCTGCATTAGATCCAGAAATGGTCAAAGATGTGCTGGAAGTGATGAAAGCTTTAGCGCTATCTGGAATGACAATGGCGATCGTTACCCATGAAATGGGCTTTGCAAGAGTTGTTGCCAATCGGATTATGTTCCTCGACCAGGGAAGTTTAGCAGAAGATACTACTCCTGGCGAATTTTTCCAAAATCCTAAGTGCGATCGCGCCAAGCAGTTCTTGGAAAAAATGCTTTAGAAGAATTTAAATTCGCCACTTTTCTTGTATTACTGAAACTTTTTAATTTCAAAAAATCAGGTTTTCAACATACAAGCATTATGTTATTACAAAATACATAAAGGTTTCGGGAATATTTATTAATACATTGCTCGACTTCTTCATCAAAAATTTATATAAAATATTTATGTGATTATGGTACGTTTTTTTAGTGTTTCTTACCAAGCCAATAGTAAGGATAAAAGAACATATTTGTGTTGATCCTACAGGTTTTTCACATTTGTTCTGTCACTTTAACTTTTCAAACGATCAGAGTAAGCTTGCGTCACTACTTATCTAAGGATTGCTAATCAAGTTTGTTAAGGTTCATAACCGATACTACGATAAATTCAGAGATCAGAAGCCCTAGATTCTGACTCCTGAATTTAACAAAATAATAGGCATTCTGGAGATTGTTCGCAAAATCGCGTTTATTCATTCAATAATTCAAGGTTTATTCATGAAAATTCAAAAATTCTCTGTATTGCTTGCGATGGTGACTTGTTCATCCATTCCTTTTGTGTTTGCAGTCTCATCTGCTCAGGCTGCTGATTTCGCATTCAACGCGAATTTTACCAATGGATATTCAGCCGAAGGTTCGTTTACAACTAAAACTAATGCTCCGGCTTCTTTTTCAGAAATTAGTCCAGGGTATAGTCCATTTTCAACTCAATTTTTGGAATCTCAGTCGCTATCCATTTTTGACTCCACCAATACACTTCTTCAAAGTGGTAGTTCGGTTATAAACGGCATTTCGACTGACAAGTTTTTACGTTTGGATTACGATAACTCTCTAACTGCTAACCTTCCAGCATTAGATGTCAGCACCGATACACCTAGTCATAATCCGTACTATTTCATCTCCAATAGCATTGATCCCAGCGGTGACATTGTTGCATCTGGTAGCACTAATTACAACCTATTTTTGTTTGACAAAATTACTGACAAATCTACTTTCTTAGGTGACACAACTAGCATTAAGGCAACACCCGTCCCTGAATCTTCTTCAGTAATCAGTTCACTGGCAGTTGCTGCTTTTGGTTTTGGTTTTGCTTTTAAACGGAAGCTGAATAACAGGACTGCATCAAACTGTCGCCCAACCAATGTTGCTGTTATCTAGTCAGTCGTGAATCGTTCTGAACCCACCAAACCCAAATATGAGTATCAAGTACAATCATTGCAAAACTTCCCAGTCCTCTAAAGCGACGGGTTCTGTGGGGTTGTCATAACGGTATGGCTGTGTGTTGTGCAAAAAATAAGGATTTGTCTCTGATTGGGGTTTAGGTGCTGCTTGGTGCTGTGGAGTTTTAGTTTCCAGAATAATCACTTCCACAGCATCCCCGGCATGAAATGGTAAACCCCGCAGCGTCAGACTTCCATCTTCAGTTAAAACGACTTCTATCTTGTGAGCGTTCATATTTCGACTCCAAAGCAGGGTTTTTAGTCTTCACTATCATTAGTGTAATTATGTAATTTTGTAATTAAGTACAAATCTAACTTAGAGAAAGTTTCTAAAGAAAATCTAAAGGTAGCAAATAGCGATCGCCTGAAAACAGGATAATGCAGTTGATTTGTCAAATCCTTCCCATTCAACCTAACAACTATGGCATCTACACCCAAAATTCTCGCCTTTGCCGGCAGCACCCGGATTGATTCTTACAACAAAAAATTGGTAAAAGTCGCGGCGGCTGGCGCGAAGGCAGCAGGCGCAGAAATGACTTATATGCACCTTTAGCTTTGACTGCTTTTGTAGGTAAAGTTGCTAGCATGGTTCAATGCAATCGCATCGAGTTGGAAGCAGTTTTTGGACAACTTTATCAAGCATGACTCGATACAGCTGTTTGCACTTGCTCATGCCAGCCGATGAAAATTCATGAAGAAAATTCTTGAGATGCTGAGGAGTTGTTTGTAGAGAAACAAGCGCTTTTGAGACATTGGCAACACAGGCAGCTGACCACATCACAGCACGCAGTAGTTATATAATTATCAAGTTTATGAAGAAAAAAAAGTATGGCTATTAACAATACTGGTTCTAGCAGTAGTAGGAATCAGCATGATCACAGGACATAGTAATTCTCTAAAAGCTGTCTCATCTTTAGGTAAAGACACGCTGACGATGATTACTTCCCCAGATTATCCCCCTTATGAATTTTATGATCCTAAAGGAGGCGATCGCCAAATCGTTGGCTTTGATATACATATTGCCAAAACCCTTGCGATCCAGAAATGGTCAAAGATGTGCTGGAAGTGATGAAAGCTTTAGCGCTATCTGGAATGACAATGGCGATCGTTACCCATGAAATGCGACCGTAAGAAAAAGGCTTCTGATTTCCTTGCCGACTCGATGTGTGCAGCTTACGTAAAACACGAGCAGCTCACAGTTCTCAGCGTTGGCCCAGCAACGAACCTGGCAAGAGCTTACGAAAAAATTGAGAATAAACCTAATAAGTACGGTTGCCCGGAATATATGCAACTTTCTCAGTTGAAGAATGTCATTTCAACTCGGTTTATCGGTGGTGTGTGGGATACCAACAAAGCTGATAATTTCGATGCAAAAGGAAATTATCGTCTGAACGAACCTTACCCAACCTGGACATCGGGGAACATCTATTTTCAGGATGGCTCGCATCTCTTTAGCGAGCATCATCTGCCATTTCCCGGTACAGATTTTGAAAACATTCAAACCGGACAGCACAAGAAAGCCTTTAACTCGCTCAATAATGCAGAAGCCAATTTCTGGATTGATGCCGTTGCTATCAATAAAATCTTAAATTCCGGCATTCCGGCATATATAGCAACCGCCAAGGTGGTTTGGGCATAAACTAGAAGTAGTCCCTTTCGTTATCCTGCAAAACGCGATCGCTGTAAATATGCCCAAAC
>NZ_JBALCS010000086.1:0-60754 GCF_036919555.1 Nostoc sp.
GTTCAGCCTTTAATGTCAGTAATCTGCTGACGGGCTGGATTAGTTATTTACGGACTGATTACCGTGATTCACTAATCAACGAATCGCACGATATGTGTTTCTGTAGTTTGCTAATTTTGAATTTGCAATTGAAGAACCTTGCTTTTACCGGGATTCATCAACCCATAGGGGTCAACTATTTCTTTAAATTTTAACTGCTCAGAATCAATAACTTTTCTACCGCCGTCTTCAATAATATACGTGTGAGGATTGGCAATATTCACACCCTGTTCTTCGTGATAGCGGATAATCTCATTGAGGCGTTCTTCTGTGGTGTAGCGCACAAGTTGCAAAGCACCAGGAACTACCGCACCGTTCACCCGAAAAAATTCCAAATGCATCATTACCTCATCGCCGAAGTAATGATACATATGCTCTACTAGTTGCAAACTGCGTAGGCGCAGCCCAACCCAGGCATCGCCAGGAAACATACTTTGTAAGTAAGTAATTGCAGTATCTACACTCCGGGCGTGTAAGGTGGTGTGGTTCCAGCAAAATTCTGCTAAATGTATACCTTTGGCTGCTTCTTCGGCTGGTTTTTCATAGGTAATCTTGCCGTCGTATTGCTGCACTAAACCCGGTAAGAATTCCAAACTCGATTCAGCAACTATCAAAAATACTGGGTGAGTTCCTTCAGGAATGTATTGTTGTAGGGCGTGGAAATATTGGGGAATTTGGGATGCAAAGACAGAAATCAACTTCTTAATCATCCCATCAGCATTGCCAAGAGCCTGACCAAACTTTGCTGCTGTCATAAACTCGTCAAATGTGACAATGAGTTCTACCCAAGGATAAGCTGGTGCTAAGGGGATTTCTACTTCGGTGATGATGCCGTTAATTCCCCAAGCATGATTCACCTTTTGCACATCGTCGCCACGTAATTCGATCGCACGGGGTTCATCTTCTACAGTTACCACTCGCAATGCTAGGATATTACCGCGATCGGTTAGTAACCCATATTGTATCGAGCCAATACCCCCACTTCCCCCAGCAATAAATCCACCAATTGTAGCTGTGCGGTAAGTTGAGGGTGCCATGCGGATTTCCCAGCCGATTTCTCTGGCTTTTTTATCCAAAGCCGCCAACTTCACCCCCGCTTCTACCCGCGCTACCCCCGGTTTTACCCAAGGAATCTCTTGCATCCGCGTCATGTCTAAAATTACGCCACCGTGCAACGGTACGCATTGCCCATAATTCCCAGTTCCCGCACCCCGCACTGTTACGGGTACACGGTGTTTTGCACAGGCGGCTGCAACTTTTATAACCTCTGCTTCATTGGCGGGACGCACTACTATATCCCCAACTTTTCCTTCTAGTTTGGGTACTAGTACGGGGCTAAAGGTGTGATAATCCTGGGATAATTTTGCGACTTGGGCGGAGTCGGTGATAGTTTCTATGCCTTTTAGAGAATTAATCAGGGCATCTAATATTGTCGTCATAGCTTATATCCTTTTTTTAACGCAAAGCGACGCACAGGAACGCAGAGGGATTAATATATCTGGTACTTGAATGTAAAAATCGCTCTACTTAAGATTTTCATAGTTTTTACTTAACATACTTTTAGTAAATTAAAAATGAGTAATCAAGTTAAAAATATAACAGTATGCTTAGGGAGGAAATGTGAAAAAATTTTATTCATTTAAAAAAAGTAGAGGTTTTGAGTTAGATAAAATATTTCGATGGTCAAGGCATAAATGGCTTCTGCGCTTAACTGTTGTTTTACTTGTGGCTTGTTTATTAACTATAACTGTGCATTCTTTAGCAGTTCAACCAGGAGTAAGCAAATCACAACCGAAAGTGATTTTGATTTCTCTAGATGGTGCCACTCCAGATTTTGTCGAACAGTATCTCAAGAGTGGTGTCCTAAGTCCAAAGCAAGGATTAGGACTGATTAAAAACAAGGGAGTTTATGCAGAGCGGAACGTAACCTGTAGCGCATCTCTGACTGCTGCTTGCCATATTGCAATCAGTACGGGTTCTACGGCTGCACGCAATGATATTAATGCCAACACATTTCACCTAGTAGCCAGCCCATTCACTTCTAACATAAGTGGTTTTGCGGCTCCAATCGGCGGATATTTGACTACTGGCCCTGCTACAAGTTTGTACCCAACTGCTGAACCACTATGGATTGGACTCCAGCAAAAGGGGAAGAAAGTTGTGACTGCAACTTTTCCCGGAGCAGATGGAGTTGATGTTCCAGTACCAGGTTTAACTAACAGCCCAATTATTCAACCCGCTAGTAAGAGAACCGTATCTTATACAGTCCCTTTTGGAGCTTTTGCTGGTGCAAGTGCTAAAGGTTTCAGTCTGATGGCAGCTAACTTTAGCTTGGCATCCAGTCAAACTGTCAGTCAACTCAAAACAGCAGGAAAAGTTTCTTACAGCCCAATTGTACAAGCAACTCTTGGCGATCAATTTCTTGTTGGTGGTGTCAACTATAATATCCAAGTTGCTGCACTTGATACCAGCAATAATCATCAAAAGGACTATGACACCCTAGTATTTTTTGATTCCAATATTGGGATTCAACATCAACCTTTTAATTTACCTTCAACTGGACCAGCATACGTAAGAGCGCGGGATAAAAGATCCAGCTTATTTTATTTAGAAGGTAGTTCCAACAAAGCCGGAACTGCTTTTTATGTGACTAATCTGGCTCCTGACTTGAGTAGTGTGAGGATTGCGCGTTACGGTGCTAATGCTATTCCTAATAACCCCGCAGTCCAAACTACAGTTGATGACATTAATAATAATGTTGGTTTTTGGTCGCCTCAGTCTGATTACCGGATTATAGAACGATTGAGTCCTGGATTTAACACGTTCCCCGACACGGAACTAGAAGCTATCTATGAAGACCAAGTTCGAGGTTTTGTAGATTATCAGACGCGAATTGCTTTGAGAGCAATCAAGCAAAATCCCAATGCTTCAATGGTGATGGTTTATATTGAGCAGCCAGACGGCTCTGAACATCAGTTTCTCTTAACTGATTTACGTCAAGCAACTAATCCGAGCAATCCCAATACAATTGGTGCAGCGCAAGACAAAGCAAAAGTCGCCCGATACAAGTCTTATGTACAGACTGCTTATCGGGCAGCTAATGATGCTGTACAACGGATCATTAATGCAGTAGGTACGGATAGTCAGGGAAGACCAAATAGTAACATTATTGTAGTATCGGATCATGGTTTTTCTACCTTTCATACTACGGTTAACCTGAATAACTTCCTCAAGAGCAAAGGTTTTGACTTAAATAAAGTCCGAAGTGTAACATCGGGGCCAGCAGCTAACATTTATATTAATCTTCAGGGCCGGGAACCCAACGGTGTCGTCAGTCGCTCTGAATATGTCACTATCCAAAAACAAATTGTCGCCGCTCTCAAGGAATTGGTAGACACGAATTCCAACTATGTACCGTCAAAACGTCAAGCCATTTTTGATAAGATTTATACTCGTCCGTTGCCAGCAAATTTAAACGAGCCGAGATTTGGACTTGATACTAGCGAATTTGTTGGTCAGGATAGTGGTGATGTCTTCGCAATTATGAGCGATGGTTATAACTTTGACGGAATTCAAAGTCCTGTGGTGACTCGTTTGGGGGATGACAACAATTTAGTGTTTTCAGTACCTAATTTCTACGGAGCGCATGGCTATGACCCGAATATATCCAAACTGAGTGCCATTTTCTATGCGGCTGGCCCCGATATCAGTCGTCGTGGCAGTATCGGCACGATTCACAATATTGATGTGGCTCCAACTATCAATAATTTACTGGGCGTTCCTTCTGCTTCAACGGTTCAGGGACAGGTTATCAAACTTTGAGTTTTCCCCCCTTCTAAGCTGTTGCGCCTTTAATTTGCACTAATATTTTTTTCAATATGATTGTGGGGTAGGCCGAAAAGCCCGCCCTGATAGTGCAAGTTGTATACGTAACAGCTTATCCATTAGTCACATCTTTCTTTAACGTGAGTTCGACAGCTCATGTAGTAACCGCCTAATTAGCGTAAATATTGAAATCTCTTAGAGGTTTTACTACGCAAAACCGTCCCTCTCCGAGTCGGAGAGGGACAGACTTGAACTTTAGTTTAAGTCAGGGAGAGGTTCATCGAACTCACGTTTCTTTACAATCTTGAAACGCTTGTTTTACAAGTATCTTGAACACTGAGGTATCAGGCATACTTGACAAATTAGCCTAGTGGCGAAAGATACTATTGAAGATAAGATCGTAGAGTTACATCACCACAAGCGAGACTTGGCTTCGAGCCTGGTTGAAGGTGCTGATTTAAGTGCAATACGCTTGGGTTAAGCCCAAAAAATATATTGCGTAGGTTGGGTTGAGGAACGAAACCCAACATTTTTTGGCATTTGTTGGGTTTCACTTCGCTCAACCCAACCTACAATTATCCTTAACTGAACTGTATTGGATTTAAGTGGCAAGATATCGACACAAGAGTTGCTGCACTTGCTAAACGAAAGCTAATAGATGCTGATATGTAGGTTCGTTATTTGAATGCGACGCCGAATAGCCCGTCGTAGACATCGCTAAAAACATACCCAGAATATTTAGCCGAAAATAGGGTTAACAAGGCTAACAAACCTAATTTACTTAAAGAAACCGGGTTTAGAGTACCTGTAATATGGGAGACTTGGCAATATTCCCTTAATTGAGAATATAGTCTCGATGAGTAGTTTAATTTACTTGTGTCTAATTTGTCATGAACGTTGCAATCATTGGTTGTGGTTATGTTGGTTATAAACTTGCTCAATATTGGCAGCAAAAAATGGGTTTTGTTGTCAGTGTAACCACAACTTCCCCTGAGCGTGTCCCGGCACTAGAATCAGTATCCCAAAGAGTTGTAGTTACCCGTGGGAATGACCTCGATAGTCTAAAATCAGTTTTGCACAATCAAGATGTTGTACTTTTGAGTGTTGGTGCAAAAGGTGGGGAAGTTTATGAAGAAACTTATCTACAAACTGCCCAAAGTTTAGTTTCATCCTTGCAGCAGATTAAGAGTGTGAAACAATTAATATACACAGGGAGTTATGCAGTGTATGGTGACAGAAATGGTGTCTGGGTAGATGAAGAAACACCGCTTGCACCCGCGAATTTAAATGCACAAATTCTCCGAAAAACAGAGGAGGTGTTGCTATCAGCATCTAGCGAAAATCTCCGTGTTTGTACCTTCCGTTTAGGAGGGATTTATGGGACTGGTAGGGAACTGTTGAAAATATTTAGTAGATATTCTGGTACAACCCGTCCTGGCAATGGTGAGGATATCAGAAATTGGATTCATTTGGATGATATTGTTGGTGCGATAGAATTTGCCCGTGATCGTCGTTTGCAAGGGATTTACAATCTGGTAGATGATGCACATCTCACCAGCCGAGACTTGCTAGATAGCCTATTTGAAAAACATAATTTACCCAAAGTTAAATGGGATACTTCTATCAACAGTACCCGCCCATATAATGCTTGGGTGTCGAATGAAAAGCTTAAAGAGTCTGGATACCAGTTAATTCATCCACAGATGATTTTTTAGCAAGTATTAAAAACTAGGAATTATGCAACCATCTGCTGTAGCTAAGTGGGGAGTGGGGAGTTAAAAATTCTTTTGCTGCTCCTCATCTCCTTTATCTTCTAGCTTTTTGCGCCTTGACTATCGAGAGAAAGCGATCGCACCTCGGCTGTAATTCCTTCTTGTTGCCAAGCAGCTAACATCGCCGCCTCCACTGCCTCTGAGTGTAATTTATCCGCCAAAGCTAACAGTGTCGGTCCTGCACCACTAATCACCATACCATAAGCACCAGCACTAACAGCTGCGATGTTGACAACATCATAACCAGGGATTAAAGCTTTGCGATAGGGCTGATGCAATCTATCTTGCAAAGCTGTCTTTAACCATTGTCCGTTACCAGTTTCCAGTCCGCGCAACAATAACCCCAGATGTGCTGTATTGAAAATCGCATCGGCGCGACTTACTTGGGTTGGGAGAACGCCCCGCGCCTCTGAAGTGGAAAGTTCAAAGTTAGGAATAGCTACAACTGGTACAACATCTTTATGCCAGGGAACATCACAAATTTCCCAGGCTGCGCCACTGGTAGCAGCGAGACGACATCCACCCAACAAGGCTGGAACTACATTATCAGGATGTCCTTCCATTGCGATCGCTAACTCCATTACCTGCGACTGAGACAGAGTTGCACCCTCAAGTTGATTAGCAGCAACCAAGCCACCAACAATTGCTGTCGCCGAACTACCCAAACCCCTCGCCAACGGGACACCTAACTTAATCTCTATTTTCACAGTCGGCGGTGTCTGCTCTATATGTTGATAGAACTTGACAAATGCTTGATACAAGAGGTTATTCTCATCAGTTTGGACTCGTTCAGCTTCCGTACCAGTGACATGAATAGTTAACCCGCCCTCTTCTAGGCGAGTGAATTTGAACTCGTTGTACAGCTTTAATGCTGCACCGATGCAATCAAAACCAGGCCCCAAATTAGCAGTTGTGGCGGGAACGGTAACAGTGATGGTAGAAACAACAGACATTGGCAAAACTCACTAATCATCAACTACCATCCCATGTTAATGAGCAATTTGCTTATGAAGATTGCTGATTGTCTTTAAGTCAGAAGCAATTAATATTGAGTGAGTTATTTATGCGATTCTGAATAAATTTTTTATTTAATTAAGTAATTCATTTAAAACCCTGTTAATATAACTACATATTATATGATTTTTTTATATTAAAAATTTTTAAAATGAATTATTTACAACGTTGGGAGCAATACCTCCTAAAGCGTATAGTGCTATTCGCTACAATGCTTATGATGTAGCAGAAATAGCACGGAATACGAATTTGTCTGAGTTTCGCATTAAACGGATAAAAGACCACTTGTTCTATCGTCAGCACCAATTGGATGACAGATTTGATTACTTTGACCCTCACCCAGATATAGCTGATGCCTGGATGAGGTTACAGGAAG
This sequence comes from Nostoc sp., assembly GCF_036919555.1. GTDB lineage: Bacteria > Cyanobacteriota > Cyanobacteriia > Cyanobacteriales > Nostocaceae > Nostoc. Next base: position 7,027 of record NZ_JBALCS010000086.1, read on the forward strand.
GTAATTTCAACCAAGAAGATTTACGCTTACTGAAACATGAATATTTTGAGTCGCGGTTTGAGGCTATCTTTCATACCAACTATCGTACTGCTCATGAAGCAACTGAACGTTCTGGTCGTGTATGGAGTCCACCAATAACATTAGGGTAACTCAAATGAGTTACAAATGAAGTAAACAGCATTCACAGACATTATGGGTTATGGCTTTTTACGTATTGATTTTAAAAGACAGAGAGGATGAAAACGGCGTTACTTACCGCTTCGGGCCGAATGAAGATCATCTCGGATCTTTATGGCTAGATAAATCTAGTGGAGAAGTCAAGGAACTTCAAAAAACATCTGCTTACAACTCACAGGGATTTTTCCAAGGAGCGGCAGTAAAGGTTCGGCAACACTGGAAAAAAGGATTGTTTCCTGAAAAGACATGCTGGGCATCCTGAGAATAGCATGACATTGAGAGCCTATCTACAAAGTACTGAGTATCTATTGAGATAGGCTTTGAATCAATGCATTGTTCCTAAAACGGGCGCTACCTCAACCTCTGAAATTTGCGGAACCAATAATCGATTAGCATAAATCTGGGGATTTGTTTGCGAGACTATGGCATAAGACTGGCGAAGATTAGCATTCACTGCGACAGTCTTCACGTCGTACATCTGCATCGCCATCTTGGGATAGAAACCAATACCAATAATCATCAGCAGAAAACAGACAGCGATAAACACCTCACGCGGTCTAGCATCGTCGTAAACTGCCTCCTCTGGCACGAAGCAGTCTGTACCAAAACAAACTGTTCCGTCATCTTCTTGATTTTCTAAGCCTGCATTATTAATGTCGCAGATAAGTGCTGCACCGTCACCATAAAATACCTCTCGCAGCATGGAAAGTAGATAGATAGGTGTGAGAATGACTCCAACTGCGGCTAGAAAAACCGTGACAGTGCAGAAAGTCGAACTGTAAACGTCACTACTTATCAGACCAACGAATACTGAGAGTTCGCCAGCAAAGCCACTCATACCGGGAAGTGCCAGGGATGCCATTGCTCCGATTGTAAACAGGGCAAAGACTTTGGGCATGGCTTGACCAATACCGCCCATATCTTTCATTACCATTGTGTGGGTGCGATCGTAAGTAACACCTGCTAAGAAAAACAGCACCGATGCAATCAAACCATGTGAAATCATCTGCAACATCGCGCCGTTGATTCCCAAATCAGTGAAGGAGGCAATCCCAAGCAGTACAAACCCCATGTGAGAAATCGACGAATAAGCCAAACGCCGCTTCATATTCGTCTGAGCAAAGGAGTTCAATGCGCCATAGATAATGTTGACAACACCGAGAATCGCTAGAACCGGCGCAAAGTAAATGTGTGCATCGGGAAGCAACTCAAGATTTAGGCGAATTAGTCCATATCCGCCCATCTTCAGCAATACACCAGCCAAAATCATCGACACAGGAGAGGATGCTTCACCGTGGGCATCAGGCAACCAAGTATGCATCGGGAAAACAGCAAGCTTGACACCAAATGCAATCAACAACCCTGCATAAAGTAACAGTTGTAGACCAAGCGGATATTCCTTCCTGGCGAGGGCGGTGATATCAAATGTCATATCACCGCCACCGTATAACCCCATTGCCAGGGCTGCCACCAAAATAAATATAGAAGCGGCTGCGGTGTACAACAAAAATTTTGTAGCCGCATAACGTCGCCTTTGCCCACCCCAAATGCAGACTAGTAAGTAGACGGGAATCAGCTCTACTTCCCACATAATGAAAAATAGCAGCAAGTCTTTGGCAACGAACACCCCTACCTGTGCGGAATACAGCACCAGCATCAAAAAATAGAACAGGCGGGGTCGGTGATCAACTTGCCAAGCGGAAAAAATCGAGAGTGTGGTGACAAATCCTGCTAAAAGCACAAGTGGTGCTGAAAGTCCATCAACTGATACCGCCCAGTTCAAACCTAACTGAGGCACCCAGGCATAATTCTCTACAAGTTGAAAACTAGCACTGCTGGCATCGTAATGTTTCCAAAAGGCATAGCACATCAAAGCAAAGTCTGCGATACCTACACCCAATGCATACCACCGCACGCGCTTGCCATCTTTATCAGGCAGCACAGGGATGAGCAGGGCAGCAATGAGTGGCAGCAAGACAATCGCGGTAAGCCAGGGAAATTGATCCGCTATCATGTATATGAGGAAAAATACTTATTTGTTCGTCAATTATGTCATTTTACTAAACTGTGTAACAATTTCTTCATAAATCTTTGTCCCAGGTAATCGCTTTGACCGAAAAACAATTCTTAATAAGCATATTTACGGTACTAATCCAGCCCGCAAAGCACGAACAGCAGCCTGTGTACGGTCAGCTACACAGAGTTTATTGAGAATACCTCGAACATGAGTTTTTACAGTACCGACTGTTAGATAGAGCCTTTTAGCAATTTCTGCATTGTCACACCCAGCGACAATCAACTCTAAAACATCCATCTCTCTATTAGTTAAAGGATAGCCGACTATACTTTTTTCAACATCTGGGTCAATACCTTCAATCAAGACTCTTTTTCCAGCTGCGCCTCTGCTGCCATCGGGGAAATCTTGACGTATTTGTTGTAGTACAAGGTCTGCGATCGCTGGATCGATCCATGAGCTACCTGCATAGGTCGTTCGCACAGCCTCAACTAGTTTCTCAGTTTCAATATCCTTCATGCAATAAGAATCCGCACCTGCGGCAAAAGCTGCTAAAACTGCCTGTTCGCTATTCTGCATCGTTAAAATTAGCAGTTTTGTTGTATAATCTTCATTCTCTGCTTGATATTGCCTAAATGTGCGTGTTAGCTCAATACCATCCATGTCAGGCAAACCGATGTCAATAGTAGCAACATCCGGTTTGAGAGTTTTCAGAAGCTTGATACCCTCGGTTGCATTGGCTGCTTCACCAACAATGTTTAACTCTGGCTGGGTTTGTAAAGCAGACCGTAAGCCGATTCTTGTCAGGTTGTGATCTTCAATCACAAGGATCTTGATTTCACTCATAGTTGCTTAACTTTACTGTTATTTATCTAAAGTACAGATTAAAATAATCTCGTTCTTCTATTCGGTATCTTATACAAAAAGCAATGCGTTTGGTATTATTTCCTGAACTTCATCTACCATTAGACATAAATAATCTGATCTCGGAAGTTTTTCTAAAGCAAGAGTTTCGATATAACAATATAAATAATTCAATCCATGTCTTTAACTAAAACTGTCAAAAAAGATAAAATTCTCGTTGTCGATGATGTTTTTGACAATTTACTGGTCTTACAAGCAGTCCTAGAAGATAAGAACTATGAAATTAGCTTGGTGGAAGATAGCAAAATTGCTCTGGCTATGGTTGAGGAGTCACCACCAGATATAATTCTCTTAGATGTGATGATGCCGGAGATAGATGGCTATGAATTTACTCGACGCATCCGACAGAATCCGGCGTTGCCATTTATTCCCATTCTGCTGCTCACGGCTCACTATGAGTCTAGCGTTGTTGAAGGACTGGATGCTGGTGCAGATGACTTTATTCGTAAACCATTCGATCCTGATGAACTAGATGCACGAGTGCGATCGCTCCTGCGGCTCAAACATAGTATCGACGAACGAGATCAGATGGCTAATCTCCGGGCAGATTTTGTCTCGCGTTTTACTCACGATTTACGCATACCGCTAGTAGCCTCCAACCGCGTATTAAAATTATTGCTGGAAGGCAGGTTTTGCGAAGTTTCACCACAATTGCAAGAAATAATTGATACCATGATTGGCAGTAATCAAGACCTGCTGGAAATGGTAAATACCTTGCTAGAAGTTTATCGTCATGAAGCGGGTTGTAAAACCTTAAAAATTTCTCCCTGCAATATTCAGGAATTAGTTAGTGAAGTTTCCCAAGAATTAACTCCCTTAGCTGAAGAAAAAGGATTAGCTGTAAACATTGATCGAGGTGAAACTGCAAGTACGATCATGGGCGATCGCGTAGAACTGCGGCGAGTTTTGACAAATATCATCGGCAATGCCATCAAATTTACAGACAAAGGTTCTGTAGATATTCACTGCTATCTGACTCCGGCAGCTGTAACTATTGATATCCAAGATACAGGCCCAGGAATTTCTCAACCAGATCAGGCGATATTATTCGAGCGATTTCGCCAAGGTAAACACCAGCGTTCTGGTAGTGGTTTGGGACTATATCTATCTCGTTGCATTATCGAAGCACATCAAGGCACAATCGATGTGACATCTGAACCAGGGCAGGGTAGTACATTCACTATACGTCTACCTGTAGCTGGCGAAAACTAAAAGTAGGCAGACAAAAAATTATTACTGATCACTGGAGTTTAGATTAACACATGACAAACTGACACTCTCAGGGCTGAGTTGACAAGCTACACCTTATTTGTAAACTGCGAGAATTTCCAAAGCGCTGACAATTTACTAGTAGCAAGTAAAAACTAACGACTTCAGTACGTAACAGGACTAAATCTAAGTTACAGCTATTTTCAGGTAAATAGACCACGCAGTAAGGGCACAGCAATGCTGTGCCCCTACGATAGATGTGGTTCAAATACTTGAATTCTGCTGTAAGCGATCGCACAGATTCAAAGCTAATCTAAGACATCGGCGATTGCAATCCGTGTCAGCTAGTGAGGCGAGTCGCTACGCCCAACCCAGGCATCGCCTTTGAGAAAATGTAGCTATTGCAACTAGTCATTTCCAGTATTTTGAAATTCATAATCATGCTATTATTGAGCCAATATCAATTCGGTTCTGGTGGGGGTCAGCCATCAGACGCAAGGGGGAAAGTCCGGTGTAAATCCGGCGCTGTCCCGCAGCTGTAATGAGGCTTATGCCTCAAAGTCAGAATGCCCGCCGAAAGTACAGACAAACTCACATCCATCTGCGAGGTACAGGTGAATATTGCCATAAATGTTTCAACGAGACATCAGTTTTACATTCTCATAGTGCCAGAGACGCGCCACGGACTACTCATGGCTATGAAATTATAGGCAGTTAATTGATAGTTGCAATTGCACTTTGGTGTAACTGTCATTTACGCTAGTTTTTCGCTAGCGTGAAAGCTTTTGCAAGATCATTTCTGCCAAATTTACTCAATAGCTATGTTGCAGTTGCACGACTGCGACAAGATGTCATATCTGCGATTTTGACTTAATCCTACACACTTCAAAATTAATGCTCGACAAACAACATACTTTATTTGTTTGCACAACCTGTGCCAGCGTCTGGCAAGATGGTAGACGAGTTGATGAAAGTAAAGGTGAGCAATTACTACAACAGCTTCAAGAACTTGCACAAGCTTGGGAATTGCGAAATAAATTCCTCATTCAGGGAGTTGAATGCATGAGTGCTTGTAACCATTCTTGTGTTGTTGCCTTTACAGCAGAAGGGAAATCAACCTATCTATTTGGTGATTTACCAGTTGATGGCTGTGCATCTAAATTTCGCTTCCTCTGTTCCCGACAACCACAATTGGTTCTTTTCCCCAAACGTCGGAAGTTCGCCAACTCCGGGTGCGCTACAAACGGGGTGAATTGAATCAGTCAGAATATCAAGCTGCAATTGATGTTCAAATTGCCGACAGCATTAAACTACAGGAGGAATTAGGGTTAGATGTTTTAGTTCATGGTGAATTTGAACGCACCGATATGGTGGAATTTTTTGGACAGCAGTTATCAGGCTTCGCTTTCACTGAAAATGGTTGGGTGCAAAGCTACGGTAGCCGTTATGTTCGTCCACCAATTATTTACGGTGACGTGGTTCGTACTGCGCCAATGACAGTACGTGAGTTTCAAGTCGCACAATCTTTGACTGAAAAACCTGTAAAAGGGATGTTGACGGCTCCTGTAACTATCTTAAATTGGTCTTACCCCCGGACTGATATTTCCAGGTCAGAACAAGCTTTCCAAATTGCTTTGGCATTGCGGGATGAGGTAGCGGATTTGGAAGCGGCTGGTGCAAAGGTGATTCAAGTAGATGAACCAGCGCTACGCGAGGGTTTACCCTTAAAAGCTCAACGGTGGAATGAATATCTATCTTGGGCTGTAGATGCATTTCGTTTAACGACAGCAGTAGCCCAACCCCAAACCCAAATTCATACACACATGTGCTACTGCGAATTTGGTGACATCATCAAGGATATTGAACGGTTAGATGCTGATGTTATTTCGATTGAAAATAGTCGCAGCAACAATCAAACTTTGCGAGAAATCACAAAGGGTGGTTACTCACATCAAGTTGGTAATGGAGTCTACGATATTCATAGTCCCGTCGTTCCGACAACTGAACAGATTTTACAGCAATTGCGGACTGGAATTGCTAATTTACCCGTAAAACAAATTTGGGTAAATCCAGATTGCGGTTTAAAAACTCGTCGTTGGTCAGAGGTCATTCCGGCTTTAAAGAATATGGTGGAAGCAACAAAAGTCTTACGGGAGGAAGTGAATGCGACCCTCCAATAGTGTCTGGCAAGGAAATTTTAGCTACTGGCAAAACAGCTTTATTCATAATAATCTGCTGGTAATTGGTTACACAGCATGGAAGGGATTTCAGTCCTTTGGGCGGGGAGTTGTCATTTGTGATGTGGATACTCAAGTTACTCACTCTACAATTACAAACCTTGATCTAGTTCCCTTCACGCTCCAATTTATCCCCTCCGATCTAATTGGGTTTTGCTTGCGATCGCATCAGCGTTGCGGAGCAATCTCGCAATCATTTAGCTCATCAATGATTTCATCCATTCTCCCAGCAGTCACAACATACAATCCCCATCAAGATATTCTTCTGGTGCTGTTGGCGCAGCGCCTATCTGCGACACCCTACGCGAACGTAGAGAAGGCTCATCCTCAGATTGAGGCTAATTTTTTACACAATCTAAAAATTACTCCACCCGATTGCTACGAACAAGTTTGCAAACGTTGGCAAGAATTTCAACCAAGCTTAATGCCCTAAAATTTACTTTAGAGTATTCCAACTAAAAAATGATCCAAAATTTTAGTCGCTTTGATAAAAGATTTCAACGAACCATTTTTTCAAAGTTGGTAAGCGGTAAATCTGCGCTTCCATTTCCGCCATTGCTAATTGTGTAAGTTTAACTCCTGTATGATAAATCTTCTCAACCAAAGTAACCACAGGATTTTTGCCCTTGAAAGTCAGTGTAGAAGCAAACTGTAGCACAGTATCAACACTGTCCAGCAAGCTACCACGCCAATGTTGCTCAAGCCAACCAAAAGCACGCTCAACAGGATTATATTTACTATGATTTGGAGGATAATAAGCTAGTTGATTAGCTTTTGTGCTGTCTTGATGTACAACGACCTCAAACTATCACTTAGTTGGATTAACGATTCTGGAGACATACACCATACTGTACACTAATTATTTTCTCAGTATCCCTAGTTTTTGGATCATTTTTTCCTTGGATTACTCTTATTCCTCAATGCTCAAGCCAAAATCAAACAAGATTCCGAAACCTACTCGCTACCAAAATGCGGCGATAGATTATTACATGGGACTCACAAATTACTCCTATCTCCATTACGGGTATTGGGAGCCACTACTACACGCACTTGGTCGTTTAGCGTTTAAGTGTTGGTTGGAAAAACCGATTACTGAGGGTTTAGCAGCACGGGCAATTTTTGAGAGCCATCTGCGTTATGAAATCCAACTGTGGCAGTTATCACAAGGAGTTTAATCGAGATGACCCCAGAAATAAACACCCAAGATTGGCAACAAGCTTTTATCGCCACCAATATACTAGCAATCGGTTACAACGCTTGGGTCGGTTATTTAGGAAGAGAACGTGGTGTTGTAATTTGCAGCACCAATTTTCCGCATTTAGGTATGGCTGGCGAAATATTTGAGAAAATATTTTGCGATCGCGTCAGTGCCATAGGATTATTTAACGTGAGTTCACAGCAGGGGGATGAAACACCTAAAATCGCGTTCTCAAGACCTGCGGAGTTTATTTGAGAACAATATCACCATTGAATATGTGGCAGAACCTCTCAAAGCTATGCCAGCTGATGCGGAGGTGATAGAAGTGCTGCATTGGATGCAGGCACAAAATTTTGATGTTATCGGCATTGAGACAGGAGATATTATTAGCGGTTATGTAGAACGCTCTAGTTTGATTCAAGGCAAAGAAGGCAAATGTAGCGAATATCAACGAGTCTTTCATCCAAAAGAACTAATAGCCATTTCTACCCCACTGATGAAGTTGCTACCCATTTTGCAAGAAACTCCGCGATTGTTTGTTCTGGACTGCAATCAGGTAAGTGGTATTGTTACCTGTGGCGACTTGCAAAAAGCACCTGTGCGAATGCTACTGTTTGGCTTAGTAACGCTGCTAGAAATGAATTTGCTGCGGCTGGTGCGGATTTACTATCCCCAAGATTCTTGGCAAAAAGTCCTCAGAATTGAGCGCTTAGAAGTTGCTCAACGGCTATGGCGAGAAAGCCAAGAAAGAAACGAAGCTACCGATTTGTTAGATTATCTGCAATTCTGTGATAAGCGAGAGTTGATTTTAAATCAACCAGAACTTCTTCAGCAATTGGGACTAAAGTCTAAGCGGTTTGGTGAACGCTTCCTCAAGTCTGCTGAACAGTTGCGAAACCGATTAGCTCACGCCCAAAATTTAGTTACTGGCTCCTCTTGGACAGAGTTGATTTCTTTAGCAGAGGCGATGGAAACACTATTAATTCGCTGTGAGGAAGTTGAGTGAAGTAGTCAGCTTTGTGTTAATTTACGATCAACCCTGGTCGCAGGGCTATTTTGTTCTAAACATAAACCGCCCAGAACTAAAGTTCCGCGGCTCATAGCTAAAGTCCGTTAAAACGGACTATAACTTTGTCTCAGTCGTCTTTAGACGACTTTCGCTATTAGACTCAGAATTCATTCTGAGGCGGGCTAGATGAGAATGAAATAGCCCTGACCCCGGTAGTTTTGAGAAAGCCTTACTTAAAGCGACAGGATTGCTCTATAGTCGGAGTCTCTTCAAGTTGCACCATTATCAGAACAGCAGGTGCATCGCCTACTGTTCCAGATAAGTGACCCTTATGACCTTGGGCATCTGCTTTTGTACCTTGATCTTCTCCAAATGAAATTTCGCCAGCACCCATCTCGACTCGCTGGCCGTCCATAGTCTCCACAAACCAGCATCCCGACAGTGGGATGATCCACTGGGGCTTGGGGTTCTCATGCCAGTTGCCAACCCAACCTACAGGTAGCACAGTAAAGGTAATTGTAGCACCAGACTGCTTCAAATTAGAAAGCCACTGCGGCGAGGTATCTGGGGCTATGCCTTTTTCGATGAAGTCCTCAATTTGACAACGGGACTGGTGACTTATACCGTCGCCGTCAGTCCAGACGTGCCAGTAGTCAATTGTTGGCTTGGGTGATGAATTATTCTGCATAAAATGGCTCTCTTTAATTGTGGGGTTATTTTACTTTGGTTTCGTTTATTCGCTCATAGAGCTAGCAAAGCGATGTCTACGACGGGCTACGCCTACGCTACTATTTTTGAATTTTGAGTTTTGAATTTATAATGTCTGCTTGGACTGGTCTAACTTCATTACAAATTATGAAACCGCAACCTTATAATTGCGCCCTTCCCATTTACTGCTTTCAATCCAGAAAAAGGTAAAGCTAATTGGCTGTTGCTGGTTATCTAAAACAGAAATATCTACAAAATTCACTCCTAACTTGGTGGAAGTAGCAGGCGTATCTTGTACGGTTTGCCAATTATCCTGTGACCAGTGCAACTGAAAAGATGCTAAAGCATGAATTCGCAGTGTATAACCTTTTTTAACTTTGTCTACTTGACGGTTAAACTTCCAAATTTCTAATGATTTACACTCTTGTCTTTCACCCAGATAGCGATTCGCCACCTCTGGAATCAAATCAAACACCTGACCGTCATGATTTGACCGTAGCAGCTTAATATATTCCGAGTGTGCCCACATTAAAGGCATCGCAGAACCTGTTGGTTTTCCTAAACACATGTGGTTTTCATCTGTATCTGCTTCATCCCAAACTTGTTCTGGTAGCAAACAAGTGTTTGAAGCAAATCCTTCCATCGCCTTAATATATGTTTTGACATCGCCACCAACAGCTAATTCATAATGTCCTCGTTCTCCTGTTAAGAGAGGCCAAGCACGTCCTTTACCCCAACCTGTATACGCATTGCCATCTTCTTGTTGTCCATAGCCGTCATGGTTGTAACGATGCCAACAAGGCCCAACTGGTGTATCTACTTTCAATACTGCATCAATTACTTTCACAGAATCAACAATAATCGGGTCATTAGGTTTACGAATTCCATAGCGCACCAATTGCAGAAACCCGCCATCAACAATTTCCTTCGCCGGAAATTCTGCCGGTTCACCAGGTGGTTGACTGCTGATAAAAAGAGTTCCTTGGTTAGGATTTTCGTTGGGTTGAGGATTATTAATATCTGAAGGAGTAATTCGGATATAGTGCCGTTTGATGCCAGGAACTAAAGTTCCTTCAGTAGTAACTGTCCAAGCTTCGATGTGAGATTCTAAAAAATCTGCGTATTCTTCGATAAATTTTGCTGTTGCTTCATCCCCACGTTCACGAGTAAATTGAGCAGCACAGATTAAGGCGGCAATATTGGATGCTAGTGTTGATGGTGAATAACCGCTATTTTCTTCCCAGCGTTCTTGTTGGGTAACGGGGCCGCGACGAATTAAATAACCCGCCGCCCCCAGAACCATCGGATAGATATCGAAGTTTAAACAAGTCTTCTGCTGGTGTAATAGCCATGCTAAAAGAATGGGAAATGCTACCTCATCAAGCTGGATACCTTTCCAGTAAGGTTTACCATCAACCCAGAAATTTTGGGCAAAACCGCCATCTTCCTGCTGACTAGTGGCGAGATAAATGAGCGATCGCACTGCTGTAGCTGTTTCACCAGCTGCCACTAAACCTGATACACTGCTAACCATATCCCGCGTCCAGACTAGATGATATCCTCCTTCATCTTGGTCGTCTTTGGCTTCACCCCAAGGGATAGCAAGGGATGCAATTAAAGCACCGGGATAAGTTTTGTCTTCATGTGCCAACAACAAACTAATACTATTGTGATACAATTTCCCATCATCATAAGAAACATTTTCTAATGAGTGGATGCCTTGGCGCGATCGCTTCCATTGTTCGTTGTATAGCTGCTTCTGCTGTTCAAAAGGAATATTTAGCGACTGAAAGAGTGTGGAAATTGCATTGTGCAGATTTGTACCAAACGCCAGTCCTAAAGTAAACTCTTTAGTGCTATCTAAATTTAGTTTTCCAATCAGAGCAATGTTGCCATCCACAGCACTGTCAAACTCCCAATCCATCTGAAAATTATCAGCTAAATCTGTCCAGCCATCACTTTCACCGACGTAGCCACAGGAAAGATGGGTAAAGGGAACTGTTGCACCCAGCGCTAGCCATGTTCCTTCTTTCTCGGCTGTGAGAATCCGATGTCCAGCAACTTGTACAGCGTAACCATTATTACCTCTACCTCCAACTTCCAGATGGGGCGCACACAAAGCATATAACTGGAGTTGGGAAATAAACTCGCTATCTCCTGTTAACTTTGTATGTTGTAAAATACAGGATAAATGAGGGTCAGCAATCACTTCCTTGATTACAGCATAACGCCCTTGTGGATCGGAATTAGTGATGCGGTATCCTAAACCATGAGTCCACATAGGTTCAATTTTTGATTCGAGATGGCGTTTCTCTTCGTGAAAAAAACTTTTTCCATCAGAAATTAGATACTGTAAATCTCGAACTTGAGGTTTATCTACTGTGGGATGGTAGATTTCAGTGACAACACCGTTCCAGATAGTAAACCAAATGTTACTGGAAGTAGAGTAAGCTGTTCCGACTCCATCTTTATTGGCATGAGTCCATCGAGGTTCCATACCCGGTGCGCCAAAAGCCTGTCCTTGACCAAGAATTTTTACCATAATTTGTTGTGCTGATTAGCGCTGTAGTTAATATTTATCTGATTAAAAATTTATTTAGAAGGTTGAGAAGATTTGCGAGCGGCAGTTAAGGATTTCGCTTCAATAAAAATTTGTTTTATTTCCGGATGTTTTTGGCTAATTTTTACTTCTAAACTTTCTACAGTTAAAGCTATTTCCTCACCTGTAAGATTTTGAGAAAATTGAATTTCTAAGTTGAGTAATACTTCCTGTGGAGCAAGCTGCATTGTTAGCACCCGGATAACTTCTTTCACTCCTGGTTCGGTTTTTGACAAGTAACGGATATTAGCTATAGTTTGAGGATTAGCACTTTCACCAAGTAATAATCCTTTACTTTCTCTCGCTAATATCACTGCTACTATAGCCAAGATAATGCCAATAATAATTGAGGCGATGCCATCAAAATAAACATTATTAAATAAATGCCCTAAAAATATTCCGATTAAGGCAACAAGTAAACCTAAAATTGCCGCAGAATCCTCACATAGTATTGTAAATACTGTGGGGTCTTTACTGTTTTTAATTGCTTGCCAGAAATTTTGTTTACCCTTGGTCGGCAAAAACTCTCTTAAAGCTACAGTCCAAGAAAAACCCTCCAATAATATTGCCATACCTAACACAATATAATTCCATTTTGGATCTTCTAAAGGGCTGGGATTAATTAAATGAGTGATTCCTTCATAAATTGACATACCACCGCCAATGGCAAAGATGAGGATAGCAACGATGAAAGTCCAGAAATAAAGTTCTTGACCATAACCAAAGGGATGGCTATCATCTGCTGGCTTTTGGCTCCGGCGAATTCCCAGCAAAAGTACCAGTTGATCGCCAGTATCTACAACTGAATGAATACCTTCAGATATCATGGCGGAACTGCCAGTAATGGAGGCGGCGATAAATTTAGTAATAGCGATCGCTAAATTAGCACCCATGGCCGCAAATATAGTTTTATTAGATGAATCAGTTGCCATGATCGTAAAGAAGTAGTTCTCCAAAAACTTGTCAGGACTTACGCAGCAGATTTATTCGTTGAGATCGGGCAGAATCATAGGGTTGAAGAGGCTCTAAGCGCAGAGGAGAGTTCCGAAATATAGCGCTTTTCGTTTGTATGCAATACACTTTGACCTCTCTCCTAAAAGCAGAGAGGCTTTGAATTTACTCCCCTTCCCTTGTAGGGAAGGGGCTGGGGGTTAGGTCTGTATTCGACTCAATTGAGAAGCTATAGCTTTTGTAGTCTTTGAAATAGCTTTTGTAGTCTTTGAAATAACTTTTGTAGTTTCCGAAATAGCTTTTGTAGTCTCCGAAACGAACTTATCCCTCTCCAGAACCTCGAAGTACCCCTTTGCTCTTGAAGCCTTTTCAACCCGATGACCAATACCCAGCCCAAACCCTTGATTTTTCGTTACTGATGCGTAAGTTCTACTTGTAATTCGCCTGTATTATTGGTAACTTCCCATTGGGTTTGTTCGCGCTCGCGCCAAAAGCGCAATCCAACCGTAGCGTCTCCTACACTTAGATTTGTCAGTTCCAAATCTGACAACCACTTTGGTAGTGAAGGTTGTACCTTTAACTTTCGCTGTGGTGCATCAGCTTCAAGTCCTAAAATGGTGCGAATGAGTAAAAGAATCGAGCCGGCAGCCCAAGCTTGGGGAATATTGGCATCTGGATAAGGTACAGGAAAGTTATTCTCTTGGCGTTGAATTCCAGCAAATAATTCTGGCATCCGCCCAGATTGAAAATAACTAGCAGCAGCAAAAATACCCTCAGCGATGCGGTTTGCTTCTTCGTGATAGCCATACTTTTTTAATCCAGCCGCAATGATCGAGTTATCATGAGGCCAAACACTACCCCGTTGATAACTAATCGGGTTATAAGCTGGATTTTGGGCTGAAAGAGTCCGCACACCCCAACCACACCACATATCTGGTTGAAAAAGTCGCTTAACAACCTTTTTTGCTCGTTCCTGTGGGACGATACCAGACCAGAGTAGATGCCCAGGATTTGAGGTAATTGATTGAATTTGCTGCTTTTTATCGTCTAATCCTAAACAGTAAAAGCCTTCTGATTCCATCCAAAAGCGATCGTTAAATCGTTGATAAAGTGATTCTGCTTTTTGACGCAGCTTTTTCGCTTGTTCTTTTTCCCCCCAGACTTCATAAATTAAAGCTGCCCTTAGCCAAGCATCATAAACGTAGCCTTGCACTTCACACAAAGCGATTGGCGGCTCAACTAACTGACCATTTGGGTAAACTATTGAATCACCCGAATCTTTCCAAGCTTGATTCCGTAATCCTTTTGACGAACGAGTTAAATACTCAACAAAGCCATCTCCGTCAAAGTCGCCGTATTTGTCAATCCAACTTAGCGCCTTTTCCAGTGGCGCTCGACACTCATCAAGCATACTGAGATCGGCGTTCCAGTTATAGGCTTCAGCTAGAGTCACAATCCAAAGGATGGTAGTATCTACTGTTCCGTAGTAGGGTTTGTATGGAAGTAGGTTTAGTGTAGTTAACTCATCGCGCCGTAGTTCATGTAGTATTTTGCCCGGTTGGGCATCGTGCCAATCATCCAACTCAGTTGCCTGGAGTTGAGCCAGTTTCAGTAACGTGCCACGGGCAAATTCATGATAGACTGCGATCGCTTGCAAGCTAGCAATTATTGAGTCGCGCCCAAAAACGGCGACAAACCAGGGAATACCAGCAGCAGGCATCCAAAAATGATGCCCATTGTCATATACCTCAATCCGCAGCGCTCCCATATCCACGATCGCTTGCTGATAGTATTCCGCAATTTCAGCATTAGACGATCGCAACTTTGTCGCATTAGTCAGAAACTCATCCCTGACCTTTCCGGCTTTTGTATTGTGAGGCACAGCGCAGCTGTCTTGAGGTTTGAAGACATTTCCATCAGCTAAGGCTGTAAAATTGATACAAGTGTGCCATGTCTTGCCAGGAGCGATCGCCACATCAAACATTAAACGACCATTGGCATAGCGTGGCTGAGAACTAGCACAAACTGGTTCAATCACAATACCTCGGAAAAAAGAGCCATTCCGATATTCAGTCGTGAGTACACCATTTTCCCATCTGGTTTCTGTTTCACCTCGCGTCAAGATTTGCTGTGATTTGACATCAAAAATGTCCGCAAAATCCGAGCGCACAGCTAGCATTAATTGAAACTTAACAACTTCATTGTGATAGTTAGTTATATCAATATCTTCATGCATCCCTTCCACAATGTCGCGCCCAACAGTTACAAGCAAACTACCCGGAGGTAAAGAGCTGTTGATAGTAGGAAGTTGCGGGTTGGTGAATTGGTAAAGCGCATTATGATGGGTGATATTGCTAGATGCTAGCAGCGAAAGTCGGTAGCGATTGAGAGAAATTTCGTAGTAAGAAATTAGGCGTGTGTCCCAAACAAAAAAACCTTGAGGTAAATTTTCGTCGATGGAACCATCACTAGCTGTTACTAGAAAAGAGGAACCATCGTTGATGGTTATCAAACCAGGATTGACAGTAACTTTTGTCGGCATTGTCAATTAACCATTCTCTGTAAAACCTGGATATAAGGTCATACCACCGTCTACAAACAGTGTTGTACCGTTGACATAATCAGAGTCATCAGAAGCCAACCAAACTGCTGCTTTGGCGATATCTTCTACATCTCCCACACGTTTGGCTGGAATCAGTTTTAGTAACTTCGCTTCTGCTTCTGGAGTATCCCAAGCTGATTTATTAATTGGGGTTTTGATCGCACCAGGGGCAATACTATTCACACGAATTTTGTGGGGAGCAAGTTCTTGAGCAATACTTTGCATCATCATATTAATACCACCCTTACTAGTAGCATAATTAACATGACCTGCCCAAGGTATCACCTGATGCACTGAACTAATACAAATAATCTTACCTGCGGCAGATGAAATATCGGGCTGTACACCCCGGCGCAAGAATTCCTTTGCTGCCTCTCTAGCACACAAGAATTGTCCTGTTAGGTTTACCCCGATGACTGTATTCCATTGGTCAAGGGTCATATCTACAAACGGTGAATCTTTTTGAAGACCCGCGTTGTTGATCAAAATGTCAATAGTGCCGAATTGCTGGAGCGTCTGGCTAAACATCGCCTTTATTTGGTCTTCTTTGCTGACATCAGCTTGAATAGCAAATGCTTCACCATTAGCCGCCTTGATATCATCCACAAGTTTTTGAGCTTCTTCGGCTTCAGAATGATAGTTGACAGCTACTGCTGCACCTGATAAAGCTAAATAGCGAGCGATCGCTTCACCAATGCCAGAACTAGCACCCGTCACAAGTGCTTTTTGACCTTTAAGCAGGTAAGGAGAATAACTCATAATGCTTTCGATACTTTTAAAACTTGTGTTCGTTGTAAGTAGCTGAAGACTTGCATGATATTTTTGCTGGGCGTAGTATTCCCTTGGCGATTTAGCTCGTAAAATCGGTTAATTATAGATTTAGTAGGTAGGCGTAATTAAATATAAGATCAAACCTCATCCTCAATCCCTCTCCTTAGTAAGCAGAGGGAAGCCGGAGGCAGGGTGAGGTTTGATATTTAATTTGACCCACTTACTTAAAGAAGCAAAACTTTTTATTATTTTAAGAAATCCCTAGTATTTTTCTAATCTATCCAGAGAAAGATAAACAGTATATTGTTTTACTGAGCAATATTTCAATTATTTGTCATTCCTGTGACAACAGGATGTCTTTATTTACTTTATTTGGAGGATTGTAATTTTAAAGATCATATCAATCTCAAGAAAGATTTATGATATATTCAGAGCAATGTCGGTGATGAATTTAGGTAAAATCTTTAGTTAGTCAATCCAAATGAGAGAAGAATGTAAGATATTCAGGTAGGGCAATTCATGAATTGCCCCTACCTTAAGAATCATGGTTTAGGCTATTGTTTTTATCACTCCTGAGTGTCTGATTAGATTAGCTATAGGAATCCGGTTTGATTTCTGAAAAGATACGTAGGGTGTGTTAGCGACAGCGTAACGTACCAAACCCTTGATAATGGTGCGTTACGAACTTCGTTCTAACACACCCTACATACCTAATTTTGTTCAACAATCAAATAGGAGTCCTATATTGTCAAAGAACCAATCTAAACTAATCAAAAATAATCATTTTCTAGTTTTGATAAATACCATATGGGATATAATTTAAACTAAAATTGTGGTTAATTTAATTAGTTTTGACATTTAAAAAAATAAGTACTAAAAAACAGTAAATATGGAAAAATTTTTTTATGCTCTGTCTTTGAATAAGCAAAATTTACCATACCCTGACCCTCTACACCCCATCATCGTCCACTTCGTAATTGCGATGGTGCTTTTTTCTTTCGTATGCGATGTGCTGGGCTATTTTACCCGCAACGTGCGTTTGTTTGAGGTGAGTTTCTGGAATATGTTTGTTGCCTCAGTAACCATCTTTTTAGCGGTAATTTTTGGTCAGTTTGAAGCGGGTCTGGCGAACATCTACCCAGCAGTCCAACCAACACTGAATTTTCATACGGTGATGGGTTGGTCGCTGGCGGCTATTGTCGTCGCCATTACAGCTTGGCGTTTCGTGATTCGCAATCGCACTCCCCGGAAAGTACCGCCTGCTTATTTGGGTGCTGCAACGTTTTTAGTCTGCTTGGTGTGCTTGCAAGTCTATCTAGGCAGTAAGCTAGTTTGGGTGTACGGCTTACACATCGAGCCAGTTGTGCAAGCGATGAAGCAGGGAGTTTCGCCATGAACTTGCAACTGATTGAACAGTTGAGATTGAGGCTGAATGCTAACGGATTGCCTTATGAGATTCCAATACATCCGCAACTGGTGCATCTAACATTGGGTTTGTTCATTATTGCGATCGTTTTTGATATAGCAGGAACGCTTTTTGCTTTAGAAAAACCAATATTCAAATTTTTAGGTCTGCCTGCCCTGCGTTCTGGTTTCTTTGATGTCGGCTGGTATAACCTCATCGGAGCAGCTTTTATCACCTTTTTCACCGTTGCAGCTGGTTTTTTCGAGCTACTGCTAGCAAATCCACCAGTTGATCAAAAGAGCGTTTGGGGGTTAACTACTGGTTGGACGATGCTTTTGCATGGTTTGGGTGGGGTTTTGCTGTTAGGGGCGATCGCAGCCATGACTGTATGGAGAGGTTTGCAACGCTATCGCTGGCGCAAAGATGCTTCGGTGCAGGTGCAGTGGAGTTACTTGTTAGCAGGTATAGCGATAATGGCAATATTCTACATTCACGGAACTTTGGGAGCGCAATTGGGAGAGGACTTTGGAATTCACGTTACTGCTGCGAAGTTGCTCCAAGAAGGTAAAAACCCAAATTTTCTACTCAAATAATCAAGCATTGCGCCCGCCTGGAAGAATACGCCCAATCCCTTTTAACAGAAGATTAATTGTAAGTACAGAGGCCGTCGAATATGCCTAGTCAAACCTATGTACAAGGACAAAGAATTCGAGCTATTGGATTAACGGTGACAAACTGCGATCGCTCTTTAAATTTCTATAAGGAAGCGCTTGGTTTTGAACTAGTTTCCGACATCACTGTTGAAGGACAGAATCACAGCGACCTAGAAGATGTGACTGAGGCAAAAATTCGCATTGTTATCTTACGACTAGGTGATGAACTTATCGAGTTGATGGAGTATCTCAACATTCAGGGTAAACCGATTCCCAGCGATTCACAAAGTAATGACCTGTGGTTTCAACATCTGGCAATTGTGGTGAGTGATATGGATCGCGCCTATGCTCACTTGCGTTCATTTCCCATTGAACCAATTTCAGTTTCTCCCCAGACAATGCCACCTAGTAATGAAGCATCTGCTGGTGTCCGTGCCTTCAAGTTTAAAGACCTTGATGGTCATGATTTAGAGTTAATTTCGTTTCCGCCTGATAAAGGAAAAAATAAATGGCATCAAAACAGCAATCGGTTATTTCTGGGAATTGATCATAGTGCGATCGCAGTTTCTAACACCGAGCAAAGTCTACACTTTTATTGCGACCTCCTGGGAATGCAAATTGATAGCCGTAGTCTTAACTGGGAGTCAACCCAAACTAGCTTGGATAATTTACCAGGAGCCAAAGTCCAAATTACAGGACTGCGACCAGATCAAGATAGTGTCGGAATTGAACTGTTAGATTACATTTTGCCTGGAAAAGGCCGTCCTATACCGAGTGACTGGAAAAGTTGTGATATTGCGAAGATGCAAATTGAACTTGTTGTCAATGATATTGAGCAGGCGGTAGAGATATTGCGCCAGAATGGGGTTCAGTTTGTGTCATCGGGGGTTATACAGTTTACGGATAGTGCAAGTCCTGATCGCCAGGGGTATTTAGTTAAAGACCCTGATGGACACGCAATATTGCTAATAGCGGAATCGTGAAGTGACTTGACTGTATCAGAAGCCTTTGTATACATTGAATTTTAAACTTTATTTTGATCAGTTATCGGCAAAGGCTTTTGCGATTTGTTTTAACCCACTTTCTAAGACATCCCGTGGAGTTGCAATATTGATCCGCTGAAATCCTTCGCCGCCTTTACCAAAGGTTGAACCATCGCTTAACCATACTTTTGCTTGATTAAGTAAGGTCTCCTTGATCTCATCGTCGCTGCGTCCCATACCCCTGAAATCCAACCAGACCAGATAAGTTCCCTCTAAAGGGATAGCTTTTACCTGGGGGAGATGGTCACGAACAAAGGACGCTAAAAATTTAAAATTTTGATGAAGGTAGGAGTTCAACGCTTCGAGCCAGGGTTCACCATACCGATAAGCCGCAATGGTAGCTTCAATGCCAAAGGTATTTGTCATCATTAATCCTGCTTTGGACAGCTCAGTATTAAACCTGTTACGCAGCGATGCGTTAGAGATGATTATGTTGGCAAGTCCCAGTCCAGCGAGATTAAATGTTTTACTTGGGCCTGTGCAGGTCACAACGCGGCTGGCAATTTCATCGGAAAGCGTCTCAAGCACGGTGTGTTTATACCCCGGCATGATCAGGTCTGCGTGTATCTCATCAGAAACAACCACAAGGTCATGTTTCAGACAAATTTTTGCAAAACGATTTAGTTCTTCGAGACGCCAGACTCTCCCCACTGGATTGTGAGGACTGCAAAAGATGATCAATCGCGTCTGGTCGTCAATAGAACGTTCCAAATTATCGAAATCGATGGCATATGTGCCGTTTTCGTGTTGAATCAATTGGTTGGTTACTAGTTGCCGACCGTTGTTGATCACCGCATTCATAAAGGGGTAATACACTGGGGGTTGAATAATCACCTTATCCCCAGGATTTGTGAAAGCCTTGACCGCGAAGTTTAATGCCGGAACAACCCCAGGAATGAAGGTAATCCAACTCTGTTTAACCTCCCAAGCAAACCGCCGCCGCATCCAGTTGATCACAGCATCGTAGTAATCGTCAGTTCTGACGCTGTAGCCAAAAATTCCATGTTCTGCGCGTTGTCGGATGGCTTCCCGAACCTCAGGGGGAGCCTGAAAATCCATGTCCGCAACCCACATGGGTATAGTATCCTTAGCCTTAACGTATCGTTCCCGGGTATCATATTTGAGAGAACGAGTGTTGGAACGTAAAATGATTTTGTCAAAATTATAGTTCATTTGAACATAATACCCCTAAAAGTGAAATTGGGGGCTGAAACTATTAATCTCTCGTGGAAAATTTAATTTTTGTCAGTGCTATTAGTGCTTGGTAAATTTCAATTAAACAGTCTTTAGGAAAGTGAATAGTTCCTACTAATTTGGAGGACGCTTTGCGCTTTAGTCGGTTAGAGGTTTTAGCGATTACGTTGGCACATGGAATAAAGATTGCTGATTTGCCAATTATCCCATTCTTGCCAGTGTTAACGATGATTCAACGTCCAAAAATTAAAGCATCCAGCGAATAAGCACCAGGTCCTAAAACTGCGATCGCAATCAGCATAACGCAATACATAAACGCTTTTTCCCAACTTGGTGGTTCACCTTTTCCTAAAGGGCCTTTATACTGGTCTTCTGGAATTAAATATGGATCTTGGGCTACAAAAGGTTTACTTCCCGAAATCTCTAAATATATCGCATAAATCATTGAGCCGAGAATGGGCAAGGTTGCTAAGAGTGTTAGAAATCCAATAATTAGAAAAATTCCACCACCTAACATAGACGCTGCTGATAAAAAGCAAAGAGAGACAGGCATTTTTAGAGACTCAGCCCACTGTCGAAGATGCGTTAACTTTGGATAGCCGTGTAGTAGAAACAACCCGCCAAGGCTAAATCTTAGTAGTAAAAGTGCTAATCCTGGGAGTCCGTCAGGATACACAGGAGAGAGTGAACTTAACAAGTGTGGACTTAGCTGTGGATAATTAAATGCAGCTAGGAAAAATGCGATCGCGACACCCAGCCCAAATTGATAAATCATAGTTGTACACCACGAGTATTAAGGTCAATAGCATATAGGGAATGACCGGCTGTGATAAATAAGCGATCGCCTTCCTTACCACCGAAAGTTAGGTTTGTACTTGTCTGCGGTATAAGAATTTTTCCTAACTGAGTCCCATCGGGCGCGTATACCTGTACGCTGTCTTGAGAACTAGTAAAAATGTTGCCATGTTCGTCAACCCGAAATCCATCAGGTTGTCCGGGATCGATGACACAGAACACACGGCCATTCTTTACATGGCGATCGCCTACAATCTCATAGACACGAATATGATGAGGCCCGCCAGGAATATTAAACCCTGCTGTATCTGAGACATACAAAAGGCTTTCATCTGGACTGAAAGCCAGCCCATTCGGGCGCACCATATCTGTTACTACAGGATAAATTTCACCAGTAGCCGGATCGAAGCGATATACATAACTTCCAGGTTGTTCCTGTTCGCCGCCGTAACCTTGGTTCGGCTCGGTGATGCCATAGGGCGGATCGGTAAACCAAATTGTATTGTCACTTTTGACTACCAAATCATTTGGACTGTTCAAGCGTTTGCCCTGATAGCGATCGACTAAAATCTTCCATTCATCATCATCTTCGCGTCGGATGATGGCACGCAGACCGGAGGAACACGCAACTAGACGACCTTCTAAGTCCCGGTAATTACCGCTTTGGTAATCAGATGGATCTCGTAGGACACTCACGTTGTCGGTAGGACTCCAGCGTAACAGGCGGTTGCCGTGAGCGTCACTCCACACAAGGCAATCGTCTTCATGAAAGTAAACAGGCCCCTCACTATGAACGACACCGTTGGCTAGCTCCTGGAGTGAAGCACCGGGGCGTACAATAGCAAGCAAGCGATCGTCATAAATCTCAATGGCTTCAGCCATAGGAATCTCCTGTTATTTAACTTGGTTACTGGCGATAAATGGCAGGTTCAAGTTAATACAATCTTAGTTTTTATAAATATCAAATATGCCTGATTTCCATAATACATAAACATAAATGAAATTAAAATTAAATATTAGCCTTCCTTTAGGCATAAATGAAAATTAGACCATTGGATAGAGTCTAAAATTTTAAATCGCGTGTTTTTAAAGGTTACTCATAGCAGCTTTAAATTTTTTCCTCTTGGCGTTTTTCGCTCTTCGATAATTTACATAACTCTAATACAATTACTATATATCTAAAGGCTGAATTTATGATTTTATATATATACCATTTATGAGTTGAAAAATTCAGACTTTGTGACATAAAGTAAAGCGTGCAAGCAAAAACTATCTATCTGAATATTTCTCAATTAATCAGCTTGGCATAAATTGTTTCCAATTAAGAAGAAATAGAGAAATAGCTTATGGATCTTGGTCTTAAAGGTAAAGTCGCTGTAATTACTGGAGGTGATTCCGGCATTGGTAAAGCGACAGCGAAACTACTCGCTGAGGAGGGGGCAAAGGTTACTATTATCGATAAGACTTCAGAAAGTCTTCAGATAGCAGCCCAGGAGTTGAGAAAGTCTGGAGAAATATTTACAGTTCAGGCAGACCTCACTCAGCCCAAAGAAGTTGAAGCTGCCAAAGAGCAAATTCTTGAGCGCTTCGGAACAGTTCACATCCTTGTTCATGCGGCAGGAATCACAGGTGGTACGGGAGATTTCCTCGAACTCAGTGATGAGGAGTGGTACAAGACAATTGACGTTGATTTGATGGCGACGGTACGCACCTGTCGCGCTTTTATCGGGGCGATGCGTGAAACTGGTTGGGGAAGAGTCATCCTCGTCAGTTCGGAAGATGCACTACAGCCCTACCCAGAAGAGATACCTTACTGCGCTTGCAAAGCAGCTGTATTGAATCTGGCTAAAAATTTATCTAAAGCTTATGCAAAAGATGGCGTGCTGGTAAATGCAGTTTCTCCCGCCTATATCGCCACCCCAATGACTGACGCAATGATGGAAAAGCGCTCAAAACAGCTGGGTGTCAGCTTTCATGAGGCAATTGACAGTTTCCTTGATGAACAGCGCCCTCACATCGAACTCAAACGACGTGGCAAACCAGAAGAAGTAGCGGCTGTGATTGCATTCCTTTGCTCTGAGCAATCAAGCTTTGTGGTTGGTTCTAACTATCGCGTAGATGGTGGCTCGGTTGCAAGTTTGTGAGCGAAGCGGGTCTAGAGGAAACAAGCCCCAAACACACTATAGAAGTTCTTTGTTTTATATCAATTCGTAATTCGTAATCAATGGGTGTAAGGGCTTGCGCTCGGACTCAGATTGCATCTGGTTTTTCGGGTTTGAATCTGTTGCCGGATTTTAAAGAATTGGTATAACTCTTATTCTTAATTTAAGAGTTGATTATGAAACAGATAGAAGCAGTTGTTGCCAATATCAACGATCTAAATGATGGGGAAATGCGACAGGTGTCTGTCAGCGAGACAGAGATTTTACTGAGTCGTATAGATGGAAAGTTTTATGCCGTCGGCGCACATTGCTCTCATTATAAAGCGCCACTGGCAGAGGGGGTGCTGAGTGGACATCATGTTGTTTGCCCTTGGCACAATGCCTATTTTGACGTGACGACTGGCGACCAAGTAGAGCCACCTGGCTTGGATGCTTTAGCTTGCTATAAAGTACGCATTGAAGGTGAAAACGTCATTGTCAGCGTACCAGAGGAAACAACAGGATTACGATCGCCTGCAATGGCGCAATTTAACCCCAACGCTGATGGACGCACATTTGTGATCTTAGGTGCAGGGGCGGCGGGTGTCCATGCCGCAGAAACTTTGCGAGTAGCTGGATATCAAGGGCGAATCGTCATGATTACTCAGGATAACAAGCTGCCTTACGATCGCACCAAGCTGAGTAAAGACTACTTCATTGGTAAAACATCCTCAGAGGAAATGCTTTTGCGATCGCCCGATTTCTTCAAAGAACACGCCATTGAAGTACTGTTGAATAAGCGAGTTGAACAGGTGCAAACAACGGCAAAAGCGATCACCTTTAGCGATGGTAATTCCTTAACCTATGATGCCTTGCTGGTAGCAACGGGAGGAAAACCACGCCAGCTAGATATTCCAGGTGCGGACTTGCAAAACATTTTAACATTACGCAGTTTTGATGATGCCGATCGCATTTTGACAACCATCAAGCAAAAAGGACAAGCGGTAGTCATTGGCTCCAGTTTTATCGGTATGGAAACCGCATCTGGATTGAGTCAGCACGGCTTACAAGTAACCGTTGTTTCACCAGATTCTGTACCTTTTAAGAAAACTCTCGGCGAGGAAATCGGCAAAATCTTTCAGCAAGTCCATGAGGAAAACGGTGTTTCCTTTAAGTTGGGTAGAAAAGCGGTACAGTTTGAGGGTAGTGACAAGGTAGGAGCTGTAATTTTAGATAATGGCGATCGCTTGCAAGCAGATATCGTAATTATCGGAGTTGGCGTACAGCCGGCAACAGACTTTCTTAAAGGTGTCGATTTGCATCCCAAAGATAGCAGTGTTGTTGTTGATGAATACTTGTGTGCAGGTGATGACATCTACGCCGCAGGCGATATTGCCCGTTATCCCGATTGGCGGACAAACGAATCGATTCGCGTTGAACATTGGCGAGTCGCAGCACAGCAGGGGCGAATTGCAGCTAATAACATGGCAGGGAAAGCAGTCAAATTTAGAGGGCTTCCTTTGTTCTGGACAATGCAATTCAACTTTCCCTTGCGCTACCTTGGACACGCCCAAAGTTGGGATGAAATAATTGTAGATGGCGATTTGCAAAAACAGGAATTCATTGCTTTTTACACTAAAAATAATCAAGTCTTGGCAGTTGCAACCAGCCATCGGGATACAGAAACAGCAGCTATCTCAGAATTGATGAGCTTGAACCAGATGCTAACTGTTGAAGAATTACGCCGTGGTACAGTTGATTTGATTCAAAGACATTAAATAAACCACGCAGTAGGGGCACAGCATTGCTGTGCCCCTACGACAGATGTGGTTCAAATACTTGAATTCTGCTGTAATAATATCATGTCCGCCAGATTACCCATAATAAAAGAACCCCACCCCCAACCCCTCCCCGCTTTTCGGGCTACCGTGTACACACAAGTCATCGAATTACACAAAAACCTCACCCTGTCCTGACTTTAATCCCTCTCCTTAATAAGGAGAGGGACAGGTTTTGCGTAGCATAACCAGGGTGAGGTTTCTTTAAGCTATTCGATAAACTGTAAATTGCGTCAAGAGACACTTGTGTGTACACCGTAGGCTTTTCGGGAGGGGAGACAAAGCATAGCTTTGGCTCTTTGGGGTTCTTCGGGTTTAATAAGCAATCAAGCGGACATAATATAACAAGCAATAGGTTTGAGACAAGAGTAATTTGCCACCTCTGCATATATGACGAACATCACTGAGCGTTACGACATCATCATTATCGGTACGGGAGCCGGTGGAGGTACACTGGCTCATCGTCTCGCACCCACAGGTAAAAAAATTCTCGTGCTGGAACGAGGCGACTTTTTGCCGAGAGAAAAAGCTAACTGGAATCCAGAGGAAGTTTATCAAAAACATCGCTACCATACAGATGAGCAATGGTATAACAAAGAAGGAAAAGCCTTTAAGCCTCAAACAGGTTACTGGGTTGGCGGCAATACTAAACTCTACGGTGCAGCCTTAATTCGATTGCGGGAGCGAGATTTTGAAAGGGTAATTCACAAGGGAGGAATTTCTCCAGAATGGCCTTTGAAATATCAAGACTTTGAGCCATACTACACGCAAGCAGAAAAGCTGTATGACGTGCATGGTCAGGAAGGGGAAGACCCCACAGAACCACCTCGCAGCGAACCATACCCCTATCCACCAGTCAGTCATGAGCCAGATATGCAGTCCCTTGCTGATTGTATTCGTGAACTGGGTTACTACCCATTTCACCTACCACTAGGATTAAAGCTGAATGAAAGCCAACGCAGCAAAAGTCCTTGCATTCGCTGCGATACTTTTGATGGATACCCCTGTCTTGTAGATGCAAAAGCCGATGCCGATGTTAACGCCATTCGTCCTAGCTGGGAAATGTATGCCAATTTCACCCTTTTAACTAATGCCAAAGTCTTGCGGCTGCATACCAGTGAGTCGGGGCGAGAGGTTACAAAAGTAGAAACTGAAATTGCTGGGGAAAAACATTGGTTTACAGGCGATATTGTGGTTGTTGCCTGTGGTTCTGTCAACTCAGCTGCTTTGCTGTTACGCTCTGCTAATGACAAGCATCCCAACGGATTAGCAAACAGTTCCGATCAGGTGGGGCGGAATTTCATGAAGCAACTGGAAACAGCCATAGTTTCCATACACTTAGAGGTGAATCACGCCAACTTTCAAAAAACCATCGCTGTCAATGATTTTTATTGGGGAGAGCCAGATTTTCCTTATCCCATGGGCATGGTGCAGAATACAGGTAATGTGCTAGCCGATATGATTCCCGGAGAAGCACCACCACTAATGGCTCCATTTGTCAAGCTGATTCCCCATTATGAGCGCAATTTGCTGGCCGAGCGATCGGTTGGTTGGTGGTTGCAAACAGAAGATTTACCAGACCCGAATAATCGGGTTCGGGTGGTGGGTGACAAGATTCACGTTGACTATACACTGAATAATACCGAAGCAAGCGATCGCTTAATCCATCGTTGGACATCTGTACTCAAGTCCATGTCTAACTCCGCTAAAAGCGTCCTACCATTTAGCCTTTATCCCCGCACTCAACTACCTGAACAAGCAGTTGCTCATCAATGTGGTAGTTGTCGATTTGGCACAGATCCTAAAACTTCAGTTCTTGACCCTAATTGTCGTACCCATGATGTGAATAATCTCTATGTGGTAGATAGTAGTTTTTTCCCGTCAAATTCCGGTGCTAACCCGACATTAACGATTATGGCGAATGCGTTACGTGTTGGCGACCTGCTTGCAGCAGCGCTGAGTGCAAAGCAGACGCTCCACGAACGCTAACGCATAGCTAAAAGATGGAAATAGTCATTAGTAAAATCAAAAAGGGCAAACGTTATGACAAATGATGAACGGCAAATTACACCACAACAGCAATCACAGATTCAATCTCAACCGGACGATTTAGAAGCGACAGATTCTCCTAATCCCCTGGTTACAAGTTTAGGTGCCATTGGAGGTGGCGTTGCCGGAGCCGCACTGGGTCACTCCATTAGTGGGAAAATGGGTGCTGCAATTGGCGTGGTTGCAGGGGCAATTACTGGTAGCGTTGCAGCCAAAAAGTTGGTAGGATACGCGGGAGAATTCATTGAAGAACTCCAGCCGACAAGTGGATTGGGATTAGGAGCCAATCACAAACCAATTGAATTACTCCCTCACTATTCTTGGGAAGAATTACAAGCATTATCAAAACCACAAGGTGGATAAACTCAAGTTATATGATATTATGTCCGCCAAATTACCCATAATAAAGAACCCCACCCCCAACCCCTCCCCGCAGGCGGGGAGGGGAGCTAAAGCGTAGCTTTGGCGGGGTGGGGTTCCAAATATTATGCTTAATTGCCCGCACATGATATGACATACTCCATACACACCGAACAACGGGTGAGTGTGGCGTCAGCAATCGTAATTGCGAATTGCGAATTGGTTTACATCAGAATTCAAGTATTTGAACCACATCTGTCGTAGGGGCACAGCAATGCTGTGCCCTTAGTGCGTGGTCTATTTACCTGAAAATAGCTGTAATGGTTCATATGCGATCGCTCCTTACAATCTTTGCCTCCCCAGCAATCCCACTATGTTAAATTCAATATAACTCCTGCGGATGAGGAATCACGTAATGGCGGCTTCTGTGGAACATGGCTTAAATAATAGCGCTTTTATTCCTCCCTTAGAAAGTGGCGATCGCTTAACCCGTCACGAATTCGAGCGTCGTTATATAGCAATGCTTGATAAAAAAGCAGAATTAATTGAAGGAGTCGTCTACGTGGCATCACCCCTGCGTTTTAGAAGTCATGGCCAACCTCATGGACAGTTAATTACCTGGTTGGGAGTTTATCAAGTTTCCACTCCCGGCGTAGCACTAGGCGACAATGCTACTGTGCGCTTGGATTTAGACAACGAACCACAACCTGATGTTTTGCTGTTGATAGATAAACCAGCTAAGGGACAGGCACAAATCAGTGAAGATGACTACATAGAAGGGGCACCGGAATTAGTCGCAGAAGTAGCAGCCAGTAGTGCATCTATTGATTTATACGACAAAAAACGCGCCTATCGTCGCAACGGAGTGCAGGAATATATCGTTTGGCAGACTTTAGAGAATAAACTCGACTGGTTCTGTTTGCAAAATGGGGAATATTTGCCACTCGTCGCAGATGCAGATGGGGTGATTAAAAGTAGGGTATTTCCAGGTTTGTGGTTAGCTGTCACCTCACTAATCACTGGAGACATGACGAAAGTTTTAGCAGTGCTGCAACAAGGGTTAAATTCAATAGAACACACAAAGTTTGTTGAGCGTTTAGCTTAATAAAGTACGCGATGTGCAACTTATTCTTACAGCTATTTTCAGGTAAATAGACCACGCAGTAAGGGCACAGCATTGCTCATTGGTGTCAACTTAAGCGCAAACCCCTTTAAAACCTCGTTTCCAGCCTCTGGCTGGAAATGCTGCTCTTGGCGGCTCTGCCGCCAGCAAGGGAGGCGGAGCCTCTAGAACGGCATTCCCAGTCTCCGACTGGGAACGAAACAATCTAAAAGCTAGTTATAGACTGGTTTTTACGTTAAGTTGACACGTATGAGCATTGCTGTGCCCCTACGACAAATGTGGTTCAAATACATGAAGACTGCTGTAAAACCCCACTTCCATTCCTCTCCCCGTTGGCATCAGCCGTTAGGTAAGCGGCTACCGTGTACACACAAGTCATCGAATTACACAAAAACCTCACCCTGTCCTGACTTTAATCCCTCTCCTTAATAAGGAGAGGGACAGGTTTTGCGTAGCATAACCAGGGTGAGGTTTCTTTAAGCTATTCGATAAACTGTAAATTGCGTCAAGAGACACTTGTGTGTACACCGTAGCCCCGATCGCTTTTTTGGATAGAGAGCTTATTTAATACACCTCACCATAAAAACTCTATTTTCAACCCTTGTTTACGGTGACGTGTACTAAGCGAACTCTATAGTCTCAACAAACTCTAAAATACTCTCCTTGATGTCTTCGGCTTCTTCTTCAACGGAATCGGGAGTTTCACCGTTAATAAAGCTGTGCTGATTACTAACTATATACAAAAACTCACCCCTGATAAAAGTCAGCAGCCCCCGGTAAGCATCTAATCTGATCGCAGTTCCATTATTTTCTTGTTTAGAAATTGTCGAACCTTTAGGCATATCAATTAAGACGTAGTAAGCGCCTCGCAAAGTGTCTGACAAATATTCAGTATATTCCACAGAAGCATCTGGTACATTGGCAAAAATCGCTTGGGGTACATACTTATCTACTAAGATTGCTTGTAAATATTCTTCTTGTCCAATAGCCTCCAATTCCTCTAACTGTTCTAGGGGAAAAGGATAATAATCGATTCTCAGCAAAGTACCGATGTCATCGGAAAAGCCAACTACTCCTTCCTGGCTTTGAATTCTACCGCCCTGCTGCGGATCAACCGGAATTGGCACCGTAAAATTACCTAAAAGTGATTGATATGTCTCTTCATTAAAATCTTCGATGACTACTGTTTCATCTTCGTCATCATCTGCATATTCTTCTTCTTCCTCTTCTGCTTCTTTAAAGGCTGCAATTACTTCTTTGATAATTTCCTCTGCTTCTTCATCCTCAAGTTCCAAAGCTGTTTGTAGCTTTTTGAGGTAGGGTTGTTTCGATTTCGGGATGGCGAGGTCATCGTCTAAAAGCACTATCACTCCAGCTGCAAAACCATCCAGCACTAATTCATCTGAGAGAGATACTTTAGCGACATTAAACAAAGGCCCAATTCCCTCTTCTTCTACAATCTCTATGAGTCTATCAACTATTTCTGTGATTTCATCTTCTGAGTATTCGTCAAAGACCTCAAATTCCCAGAGGATACCCGCTAAACTTTCTGCATCTACATCTTCAATTGATGAATCAGCGATCGCAGTGACAGTTGCGATCGCCGCCACTGCTTCCTCTGGACTTAGTGATTCCTCTGATGTCTTTGGTGAGTTAAAAACCTTGTCATATTTGGTCATAATTGCTACCTGAATTAATCGCTTAATAGTAATAACAGATTGAAAGTGACAATGGTCAGTTTACCAATGGAGCGAATCTTCTAGAGAAAAGTTGGCTAATACATGGTTTACTCAGTATTGCTCAAGTGTAACGAAACCTTGTTGACTGTCCGAAAATCTGTTGTCAAATATACACCTAAACATTAGCTAGGCTCAATATTTACAGCAAGTCACTTTAACTAGATATTGTAAATTTTTATGATCAGGGACTTCCAATTAAAAAAATCTCCATTGAGTAGGGTCTGTTGCGGGAGCATCTCAATGAGTGTAAAAAGCCTTGTCAAACCTCATCCCAACCCTCTCCTTAGTAAGGAGAGGGAGCAAGAATCTTGTTTCTCATCTGGTATATTTGCAAAACTGGGTTATTTCCTTAGGAACATGGATTAAATAAAATGCAAAACTTCATCCTGTCTCACGATCCCTCTCCTTTATAAGGAGAGGGACTGAGGGTGAGGTAAGCCAGGGACATAAATTGTATGTTATTTAATTCTTATTCCTAAGCGATCGCTAAGTAAGTGGGTGAAATTAAATATAAAACCTCACCCTGCCTCCGGCTTCCCTCTCCGAACTCACGGAGAGGGATTGAGGGTGAGGTTTGATCTTATATTTAATTACGCCTACTTACTTACTAACTATTGGAGAATTTATTTTTTGGGATTCCCTGAAGCTATAGGAATCCGGTTTGATTTTTGAAAAGATACGTAGGGTGTGTTAGCGACAGCGTAACGCACAAAACCCTTGATAATGTTGCGTTACGGATTTCATCCTAACGCATCCTACAATAGCTAATTTTGTTCAAAAATCAAATAGTAATCCTATATTAGCGTTAATAACTGCTATATTCCTTTTTTTTTATTCTCTAGCAGAGGAATTATATCTATCGATAGAATTATAAACTAGCTAGCGATAGATACCTACACCGTGAGACGGATGTCACAATAACGAAGTTTGTAGTGACACACAATACTCGAAAGGTTGTACTGTTGGTTCTACAAGTGTCAATTACATGAAATTTTGAGTTTTTTTATGGTAAAAACCCCTGAAGTTCAGTTCTCACCAGATCAATACAAAGTTGATTCGCCACAAGAAAAAATAGAAGTTCTTATAGAAACACCACCATCAGAAACTGAGATTGATCTAGAGTTTCTTTATACCAGAGATATTGAATTTCGTCAAGAAACTATTTACTTTGCTGTGGTCGATCGCTTTTATGATGGCGATCCAGATAATAGCGAAGGTGCAAACTCAGAATTGTACGATTCAACTAGACAAGAGTGGGGTAAATACTGGGGTGGCGACTTGCAAGGGGTGATTGATAAATTAGATTATCTCAAAAATATGGGAGTGACTGCCCTTTGGCTAACTCCACTGTTTGAGCAGGTTGAAGAATTATTTGTTGGCAATGCAGCGCTACATGGCTATTGGACAAAAGACTTTAAGCGAATTAATCCTCGCTACATTGCTGAGGGAGAGAATCCTTCTTTAAACGCTACCCAAGAAGAAAAAAATACCACCTTTGATCGGTTAATTACAGAACTGCACAAGCGGAATATGAAGCTAGTGCTAGATATTGTTTGCAACCATAGCAGCCCTGATACTAGTGGTAGTAAAGGCGAATTGTTTGATGATGGCGTGAAAATTGCTGACTTCAATGATGATGTCAATAATTGGTATCACCACTATGGCGAGGTGCAAAACTGGGAAGACGATTGGCAAGTACAAAATTGTGAACTATCTGGTTTAGCAACTTTTAATGAAAACAATACTGAATATCGTCAGTATATCAAGTCAGCAATCAAACAATGGCTAGACCGGGGTGTAGATGCACTGCGGGTGGATACTGTCAAGCACATGCCTATCTGGTTTTGGCAAGAATTCAATGGCGAGATCACCAATCACAAACCAGATGTATTTATTTTTGGTGAATGGATTTACAGTAATCCTAGTGACGATCTCTCCGTAGAATTTGTTAACCACTCAGGGATGACACTTCTAGACTTTGGCTTGTGTGTGGCAATTCGAGCCGCACTAGCGCAAGGTTCAGAAAATGGATTCCAAACAATTCAATACATTTTTGATCAGGATTATCGCTACAACGGGGCAGCTGAGTTAGTCACCTTCATCGATAACCATGATATGTCCCGCTTCCAATCACTGAATCCTGATCCAGCGATGTTGAAAGTAGCGATCGCCTTAATTATGACATGTCGCGGCATTCCCTGCATTTACTACGGTACAGAACAGTATCTGCATAACGACACTGATGGCGGTAATGACCCGTATAACCGCCCAATGATGGAAAGTTGGGATACTGAGAGCGACATTTATCGTTGCATCAGGCTGTTGTCTGGTTTACGGCGACTGAATCCAGCCGTGTCAATGGGTAGCCACTGGCAAAAATACTTAGCAGCCGACGTTTACTGTTATGTGCGCCGCTATCGTGATTCCGTGTGTTTTGTCGCTTTAAACCGGGGAGGAGAAGTTACTCTCCCAGAAGTGGAAACAGAATTACCCGATGGGGAACATACTTGCGTGGTGACTCGCAATAAGTATGAGGTGAAAGACGGCAAAATTTATGACTTTGTACTACAAGAACGGGGAGTGCTTGTTTTCAGCCACGTTGGCGAACGGATAAAAGCACAAACAATTGTGCGCGTGCAACTCAATGGCGTGGATACCCAACCCGGTGAAATCATTGTGGTGACAGGAGATTGCCCAGAGTTGGGTAACTTGGATATCAGCAAAGCATATCCTTTAGAGTACATCAACTCAAATACCTGGTCTGCCGAAATTCCTTTTGATGAGAGTGCTGGTAAGCTGATTACTTTTAAATATGCCATGTGGCGGGAAGGGCGATCGCCTTTGCGTGAAAATCTCGTAAATCGCCGTTGGGTGATTGCGAAAGAAGGTACCGTCAAATGGCGTGATACCTGGGCGTCGGGAAGAGAATCGTAGAAATATAAAATGAAGAGTGAAGGATTAAAATTTTGATTCTTCACTTCTCATTATCTTTGAATTTTAAGTAACAAAAAATACATAAATAAGCGTATTATACCGCAGTGTGCGCCATAGTGTAGTAGTTAGATACTTGAGTATTTTTGTACTGATGAGACTCTTCTCTTACTGCCTACGTTATGATGATGGCGCGGCTCCTAACCCATTCTGGGAACTTTGCACTCTCGCAATTTGCAAACCTGTTATCCGACGAGTCGCAAAGATTGGAGATTGGGTTATAGGACTTGGTTCTACACAGTCACCAATTGGAAATATCGCCGATTGCGTTGTATATGCAATGAAGGTAACGGACAAGATGACATTGCAAAAATACGACGAGTTTTGCCGATTTCATAGTCCTCACAAAATTCCAAAGTGGGATAGCGAAATATTTAAGTATCGTGTTGGTGATTGCATCTACGATTATAGCCAAGGAGAACCACCAGTATTGCGACCAGGTGTTCATGACATCAGTAATAAAAAAGGAGATTTAGGTGGTGTAAATGTTTTGATATCACAGCACTTTTACTACTTCGGTGAAAAGGCTGTTCATTTACCTGCTTCGCTCACTCCAATTGTTCATAAAAACCAAGGACACAAATCGACAGCAAATCACCCATACGTAGATGAATTTGTAACTTGGATCGAGAGTTTAAGGTACACACCTAATCAAGTACATGGTGAACCTCAACTCAAAAAGGAATTTATTTTAGAAGGAGATATCAGCAATTGCCCTTGCTGACGCGACATTGATAAGAGGAGTAATATCATGTCCGCTTGATTACTTATAAAACCCCAAGAACCCCACCCCGCCAAAGCTACACTTTGTCTCCCCTCCCGAAGAGCGGGGAGGGGCTGGGGGTGGGGTGCAATGACTGTGAGATGCCAATAGAAACTTTTCCCTTTGGATGTCCTTTTACTATAGAACAACTTCTTAATCCTGACTTCCTCTAAGAAACGTGGATTACAGCTATTTTCAGGTAAATAGACCACGCAATAAGGGCACAGCATTGCTGTGCCCCTACGAAAGATGTGGTTAAAATACATGAAAACTGCTGTAAATAAAATGCAAAACTTCATCCTGTCTCTAGCTTCCCTCTCCTTTATAAGGAGAGGGATTGAGGGTGAGGTAAGCCAGGGTACTGGATGTTCATTAGAAATATCGTGATGTTCCTTAAGAATATCGTGATGTTCATTAAGAATGTCGTGATGTTCATTAAGAATGTCGTGATGTTCATTAAGAATGTCGTGATGTTCATTAGGAATGTCGTGATGTTCATTAGGAATGTCGTGATGTTCCTTAGGAATATCGTGATGTTCATTAGGAATGTCGTGATGTTTCTTAGAAATGTCGTGATGTTCGTTAAGACAGCTTCTGCATTCAGGGTGACGCCTCCTGAAGTGGTGACAACTGGTGATTAGTAAGTTGTTCTCAGTAAATGCTAGGAGCGATCGCGCAGCCCTTAAAATACCTCAAGAAAGATTTATGCTATGCAAAAGCTTTTAATACAGCTATTACAGCAGAATTCAAGTATTTAAACCACATCTGTCGTAGGGGTACAGCATTGCTCATTAGTGTCAACATAACGTAAAAACCTCCCTAGAACCAGCTTTTAGAGATTGTCTCGTCAAGAGTCTCCGACTGGGAATGCCTATGGGAGGCTCCGCCTCAAGACTTGCGGCAGAGCCGCAATTGAAGTGCATTTCCAGCCAGAGGCTGGAAACGAGGTTTTAAAAGGGTTTGCGCTTAAGTTGACACCAATGAGCATTGCTATGCCCTTACTGCGTGGTCTATTTACCTAAAAATAGCTATTAACGTAAATAATTCTTAATTGTTATTCACATAGCTTTGCATTTTATCGCCAAATATAAAATCATGCGACAAGATTAAAAATCTAAAATCGAATATGAGCAAAATATACTGGCAGTTATACGCTGACAAATTCAGTATAAACTTAAAAGGTAATATTTATGGCGACAGTATCAACAAGCACTTTATCTCAATTTTCCAAAGAGCGATCGCTCATTCTCTGGTTTGATGAAGTTGGTATTGCTGATATCCCTGTAGTTGGTGGTAAAAATGCCTCACTGGGGGAAATGATCCAACAGCTAACGCCCAAAGGCATTAACGTTCCCGCCGGATTTGCTACCACTGCTTACGCTTATCGTTATTTCATCCAATCAGCAGGGTTAGAAGCAAAGCTACGCGCACTCTTTGCGGACTTGGATGTTGAAGATGTCAAAAATTTACGAGAACGAGGCAAAAAAGCGCGATCGCTATTAATCCATACCCCATTTTCTGTAGAATTGCGAGAGGCGATCGCTACAGCCTACCATAGTCTTTGTGAACGATACAATGCAGAGACAGATGTGGCAGTCCGTTCTAGCGCCACCGCCGAAGACTTACCCGATGCGAGTTTTGCTGGACAGCAGGAAACTTACCTCAACGTTGTTGGTGTCCAAGGAGTTTTAGCAGCTTGTCATAAATGCTTTGCTTCCCTATTTACCGATCGCGCCATTTCTTATCGCCACACCAAGGGATTTGACCATTTTAGCATTGCTCTAGCCGTGGGCGTGCAAAAAATGGTGCGCTCTGACTTAGCAACCTCTGGGGTGATGTTCTCCATTGACACAGAAACCGGATTTAAGGATGCGGCACTGATTACAGCCGCCTACGGTTTAGGTGAAAATGTTGTTCAAGGGTCTGTAAATCCCGATGAATACTATGTTTTTAAACCAACTTTAAAAGCAGGTTTCCGCCCAATTATCGATAAAAAATTGGGCAGTAAAGAACTAAAAATGATTTATGATGACGGCTCCAAATTTACGAAAAATGTGGCTGTTCCGGCCAATGAAAGAGGCAAATTCGCCCTGAGTGATCAAGAGATTTTACAACTAGCAAGTTGGGCGTGTTTAATTGAAGACCATTATTCCCAAGTCCACGGCATTTCCACTCCAATGGATATTGAGTGGGCAAAAGATGGAATTACTAACCAACTTTTTATTGTGCAAGCGCGTCCCGAAACCGTGCAGTCGCAAAAGACGGGAAATATATTGCGGAGTTATCGGTTGTTATTGGAGACTGGGAACTGGGGACTAGGGACTGGGGAAAAATCTTCCCAATCCCCAACACCTCTAATTACTGGGCGGGCGATTGGAGAAGCTATTAGTCAAGGAAAAGCACGCCTAATTTTAGATGTTCAAAAACTTGGACAGTTCAAAGCCGGAGAAGTTTTGGTGACAGAGAGAACTGACCCCGATTGGGAACCAATTATGAAACGCGCCAGTGCAATTGTCACCAACTCTGGAGGCCGAACCTGTCATGCAGCAATTATTGCACGAGAATTGGGTGTACCTGCGATCGTGGGATGTGGCAATGCTACGGAAATTTTGAAACCTGGTCAAGAGGTAACAATTTCTTGCGCTGAAGGGGAAGAGGGAAAAGTTTATGCAGGCTTATTACCTTTTGAGGTTCAAGAAGTTCCTTTAGAGAACTTACCCCGCACCCGCACTCAAATTTTAATGAATGTGGGTAATCCTCAAGAAGCATTAAGTTTATCGGCAATTCCCAACGATGGCGTAGGTTTAGCGCGGACAGAATTTATCATTGCTACCCAAATCCAAATTCATCCAATGGCGTTGATTCACTATGACTTGTTAAAAGATGAATTTGTGAAAGCTAAAATTGCTGAGATTACTGCACTTTACGACAATAAACCCCAATATTTTGTAGATAAATTAGCCCAAGGTATAGGTAGAATTGCGGCGGCATTTTATCCTAAACCAGTGATTGTCCGAATGTCAGATTTCAAAAGTAATGAATATGCTAATTTGTTAGGTGGGCGACAGTTTGAACCCCATGAAGAAAACCCAATGCTGGGTTGGCGAGGGGCGGCGCGTTACTATGATCAAGGTTACAGAGAAGCTTTTGCCCTAGAATGTCATGCCATCAAACGGGTACGGGAAGAAATGGGTTTGACAAATGTGATCCCGATGATTCCCTTTTGTCGCACTCCCGATGAAGGGCGTTTAGTTTTGGCAGAGATGGCAAAAAATGGTTTAAAGCAAGGTGTTAACGACTTGCAGGTTTATGTGATGTGCGAGTTGCCCAGTAATGTTATTCTGGCTGAGGAATTTGCTGAGGTATTTGATGGTTTCTCCATTGGTTCCAATGATCTAACTCAGCTGACACTAGGGATAGACAGGGATTCGGCGTTGGTAGCGCGGTTATTTGATGAGCGCAGTCCAGCTGTCAAGCGAATGGTGAAAATGGCCATAGAAACGGCGAAAAAATGCGATCGCAAAATCGGCATTTGTGGACAAGCACCTAGCGATTACCCAGAATTTGCCCAGTTTTTAGTTGAACAAGGAATTGACTCGATTAGTCTGAATCCAGATTCGGTTTTAAAGACGATGCTAGAAGTGGCAAAAGTTGAGAGTGCTGAATCTTAATTGTAAAGGGTTTTAGTGTGTTAAATATTCGAGTAATGTATGCCAGCTAAAGACCGCTATCACGATAACGTCAAAAATGCCCTAATCAAAGATGGCTGGACGATTACCGACGATCCCTTTCATCTAAAGTGGGGAAAAAGGGATATGTATGTTGACTTGGGTGCAGAGAAATTGATTGCTGCTGAAAAGGAAGGACAGCAGATAGCCGTTGAGATTAAAACGTTTCGCAGTGTATCGGACATGACCGCTCTCGAACACGCATTGGGACAGTACCTTGCATACCGCTCTGTGATGATTAGAACTAATCCCGCCCGATCGCGTCCTCTATCTCGCTGTTCAGGATGAAGTATACGCCGATATCTTTGATGAGCCAATTGCTAAACTTTTAGTAGAAGATTACAAAGTTAATATTGTTCTATTTCAGCTAGAGCAAGAGGTTATTTTTAGATGGATACCTTGGAGCAATACAGGCAGTTGATTCGGAATATTCTGATTGAACATACAAAAATCCCCTTCAGCGCTGGCAATATTCAATTTGAAACAGTTTTTGATGGCGAACAAGACCGCTATCTTTTGATGATTTTGGGAAGAGAACCAGCCTATGATTTGTCTCCTACTGTGACTCGTCGCGTTCATGGCTGTTTGATTCACATTGATATTATTGATGGCAAAATTTGGATTCAACGTGATGGCACTGAAGAGGGGCTAGCAACGGAACTAGTGAGGGTAGGTGTGCCGAAGGATCGGATTGTTTTGGGATTTCGGTCTGAAGAACTGCGGAAAAATTCAGAATTTGCGTAGTTTACCGCCGCAGGCATCGCATAGTAGAGAATGGGGAGTGGGGAGTGGGGAGTAGGGAGTAGGGGAAGAAGAATTATTAAGGAAGTATCTCAGTTTTGCAAATATACCAGATGAGAAACAAGATTCTTGCTCCCTCTCCTTACCAAGGAGAGGGTTGGGGTGAGGTTTTACAAGGCTTTTTATACTCATTGAGATGCTCCCATTATTAATCAATGCCCAATGCCCAATGCCCAATGCCCAATGACAAATGACAAATGACAAATGACAAATGACAAATGAATAAAAAGTGGTTTCAAATTGGGATGGTGTGTGTATTTCTTCTCTCACTTGCCTTACGGTTTTGGGGATTGGAGCGATTCAACACTCTGGTATTTGATGAAGTTTACTTTGCTAAATTCGGTAATAATTATCTCACGCATACGCCATTTTTTAATGCTCATCCACCGCTAAGTCAATATATTATTGGTATCGGCATTTGGATTGGTAGTCATATTCCTTTTTGGCACGATACGGTAAATGGGCTGACAGGTTCATTGCGATCGCCTTGGACTTATCGTTGGTTAAATGCCCTCACAGGCTCATTTATTCCCTTAGTTGTGGCTGCGATCGCTTATCAATTGAGTTATCGCCGTAGCTTTGCAATACTTGCAGGTTTGTTCACAGCTTGTGATGGCATCTTTCTAGTTGAGTCTCGCTATGCTTTAAGTAATGTTTATATCGTCATTTTTGGTTTGTTAGGACATTGGTTTTTATTATTAGCATTAGATAATCAAAATCGGCGACGTTCTTTTTATTTAGTTTTTGCTGGCATTACTTTTGGTGCGTCAGTCGGTACTAAATGGAATGGTTTATGGTTTCTGTCAGGTGCCTATCTTATTTGGATAGCAGCTTGGATAATTCATTTGATACATTCTTTTCCTAACCCAAAACTCTTTTTTACATCCCCCTCATTGAAGGAGTCAGAAAGCAGAAGTCAGGAGTCAGAAAGCAGAAGTCAGGAGTCAGAAG
This sequence comes from Nostoc sp., assembly GCF_036919555.1. Classification (GTDB taxonomy): domain Bacteria; phylum Cyanobacteriota; class Cyanobacteriia; order Cyanobacteriales; family Nostocaceae; genus Nostoc. The sequence continues at coordinate 47,000 of NZ_JBALCS010000086.1, forward strand.
GCAGAAGTCAGGAGGCAGGAGTCAGAAATCAGGAGACAGGAGTTAGTACTTATTCTCCCTCATCTTCCTCATCTCAGACACCACTACAAAACTTGACTCAGCTAAACATTTTTCAGATGCTGTTTTATCTAGGAATTATCCCAGCTTTTATCTACAGCATCATTTGGATTCCTCATCTTCAGCTAGATAAAAGGTATGGATTTATTGCAGTACATCAAGAGATTTTAAAGTTTCACTTAAGTTTAGGTGGCAATAGTCCTAATGTGCATCCTTACTGTGCTGCTTGGTACAAATGGCCTTTAATGACTCGGCCAATGGCATATTATTATCAAACGGCTGAAAGTATCACTGAACCGTTACCTGTGATGGGGCCACCTTTGCCTGCTGGTGCTGGGCAAGTTGTTTATGATGTCCATGCAATGGGTAATCCATTTTTGTGGTGGTTTGGTATTGCTGCCATGTTGTTTTTAGTTGGGATGCTGGTGTCACAATTAGTAATTTATTGTGTGAAGAAAAAGCGTTTTTCTGTACCTGCCACTCTTACTGTTGATACTTGGATTGCCTTGTATTTAGTGATCAATTATCTTGCTAACTTATTACCTTGGGTGGAGGTAACGAGGTGCGCTTTTATCTACCATTATATGTGTGCAGTAGTGTTTGTATTTTTAGCGATCGCTTGGTTTGTTGATCAGTGTCTTCGCAGTTATTATCAACAACTCCGGGCGGTAGGTGTAACTATTACTTTTATCATTCTGGTTGCTTTTATTTTCTGGATGCCCATTTATTTGGGTTTACCTCTCTCCCCTAACGGTTATAAGCTGCGAATGTGGTTCAACTCTTGGATTTGATTAAAGGGGTATGGGAATAAAATAACTCCTGTACAGACGCGATTAATCGCGTCTGTTAACTTATATCATGTCCGCTTGATTACTTAATTAAACCCGAAGAACCCCACCCCGCCAAAGCGTAGCTTTGTCTCCCCTCCCCGCCTGCGGGGAGGGGTTCTTTTATTATGGGTAATTTGGCGGACATGATACAATTTATTAACTTAACATAACTACACATATACAGAATATACAGATTTGTCTAAGTACATGGGTTTCACATTTCTTATTAGAATGTAGCTTTATTTACTGTTAAACTTTTGGAAGCGGAAGCAGATGAAAATTTTGATCATAATTTAAGCTGTTAGAGGATGTTTTAAAGTATTATTACTTAACACCGAAAGCTCCCAAACCTAACCCCCTAGCCGACTTTCACTACAAGGTAATGGGGATTTCAAAGCCTCTCAACCCTGACGGGGAGAGGAATGGAAGCGGGGTTTTTTAGTAGACTTTAAGACTTGACAAACATCCTCTTAGGCAGAGATAAATCCAAGTTGATTTTGACTCGTTGAGTAAGCGTTTAAACATAGAAAATTAATTGATAATTCTTCGGAATTCCAAAATTTGATTTGTAGTTAATGTATACCTACATAGTGTGATTGCCAATTGTAGGGTAAAAACAAACACCCGAAAAACTCATTTGCAAGTGCTTGACTATGCTTGAAGCATGAGGTATTCGTATGTCTGCAAAACTAGTAAATCCTATGTATATGTCCGACTGCCAAGCGAAACCTGAAACTAAATATCCAACTGCAACTGCTGGTAAATGTTTAACACCGTTTCAGAGGAAACTACTGCTAGAAAATTTGTACAAAAGTTTACCTGAATCTTACCGTCAACGAATTGAAATCATGTTGTTGGCAGATCAGGGGAAAACTCAAAGGTCGATTTGTCAAACCTTGGGATGTTGTGCAGCAACAGCAAGGCATTGGATGCACATAGCTCGGACTGGGATGGCGCACCAATGGCAAGATTGTCCCATCGGTCGCCCTAAAGCCATAAATGACCAGTATTTAGAACGTTTGAAAGAGCTGGTTAGTAGTAGTCCCCGCGATCATGGCTATGTTTTTCGACGGTGGACAGCTAACTGGTTGGGGAAGCATCTCACAAAAGAATTTGGGATTGAGGTGAGCGATCGCCATATCAAGCGACTGCTCAAACAGATGGGATTATCCACACTAGCAAAACCCAGTAATCCTGAACAAGCTCAGGGTTCCAAAATTTTGATTAGTGACCTCAAATCGATAACTATTCCCGATAATTCTGAATTGTTACTTATTAACTTTGCAAAATTAGGAAAAGATGTAGACGTTCATGGCGCAAGATATATCCGCTCAGTTGGTTACTCTGCAACAGTTCAACAATACTCTAGGTTATTCTCTTTCCATAGAGGAATTTAAATACTGTCTTCAACAAGTTAAATTTATCAACCCGAAAGTCGGCAAATTCTGGCAAGGAACCGATGCTCAACCAGGAATCTATATTGCGATCGCTGGTAAAGTCAGGTTGCTCTCTAGCGCCGATGAGTTAATCGCCACTTTGGAGACGGGAGACTCATTTGGGGAATTTACCTTGTTTAAGGAGGGTGACTTTAAACCTTACGCAGCTAGGGCTTCAGTCAACTTGCAACTGTGCTTTGTTTCGGGTGAGGTGTTGTGGCCATTGATGGCTAAATATCCCCAAATTCGGCAACATTTATGGGCTAAGGCGCTATCTCGTAATCCCCAACAGGTGGACTCAGATAACGCCCCACTACTGCCATCTGACTCCAAACGTCTGCATGAAACGAAGATTTTGTCAACGCCAGCAGTAGAGCCACGCGAGAAAAAGATTAGCAAAGCCTATTTTCCCAACTCCACGCAGCGAGTTGGACATTTATTACAGCGTGTGATTCGGCGCTATCCGTTTTTTGCCCAACAGAGTGGATCGGATTGCGGTGCAGCTTGTTTAGTGATGGTGTCTCGCTATTGGGGGAAAAACTTGAGTGTAAATCGCTTGCGGGATATGGCCAATGTTGATCGCAATGGCTCGTCGCTGCGGGGGTTATCGGCGGCGGCGGAAGGCATTGGATTTACCACGCGACCTGTGAAAGCGAGTCTTGACCAATTAGCGAGGCAGAAATTGCCGGCGATCGCCCACTGGGAGGGGAAGCACTACATCGTTGTCTATGAAATCACTCCTAAACAAGTGATTGTGGCAGATCCTGGTATTGGGCAACGCAGCCTCAGCCACGCCGAATTTAAAGCCAACTGGACTGGTTACACATTGCTACTGCAACCCACAGCCTGGTTGAAGGATGCCAAAGAGGCTACAACTCCCTTTTGGCAACTCTTTGAGTTGATGAAGCCTCACACTTTAGTGATGCTGGAAGTGTTTGTCGCTTCCTTATTTATCCAGATTTTTGGACTGGTTACTCCCCTATTTACCCAGTTAATTTTAGACCGAGTGGTGGTGCAGCGTTCTGAACTAACCTTAACGGCGGTGGGGTTAGGGTTACTGATTTTTAGTTTATTCCGTGTGGCGATGACGGGGTTGCGGCAATATCTATTAGACCACACGGCGAATAAGGTAGATTTAGCACTGATTGTCGGATTTATTCGCCATACCCTGCGGCTACCCTTGAGTTACTTTGAGTCCCGCTATGTGGGGGATATTATCTCTCGTGTACAGGAAAACCGCAAAATTCAACGCTTCCTTTCTGGTGAGGCGTTGTCCATCCTGCTGGATTTAGTCACTGTCTTTATCTATTTAGGATTGATGTTTTGGTACAGCTGGAAAATGGCGTTGCTGGTATTGGTGATTGTACCACCTTTTTTCCTGCTGGCATTGATTGCCACACCTTTTTTACAAAAGATTTCTAGGGAAATCTTTAATGCTGTTACTAATGAAAGTAGCTATCTGATCGAAGCCCTTTCTGGTGTGCGAACAGTTAAATCCACAGCAGTGGAACAGACAGTGCGTTGGCATTGGGAAGAGTTATTAAGTAAAGAAATAAAAACTAATTTTTCCGGGCAAATGATCAGCAATCGCCTGCAAATATTCAGCAACACAATTGAAGCAATCGTAACTACCATCTTGCTGTGGTTTGGGGCATACCAAGTGATTCATAACCAGCTAACCATTGGGCAATTGGTAGCATTTAATATGTTGCTGGGAAATATTATTACACCTTTCCAACGATTAACAGTTTTGTGGAATCAATTGCAAGAAGTGGTGATTGCGGTAGAACGCATTAATGATGTGTTGGATACGGAACCAGAAGAGGATTTGCAGCACCAGGCGCGGCAATCTTTACCACCGATTCAAGGTAAGATTCGCTTTGATAACGTGACGTTTCGCTATCATCCTGAAAGCGATATCAATGTTTTAGAAAATCTCAGTTTTGAAGTACACAGTGGGCAAATGGTTGCCCTGGTAGGACGGAGCGGTTCAGGGAAAACCACGATTTCTAAGCTAGTTTTGGGGTTATATCCCCCCACAGATGGCAAAGTATTGATTGATGAGCATGATATTACCAGTCTTTCCTTGCGCTCTCTACGCGAGCAGGTTGGGGTAGTTGACCAAGATACCTTTTTGTTTGGTGGAACGATTCGGGAAAATATTAGTTTGGCACATCCTGGGGCAACTTTGGCAGAGATTATTGAGGCGGCGCGATTGGCGGGTGCTGATGAGTTTATTAAAAAGTTACCTATGGGTTATGAAACCCAGATTGGTGAAGGAGGGGGGATGTTATCTGGAGGACAGCGACAAAGAATTGCGATCGCAAAGGCGTTATTAGGCAATCCCAAGCTGTTGATTTTGGATGAGGCGACTTCCCATCTGGATGCAGAGTCAGAAAGGATTATTCAGACGAATTTAAACACAATTCTTCAGGGCAAAACCACCTTAATAATCGCCCATCGCCTTTCAACTGTGCGGAATGCAGATTTGATTTTAGTGCTAGATCGCGGCGTATTAGTTGAGAGTGGGACTCACCAAGAGTTGATGGCGAAGCGGGGACATTATTTTTATCTCAATCATCAGCAGTTAGATGTTGCGGGGTAAAAAAAGAGGACATGGAGTCTTGTCTCCCCACTCTCAAAATCCCAAATTGATATCAGGAAAAATCATGCCAAACACATTAAATGGAACGGTTCAAACCCAAATCTATGAGGTAGAACAGAGCGAGGAAATTTTAAGAGAGCAAACACCAGCTAGAGCAACTGATGATTGGGCTGACGCGACGAAGGATTTACTTGATAGCTTGCCCCAAGTTTGGACAAGGGGATTGTTGTATTTTTTAGTGGTGTTTGTGTCGATCATTTTACCTTGGGCGATGCTATCTAAAGTGGATGAAACGGGTACGGCAAGAGGACGACTTGAGCCAAAGGGAAAGACGGTTAGGCTGGATGCTGCTGTGGCAGGTACTGTTGCCGAAATTCGGGTAAAGGAGGGTGATTCAGTTAAGAAATGGCAAATTTTATTGCTATTAGAATCAGAAATAGTCAAGGCAGATTTACAGCAAGCACAGGACAAGTTAGAAGGACAATTAAATCGATTCACTCAGTTAAATTCATCTAAAAATCAATTATTTGTATCCTTAGCAACTCAAGAGCAACAAAATCAATCTCAACAGTCAGAAAAGCAGGCGCAAATTGAGCAAGCACGACAGAATCTTTATGCTTTGAAGAATGCCTATGAATTACAAAAAGACGAAAAATTGTCTCAAGTCAATCAGGCACGAGAAACTCTTGAGCATAGTCAAACAGCTAATAAGTTAGTCAAAAGTAGTTTGGCGAGTAGCGAGCGAGAAGTTGAACGCTATCGCAGTCTTTGGCAGTCAGGGGTTATTTCAGAAACTTATGTAGTAGACAAGAAAGATATAGCTCAAGATAGGCAAAAAGTATATGAACAAACTAAGTCAGATATAGAACAAGCCAAGTTAAGTTTGGCAGAACACCAGAGCAGTTACGAGCGGAATATTCGCCAAACAAATGCGGATATTGAACAGGCTCGATTACGGTTAAAAGAACAGGAAAGGAGTTATGAAACTTTGAGACGTTCTTGTGAGCTAGCTGTGCTAAAAATTCAAGAACAACAGAAAAGTCTAGAAACAGATATTAGTTCGCTAAAGTCCGAAATTGCTCAAAGTCAAAGGCAGATTGTATCATTAAAATTTCAGTTGGGGCAACGAGAGATCAGAGCCACCGTTAGCGGTACACTGTTTCAGCTACCGATCGAAAAAGCTGGTTCTGTAGTGCAGCCTGGGACAATGCTAGCGGAGATTGCATCGCTAAATTCACCTTTAATAATTCGGGCAAAAATCGCAACTACAGAAAGTGGTTCCTTACGGACGGGATTACCAGTCAAAATAAAATTTGATGCTTATCCTTTTCAGGATTATGGAGTTATATCAGGTGAATTAATTAAGATTTCTCCTACTACTACAGAGATAGATACCCCTGATGGAAAAGTGGCAGTTTATAACTTAGATATTGCCCTAAAACAAAATTGTCTTCTCTCAGCTAATAAGTGTATTGCCCTGCATCCTGGGGATACGGCGACGGCTGAGGTAATTGTGCGCCAGCGTCGGATTATTGATTTTCTGCTTGACCCGTTTAAGCAGTTGCAGCAGGGTGGGGTGAAATTGTAGGGGGATTCGCAGTACTTATGCATTTCTAAACCTAACCCTCCCTTGCTTCCTAGTGAAGGGAAACAAAAAAGCCCCTTTCCTACTAGGAGAGGGATTGAGGAGAGGTCATAATTTCACGTTTTATTTCGTCTATTTACTTAGGAGAAACATCATGTATCAAACTATCACGATTACCAATGAAGATATTCTTGAGGAAGTCAAGCTATCCTGCAAGATTCCTGAGATAATTGAAGAGATTGTTACCCGCAAAGTTATTGAAAACGCCGTAGCTGAGGCGGATATTAAAGTAGATACAGAGGAACTTCAGAAAGCAGCAGACCAATTGCGGTTAATTAATGAACTTCACAGTGCAAATGATACCTGGGACTGGCTGGAAAAGCATGGTCTGTCTCTAGATGATTTTGAAAAAGTGAATTACAAAAACTTGATTAGTAGTAAATTATTTCGCCATCTGTTTGCAGATAAAGTTGAACCCTATTTCTTTCAACATCAATTAGACTATGCCGGTGTAGTGTTATATGAGGTTATCTTAAATGACGAAGATTTAGCGATAGAACTTTTCTATGGTATTCAGGAAGGTGAGATAAGTTTCCATGATGTTGCTCACAAATACATCCAGGATATAGAGTTACGTCGAAAAGGTGGATATCGAGGGATAGTCTATCGTCAGAATTTGAAGCCAGAAATTTCTCGTGCTGTTTTTGCAGCTAAACCGCCGCAGCTTCTCAAACCTATTGTTAGTTCTATGGGAGTACACCTGATTTTGGTGGAGGAGATTATTCAACCGGAATTGGATAATGTCCTATACCAAAAAATTGCTTCAAATTTGTTTTCTGAATGGCTAAAGAAAGAAATCGCTAAAGTTGATGTTGTTAAGCAGTTAGAGGATGTTTGAAAAGTCCTCTTTTCGGTATCAAAAGTTTTAGATCCCTCTAAATCTCCCTTAAAAAGGGAGACTTTGATTCCGGTTCCCCCCTTTTTAAGGGGGGTTAGAGGGGATCTAAAAGTGCCTAAAATCACAGCAAAACACTTTTCAAACAACCTCTTAGGCTCTAATTGTTTAACCTCTAATTCCAAAGCCTAACCTTAGCTCGACTTTATCCAAAGTTCTGACTTTTCCCGTTATCTTTTTCCCCAAGAGCGATCGCTCAGAGACCATTTATCAAAAATTTGGGTAAAAACCCCGTCATGTGTTCTGGTGTACGCATTCTTTCACAGTTACTTCTTTAACCTCTAAGATACGCAGTCGCTCAGAGACAACATTAAAAGACAAAACTCCTATACTAATGTCTCTAAAAATAGTCATAAAACATTTGCTTTTTTAATGTAAGGGACTTCCAAAGAATAAATTTAGTAGTTACGCACTGTACAAATTAATCATTCTGAGATGACAGATAGACCCACGCTGTAGGGGTTTAGTATTGCTAAACCTCTGCGACAGATATGATTTTTCAAAATATAGATATTTGGTATTTATTGTCAATGCGTAAGTACTATAATTTACTGCCAAAGCAATGTTTTAATTTACAGACATAAAAGGTTTAGTTGTGTCTCGAAAAGTGATTTAGAAAGCTTGATTTTCAAAGTTGATTCAATAACAATGAAATTAAGGATTAAACAAAACAAAGTTTAATCCTTTAACGAAAGTTACTCAACTTATTTTTTTGAAGGAAAAATCTCATGGCTTCTATTAAAATCTCTGAATTACGTCCTGCTGGTTCTGAATTGTTCCAAGATTCTGAAAGCTTCCTCAGCGACCTCGGCGCTCAAGAAATGGCGAACACAGTAGGTGCAAGTCTTACCGACAATCTTACCCTGACTGGTGTTACCAACACTATTACCGGCAATGTTACTATCAATATTACCAGCACTGGTATTGGCGGTGCTACTGCCACTGCTAGTAACGCCGGTATTATAATATACACAAAGGGATAATAATTAATGGATAGTATTTTAGGTACGTGTTTCGCTGTGACATTAGGGACTTCTAGATAGCCACCACCCCCCTTAAAAAGGGGTAAACCTGAGTTTAAATACCCCTTTTTAAGGGGTATTTAAACTCAATTCAAACTTTTTATACAGACAATAAAACTTTTCAAACATACTCTTAGATAAATTGCTAATTATATACACCCTAAGAGGATGTTTGAAAAGTCATCATTGATGTATCAAATGTTATTACCCCACCCTAACCCTCCCCTTGTCAAGGGGAGGGAACTGGATTTTCTTGTTTCCCCCCTTTATAAGGGGGGATTAAGGGGGGTAAGAATGTGATTAAAATCACAAGACACCACTTTTCAAACATCCTCTAATATCGGATTGGTATTAGCTAAAACTTTTTGGCATTTTCAACTATTCAATTACTTATTTAAGTATGGCACTTTCTTTGAGTTCCCAAAACATTTTTGATTATCTAATCAAGTATGATATCTGTACGCCAGAAGAACAGGCTCACACACAGATTGAACCTAAATTCGCCAAAAATTTTAATTTATTGCTAAATTTCCCAAATGGACGTAAAGTCCTGGTCAAGCAAGAACGTCTTAACCGAGAAGGAAAACCAGCAGGTGAGTTTTTGCGAGAATGGCAAATGCAGGAATTTGTCCAGAAATTTCCCGAATTAAATCAAATGCGCGACTGGATATCAGAGGGAGTTAACTTTAATCCCGATGATTCCATTATTATTTTTAATTACTTAGATAACTATCGTGATGTGATGGCGTTCTATGGTAAGGAAAATATTTTTCCCTTAGAAATAGCCTCTGTTATAGGCACAATTTTAGCCCGCATCCATAGCTTAACTTTCAATCATAAAGATTATCAAGAGTTTTTCTCTTCCTCAAAAGAAAATCAAGCCAGCGAACCAGTTAACCATTTAGTTAAAGATTTGGGACGAATTAGCCCAGAAATTTTTAGTTCTGTTCCGGCTGATGGTATGAAATTCTTTTCTCTCTATCAACGATATGACAGTTTGGGTCAAGCCATAGCCGAACTGGGAAATTCTTTAAAACCCAATTGTTTAACCCACAATGATCTAAAATTAAATAATATCCTTGTGGGTGATGATTGGGAACAAGGTATTGGCAACAGTACGATAAGATTAATTGATTGGGAAAGATGTAGTTGGGGAGATCCAGCTTTTGATTTAGGTACACTCATTAGTAGCTATTTGCATATCTGGTTGGGTAGCATGATTACCAGCAAAACCATGAGTATCGATGAATCCTTGCGGATGGCAATAACACCCTTGGAGATAATCCAACCTTCTGTTGCTGCTTTAGCGATCGCATATTTAAATCACTTTCCAGAAATATTACAGCATCGTCCTGATTTTTTACAACGAGTTGTACAGTTTGCTGGTTGGAATTTGATTGTCGCTATTCAATCAATCCTGCAATACCAAAAATCTTTTGGTAATACGGGTATCTGTATGCTACAAGTGGCTAAGTCTTTATTGTGCCGTCCAGAAGCATCGATGCCCACAATTTTTGGGATGCAAACATCAGAACTTACAGCGTTGAGAGCAGAAAGCCCAGTCTTTTAAGAGGATATTTTAAAAGTGATTGACTGTGATTTTAGGCACTTATTGATCCCCCCTAACCCCCCTTAAAAAGCTATGGTGTACACACAAGTCTGAAACAGTCTACTCATCTGGGTTTAAGCGTAAGTTTTACCCCACCCTAACCCTCCCTTTGTAAAGGCTACGGTGTACACACAAGTCTGAAAAAGTTGATTAACCAAGGTTTTACCCCACCCTAACCCTCCCCTTGTCAAGGGGAGGGAACTGGATTTTCCGGTTTCCCCCCTTTATCCGGTTTCCCCACTTTATCCGGTTTCCCGCCTTTATCCGGTTTCCCCCCTTTATAAGGGGGGATTAAGGGGGGTAATACCTAACTATCTTAATACACCCGTCTGATTTATACCACTGTAGTCATAATATTCCTTAAGGAATTCTGTCTTCTATATGTGGTATCTTAATTAGCCGTGGGAGCATCAAATCCACAAGCTTATCTCCCCTTAGTTAAAAGGCAAACACCTATGCAACTACTAGATCCGTTGCCAATACAACTAGCAGCTATTCCAGAGTCATTGCAGCATTCATTGCAAGATATTGTTAATAAAATTCAGATAAAATCCAAATTTTGTATTAGCCATCCCGACTATAAACCTCTAGAAATAACAGATGAGACACTCTCACGCTTTGAGCAATTGCCCTCAGATGTACAAGATAAATATTTAAACGCCCAACTATCTAATTTTCTCTACGGCATTTATTACAATGGTTCCTTAAAACGTGCTTTAGCACTTGATGGGGAAACAACAAATTTAGCAATTAACCAAAACTTAGAAAATAACACCTTTCTAGGCATGGATATGGTGTTTTACAATCGCCTCCATGAAAGTAACAAGGGTGAAGGCTACTTTAGTCCCGATTGGCTGGTGGTGAAAGAAGAGTCAGATGGGGCTTTAGCAGTACACAAAAGTGGTTTAACTCTGCATATTGAGCGCAGTAAACATTTACAACCGCAAGACGAAGCTGTAACTGTGGGAAACCCAGTTGCGATCAAACTGCCCAAGAATTTGGTGCAAAATGGTTTTTACATGGCAGTTAGTAATGCAGGATATTACAGTGGTAAAGACTCAATAGTACGAGTCTATTTCAACTTAACTACTGATGGTGCAGTTGCAGTCATGGAAAGCTTGACTACTGAACTTAATGCGATCGCCCTGCCTTTCAATTTTAAAGCGTTATACAACCCTTCAGATTATGGGCGTCATGACTCAGCAGTGCTTTACTTTGACAAAAGCAACTATGAAGCTGTACATTCAATACTAGAAAAGGTGTATGCAGAACACCAATCCCATTTTCTGCCAGAAGTCCCTTTATTTACTAAACTTATCGCACCAGGGTTAGCGATCGCAGAAGAACCAAACCAAAAATTTGGCGAAAAAGAAAGCTTTGGGACGAATCGCTGTCAAATTATAACCAATGGTTTGATAGAAGCTTGGCAGCAAGAGGATAATTCGCCAGAAGGTCGGATGGCATCGATTTTGGCACAATTTTCCGCGCTGGAAATTGACCTGCAACGTCCTTACCTCAATGCCAAGTCTGAAGATATTTACCCAGCTTTCAAGTTATGAAAATTACTAATCTTACTCCTAATATTCAGACTCCTGATTTTCAGCCGCAGTTAACAACTGCCGAGGAACTTGCCCTGGCTAATAGTAGATTTGCTCAATCAGATCTACCTTTTTACCGCAAACTTGGGCGGACTGACTTAACTGTTAGTTGTTTAGGATTGGGAGGTGGGGGCCACATCTCCAGTGAAGATACCCTTTACGCCTTCGACGAAGGCATCAACTACTTTTTCTACTCCAGCGATTTACATCAATATATTTATAGTTCCATGCGTCCCGCACTCCGCCAATTATGCGGACGGGGTTCCTCAATGCGTGAAAAGGTAGTTCTGGCAACTGTCAGTTACATGGTTAAAACCCCAGACTTAGCATTAACCTATTTGTACGATCAATTTATCGACTTGGGTATTGACTACGTTGATGTGTTTTTCTGGGGCTGGATTGATGAGCATAATCATCCTGCTTTTGAGAAATGCATTAGCGCCTCTGATGATATCCGTGGCCCCAATACAGTGTGTCAGCGCCAGATAGAAAGAATGTTTGGCGTATCCGAAAAGCTGAAAAAAATGGGTGCGGTGCGCTATATTGGTGCTTCTTTTCACGACCATGACCTAGCAAAACAATGGTTGAATAGTCCTTTGTTGGATGTTGTGATGGTGAGGCATAACGTGGCACACCGTACAGCCCAAAGAAAGGTGTTCCCCAATTTAGATGCCAACGATCCTCATCGACCAGGGATTGTCACCTTTAAGTCAGCAGGTATGCTTGGTGCGCTCTGGGAACCGCCGGCTGGTTTACCAACTGGATGCTGGCAACCTTCAGTCCCAGATTTATATCGCTATTCGTTAAGCCAAAACTCTGTGGATGTTGCCTTAGCAGGTTGGCAAACTCGTGAACATGTAGATGCAGCGATTCAGGCTGTGCAGCAGGGCAAACTTACCCCTGAAGAAATCGACTACCTTAACCTTTACGGTGACTTACATCGCAACCGCATCAAACCTCACGAAATTCCTCCAGAACGTTTGCTTGTTGGCAGATAGAAATAACAATCTTAGGAATAAGAACTAAATAACATCCAATTTATGTCTCTGGCTGACCTCACCCTCAATCCCTCTCCTTTATAAGGAGAGGGATCGTGAGACAGGATGAAGTTTTGCATTTTATTTAATCCACGTTCGTTACTTAAATATCATCAAGCCATGACAGAACAATTAGAACAAACTTTACCGCTCAAGGTTTTAACCAACGAACCCGTGCAAGCCCATCCAGCAACCGATGCAGAAATTTTGACATATTTGCGTCGTTCTGCTAGGTTTGCAGAAATAGCGATCGCTGCTGAACGTGAGGCATTAGTTTTAGCCAACTGCAACCAGTTGGGAATTGAAATATCTGATGATGAATGGCAAGCTGCTGGCGATGCTTTTCGCTTGGAACGCAAGTTATGGGGAAATGTAGAAACTAGTGCATGGCTCCAGGAGCAACGCATTAGTGTAGATGAGTGGTCGGAAGGAATTAAAGTGGCGCTGTTGGAGAAAAAGCTTAAAGAACATCTGTTCGGTGCAACAGTGGATGCCGCTTATGTTTCTAACCGCGACAACTACAGACGGGTGGCGCTATCGCAAATTCTGGTTACTGACCTGGCAACTGCTTGGAAAATCGTGCAAATGCTCCGCGAAGGACAAGCTTCTTTCTGTGCTTTGGCTTTGGAATATTCTCAGGGTAAGCAGTCGCAAGAAAATGGCGGCTTTGTCGGAATTCGCTATTTAGTAGAACTGGTACCGGAAATTGCCGAACCTCTTACCAAAGCTAAGGAAAGTGAAATTATTGGCCCTGTGCAAACAAAAGTGGGGTATCACGTTCTGAGAGTGGAAAAGTGGTTCGCCATAGAATTGAATCAAGGAGTGAGAGAACAAATTATGGACTCATTGTTTGAAGCGTGGTTGCAAAATTTGAAAAATGTTTAGTTTAGTCTTATTCGGATTTTTGCCAGAAGTTTTATTTTGACAGTATAGCAACCGCCAAGGTACTTAGGACGTAAAATGTAAGACGTGCTCAATGGCATCTCGTAAACAATCAAACTGCGCTAGTTTTTTGCGGATT
>NZ_JBALCS010000087.1:0-45139 GCF_036919555.1 Nostoc sp.
AATCCGCAAAAAACTAGCGCAGTTTGATTGTTTACGAGATGCCATTGAGCACGTCTTACATTTTACGTCCTAAGTACCTTGGCGGTTGCTATATCGTTCCGTTAAATGCAACTAATGAGGCCAGGCTGACTGGGTTTGCTGACCGCCTGCAAAGCAATCCCCGATGTGCCACACCTGCGGCTCAGTTCATGAAGAATCTTCAGCTTTCTAATCAACCCACTCCAGGAGTTTATGTGTACGACACATTATTCTTCTGGGATACTCTGGCAGCGACCAGTATTTGGAAAGATTACGTTAATTTTGAGAATTTTTCTGACCTTGAAATTACAACTTTGACAAATGGAGATCCGAGGACTGTGACGGGACAAGTACCGGTTGCGGAACTGTTTCGTCGAGATATCGGTAACCTGTTTCGGCGGGGACGCTACAACCATCCGGTCAAACTGGCGCTGTCTGCGAAACCAGCAGAAGGCGATCCTGACTTTAAAACAACGATTCAAAACTACGTAATCGGTCTCGCTTGCACGGCAGGGCGGCCGCATCATGTCAATAAGTAGAGTATATAGTCTAAACTCTAGTTGTATCTAAGTTGTTGAGAACTGTAGTTTTTGCCCTCACCCTAAATCCCTCTCCCAAGTAGGGCTACGGTGTACACACAAGTCGGAAAAACTTCATCCACCAAAGATTTGCGGTGAAGCGGCGCTCTTGGTAGGGTTTCCCGGAGCAGGCGACTGCTGTTAGCGCAGCGTTAGCGACGCAGGAGCGTCACCCGTTCGCGTAGCGTCTCCGATAGGAGAAGGGTGCGTTACGCTGGCGTTACAAAGCTAAGTTGTTGCAATCATGGCGATGCCTGCGGTGGGCTACGCCAACGCATTTGTTATTTCGGCGGACTCATTTGTTATTTCGGCGGACTCATTTGTTATTTCGGCGGACTCATTTGTTATTTCGGCGAGCGCATTTGTTATTTCGGCGAGCGCATTTGTTATTTCGGCGAACTCATTTGTTATTTCAGCGAGCGCATTTGTTATTTCGGCGAACTCATTTGTTATTTCGGCGAGCGCATTTGTTATTTCGGCGAGCGCATTTGTTATTTCGGCGAACTCATTTGTTATTTTGGCGAACTCATTTGTTATTTCAGCGAGCGCATTTGTTATTTTGGCGAACTCATTTGTTATTTCGGCGAACTCATTTGTTATTTTGGCGTCTCCATAACGCACCCTACGAAACAATTAGAAGAGTTGAAACCTATGCTGGTCATACTTGTGTGTACACCGTAGCCCAAGTAGGGAGAGGGACTTATTTTTGGCTCCCCTTCTCCCAATATTGGGAGAAGGGTGGGGGATGAGGGTTTTTTCTGTTCATACGGAAAGAACTACAGTTTTCAAGGTGGACGCGGTTTAATTGGGGTTTCGGTGCTGCTTGGTGCTGTGGAGTTTTAGTTTCCAGAATAATCACTTCCACAGCATCGCCGGCATAAAAGGGTAAACCCCGCAGCATCAGAGTTTCATCTTCAGTTAAAACGACTTCTATCTTGTGAGCGTTCATATTTCAACTCTAAAAGCAGGGTTTTCAGTCTTTACTATAATTAGTGTAATTATGTAATTTTGTAATTAAATTCAAATTTAACTTAGAGAAAGTTTGTAAAGAAAATCTAAAGGTAGCAAATAGCGATCGCCTGGAAACAGGATAATGCATCTGAAACAGGCCAATTTTTACCATTCAACCTCTAACGATGGCATCTACATCTAAAATCCTCGCCTTTGCTGGCAGCACTCGGATAGATTCTTACAACAAAAAATTGGTAAAAATCGCGGCGGCTGGCGCGAAGGCAGCAGGCGCAGAAGTGACTTATATAGACCTCCGCGATTTGCCCCTACCTCTGTTTGATGAAGATTTGGAAGCTCAAGAAGGTCTACCTGCCAACGCCCGGACTTTCAAGGACTTGATGATTTCTCATCAAGGATTGCTGATTGCTTCGCCGGAATATAACAGTTCAATCACAGCAGTTTTGAAGAACGCCATTGACTGGGCATCCCGTCCATCTCCAAATGAAGCACCGTTGGCTGCTTTTGCAGGTAAGGTTGCTACTATTATGAGCGCTTCCCCAGGCGCTCTTGGTGGTTTGCGGGGGTTGGTTCACCTGCGGTCTATCTTAGGAAACATCAAAGTTTTGGTACTACCCGACCAGATAGCCGTACCCAAAGCTTACGAAGCCTTTAACGTCGATGGCACTTTAAAAGATCCTAAACAGCAAGAATCTATTGAAAAGTTAGGCGATAATTTAACAAAAATATTGCTGAAGCTTAATTAAACTCTTCAATTTGATAGTAAATAGCGAATACCTATGATTAACACAAAGATACCATACAGCTTTTTCATCAACTCGCTGCTAATAAACGGTTGATTGGCAAACAATGCCCCGAAGAAGTTACCGACAATTAAACCAACTGCAATAATCAGAGCATATTTGATATTAAGATTACCGTTGTGCTGGTAAACTAAAGCTGCTAAAATGCCGATTGGCAAAATTTGAGCAGCCACAGAAGTTCCTGTAGCTAACTTCTGATCCAAACCAATTACTAACACCATTGCCGGAATCATAATTGCGCCGCCGCCGATACCAAACATCCCGCCAGCAACGCCAGAAACTAAACCTATTAACAACAGTTGGATCAAGATATTAGACATAAAAAATGGTCGCTAGATTGCAAATTATAAATTAATTTTCTTAGACAAAATTGATTTTGGTAGCATTCCATGCACACCTTTTTGGGGACTATTCACAACTTGAGTAATATGAAAATTCACAGCTAAACTACATAATACATAAGCATCTTCTGGTGACAAATTTACGAAGCGTTCCAGAAAATCAATCATATTTTTTAAAGCCAGTTCTAAGGCTTCATCTAAGGTTTGAGCAAAACCCATTGTAATGATATCAGTTGGAGTTTCGGCAATTGGTGTTGTCAGTTGTAAATCCTTGCGAAGTTTGAGGGTAATTCTACCGTTCATGGAAGTTTCAATGGCGGTGACATTTACTTCACCGTCTCCCTGTGCAGAATGCCCATCACCAATAGAAAATAATGCACCTGGTACGAAAATTGGCAAAAATAACCGAGAACCAGCTTGTAATTCCCGATTGTCGATATTACCGCCGTAAGAACCTGGTGGGACAGAAGTTCGAGAAGTTTCTGGAGTAGCTACACCAAGAATCCCAAAAAACGGTTTGAGGGGAATTTTTATGCCAGCACCCGCCGGAAATTCAGCGATATTGTTTGCTAAATCTAGAGGAATGAATCTCAAAGCAGGTTGAAGAAACTGATGTGGTAAAGCTCCCCAACCTGTACGAATGGCATTGAAGCCCACAGGTAAACGAGGTGCGATCGCATCTAATTGTACCTCTAAAACATCTCCTGGTTCGGCATGGCGCACATAAATCGGGCCTGTAAGTAAATGCGGCCCCGCAGCAATTTTGCGTTCTGGTAGAAGATTTTGGCAGATATCGAGAAATTCTGGTGTGACAAACTCAGGTGGTGCTTTGTCATAAACGTAGTAACCAGTATAAGTTTCTACGTCAACGGTATCGCCAGAGTCAATAATGAGTGCTGGTTCTAGCAGATGGGAGAAACCACCTAAATGCACTGTTTCTTTTGAGGCTTTTAAAATGTAGTGAGTCATCGCTGTTGTGTTTTTAGTTGCGTGCAAAACAGGAGCAAATCGTATGGGCGGGTTAAGAGACTTGAGCAAACTGGCATACCATTGGTAAGGGTACAGCAATATTCCCTAACGCCTGTTGCATCAAAGAGAGAACCGCTAGTTTAGTCTCTATTGCCTACAGTATTCGGAATTTGATAGATGGTTACGAGCAGAATGATAGTTACAATTGCTGTATAGATTAACTTCGTATACTTAGCTAGCCAATTGGGAAGATAAATAGAGAAATTGTCTTTTATGGAATTTGAATATTTATGAGCGATCAGAGTTAATGGGCAGGAAAATTTAAAAATCAGTAGGGTTATACCTTCTAGAAATACAAATCTATAACCAATCCACAGCCATACATCAAGTTTATTTGCGATCGCGGCATAAATGGCATTAGTGTGAAGGGTGTTTGTTCTATTTCCTGAATAAATTGATTGAATACGATATACAACGTAACGGTCGATGTCCGAGTGAAACTTTATTGACCGTTACTGTATGCACTTTGAGCAAGTCAAAATCTTTAGATAGCTGAGAATAAGTTTCACCACAGTGTCAAGCTTATGTTGGATCGTTCGGTATTACGAAGTGCGAGCGCTCGATCTTGTAAACAATGCCAAAAATTGATCGCTGGTATAATGACAGATATAGCTAGAAGCCAGATTTAAAGTTATGCGATCGCCTATTCACAGTTTCTCGGTTGCCGAATCTAGCAGTGATCGCTTGATAACTAAAAACGCATAAATTAATTAAATGTGATCAGCCCACCAGTCCCCGCTTGATTGCTGCTAAATTTGGCTATTTTATCAAAGAATCCGGGGTTTTTCAGTGTCACCGTAAAAGACTAGTCTTACGTCTTTTGTAAGCTTAAATCTAAAGTTCTTGACGAGTCGGACGGATGATGATTTCATTCACATCAACATCACCGGGCTGCTCAATGGCATAGGCGATCGCACGGGCAATAGCATCTGGATCAATGGCGATCGCATAAAATTCATTCATTCTCGCTGCTGTATCTTGATCGCTAATCGTGCTGGTCAACTCAGTGGCAACGGCTCCTGGTGAGATATTAGTCGAACGGATTTCACCGTTTGACTCTAGCCGCAACCCTTCAGAGATCGCTCGCACTGCGTACTTGGTAGCACAGTAAACTGCTGACCCCGAAAACACCTTATGTCCAGCCACGGAGGATAGGTTAATGATGTGACCAGACTTTTGCTGACGCATAATCGGCAAGACGGCAGCAATCCCATAGAGGACACCCTTGATGTTGACATCGATCATCTGATCCCACTCCTCCACCTTTACTTGGTCGAGAGGAGAAAGGGGCATCAAGCCGGCATTATTGATTAGCACGTCGATACGGCCATAGGTACTGAAAGCTTCCTTCGCCAAGGCTTCCACCTGTGCGCGATCTGCCACATCTGTCACTCGGTAGGTTGCAGTCCCTCCTGATTTGGCGATCGCTGCAACCAGTTCTTTCAGCCGATCTTCGCGGCGGGCGGCCAGCATCAGTTTGGCTCCACTAGCAGCCAATCGCCTCGCAGTCGCCTCACCTAACCCACTGCTGGCTCCGGTGATGATTACCACTTTGTTTTGAATCTCAGACATATTGATTACTGCGGGTTATTGAGTATGGATCATGAAATATCGGGTGCTGTTTAAGTTGAACTCAGCATTATAAAAATCTTGGCTGAAAACCCCAAAATTAAAACCTAAAAACCCAAAAAGTTTTTAGGTTCTAATATCTTTTAAATCTGGGATGAAACCCGTGCGGAGGATTTATTCAACCAGATCAACTAGCTTGTAGCTGGATCAATGTTTTTCTCCCGGCAGCGTCAGTGATCCAAATCGCTATAATCTGACCGTTTGAGTTCTGTCCCGTTAAAACTTCAGTTGGTGAATCGATCGTGTGAGCGTAGCTCACTTCATGCTCACCCACTTCAATCACTAAATCATCTCCCTTGCCAGGGCGATCGTAAATGATCGCCATCAAAGTTGCGTTCTGAATTAGTTCTTCATCACCGAGTTCGGAATCAATGATTTCGATCGAAATATGCCGTCCACGATTACCATCTGAAAACTGATCAAAAAATTCACCCCATCGCTCACGGGGCACAGATTTGCTGATGTCAATCTTACTCACCATATAATTAATTCCTTGTGAAAAACTAGTCAAAAGAAACGGACAATGAAATACTTACTAAGTACAAAAGTGGAATCAAATAGAAGATTACCATAGGATAAGCATCGCCCTGGATCTCAGCTTGGGTTTCTTTCGCCATCAATTGATTGTTTGCAAAACTTGTCCAACATAACCTCTATCTTTTGAATGGTTTAGTAGAACTTATACAACTAACACGCAATTCAAGCGCTTGCTAATGGCTCATGTTGCCCCTAAAAGTGTAGTCTGGGATAAGGGGAAAGGTTTTAATTTACACCGAAATTTCAATGAATAATTCTGTATCCTGATCCAGAACAGAGCTAAAACTCAATTTGCCACTATGAGTTTCTTCGACCATACTCTTTGATAACTTGAATTTCTGCGTGAGTTTCTGAAGCTTTCAGGCAAAGCCAACTAGAGGTAGTTTATATACCCTCTCTATAGGTCTTAGTAAGTATTATTAAAATGCTAAGATTAATTAATCCTAAAATATATTGTTTTATAACCTTGCTGCATCAAATCCTAGCTAACTTTAAATTTTATGAATAGTCCCTTCCCCTTAGAGCTTCCCCAAAGTGCCTTAGAGCCACTGTTAGCATTGCGAGATTACTATGCACCCCAAGTTGAACAGTACGAAAAACTATATACCCAAGCCAAAGCTAATCTCACTCACGTAGAAGCTTTGTTATCTAACTGGTCTTTTGCCTCGGAGGTAGCCGACAAAGAATTCACCCCTGAAAAAGAAGAAAATTCGTTATTATTTCTGACTGATAACTCTGATATGGAACTAGAAGAACCTAGCCCTCTTGAACTCTTGCAATTGGACGATTCCGATTCTGGAGGATTTGACGTAGCTAGAGATACTCTGGAATTAGCAGAACCACCCATATTATCGCTTAGCGAAACATCAACTCAACAGCGATCGCTATATGGGGTAGAGATTCCCATGTTGCCAGAGTATCAATCTTTAAGTCGCACTGAAGCAATTGAACGGCTGTTGGCAGAAGAGATTGGCACAATTATTCACATAGACGTGATCGTGCGATCGCTCTATGGAGAGTTAGAACCAGATATCTTCAAACTACTTAAAGGTCGAGTTCAATCTTCACTTACCCAAGGTAGAGAAACCAATAAATGGTCATTTGTTAAAGGGAAGCCTGGATATTATACTCTAGATTCACGTTTACTTACCTCTAATCAAACTAAGAATTCCTTTGGGGAAAACAAGCACAAAAATCATAAATCCTTTAGCGAAACAAAACCTCAAAAAATACCAAAGCTTCAAGCATTTGAAGGGCTAATTTTGATTAATGCTATTTCCGATTTTTTAGAACAAAATTCGGCAAAAGTTTTTAGTATTAATGAAATCATTGAAGGGCTTTATGGAAAACTTGCTGAACATGAACTTAAACAAGTCAAAGGCGCGGTACAGAAGGAATTATCGCGGGGTTATCGCACAGGGCGATTCTCTAGAGTTCCTAATCAAATTGGTTTTTATACCTGGAACTACGAGTTACTCAAGAAATTAAACGAGTGAGGCGATCGCCTTTTAATTCAGTGTTCCACCCGATAATACAAGTCTGATCTCTGATTAAATTCTAAATAATAACAACAGCGTAGTTGATATGAAACTTTATCACTACGCTATTGTTGCATCTATACAAATTAGTCAAAGCAATTTGAAACCGAGGTTATTGAGAACTTCACGCAAGTGATCGCGTCCTCTCAAAGACTCTACAGTTGCGATGCGTTGGGCTGAGTGTTCTGACCAATCACCAGGAACATTCATCTTTTGTTCAGTATAGAATTCTTTCATGATGTCGTTGTAGTGAGCGATCGCTTCTTCTTGCTCTGCCAATTTATAGGTTTCACGGTGCAGTATAGCTGATTGTGGCAAACGTGGTTTAATCGCTGCTTCTACTTCAGGATTCGCATAGCCTACACATAGCCCAAATACAGCATATACAGAGGAGGGCAAATTCAATATCTCTGCTACCTCTTGTGGGTGGTTCCTGATTCCGCCGATATATACTGTTCCCAAACCGAGTGACTCAGCTGCGACTACTGCGTTTTGCGCCGCCAAAGTTGCATCGATTGTTGCCGTCACAAACATTTCCAAGTATTCCAGCGCATCATGAGATATGTTGCGACTCTCAGCAACGTAGCTTAGACGTGCCAAGTCTGCTAACCAAACCAAGAATAAAGGGATCTGCTTAATATGTGCTTGGTTTCCCGCTAATTTGGATAACTCCTCTTTGCGCTGTGGATCTTCGACTGCTACCACACTCCAGGTTTGCAAATTAGAAGAAGTAGATGCAGATTGGGCGGCAGCAATTAGTAACTCCAGAGTTCCCGGTGGTAGAGGATCAGCTAGATAAGAGCGGATTGAACGGTGAGATAGTAGTGCTGTCAGCGAATCATTCCATTCAATTTTGGGATTGAAGGGGATTTCACCGTAGCGCGATCGCAGTAGTTCTGTAGGATTAGTCATAATTAATTCCCAGATTCACATTTGCAAATATACCAGATGAGAAACAAGATTCTTGCTCCCTCTCCGAACCCACGGAGAGGGTTAGGGTGAGGTTTGACAAGGCTTTTTACGAAAGTAGAAAAACTTAACCCCCTTCCCGACGCGGGAAGGGGGAAAAATTCAAAGTCTCTCTCCTAGAAGGAGAGAGATTTAGAGAGAGGTTTTTCAGATCCCGTGAAAAGTCAGGTAGACCGTTAACTACTTTGCAAAAAGCTTTGCAAATCTTGAATGACAAATATTGATTTTTGTCATTTGTCCGATTATCATAGTTTTATCACCAGAGTGGGGAATTTGCTATGTTGTCGCGTCAACTGGGAAAAAACGGTTTAACAATATCGGCACTTGGGCTTGGCTGTATGGGCATGTCTGATTTTTATGGCCCAGCCGATCGCCAGGAAAGTATTGCAACGATTCATGCAGCACTTGATGCAGGCGTTACCTTACTGGATACAGGCGACTTTTACGGCATGGGGCACAATGAACTGCTGCTACACGAAGCCCTAGCAGGACGGCGGCGTGAAGATGTCTTCATTGCCGTCAAATTCGGTGCGCTGCGCTCTCCTGACGGCAACTTTATTGGTTTCGATGGTCGTCCTCAAGCCGTGAAGACTTCACTTGCCTATACATTGAAACGACTGGGAACCGATTACATCGACCTCTACCAGCCAGCCCGAATCGATCCGATGGTGCCCATTGAAGAGACTGTTGGGGCGATTAGCGAAATGGTGAAAGCTGGATATGTTCGCCACATTGGTTTATCTGAAGTGGGTGCAAATGCAATTCGGCGCGCTCATTCGATTCATCCCATCACCTGGCTTCAGATCGAATATTCGCTTTTGAGTCGTGGCATTGAGGATGACATCCTCCCGACTGTGCGTGAATTGGGTATTGCTGTCACCGCTTATGGAGTCCTCTCACGGGGATTGTTGAGCGGTCACTGGTCGAAAGAACGCTCTGAGCAAGCGCAAGACTTTCGAGGAAATCTGCCCCGCTTCTCTGGAGAAAATCTGGATCGCAATTTGTTGTTGGTCGAAGCGCTTCGCCTGATTGCCCAAGAACAGAATGCGACGGTTGCTCAAGTGGCAATTGCTTGGGTGCTGTCACGGGGAAACGATATTGTGCCCCTGATTGGAGCGCGGCGTCGCGATCGCTTGAATGAAGCGTTGGGGGCGCTGGATCTGCACTTAACCGAGGATGAACTCGCCCGGATTGAGGCAGTAGTGCCACTGGATGCCGTGGCTGGCGATCGCTATGATGTAGGACAAATGGCAATGCTGGATAGTGAAAAGAAGTAAAAAACCCGTAGCATGAACGATTCACCTTTAACACCGGAGCGGATTCTCGACGCGGCGGAAGACGTTTTGCGTCGTTACGGTCTGGCAAAGGCAACAGTCGTGGATGTGGCTCGCTTTTTAGAGGTGAGCCACGGCACGATTTATCGGCATTTTCCCAGCAAGGCTGCCCTGCGCGATGCGGTAGCAGAACGGTGGCTGCATCGAGTTTCCACACCACTAGCGGCGATCGCCCAAGAGCAGGGTTCCGCCGTTGAACGCTTGCATCGATGGTTTGAGCAACTCATCACTCTCAAACGTCAAAAAGTCCTGGATGATCCAGAGTTGTTTGCAACCTATTCAGCGATCGCTCAAGAGGCGCGAGGGGTAGTTCAAGCTCATATTGATGAACTGGTAAGGCAAGTAACTGCGATCGTTGAGAGCGGTATTTCCAGTCACGAGTTTAAGGTAACAGATCCGCAAGTAGCGGCGAAGGCAGTCTTTCAAGCGACGGTTCGGTTTCACCATCCAGCTCACGCGTCCGAATGGAGTGATCCAGCCATCGATACGGACTTTGCCCAAGTATGGCGCTTGCTACTTGCTGGTCTTGTGGTGGGTGAGGTGAACTACTCAGACTTGCCTAAGGCTGAAGTCTGAGCTTCCCAATCCATCGGGAATAGCCATCAATTACTCCGTAGTTCTATTGGTCTGACATTCCCTCCAAGGGCAGGAGTCCTGGTTCCCAAGACCCAATTTTTTCTTGCGACATATACCTATTAGCTTGGTTTTTGCTTGTGGCATGATGGTCAAGACATCACCTATCTTACCAGAAAATCCTGGGGATTCGTCATACATCCAGAAGAGAGTTTTTACAATTCGTTTAAAATCAATTCCAGATGCAATCCTAAAAGCTTGGCTCACAATGCCCACTTGTGCGTGTACGTTGAGGGTGGGGACTTGGGCGTTACGTTAATCGTTTAGGTGCTTGTCAGCATTGGGTGAAAGCAGGCGCACGCCACCGGGGATGGAAACATCCCCGTTAGGGGAAGTGGTTATGTAAAGTAATGAAGATAAAGGAGACATGACATTTCTTTATTAGTTTCCATCCCCGTTAGGGGAAGTGGTTATGTAAAGAGTTACCTTTTGGAAACCTTACTAAGAGCGGGTTTGAAACCCCCTAATCGACACACCTTTTTTGATTATCAATAAATTGGTGCTTATTGAGAAAAAAATGGGAATTTTTTCGTCTGAAACCCTTGCTACAAAAGCAATCGACACACCTCAACGGAATTATGCGGTTTTCAAGCTTCGGACGAGGTGTGTCGATGAGCTTCAACACACTCACCTTACAGTAAAATATCTTACTTAAAATTGTCAAGTGTATTGCCTATTTTCCCGTCTCTAGTTGCTCCCGTTGCTTGCCATACTCCCGCAGCTGCTTCAAGAGGTCTTCTTGGGATGAGTTAGGGATAGACGGACTGGGGGTTGGTTGAAGGTTGGTGTCGGTACTGACAAAATTAGCAGGTACAGGATTAATTACGTAGACAGGTAGGGACTTGTCATTAGACATCGCCTCTTGGGTTGGTGCTAGGGTAGGAATTAGATTATTTGGTTTAGTCACAGCAGCTTTTACCGAGTCTAGAGTAGTAGCAACCTGCACTTGTTGCTGCATCTGTTGTGTAGAAGAGACTAAACCACTTAGACCATTCACCAATTGCCGCAGATTTTTGCGGAAAGTCGGATCACCTGTCAATTCATCCAAATCAGATGTAATTTTTTGGCTATTTTCAAAGGTTACTCGCGCTGAATCTAAAGTTTGTTGCAGCACCACCACATTCTTTGGATCGTTTAAGGTTTTAGAAGCATCTCGTAAATTAGCTGAGGCTTGGGCTGCATTTGCTGAAAGAGTTTCTAAATTGTTGAGTAATTTTCCTTGAGTCAATCGATTGACGGATGGTGATAAGCTACTGACTGTAACACGCAATTGGTTGCTGGTTTCAGTGATATTGTTCAAAGCACCAACCAGCGCCGAACGATTTGTTGTCAACAGATTATCCAGGTTGTTCAGCAAACGATTTGCTTGAGTTGCAGTTGCACCGAATTTATCTATAGTTTGTGTCGAGGATGCACTAAGTTGGTTTGTCGCTCGTTGCACTGAATTAGCTGTGGCTGAAAAGGTATTAAGTTGTTGTCGCAAGTTTTTGGTCAAACCTCGGAGATCCTGACTTAGCTCAGTAAAACTGGATGCTGCACCTGTAGTTGCTTCCAGAACCCCATTCAAATTTCTATAAAATTTTGGGTCATTATATGCAGTGGCTAGCTCAGTTGAACTGCGAATTAGTTCATCAACACTGATTCCAACCTGACCTTTTAACCGAGAGCCATTACAGACTATGAGATTGGGATCACAATTTTTATCTAGGGGTTTAGCAAGCACAACCCCGGCAGATAAGTTTGCTTTTGGTGTGATGTCGATAATACTTTCGCTAATTAATCCGCTTTGATTAGCTTCCACCAGGACATTCCGGGGGATAATTAAGTCAGCTTGGGCAATATCAATCTCTACATCAATGGCATTTGGCTTTGGTCGAACCTGGGAAATAGTTCCTACCTTAAAGCCACGATAGCGAACTGCTGCTCCCTTTTGCATTCCGCCAGCGTTAGCAAATTCCACAATAACTTTGTATGAACGGCCACCAGCACTGAATCTATTTAACCACAGAAACAGTAATCCAAATACCCCTAGTCCTAGCAGGAGTAATAACCCCACAGAGCCTTCTCTAAATGTTCGCCCAGACGCGAAGCTGCTTGTCATAAGACCTCGCATTTTTTTGCTTCCACCAACAACCAACAACCAATTATGAGTTATGAGTTATGAGTTATGAGTTATCAGTATAGTTCTTTTAACTCAGCACTCAGCGAGAAGCTTGAGCGGCGGCTTTCGCCGCTCAAATCTTTGGTGACTCAGCACTCAAAACTGATTAGCCGACGAATTGAATCGGTCCTTCCACACTTCCACTGATAAATTGTCTGATCAAGGGATTTTCTGTGTTGTGTATTTCACTAACTGTACCCTGCCACTGCACTTTACCTTCATAGAGAAATATAAGTCTATCAGCTGTACGGCGGCCAGTGCTGGCTTGGTGGGTAACAACGGCATAAGTACCACAATTTCCATGTGAACTTTGCAAATAACGGATTAAATCTTCGATTACTGTTGAGGCAATGGGATCAAGTCCGGCTGTTGGTTCATCGTATAGTAAAACTTCTGGGCCTTCTGTGGGATTATCGGGGTTAGACATAATTGCACGGGCAAAACTTACCCGTTTTCGCATTCCCCCGGAAAGTTCGGCTGGGTAGAGGTGGCCTATTCCTGGTAAACCTACCATATTTAATTTTTCATTTACCAAATCTCGAATGCGCGATCGCGGTAGCTTGGAATTTTGATAAAGTAAAAATCCCACATTCTCCTCAACCGTCAGCGAATCAAATAGCGCCGCCTGCTGAAACACCATGCCAATGCCAACCTGCTGGGCTCCATCCTCAATCAAACCCTCTCGCCGCACTCCTTGCACATAAATTTCTCCTTCATCGGGATTAAGTAACCCCGCCATTACCCGTAAAATAGTTGATTTACCAGTCCCTGATGGGCCAATAATCCCCAATGCTTCTCCCCGGTAAATGGTCAAGTCTATATTATCTAGAACTTTATGGCTACCAAAGGACTTAGAAACACCTTTCAGTTCAATCAATGGTTCAGTCATTAGTCATTAGTTGTTAGTCATTAGTCATTGGTGAGCCAGTGCCTTGGGCGAGTTCCCCAATTTTTACCCCTACAAGAGTGATGTCATAGTTATTCTATTGGTAGGGCATTATATGTTACATTATAAGTATATGATTAGCATTCTGATTAGCAAACTTTATTTTTTTAGGATAATATAATATTTAGTTATTTGCGATGTTTAACGTCCCAGAATCTCCTCAACGCAAAGCTGACGAAGACACCCTAATAATCTAACTAGACATAAACCGCCCAGAACTAAAGTTCACAGGCTTTTAGCTAAAGTCCGTTTTAACGGACTATAACCTTTTCTCAGTCGTCTTGAGACGACTTTCACTATTAGACTGGTGAATTTATTCTGAGGTGGACTAGATGAGAATGAAATAGCCCTGCTATAGAAACATTTAGTTTACTACCATCCAAAATTATTGGAATTAGCAAGAGTTGGCAAGTGCTAAAAATCTTCACTAATATTGTAACAATTACTAAGAAAAATCAACATAGAGATGATGAATAATAACCCAGAGCAGTTTGCAAGTGATAATTCATCTGGTATTTGTCCAGAAGCGCTGGAATATATGATTAGGGCAAATCAAGGTAGTGTTCCAGCCTATGGAAATGATGAATGGACTCAAAAAGCCGCAGATTATTTTCGGGAACTCTTTGAAATTGATTGTGAAGTATTTTTTACCTTTAACGGTACAGCCGCAAATTCTTTATCTTTAGCTGCCCTTTGTCAGTCATATCATAGCGTTATTTGTCATGAAACATCTCACATAGAAACAGATGAATGTGGCGCACCTGAATTTGCATCTAATGGCTCTAAACTGTTACTTGCTCAAGGTAAAAATGGCAAGTTAACATCAGAGGCGATAGAGGCAATTGTTACTAAACGTACTGACATTCATTATCCCAAACCTAAAGTTATTAGCATCACCCAATCAACGGAATTAGGAACTTTATATTCTGTTGAAGAACTTCTGAAAATTAAAGAAGTTGCGAAAAAGTATAACTTAAAGATTCACATGGATGGCGCTCGGTTTGCAAATGCAGTTGCCGCTATGAATCAAAGCCCTGCTGAAATTACTTGGAAAACTGGAGTGGATGTGTTGTGCTTTTGTGGTACAAAAAATGGAATGGCATTAGGTGAAGCCATTCTTTTTTTCAACAAAGAACTAGCAGAGGATTTTGATTATCGATGCAAGCAAGCAGGTCAACTAGCCTCAAAAATGCGGTTTATTTCTGCTCCCTGGTTGGGTTTATTGGAAACTGGTGCTTGGCTAAAAAATGCCCGACATGCCAATCAATGTGCTGAATACTTAGAAAATCAACTACTCAACATAGAAGGTGTTGACTTGATGTTTCCTAGAGAAGCCAACGCCGTGTTCGTTAAACTACCAGAACAAGTCATTCGCGCCTTAAAAGCAAAAAATTGGCAGTTTTATACATTTATTGCTGTGGGAGGAGTACGTTTTATGTGTTCTTGGAACACAACAAAATCAAGGATTGATGAATTGATTGATGATATTAAAATAATTCGTAATTCGTAATTCGTAATTCATAATGATGCTCTCTACCAGACGCTCTTGCTAGCTTGCTTCTTTGCAGGAGTACACTGACTCGCTCTAAGCGTACCCCTTTGGGGAAGCAAGCTACGCGTAGCGTCTGGTAGAGTTGCTATGCCGTTGGCGCAGCCTCTCGTAGAGAAGGCTTTACGCACCACTATATAACCCGCAGACATGGAAAAAGCGTTGGCTGCTCCTTCAAAATCTGGTCTGGAGATTATATTATCCCGCCACCTGCTGAATCTTCGCAGGTATAGTCCGTTAAAACGGACTTTAGTTATAAGAGAGGAGCTTCACTTCGGCTGGAACAGAACAAAGAATTTATGCTTTAAACTCCAAATTTTTGAACTGTAAATTAAGCGATGCCTAGGGCGGGCTACGCCTACGCATACCCCAAAATACCAAAATTGGGTTAGAATATCTATTTATTTCATAGTACAAACGTTCACTTTGAAAGGGCTACTCCTGAGTGTGTTGTCTTTTCTTTCCAGAATAAAACTTTTTTGTTGTCAGATGGTCTATCAATGGGCTGCCTAATGCCCAATCCCTTTGAGTGGATTGCCGTTTTTGGCTAACGCACAACTTAATGTCATGAAAATTTTACATCTGAGGCGATCAACTCAGATGTCACTAGCTAGTAATGTTATGAAAACATGACATTTTGATCCCAGAAAGGCTTATAGATTCGTGAACCAGGGAAAAAACCTACTTATTACCCCTTGATCCCGACATATACTTAGTGGATAATCTTGACTTAAGAAATAGAAATTCCTCCGATCCCAAAGAAATGCTGATTTTGGCATAACCAGGAATTGAAAGGATTTTACCTCAATTTTAAAACAGACTGAAAAACTTAAAAACTGGGCAAAACCAGCAGTCAGGATAAGAAATTCATCTGGAGTGGATGACATTTTATATAGCATTCTTTAACCAGGGGAAATGATTTACCACTTAAACTACTGGAGGCCAAATTAATGGCAAAAGAACGCCCGCCACTAGAGGAGATGACCTTACGGCAACTACGCAAAGTTGCTAGCGAATATAGCATCTCTCGCTATAGCCGAATGCGTAAATCACAACTGCTGGCATCAGTACAAGAAGTCCAGCGTAGCAAAACTTTACTTAGTCCATCTCGTTCATTGGAGGCACAAGAAACCGTGGAAGCTGCAAAGTTTGAATTAGGTCAGGAAGATCGTACTGGTGGATCTTTGGCTGATGTTGATGAAGGACTCGCAGATTTGCCATCTGGCTATGGTGACAGCCGGATTGTACTCTTACCGCGCGATCCTCAGTGGGCTTACACTTACTGGGATGTTCCGAATGAACACAAACAGGAACTGCGCCGACAAGGGGGACAACAACTCGCACTACGAATTTATGATGTCACCGAGATCAATATCGAATACCAAAGCCCCCACAGCATTCAAGAATATCCTGCTGATGAACTAGCCAGAGAATGGTATCTACCAGTTCCAGTTAGCGATCGCGATTATGTGATCGATATCGGCTATCGTGCTGCTGATGGTCGCTGGTTGGTACTAGCTCGTTCTGCTAGAGTACACGTTCCTCCCGTTTATCCTTCTGACTGGATAGAGGATGTCTTCATCACTGTCGATTTTGAAGAAGATTTGCGTGACCAGACTCAGTACGAACTAGTTCCCCCCGCCAAGAAGATTGCAGTTACCGCCAATGATAATGCTGTTGTGAATGGCAACGGCAACCCCATCTACGACCAAATATTTGGTTTAGCGGAATCTGCCGAATCACAACGGGTTGCTGGTTCTATCTTCGGTTCCCAGCAAGCTTTGGCGCGTCCTGAACAAGCCATTAGCTCCTACATTTTCCCATCTGGTGTGGGTATGTGGGCAGTTCCCACTGTGTCTGGTTTAACCGCTTCCGGTGTCGGAATGTCAGGTGTTGGCTTCTCGGCTTCCGCCGTACCAGTGCGTCCGCGCCAGTTCTGGTTAATTGCCGATGCTGAATTGATCGTCTACGGTGCAACCGAACCCGATGCTACCGTAACCATTGGCGATCGTCCAATTAAGCTAAATCCAGATGGGACATTCCGTTTCCAGATGTCCTTCCAGGATGGTTTAATTGACTATCCGATTTTGGCTGTAGCTGCTGATGGTGAGCAAACTCGGTCAATTCAGATGAAATTTAATCGTGAGACACCATCCCGAAATACTAACACCAAAGAAGAAGCTGTTTTAGAATGGTTCCCTTAAGTTTTCGCTGTGAGGTTAACTCCAGACTGAAATTTTAAATTATTCCCCGCTATAGTAATTCTGTAGCGGTTTTTTTTGCATTATTATTATGTATACAAAAAAATTATTTTTGTTATTTAGCTTGATAATTGGTGCAAGCTTTTTATCAGGTTGTCAAGAGATTGAAGCAAATTCAGTCCCAAAAGCATCTAAAACTTGTCCTGGTAAAGATGCCAAGTTCAGTATTGATTTTTTTAAAACCAATAATCAAGGTAAAAAAAATCAAAGAGGTATTAACAATGTGATTATTTTTAATCCCAAATCAGCAGAATTGGATTTCAAAGTTAATGTTGGTCTTTCTCATAAACTCTACGCCAAAGATGCTAGGGGGGAACTGCGTAAAGAATATGTAGCAAAACAGTTTCATGAACTCATCGGCGATCAGAATGCCAAATTAAACGGAGAGCTACCCATTGCCGCAATTAATGCCGACTATATAGGTACTGATAATCAACCACAAGGCTTAAATGTTTCTCGTGGTGTAGAGTATTCAGGAGTATTTAAAAATAAACGTTCTTCCTTTGGAATATCAGGAGGTACATCCAAGCAGCGACAGGCTACTATCCAAGCTGGCAGAAGAAAAAGCGATATTCTCAATTACAATTTAGTGGGCGGTAATGGCAGATTCTATCGTCAGGGTAAATTTAAAGATATTTGTCAAGATTTGGGACAATTTGCCTGTAAAAATGCTACTAATCGCTCTCTGGCAGCTATCACTAATCAAGGCTATGTAATCCTATTAGTTAATGACTTGAAAGCTAATTCCGATATCGAATTATCTCAAGTTAATCAAGAGTTACTACCAGATATGTTTGATAATGTCCTGGAAGGCATTGCTAGCAATAACTGTTTAGGTAAGATTCAAGAAGGGATATTATTTGATGGAGGTATGTCTCCAGGATTGTATTATAACCAGAAAACTTATGTAGAAAACCTTGGTTCGATTGGTTCAGTTTTTTTGATTTACAAAAAATAAAATAGTTGAGGAGTTGAGTGCTGTAGGTAGCTACGCCCGTTGTAGACATCGCCTTTTGTGCAATCAACACGCTATTCTAGACTGGGCAGCTTGGGAGCATCCTATTTTGGAAGAAACCATCTTTTTTTTAGTTTTGTAGCTGGCTATGACTAGATTTAGTTCCATCTGGATAAATTTTAGAGGACTTACTCTTTAACTTTTTGCGAATTCTCAAGTTTGTTTGGATTCACCCAACGATTAACAAATTCCTTGTTATGTTTGTACACCTTGATTTGCACTTGCTTGGAACTTAACTTGACTACTTCGGCAGGAATTCTTTGGACATCGCTATAATCCGTACGAGGCTTGTAAAGCCAAATGACTTTTTGCCTGACTTCAAAGTAGTTAGGATTGCTAGTTAAAGAAGGCGCTTTTTCTGCCCAAGAGGGGAAAGCAATTGCTAAGTTGATCAAAAGTACTAAGACCACTAGAGTGATTTGAAAAAGTTTCATGATCATTGCACTTGTCTTAGGTCTGGTGGTGTAATCAATCTGCTGCTCTAGCATTTAGCTGTCCTCCTTTGCTTTATCAAAGTTGATGTTGATGGTTGATGATTTTGCCGGATTCATGTTGCACCTCTTTTTCACCTAAGTTTGATAGCTATAGAGATTTGGGGAGTTAATTACTTAGCCTTTAGCTGTATTAATCGTAAGCCAAGTTTGTATTTGTTCAAAGTTAAGATTTACGCAAAACTACACGCGCTCAGGGGCAATTCATAAATTACCCCTATCTGAAAATAAGGGTTTCGGCCATTGTTTGCGTAAGTCCTGAAAGTTTAAATCTCTACTGATTTCAGGATAAAGCTACTTCGATAATAAAATCAAATAGTCTTCCTTCTTAAAACGATAAATTGAATTTATTATACATCCTAAAAGTTGTGATGCTCTGATTTGAGATCACAATCTCTATCTCAGGAGTAATAGACACAAAAGAATACTCTGTCGTAAATAATTATGATATATAGTACTTTATGAACTTTGAGCTATAGCTAAAAATGCTTCCTACTCTAGCTAATTTTTGCCTTTATTTTATAAGTTAAATTGTTGATCTAACTACTCGTTAGTTTGCGTTAACGTAAAAAATATATCGGCAATTAATTGAGCATTTAGTCTCAAGTTTGGGATGTGTTGGTGAGTCACCTGATCAGCTAAATTATTTAGTCTGCCGAACTCATCAAATCTTCATCTATTTGAAGTTTAGTTTATCTTTTATAGGAAAAATAGTGGGAATAATAGGTAAATCAGATTGAGTAAATTAGTTAGCTATGAGCCAAATATGTCCTATCTCTAAAACCTGTGCTTGTCGCAATGTTACACGCTGTCGGACTAAGGAGGCAGGCAGGCTCTTTCTCTGGTTCCCCGTTCCACATACGCTGAAAAAAGTCACCTCCTACCTACAGGAGTTTGCCCTTGAGTATGAACTAATGCACGAGCGACCAGGTCTGAGTTTGGACTGTAGACCTGGACAGTCCCTAAATATTGCCTGTAACCTGGCCAAACTACTTGCACCCAGAGAATTAAAAGAGACGCAAGTCCTTTTCATTCGAGGCGCTATTCAACCTCAACTCCACGATTTTAGTGACATAGCCTCATTACAACGCTTCATTAAGTTCAATCAATCCGACTGGCTGGTTGAAATGCTGGCAACAGAACGATTCACCAGTTACTTCCAACCAATTGTCTCAATTAAGGATACATCGCAGATTTTTGGATATGAATCGCTCTTGCGGGGACTAGATAAACAAGGCAATTTACTGCTACCCGGACCAATTCTGGAGTTAGCAACCGAAGCCGGACTCCTACCACAACTCGATCAAGCTGCTCGCCTGAGCGCAATCGCTCAATTCAGCCGCCATCAAGTGAGCGGGCACATCTTCATCAATTTTGTACCGACGGCGCTTTATGACCCCATTTTTTGTCTACGTAGCACGGTAGAGGCAATTGATCAAGCAGGCATCTCCCATGAGCGGGTTGTTTTTGAGGTCGTGGAGTCAGACAATCTTCAAGATTTAGACCATCTCAAGACAGTGGTCAAATACTACCGGGATGCTGGTTTTTTAGTAGCCCTTGATGACCTCGGTTCTGGCTATTCCAGCCTGAACTTGCTGCATCAGTTACGTCCAGATTTTATTAAGTTGGACATCGGGTTAATTACAAATGTGCATCAAGACCCGTACAAAGCTTCGATTACCGAGAAGCTTCTAGAGATTACTCAAAAGTTAAACATCCAGACTGTTGCTGAAGGAATTGAATGCATTGAGGAACTGAACTGGCTACGAGAACGAGGTGCAACTTTTGCTCAAGGCTATTTGATTGCTAAACCGAGTGCAGTGCCTGTCACGACAACCCCTCACTTTGATCCGATCGCATTAACTGTAGCATCGGCAAATTCTCCGCTGGTTGAGCAGCAGGTTCAACACCAAAGCGAGTCCGAGCGAATTGTCGCGGCTGTGACGCAGCGCATTCGACAATCGTTGGAGTTAGACGAGATTTTGCAAACCACAGCAGCCGAAGTGCGACAACTGTTTGAGGTAGACCGAGTGGTGATCTATCAGTTTGAGCCAGACTGGAGTGGCTTAGTCGCTGTAGAATCCTTAGCAGAAGGGTGCATTTCCATTCAGGGATACATCATGGACACGTGCCTTCAACCTAGCCGTGCAGCTTACTTTCAACAAGGTAACACCAGAGCGATCGAAGACATTGAATCTCCGGGACTATCACCGTGTCATGTTGACTTCCTCCGAAGTATGCAAATCAGGGCATACCTTATCGTGCCCATTTTGCAGCAAGAGCGTTTGTGGGGACTATTGATCGCTCACCAATGCCATCATGCCAGACAATGGCAGCAATCGGAGATTAACTTGTTTAACCAGTTAGCAGGTCAAACTGCGATCGCTATTCAGCAATCAGAACTTTACCATCAATTACAACAAGCAAATCAGGAATTACAGCGCCTTGCCTGTTCGGATGGTCTAACCCAAGTGGCAAATCGACGCTGCTTTGATGACACGTTCAAGGCACAGTGGCAACACTTAGCACGAGAGCAAGGCTCGCTATCTTTGATTTTGTGTGATGTCGATTACTTTAAGCTTTACAACGATACGCATGGACATCTGGCAGGAGATGATGCACTCAGACAGGTTGCCAAGGCAATCTCTCAGACAGTTAAATACCCGGCTGATTTAGTTGCTCGTTATGGTGGAGAAGAGTTTGCAGTCATTTTGCCGAATACTGATATGGAAGGGGCAATTGCAGTTGCAAGAGATATTCAGACCAATCTTAATGCATTACAAATACCTCATCCGCATTCTCATGTCAGTGAATTTATCACGCTCAGTCTTGGTGTGGCAACCATCACTCCTCATAGCCAATTATCTCCTGCAACCTTAATTGCTGCTGCTGATCAAGGACTCTACCAGGCAAAAGCACAAGGAAGAAATTGTGTGGTGCAGATGGAGTGTGAGGATGCTAACGTTAGATAAGTAAGTAGGCGAGAAAATTTCCAAGTATGTAACGAAATGTAAATTCAGCACGTAGCTTACAAATTCGTTATTTTACCGTTTTTACAAAACTAAATATATATCGGTTTTATCGTGCCTATCTACTTATCCCTCTTCTGTCACTTTCCCTAGATAAAAAGATGTAACCCTTACCAGATAAGAGTTTTAGTTTAAAATAATGATTTTCTCCAACATATTAGAAAATAAATCCACAAACCTAATCCCAATCAGAGTTTTAAAATTTGCCTTTGATTTTTGTTTTCGGAGAGTGACAGAAGAGGGTTATTAGGGGGAGCATCTTAATGAGTGTAAAAAGCCTTGTAAAACCTCACCCCAACCCTCTTCTTGGTAAGGAGAGGGAGCAAGAATCTTGTTTCTCATCTGGTATATTTGCAAAACTGAGATGCTCCCCTATTAGGCTGGATCATTTGATGACAGTTCGTAAATCGCTCATTCAGCGTGAACTGGGTACATTGTCATCGGATATGCAAGATTTGATTGGTGACACACTCCACACAGTGACCTGAGTACAGGTAGAGCGCAAGGCAACAGTCTAAAAGCTAAATTTAACAAGATAGTTCATAGATGCCTCTAAAGGCGGAGAGCAAAAGCTAAGTCTGCAAATACTGTGAAAGGTAATGAATCAATAGATAAGTAACTAGTCTTTCTTAACTGCGATCGCCATACTGCTCTATGTTACGAATTAGTTAGACTCCTACTTCTGATAATAGAGCTTCCATAGCTGACCAAGAAAGTCCTTGTTGAAGATAACGGGGTGCTTCAGGATTGTAAGGACTGGCTACTCGGTCAATATTGAGGATGTTTGCCCTATCTGGTAGAACTGGTACATCTGGATCAAATGCCGTAGGGCGCATCAAAGAACTGGAAAAGCCTTTGAAAACAGCAATTGTATCTTGCTCATCGGCAATTTGCACCGTTACAATTAGGACTTCTTGGGGGCGTTTAGCGGTGTATTCTTCCAGTCGCTTGCCAATGGAATTCATTTTTTTTAAGAGTAGGGGTAGGGTGGGGCAGCGACGGTTACTGTGGTGTGGCCGAGCGTCCCTGCTTGCCCAGCTTAATCAGAACAAAATAGCTTAAGTAAAGCACATAAATTACTAAGCTAGTTATGCCAAGAAAACCTAAGAACTCAGCCTTGCTATTAGCATGGAAATATTCTTTGAATAGCAATGGAGCCTCGAACCAGACGCGACAATAGGGAGTTTTTAGCGCATTGCCAGAAAAAGCACAACCCAAAAAAGGGATAAAAGCTAGTGTACCCAAAATACAATAAACAGTTGTAGCCCAGCGCCAAGAGCTAAAAATAAATTTCAAAAAGCCACTGGTTTGATACTCAATTTCATCGTTGAGATCCACCCAGAACCACAGCGAAATCGGGATCAAAATCCGAGCCATCAACCCAGAGATAAAGCTAACTGGATACTGCGCAATCATTAAGTAAATCGTGATTGCCACCAGGCTTGATATTCGCCAGTATATAGTCAATAAGCGTTGTATGCTTTCTGCTTTTTGCACAAATGCCCAAATCAGAAGGATTAGCGGAATAATTACCAGGAATAATACTGCCAGTCGGTAATCAATCCAGACGAAAGGGCGAAACCAAATATCATAGTCCATAGTTTTTCTCAAACAATAAATAAAAAAGAATTTAGAAGTCAGGAGTCAGAATAAATCAACTAGGGTTTTATCCACTACCTGATTGTAGACCGCTTAATAAGGCAGGGGTATTAAACCCTTTCAGAACTTATACCAATTCTATATAAGGCTGCGCTTTATTCACGTAGGGGCAATTCATGAATTACCCTTACAGTCTGTAGTTTTGTATCAGTCGTATGGGCGCATCTTCAAACAGAAATGGTATTAGGCAAACAATAGCCGAAATCCTGATTTTATTCTTCGGGTGAATTCATGAATTGCCCCTACTAGCGTGTAGTTTTGCGTAAGTACTACCTTTTATTCAGGAGTCAGTCGGACTCCAATTCATGCTGAATTCTTCTTGATAATAGTTTAATCAAAGCATAAAGCTCAGTGGTTAGCCTCAAGACTGCGCTCTAACTTCTTTCTGCAAGCTAGTGGCTCTCCAACTCATCCGATTTCACGAAATTTATACTACAAACAAGTTTATAGGGGCGTACATATGTACGCCCCTACAGCCAATTCATGAAATTTTAACCTTTAGACATTCCTAACTCCAGATATTTCACCAATTTTCCACCCGTTGAAGAAAATGATCAAATAGGAGAGTACTATTTTAGCCGTGAGTGGCGTAAAAGTGCGAAATCTCAGTAAGTAAATCCTGGTTGCTTGTTGACCAAAGGAACAGAATTTTTACTTGCCTCAATTTCTAGTCGTCGTAAACCCGGCATTCAATTGCATCTGGGTTGTCATCACAATACTGTTCTAGAGAGTTTTTTGGCTTGCTTTGGCGCTTGTGGGAAGCTTCAGCTTGCAATTCCTCTACTGCATCCCAAGCAGCAGCACACTCTGGTGAGTTGCTACCGTTAATATCACAGACAGTACGCGCTTGTTCCACTTCTTCGTGGATTTTTTCTTGGATGTCGCTCTTTGCTGTTTCTTGGATGTTGGTCATTGCTTTAGTCTCGTTGTGTGTTGTTAATACTAGTATAGAAAAACTTCACAAATGGTAGTTTTTGGCTTTATTACTAACCATTCTAACCATTTAGCTGATCATAAGTTAGTGTTTTAGCCTATTGATTTATAACCAACACAGCAAACTGCTGCATCTATGATGCATTTACCTTTATTTTTTAAGATTTTGTGGAATCAGTACTACAGATAAATAATCATACAATATATTGAGATGCATATATTAGGGAATGACAACCCCAGCTTATTGGGATGCAGGAGATGAAGGGCTGGTGTCAATTCTTGTAAGATGTAATTCTTCCCCAAAAAAAAATCAAACCCTACTAGCCTAAAAAGAGAAAGAAGCTGAAAACTCATGGCAGACCAAATGCAGTGGGCAAACGCCCTATCAACCCGTCATTCTTTGGAAGCCGCCGTTACAGATGTGGTGGAACGAGCTGTGTCATCCTTAACAGCACCTGCGGATCTAGGACTGGTATTCATTTCGTCTGCTTTTACGAGTGAGTATTCCCGACTGTTACCTTTGTTAGCTGAGAAACTTTCTGTGCCAGTGCTAATTGGCTGTAGTGGTGGAGGTGTGATTGGGACGACAGTTAGTGGAGAAACCCAAGAACTAGAAGCTGAACCAGCTATCAGCTTGACTTTGGCACACCTTCCAGGAGTGAAGATTCAAGTGTTTCATATTCTTGCTGAAGAATTACCTGACTTAGACAGTTCACCAGATGCTTGGCTGGATTTGATCGGTGTGCCACCATCACCGACACCCCAGTTTATCTTGCTGTCTAGTTCTTTCGCCTCTGGAATCAATGATTTGTTGCAGGGGCTGGATTTTGCTTATCCAGGATCGGTGATCGTGGGGGGACAGGCTAGTGGTGGGGGTATGGGTGGTCGTGTTGCCCTTTTTTGTAACAATACTGACGGTGAGGAACGCCAAAGCCTGTATCGTGAGGGCACTGTTGGTATAGCTTTGACTGGCAATATTGTTTTGGAAACGATTGTCGCCCAAGGATGCCGGCCGATTGGCAAACCATTGCAAGTCACAAAAGCCGATCGCAATATTATTCTGGAGTTAGATGAGAAAGTACCTCTGATGGTGTTGCGAGATTTGATTGCTAGTCTGGGCGAAGAAGAACGGAATTTAGCACAGCATTCTCTGTTTGTTGGTGTGGCAATGGATGAATTTAAGCTGGCTTTGCAGCAAGGAGACTTTTTAATTCGTGGTATTCTTGGGGTCGATCCAACAGCTGGGGCGATCGCAATTGGCGATCGCGTCCGTCCTGGTCAAAGGCTGCAATTCCACCTCCGCGATGCCCAAGCCTCTGCCCAAGACCTAGAATTACTCCTCCAAAGTTATCAACATCAACGAGAATCTGAACCCTCTGCCGTAGCTGCCTTGATGTTTGCCTGTCTGGGGCGAGGTGAAAGACTGTATGGTAAACCGAATTTCGATTCTGAACTATTTCAGCGCTATCTCAACGATATTCCTGTAGGCGGCTTTTTCTGTGGCGGTGAAATCGGTCCTGTTGGTGGCAGAACCTTCTTACACGCCTACACTTCAGCATTTGGAATTTGCCGCCAAAATCAGTTATAAATTATCAAACTCACTTTTGTAAGTAGCTAGGCGGAATCTGAAAGTCCTATCTCTATCTTATATTTAATTGCAACCAGCTACTTATTCCCACAGGACAAGGACAAGATTCTAGAATTGCTGCTGCGATCGCAGCAGCAATTCCTGGACATTTACAGAGCAAATTACCACTCCGCATAGTCGCTTCTTCTAGTGAGGTTATCACAGTTGGCGATCGCGGTAATCGAATGGTAACAACTTATGATATTGCTTTTGACTGGCAGCGTAATATTTTACTCTATTGTGGACTAGAGGGCAAGGTCAAGTCTCTTGACTTAGCGACTGGAAAATCTAAAGTTTTATTGGAGCTACCCGGAAGACCAGCCATTATCCAATTAGACCTATCTCGTGATTTGACTACGTTCTGTACAC
This sequence comes from Nostoc sp., assembly GCF_036919555.1. GTDB lineage: Bacteria > Cyanobacteriota > Cyanobacteriia > Cyanobacteriales > Nostocaceae > Nostoc. The sequence continues at coordinate 26,419 of NZ_JBALCS010000087.1, forward strand.
ATTCAATACGCGATATGTTTGAGCGTAAGCAAGAGCCTATCGTTCAAATATGAAATTATTTAGGACTTGGCTAATGTTTATTACGGGGAGAGTAATCACAAACTCAGTCTCTTGCCTGATATTAAGTTAACTGCGTAGTTTGCCGCCGTAGGCATCGCTCCACCATATTTTTCTACCATAATTTGACGAGCGATGTCTGACGACAAGCCGCTTTAGGTCTACGCTAATCCCAATCCGGTGCGTTTCCCCACAGTTTTGGTCGCCAACAGCAATACCACTTGAGTCTTTCAAAGTACAGTGTCTTTAAAGAATTACGCAAGCAATGCCTGGGTTGGGCTACACCGACGCGTCTTTTGAACTAGTTGTATTCTCAGTGTTTCTGTAGTTTGTTGCCTCTAAAGACGGCAAACACCACTCTAACGTTACGGTTCACCCTAATTGCTGAAAGTATTAATTCTTATACATTAGACAGAGTGAAGGCAATCAATCCATGAACCAACTAAAAACACAATTTAGTTAATTTAACCGTCCCAAGCAAGGTTCGGGAAACCACCCTTCATGGACTGGCTACCACTAAGCTTCAGTATATATATCAGCATAATCTGGAGTTTTAACCCCAGGAAAGCCAAACCAAAGGTATTCATGCTGAACTGGCTGATTTATTGACCCTGAAAGTTGGTTCAAAATTTAGTCCTTTATATTCTCATTCATTCATTTGTAGTTATACGGAGCCAGCACCTAAAATGGCAAAAGTAGTTGGAATTGACTTAGGAACAACGAACTCCTGCGTGGCAGTGATGGAAGGTGGTAAACCCACAGTAATTGCTAATGCTGAAGGTTTTCGGACAACGCCCTCAGTAGTAGCATTTGCCAAAAATGGCGATAACTTGGTTGGTCAAATCGCCAAACGCCAAGCGGTGATGAACACAGAAAATACGTTTTACTCAGTCAAACGCTTCATCGGACGCCGCTACGATGAAGTGAGTAATGAAGCTACGGAAGTTTCTTACAAAGTCCTCAGCAATAACGGCAATGTCAAACTAGATTGTCCAATCGCTGGTAAAGCATTTGCTCCTGAAGAAATTTCTGCAAAAGTTCTTCGCAAACTAGTTGAAGATGCCAGCAAATACTTGGGCGAAACCGTAACCCAAGCTGTAATCACCGTTCCGGCATACTTCAACGACTCCCAACGGCAAGCGACAAAAGACGCTGGTAAAATTGCAGGTATTGAAGTTCTACGGATTATCAACGAGCCGACTGCTGCTTCTCTGGCTTATGGGTTTGACAAGAAGAGTAACGAAACCATTCTCGTGTTTGACTTGGGTGGTGGTACCTTCGACGTATCCGTACTGGAAGTAGGAGATGGAGTTTTTGAAGTACTAGCTACATCTGGTGATACCCACCTCGGCGGTGACGACTTTGATAAAAAAATAGTTGACTTCTTAGCTGAGAAGTTCAAGAAAGCCGAAGGTATTGATCTGCGGAAAGACAAACAAGCCTTACAACGTCTGACTGAAGCCGCAGAAAAAGCCAAAATTGAGCTTTCTAGCGTCACTCAAACAGAAATTAACCTGCCATTTATCACTGCTACCCAGGATGGCCCCAAGCACCTGGATACAACCCTGACTCGCGCCCAGTTTGAAGAACTTTGCTCTGACTTAATCGACCGTTGTCGTGTTCCTGTGGAAAACGCCCTTCGGGATGCCAAGTTAAACAAAGGCGATATTGATGAAGTGGTGTTAGTTGGTGGTTCTACCCGCATTCCCGCAGTCCAACAGATTGTGAAGCAGGTATTGGGTAAAGACCCTAACCAAAGCGTCAACCCTGATGAAGTCGTAGCAGTTGGTGCAGCTATTCAAGCCGGGGTATTGGCTGGTGATGTAACTGGCATCTTGCTGTTAGATGTGACACCGCTATCTTTGGGTGTAGAAACATTGGGCGGCGTGATGACCAAAATTATCCCCCGCAATACGACAATTCCCACCAAAAAATCCGAAGTTTTCTCCACGGCTGTGGATGGACAAACCAACGTAGAAATTCACGTCCTCCAAGGTGAACGCGAATTCTCTAACGATAATAAGAGCTTAGGAACCTTCCGCCTCGATGGTATTCCACCTGCACCACGCGGTGTCCCTCAAATTGAAGTGGTGTTCGACATTGATGCTAACGGTATCCTTAACGTCACCGCTAAGGACAAAGGCACTGGTAAAGAACAGTCTATCAGCATCACCGGCGCTTCCACTCTGGATAAAAATGACGTTGACCGGATGGTGAGAGAAGCTGAACAAAACGCTTCATCTGACAAAGAGCGGCGTGAGAAGATTGAACGCAAAAACCAAGCGGACTCTTTGGCATACCAAGCTGAAAAGCAGCTACAAGAATTGGGTGATAAAGTTCCGGCTGCTGACAAAACCAAAGTCGAAGGTTTGGTAAAAGAACTGCGGGAAGCAGTTGCTAAAGAAGACGATGAGCAAATTAAGAAGCTGACCCCAGAATTGCAACAAGCGCTATTCGCCGTTGGTAGTAATATCTATCAACAAGCTGGTAGCGGTGGAACACCAGATGCTGAACCTCAAGATGGTGGTTCGACATCTAGCTCTAGTAGCGCCGATGATGTGATTGACGCTGATTTTACAGAGAGCAAATAATTCCCCGACTTCTTTTGGGAAGATTCTTTTGTCCCACATCATATTACCCACTCAGGCATTTGTCTGAGTGGGGATTTTTTTTATGAGTTAGGAATTGTTTATTAAAAAAGTTTACGTAAATGTGCCGAGGTCATACTTCATACCCAGTTGGAGAGTATTCATAATCCCCAACTTCTTAGAGGGGATATAGAAGAAGCGATCGCACAGACTTGACAAAAGCTGATTGCAGAATCTCACCACACAGAAATTGAGTTGTCAAGTTTCTAAACCATTGACTCTGCCTTATTTGACAACCTTTTGAGAGTTTTACTTGGGCAGAAACAAATCAAATTATTAACGATTTTACTGCAAAAGCGAGTAGGTTGGGTAGAGTGAAGCGAAACCCAACATTATATTTTCTCATAGCACGATAATCTCATGCGATCGCACTTTCCATTGCATAATTATTTTGTGCTAATCGCACTTTCGATAACCCGATAATTTTAGGCGATGCCTACGGCGGTAAACTACGCATAGTTTACTGTTAGATATTACTAACGAATTTTCTGAGCGATCGCTTAGGTAATTTTTTGATTGATAGCGATGCTGCCTATGCTACTCTAATGTGCTGAACCAAGTTTCTAAATCTGCGATCGCCTGAAAATCTAACAATGCTTCACCAAGATTTTCTAATTGTTCTAAGGAGAGAGTTTCAATTCGTTCTAGCACTGGTTGGGGTAATTCTCCCATGCGACGAGTAAGTTGACGGAGAATAAGCGATCGTTCTCCTTCTTGTCGTCCTTCTTGTCGTCCCCGTAGCTCTCCTCGTTGTTCTCCTCGTTGTTCCCCTTCTGCCAGAATTTCCTGATAAATTACTGACTCGCGCATCATACCCTCCCGAAATAATTGTCGAATCAAGTCCTTTTTATATTTTAACCCCGCTAAGATTTGAGTATAGGCGGAGATTTCTGGTCGTTGTTCTGGCTCAAGTTGATTTACTCTTGCCACAACTCTTTGCAGTAAGGCTTGGGGTTGAGTGGTTGCTGCTAGTGGTGCTAATGGTAACAAAGCTGAATCCTTGAGGAATTGTTCGGGATTTTCTTCCCACATGCAAATTACACGATATTCGTGACGGGTGGTTTCAACACTGAAGGCGGTTTCAATGACTGTTTCTGGTGTAGGGGGAAGTAATAATACGACAACTTGTGTGATTGGTCGATACAACCGATACAACCGCACCCAATAATCTAGCATCCGTAGGGGTAGAGGTGGTGTGGATTCTAGTTTGGTTTGAAATTCTAAATGGAGAATGCGTTGTTGTAGTTTTAGGAATGTGACGTAATCAGCGCGAATCGGTTCGATACTCAATTCGGTTTTGAGGACTGTGACAGCAGTTTGCGGTGTTCCTAATACCCAACTGGCAAAGGTAACGGGATGTTTTTCGGACAGGAGTTTGCACAGGTTATCAAAGGACATTAAAATAATTCGTAATATACTCTAAAATAATCTTTAAATCACCTCATCGGTTTCTATCTGCTCTTGGATCTGACTAATTTTGCCTATTTTGAATTTTCAGAACTCAAGAAATTCAATAACTTCGTTTCGCTGATCAACAGGTAATTTTTTATTTTGGCGATCGCTATTTCTAAAGTAGTCATTTTTATCGTAAAATCAAGGGTTCAATACCCCTACATCTATATGTAGCATCATTTTCAGTCTGGGTTAAATCCCCGTCTGAAATGTCTAAAATGTTTGAATTTGGAATTTGGAATTTGGAATTGTTAACATTCTCCCTTCACACTTAAGCTAATCCTATTTTAGTAGAACTCAAAACTGATAGCGATCGCACTTTTCCACTTAGGATTATTCTGAAAATATCCTAACTTCCTAACATTTGCAAGTTATGCAAAGTAGCGTAAAGCCCTCTCTGTTGCAATAGTTGATCATGACTTCCCTGTTCGATTAATTCGCCCCGCTTGAGAACAAAAATCCGGTCTACATTCCGAATCGTAGACAGGCGGTGAGCGATAATAATCGCGGTACGTCTGAGCAAAAGCTGGTTTAATGCCTCTTGAACTAAAGCTTCTGTCCCAACATCCAAACTAGCGGTAGCTTCATCTAGTACCAAAATTTGGGGATTGCGAATGGCAGCCCGCGCAAAGGCTAAAAGTTGTTTTTGACCACTAGAAATATTTGTGCCCCGTTCTCGAAGTTGAGTATTATAACCTTGCGGTAGTTCTTCTATAAACTGGGCAATGTTGGTTTGCTCTGCTGCTTGTTGAATCTGTTCAATGGTATAGCCATCTCCTAAAGAAATGTTGCTTTTTACATCGCCAGCAAACAAAAAGCCTTCTTGTAAAATTACTGCCATGTAGCGCCGCAGTTCTGCCTGTGATACCTCCCGAATATCGACACCATCTATGAGAATACGTCCTTGGGTGGGTTCGTAGAGGCGGCACAAAAGACGGATGATCGAAGTTTTACCCGCACCTGTGGGACCGACTAATGCCACTTTTTCACCAGGATGAATGGTAAAATCTAAATCTTTAATTACGTAATCATCATTTTTGTAAGCAAACCAGACGTGATCAAAGCGAATTTCTCCCAGTTCTGGTGGGGAAGTCACATCTAGGGATTCTAGATTTGCAACTATTTCGTCTATGTAGCCGAATTTAGCATCAAATATTGAGAAACGGACATTGGCGCGATCGCGGATTTCTATCGGTTCATCTAATATATCGCCGACGCGTTCAATGGCAGTGAAACCAGCTTGAATTACTGTAAATTTTTCGGCAAAATCCCGTAAAGGGTCAAATAATCGCTGGGCATACAATATAAACGCAGATAAAGTCCCAAAAGTCAAGCTTTTTTCTAACAGTAACCAACCACCCATACACAAAACAGCTGCGATCGCAATCAGACCAATCCATTCCAAGGTTGCTGAAATAAATGAATCATAAAAGATGGTTTGATCCATTTGCTGAGTGTAGCGGTTGTTCGTGGCGCGAAACAATTCGGCATTAAATTTTTCCCTGCGGAACAACTGCACTACGTTAATGCCAACCACATTTTCTTGTAGCTGTGAGTTCAGGGTAGAGAGTTCTTCCCGCCCTTTGTAATTGGCTTTGCGGTACTGTTGCTGAATGTAAACAATTAACCAGGTAACTGGTAACAACATAAATAGCAGCAAGCAAGTGAGTTGCCATTGGATGGAAAACATTAAACCCAAAATCACCAGCATTGTAAACAAATTGGACACAATGCCAATTGCCCCAGTAGAAAAGACATCGCCTAACACTTCCACATCGCTGGTGATTCTGGTAATTAACTTACCTACGGGCGTGCGGTCAAAAAAGCGTACTGCTAGAGATGTCACATGCTGGAATAAATCTTGGCGAATTGCGGCAGTGATTTGTTGCCCTAGCTTCTGTACTACATAACCCTGGTAGCCTGTCAAAATCAATCGGATAGCGATCGCAATTACCAATAATCCCTCCAGGATATTTAGCCCTTCTGACAAGGGGCGATTCCTGAGAAATTCGTAAGCACTTGGTTCATTGCGAATCAGGGAGATAACTTGGCCAATCAACAACGGTTGTACAGCATTAGCTAGCGCGATCGGTATGAGTAAACACATCGACAGCGTTAACAGTCGTCTGCTACGACGGGCATAAGGCACTAAACGCAAAAACAACCGCCAGTCATTTTCATTCCGACGATGTTCTTGCGTATAAAATTTTTTGAGAAATTGGTAGATGCTCATAGTAAGAGCATTATATTAATGTTTGTAAAAAAATACGCTTGTTTAAAGTAGCATTTGGGCTGCTACTCTGATACCATGCCTAAGATAGAAACCGCAAGACTGCAATTTAAGACCCTATACTCCTCAATACCTGGATGAACTTGCTTCCATTTTGAGCAACTCAACAGTGATGAGCGATTCTAAATCATCCCCGTTACAAAACTTAATTACGTTAACGAGTCCGCGATCGCGTCGTCACTGAGCCTGCGTTGCCCTGAGCTTTGTCCTTGGTGTGGTAACAGAGCCTTGTCGAAGTACAGCGTCTCGTAGAGAACGTCATTACGAATTACGAATTGTTATTAAAGCTTTTTCGAGGCGAACGCCTGACATAAATTTTAATCAATACCCATCAAGTAATAATTATGAAATTAATTATGGAATTGGGCGCTTTTAATAAAATTTCGTAAGACACGGAATTCATTGACTTTCCCAAAAGCGCTATTTATATTACGCGATGTGCGACTTAATATTTCGCAAAATACTAAAACCTAGTCATAGTCAATATTCTGTCAATGAGTGTTTTGTCTTGATCTAAATCGCTCATCTTTAGAATGCTTGTGAAATAAGAGTTTTGTAAAAGTCGCACACAGCGTTATATTTATAAGGGTTATGGTGAGTATCTCTCAACTTCTTTGGGCGATCGCACAAGAAGCGTCGCAAATAAACTAAATGTCAAAATCAGGATACTATCTTATGGAATCTTTCGGGATTTATACACTTGCAAATGATGTCGTTTATGATCAATTAGTGGCATTTTTGAATAGTATTGAGGTTAATTTTAGCCCAGATATTCCTGTTTGTATTATTCCCTATGATGAGAGATTAGACTTAGTTCAAAAAGAAGTCAAGTCTAGAAAAAATGTCAGTATTTTTGATAATTGGGAGGCAATACAGTCCTGGGAAGACTTTGCTCACCAAGTTTGGGGAGTTCATCCAGGTACTAGAACTTCCAAAATCTCACGTAATTGGTGGTCATCAGGTCACTTACAAAGAAAAATGTGTGTTTTTAATGGGGATTTTGATAGGTTTATATTTTGTGATGCTGACAGCCTTCTAATGAAGCCAGTTGATGATATTTTTGAAAAATTAAACGCCTACGATTTTGTGTTTGATGACTGGATACACACTAAAGAACGCACAAAAGTACCATTAAATATTCCGCTTTTAGAAAAGTCTAAGATTGTTTACGAAAAAGACATCCGTCCTAAACTTCATTGCTCTGATTTTTTCGGTTCTAAATCAGGGTTATTTCCAGAAAAAGATTTAGATTTATATAAAAAATTATTAATTGAAGATAGAGAGGTTGAATGGCTAACTACATGGTGGGATGATGCACATTTATTTAATTATTTGACATGGAAATCAAATCTGGCCTTATTTAATTTTACCCTCAGTCCTAATGGTCAAGACAGAACAGGTAACTGTGCTAACTCAGACCCTTTTGTAAATATTGATAATATCCTGTACAACCAAGATGAACTAAAACCAATTCATCGCATTCACTACATGAACTATTCTTCTATTGATTTCGCCCGTTTATGTCAAGGCGAAGATGTCAACATTTGTTACAGAGAGGAGTTTTTATACTATCGTTTTCTTAAGGAACCAGAGAAAAGGCCGCAACAGCTAAAACAGCCTAGTATTCCGACCAAAAGTAATCGATTAATTCAAAAAGTAGTGAAGAAACTTCAAATAACTCTTTCTTAAGTTTTGGGCTTTGGACAAAAACTGAAGATTTCAAAAAATTCTGGTTAATCCTAAACAAGTAATTATGGAGATAGAAACTGCTCGGCTGCAACTAAGGCACTTTTCTCTAAACGACTTTGATTACCTATTTCGCCTCTACAGCGATGCAGAAATCATGAGGTATCTGTCGCCAAGAACAAGGGAACAAACCCAGGCAATTTTAAACAAACATATCCAACAGTGGCAACAAAACAACTTTGGGATGTGGGCAGTAATACACAAAGAAACTGGTACAATGATTGGCCGTTGTGGACTTGGTTTTCTGGAAAATACACCGGAAATTGAGCTTGGCTATGTGTTTGACAAGTCCTATTGGAACATGGGATTGGCAACTGAAGCCTCTGTTGCAACTTTAAAGTTTGGATTTGGGGAAGTGAAGCTAGATCAGATAGTCGCAATCGCTCATCCAGAAAACATCGCTTCAGTGCGTGTGATTCAAAAGGTAGGGATGAAGTACCAAAAGAATGCTAGCTATTACGGCCATGATGTTGTGTATTACGCTATTTCACACACAGAATGGCAGGCGGATGATTCCCTTTACATTTTGCAATCTTAAAACTATCGAACCAACCGCCAAACATCAAAACCACTGCAAACTCAATGGATCTATAGAGAATACAGCAGTTTGCAAGTAAGTGAGGTACACAATGCAGGGGTGAAATCAGATATAAACAGTTTCCACCTCTTGCCTCCTGCCTCAAAACCCATAGCTTTATACTTCTTTATGCAAAAGAAAACTGCTGTAAATGGTTTAGGTCTTTCCTAGGAGCGTATAGCTGTGCGCTCCTCTAGGTTATTTGTATTAATTACTTCATAAATATTCTTGTAAAAATGAAACAATATCATACTTCTCTCTTTACGTCTTATATCTAAAGGTAGAAGATAAAAGTTAACTCATTTTTGGGAAACCTAACCTAAGAAGGGTTCATTCCCAAAAAACTTCATACCTATTTATCGCAGAATGCAACTGAGGTTAGATGACGCAACCTTTAAATCGAGTCAACGAGTGGGAACAACGTCGTGATCAAGCAAGCCGCTACTACCAACCAGGGAAATTCCAAGAATCTCTCGATCTTGCAACCAAGAATTTACACTTGGCTAGAGCCATTCCAGACCGAGCCAGAGAAGGTTACACATTAAACGACCTTGGTTTAGCTCACCTCAGTTGCTGGCAACCTCAAAGAGCATTAGAGCGCTTTCATCAGGCGCTTTCGGTTGCTGTTGAAATTGGCAACGTGCCAGCACAAGCAACTGCACTTAGCAATCTGGGTTCTACGTACAGCCGTCTTGGACGCTTTACCCAAGCCTTGGAATATTTTGACAAAGCACTGCCAATCTTTAGGCGATCGCAAGATACTGAAAGTGAAGTTTCTTCTCTCAATGATGTAGCGTTAATTTATACCCGCTTAGGAAAACCGAAACGGGCACTATTACTACAACACGAAATTTTGAGGATGCGGCGATTGCTAGGTGACTTTTCTGGTGAAGCAACAACGCTAAATGGCATTGGGTTTGCTTACAATGTCTTAGGCAAGTTTCAGCAAGCTCTAGAATTTTTTCAAGCAGCACTTCCAATTCAACGGGCTGTCAAGAATTTGGCTGGTGAAGCAACCACTTTGAATAATATTGCCTCAGTCTATAGTAATTTAGGAAAACCGAAACAGGCGCTATTGCTCTACTATCAAGTTCTTTTGACACGTCGAGAAATCAGCGATCGCTCTGGCGAGGCAACAACCCTTCATAACATTGGTTTTACCTACAGCACTCTGGCAGAGAATCGGCAGGCAATGAAGTTCTATAAACAAGCCATTACGATTTATCGACAACTAGACGATTGTCTCGGAGAAATTTCAACTCTGGTGAATATGGGAAACATTTACGCCACAACAAAACGCAAAAAATTGGCGCGATCGTGCTATCAAAATGCCCAAGAGTTAGCAGAACAAATCGAACATCACCCACTCCTGGAAAAAGTACAGCAATTTATAGATTCTCTATAGTTAGATGCCAGGGCTATTTCATTCTCATCTAGTCCGGCTCAGAATGAATTCTGAGCCTAATAGCGAAAGTCATCTAAAGACGACTAAGAAAAGGTTATAGTCCGTTAAAACGGACTTTAGCTATAAGAAAAGGAACTTTAGTTCTGGGCGGTTTATACAGCAGATTGCAACAAGCGCCTCTGTACAGATTAATGTCAGGACACAACATTGTTGTGCCCCTACCTGCGTACCTCATTTACCTGAAAAATGCTGTATCTAGAACGAAATAACCCTAAGTTAGATGCAGTAGGCTCAGATTCCTGACTTCTTTAAGAAGTTGGGAATTTTGTTGTTCGAGTTGAAGCTCAAAAAGTTCGCAACTTCGTTAGCGTCAGCCAGATATTGCTCAACAGGTTACGATCAATTAAGATGTAATAATTTTTTACGCCACCGCCAGGAGTCTCTTTATGTTCATTGATGAATTGTCACCTATATTCAGAGAATTTATCCAGCATCCAGTATTATTTGTGGGTGGGTTATTCTCTGGTGTGCTTCGGCTTAATCTGGCAGATGATCCAGTTAAAAGCTGGCTGGATCAACAGAGCCGCTCAAATAGTTACACCAGCACCACAACAGACGCACATAATGGCAAAGCCATTGGGCCTCAACAGATTTCGATTGACTAAATTTTGGCGCGATCGCAAATCCGGTTAATCATTTTGGTGAAGTACCTACACTGTACCGTTCGCGGTAGCGTTCCGCAGAAAAGGTCAGTGTAGGCTTACAGTGTCACTTAAGGAAATATGGAATCCCTAACCTCTCGTATGCAGGGAGTACAGTCGCCAATTATTCCAGTGGTTGGAGAACTGATTAAAAACTCTCCTGGAACAATTTCTCTAGGACAAGGTGTTGTTTATTACGACCCACCACCGGAAGCCAGAGAATTTTTAGCCAAATTTTTCGCCGAACCCGCTAATAATTTATACAAATCAGTTGCAGGAATTCCCCCGTTGCTGACAGCACTTACAGGAAAATTGCCAGCCTTCAACGGCATTGAAATTAATGGGGAAAACTGTATTGTTGTGACGGCGGGGAGCAATATGGGATTTATGAATGCCATTCTTGCGATCACTAACCCAGGCGATGAAATTATTCTGAATACGCCCTACTATTTCAACCACGAAATGGCGATCGCAATGGCTGGTTGTCGTCCGGTGTTAGTGGGGACGGATGAAAATTACCAACTGCGAAAAGAAGCGATCGCTCAAGCAATTACTCCGAAAACACGGGCTGTAGTGACAATTTCACCAAATAATCCGACTGGAGTTGTCTATTCAGAAGCGGCATTGCGCCAAGTAAATCAAATTTGTAGCGATCGGGGCATTTACCACATCAGCGATGAAGCCTATGAATACTTTACCTATAACGGGGTAAAACACGTTTCCCCTGGTGCCTTTGGGAGTAGTAGCGAGTACACTATTTCTCTCTTTAGCCTTTCCAAAGCCTACGGTTTTGCCAGTTGGCGCATTGGCTACATGGTGATTCCCAAACACTTATTTGTCGCCGTTAAAAAAGTCCAGGATACAATTTTGATTTGTCCGCCAGTCATTTCCCAATATGCAGCTTTAGGGGCATTGCAAGCAAAAGAGGAGTATTTGAAGAGTAATATAGGTGCGTTAACCCAAGTGCGGCAAGTAGTACTCGATTCCCTTAACCGTCTACAAGGTTTATGTAGCATTACACCTGCTAATGGCGCTTTCTATTTTTTCCTCAAAGTTAATACCCAGATGGATGCTTTTGAGTTAGTTAAAAGACTAATCCAGGAACATAAAGTAGCAGTCATTCCAGGTACTACTTTCGGCATGGATCATGGATGCTACCTACGCGTTGCTTATGGAGCGCTGCAAAAAGAGACGGCAAAAGAAGGTATAGAGAGATTAGTGCAAGGTTTGGAAACTATAATTAGGAGTTAAGAGTCATTCAATTTTAGATTTTACATTTTTCCTTAAATTTATCAGGGCGTTAGGCTGTATTAGCGTACCTCGTCCGCAATCCAAAATATAAAATTGAACAGATGCCAATTATTAATAAGCTAATTGAAATTGAAACTGAACCAAAAATTAATATTCATCATATCACGCCACAAATCCAAGATTTGTTGGCTTCAACATCAATTAAAAATGGACAAGTTTTAGTATTTTCTCGACACACCACAACAGCGTTAGCTATTAACGAAAATGAAGTCAGATTGTTAGAAGATATAAAAGTGTTCTTGCAAAAATTAGCACCGGAATCAGGCTGTTATTTGCATAATGACTTGCATTTAAGAGATGTCCCGGAAAATGAACCGATTAATGCTCACTCTCACTTAATGGCAATGATGCTGACCACTAGTGAGATAATTCCGATTGTGGATGGTAAATTAGCTTTGGGAACCTGGCAATCTGTGTTGTTTTTTGAGTTGGATGGCCCGCGCAAAAGAACGATATTTATCCAAATTTCTGGCGAATAATGCAACTTCAAACCTGCAATACTTCCAGAACAACCTAAATCTGAGATAATTACGAACACGACGAACAAGTGTATCTGTTGAATTTACTTACAGCAATTAAAAACCTGAAAGAATGTTTTCAAGAATAACCTTCCTTTTCACAAACCAGGACTTTCATTGTGTCAAAGGCAGACGCTATTAGTGATGAAAAATAACGATAACTTTGTATTACGTAATACTTGGTACTATGCTCTGCCTAGTAATCAGATCAAGCCAGGTATGATGATCAGCCGCATTTTCTTGGGAGAACCGGTGCTATTAATTCGTGACCAGGATGGTAAAGTGTCTGCGATGACAGACATTTGTCCTCATCGTGGTGTCCCCTTGAGTTGTGGTAGATTCGATGGGCAGGAAGTGGAATGCTGTTACCACGGTTGGCGCTTTAACTCGGCTGGGCGCTGTACTGCGATCCCGTCTCTTGTGGAAGAACAGCAGATAGATTTGAGTCGCTTCGACGTCCAATCATACACAATTCGGGAAGCCCAAGGGAATATCTGGATATATATGGTTGATGTTGATAACCCTCAACCTGCTTCTGAGATGGAGATTCCGGTAATTCCAGGATTTGATGAGCGTTCGCCCCAGTTCGTAGAGGTGATGAGATTCCCCTGTTTTATAGATCATGCAGTGGTAGGTCTGATGGACCCTGCCCATTCACCCTATGTTCATCGTGCTTGGTGGTGGCGAAATGAGCAACTGCACGAGGAAGTCAAGCAATTCGATGCTTCACCCTACGGCTTCACGATGCGACGACACCGATTGCCACCGAATGGGGGTCGATTATACTGGTTGATTGGCGGTGGTGTGCCGGAAACGGAGATTTCTTTTCGTTTACCTGGAGTCAGAATAGAAGAAACCACAATTGGCAACCATCGAGTCGTTAATTTAACAGCAGTTACACCCATTTCAGACACAGAAACTGAGGTAACTTTTGCTCTTTACTGGACACTTCCTTGGGTAGGATTTTTCAAGCCACTGCTACATCTGCTGGCGCGGACTTTCATTGGTCAAGACCGGACGGTTGTGGAAAAGCAGCAGATTGGCCTGAAATATAATCCCGTGCTGCGACTGATTAAGGACTCAGATATGCAGGCGCAGTGGTACTACCAGTTAAAGCGGGAGTATGCTCGGTCTGTCGCTGAAGGACGAGAATTTGTGAACCCTGTCATGGGTCAAATACTCCGATGGCGTGCCTAAATTAATCCAAACTAAATTCTGTAAATTCTCTTTGCCCAAACAGCATATTTCGGTCTACGGCTGAGAAAATTTTATTATTGGTGCGTTGGCGCAGCCCGCCGTAAGCATCGCCGCTATTTAAACAGCGACCAACTAACTGCGCGACATCTGCACGATTGATGCTACCAATAATGTGCGGATCTTCAGTCAAAACGCCATTACCCGTTCCTGGTTCTGACTTTAGTCCACCAGGACGGATGATTGTATAGGTGAGTCCACTGGCAATTAAGTGTTGTTCAGCTTTCTCTTTCTCAGCTAAAACTTTTCCTAGTACCGCTAAAACTTGGGGTGGCAGCATTTCCAGGACTTACACCATAGCGATCGCTATTGTTAGCAATCACCCCATCACAGGTTCCTCCCATCAGTAGTAGCGGTAGGGAGTCTGGTAAGGGTAAGATAATGCCTGCCTCGTACCCCAACAACAACGCTCCTGTGGTGTGTACACCATAACCAAAAGATGCTGCTACTTGAGGGAAAAAGTCGGGATCAGCGTTTTCGATCGCCACTCTACCACCTTCAGAGTGTCCACCTAAAATTATTCGTTGCAGGTCAAGTGTTCCAGCTAAAATACCCTCAACCTGTAAGTGTTCTAGTTTAGCTAGCAGTGCTGGCAAAGCTGAAGCAGTGGGAACAGTCCGATAAATTGTTGGTTTTCTCTTTTCAAAATCAACCCCAGGAGTGAGGCTAATTATTCCGGGTGCGATTTCCGCAATCCAATTAAAGAGAACCACCACCAATCCACGTTCAGCGAGTTTAACCGCTAACCATTGGTATTGTTGAGCATCACAGTTAAAGCCGTTGAATAAAATCACTACTGGAAAAGGTGCGTTTTCTGGATTAGCTGGCTCAATTCCGGTACTTTTTTCTAGCTGATTCTCCGGTATCTGTGCTGGATAGAGAATTTTCAGGTGAATGGTATCGTAAGGTGACTGGACGCCCTCAACTTTGGCAGCTTCAAAAAAAGCACGAACTGTCATCTGTACCTTCCTTACTATGACTTCAAGAAAATCTTCCTCTCAGTGTACAACTGTTCCTCCCAAGCAAAATCTAATGATCTAAAATAACGAAGTAACTAAGTAGAAGCAGAAGCCAGCAGTAAAGACGCGATTAGTCTCGTGTGTATAGGAGTCAGGAAAATCATTTCGCTGATTGGGGTTTTAGGTTGAATTATGTTTACCTACTGGTAATTAAAAAATATTAGTACAAGAATTACACTTAACCCAATTGCAGGAAGTATTTTAGTAGACAATTGTGCCAATCTAGCAAATAACTTTTCAATGGATTTACTTATGGCTAAAAAATCTCAAACAAATGTAGAACAATACCAAGATGTCAGATTATCTGCCACCACAAGAATCTGGGTAATTACAGTAGCCATTCTCGGAGTTTGCGTCCCACTTTCAGTCGTTACGAGAAGCGGTGCTATTCTTCCTTTAGTTGCTATTGGTGGCGCAGCTGTTGGTACAGTTGCTATTTGGCGTTCTGATGAGCAAAAATCAAAAACCAACTATTTGCAACAGCAGCAAATAGAACTATTAGAGCAAAGATTAGCGAATTTAGAAACAATTGTTAGCAGCGATGACTTGAACTTGCAAATGAAAATTAAACAGATCGAGGCCAGAGATACTTTTGGCGACTCCTCTGATGTAAGTACTACACCTAGACAACCAAAACGCAAAGGTTAAAATAATTCGTAATTCGTAATTCGTAATTCCTATACTGCAAGGGTTCTATTGATTTGGAATGGGTGGTTTATTTCCGCCGTGCTGTACTAGGTTATTTTTGTGTAGGTACTTATTGACTTAACGTTCCCGCAACATTTAAAATCCCTCTAAGATAAACTTTCCTTTACAGCTAGAACTGTTTCTACGGAAACAGTATCTCGTTCTCCATGTCCGTTAGAATTGACTGAGATGGTTGAATTCTCTATACTTCATCTGCATCAGTTAATGAAATATCTAAGTGCTATCCATCTATATTTTTCCCGCAAATATATACCAATGGCTGTGTTTTATTAGACTGCTAACATTACGGAATTTTTAATTAACTAAGGTTATAAACTTGAGTAATTGCGTTGGTATAGCTTACCGTAGGTATGCAACAGTTTCCCACAGGAATGCAGATGGATTGGATTAGCTTACTCAAAGCTCAACAAACTGACTTCCTTCAACGTGTGAAAAAACCTAAAACTTATGACTTATCTTTGCTGGAAAGTCAAGTCAAAGGTTGCCACACTGAAATTATGGGATTTTGGGGCGAGCCTTTGGCAAAACTCCAAGAGCTTTCTCGCCAACAAGCAGAAGTTCTCGCCAAAAATCCGCCGCCGACGCCGCCTGAATATCCTGAGCCTCCCGACTGGACGATACCTTTTCCTAAATACTTCCAACAGCAAGCCCAAGATTATCTTTTTCGGGAGCATATTGTTGACTGGGTAATAACTGAACGCTTAGGTAAGTTGGTAAAAAAGATATCACAAGATACCTTGCAAAACATGATTTTAGATGATGAGGGAAATTTGTGTGGCGAAAGCAAATTCTCTTATGTACTCAAAGATAATCCTCAGCTAAGTATTCAAGTTTACGTTGCTGATGGAGAAAGTTTTAATGGTATTAAGAAAGACAAAATTAGGTGGTCAGTTACTCAAGAAGATTTAAAAAATCACCAAGTATTAATTTTTCTGTGTTTGTTTTATCCATCTACAGGTAATTTAGGATACGAAAAACAAAGCATAATTACAGGTTTTTTACCTGCAAATCAAATTGAATTTCCTGAACCAAAACTCTACATCACTCCAAGTAAATTATTGTATGCGGGGGGATTGAGTTGGTATTTAGAATCACTTGTTGGCAAAAAAGACGCGTCGCCAGTAATTAATGAGAGCGCGATCGCAGATACAATACAAACTCTACCATCAGAGCATTGCCTTAAGGGTATAGTAGGTGACTGGGAATGCTGGCAGACGTTAAAAGGGCATAACAGAGGCATTAATTGCCTAGCTTTCAACTCCGGGTGTAAGAATGGCAAAGCCTTACCCATATTGGCAAGTGGTAGTCGTGGAGAAACGAAGCTCTGGGATTTAAGCAAGGGTGAATTAATAGATACATTATCAGAGTATCCTTGGGTGATATCTGGGCTGGTGGATGAAGTGAATTCCCTGGCCTTTAGTTCAGATGGACAGACTTTAGTGAGTTGCGGTGCAGATTCCACAATAAAGCTTTGGCACGTGGGCGCACTAGACTTGATAGATATTTTGCACAAACATAATGGGGTAGTGCGGTGCGCTGCGTTCACCCCAGATGGCAGAATGTTAGCGACTGGGGGAGATGATAGAAAAATTCTGTTTTGGGATTTGATGCAACGTCAGGTTGCGATCGCACTCTCTTTAGATGATACAGCAGCTCATTCCCTAGTTTTGAGCCAAGACGGGGAAACTCTGGTGACAGGTAGCTACCGCAAAATCAAAGTTTGGCATACCTCACTTTTGATGGGAGTCAAAAGTTTAAAGGACACACAACCACTGCATACCCTCATGGGTCATTCTCACATCGTTGGTTCCTTAGCAATCAGTGCAGATGGTAAACTGCTGGTGAGTGGTAGCTGGGATCAAACGATTAAAATTTGGCAATTGGAGACTGGGAAATTACTTCATACTCTTAAAGGACATAGAGATAGAGTATATGCGATCGCTTTAAGTCCCGATGGACAAATTATCGCTAGTGGTAGTGCTGATAAAACCATCAAATTATGGCATCTAGAAACCGGGGAATTGCTGGGTACTTTTACAGGTCATGGGAATATAGTCACAGCATTAGCTTTTACAGCTTCCGGTGAGATGTTGGTTAGCGGGAGTTTGGATAAGACAATTAAAATTTGGCAACGGAGTTGAAGTTAGGAGTTAGGAGTTAAAAAACTCCGTTCATCCACCTTTGATACTCGTTAATGAGTCTTTGATACTCGTTCATCCACCTTTGATACTCATTAATGAGTCTTTGATACTACTCTCTGCGCCTCTGTGCCTTTGCGTGAAACTTAACACCCTACTAACAGCGTTTCCAAGTAGGGAGTGAAATTATATACAATAGGTTATCAGTTGCCTATACTCAATGATGCCGAGTTAAAACTGACAGTTAAACAAGTTTTTAGCTATAGGACTATGAGTTAAGTAATATAGCGGTTCTCAGTTGAGTCCAATATAGACCTAACCCCCAGCCCCTTCCCTACTAGGGTTGGGGAGTAAATTTCAAAGCCTTTCTCCTAAAAGGATAGAGGAATGGAAGTGAGGTCAAAGTCTATTGCATACAAACGAGCGATCGCTTACCCACTAAGGGCGATCGCATTACTCTAGTATAATTTAGGAGTCTGAATACAGAAGTAAAACAGGCTTGATATCTGGCTTGGCTCCCTAAGCTCTGTACTTCACTTCACCAGTTGCAATCTGTTGTATAAAGCCATACAGCCACTAGCAGAAGGTCAACTCCTTGCTTTATAAGCATTCTACAGATTTTGAACCAATTTTCTGCTCTCAGTGCATAAAAACTAAAAGCCATCGTAAAGAATCATAGTACAGAGGTTCACCTAGTAAGTATCACAAAAAAGGTGCAAATTCGGGGTGTTGGTGAATCATCAAATGATTTTTCCAATAGGGAAGGAAGTTTTGATGATTACAGTTGCCGATTCATCTCCCAAATAGACCTATCCGCGAATTACCAAATCTATGCTAGTAATAGGTTTGAGTCATTATTTAGGACAGGCGATCGCTGACACTAGTCTGACGATAGAA
>NZ_JBALCS010000088.1:0-43813 GCF_036919555.1 Nostoc sp.
TATTCTATCGTCAGACTAGTGTCAGCGATCGCCTGTCCTAAATAATGACTCAAACCTATTACTAGCATAGATTTGGTAATTCGCGGATAGGTCTATTACACGTAGCTCGGAGTTTTGGTGTCTCCGACTCCGCTCAATTTCAGTCGGGGGTTTAAATCCCTGTCTGAAATTGTCTAAAATGTTTGAATTTTGAATTTTGAATTAGACCTCTTGTAAAAGTCCCTAACACCCCACCCCCAACCCCTCCCCGCTCTTCGGGAGGGGAGACAAAGCGTAGCTTTGGCGGGGTGGGGTTCTTATTTTTGATTTATGCAAGAGGTCTATTGTTAATGGTCTTCTGGGTGCAAACTGTACCAGCCATACCAGTGACGAACTGCTAGCCAGACGGCTGAAAGAAAACCTGCTAGGCTGAGGGTGAGGCCGCTGAACGGTACTAATAATCCAAAGATAGGTAACACTGCTCCAGCAATAGTGGCGATAATCGCAGCCAGGGAAGCACTGCGGCTTGCTCCCAATCCCCATATTAAAATTAGTAAGATGATGGAAATTAAAGTCCAAGCCAACTGAGCATTTATAACGCGAGCTAGATAGGTCAAAGTCAATAGACAAGCAAAGAAAATACTACCAGCGATCGCAATATTTCTGAAACTCATTGGGAGTGACAAATATAACAACAATATCCACCACAAAAATATTGCTGGTGCTAGTAATAAAAGCCGGGGAATAACACCAGTGTGACGAATGGGATCGGTGTTGGTAAACACTCCAAATGGATTTTTGACTGAAACATTATCGTCAAACTTCCAAGTAAATTGAGTAGTGCGTCCATCAACTTTAATCTCATTCGGTACAACACCACTAGCAAAATCAGCTGGAGCAAAGTTAGCAATTGCGGTGAGGCGAAAATTAGAAAGCAACTGTCCTGTGGCGCTATAAACCCAGCGAGGCCCTCCTTGAGCCTGATAGGTGACTCGAAAGCTGGTTTCTTCACCTGGTTGCAGCCGGAAGGGAAAACCATAGTCTCCCGGATTGGTTTGTTGTAGCCTAGTACGGTCACGCTCTACTTTGTAGCTAGCAAGTAGCGTGTAGCCGTTAGGCGGCGGTGCTTCAAAAAAGAAATTATTAATATCCTTGAGTTGGTTAACTACTTTATAATCAGCAGTGTATTCCACGCGATAAATTGAACTGCGGCCTGGGACATCTACGCTTTGGTCAAGCTTGACCTGAATTTGCGAACCACCCAACGTTAAGAAGCGATTGATTTCTCGTGTCTCATTTACCTTGACAATCTTGCCATTGACTTGGGTGTTATAGGAGTATGGCTCTTGAATAGAGTAGCGCACTTGCGGCGCAGATTGTTCGAGCTTTTCACCTGCGACACTTTCGGCCACTTGAGCCACCCTTGCTTGTTCCCAGTAGTGATAGCGATTGCTCAAAGTTGAACAGAGAAAAAATCCAGGTACTAACAGAACTAATATTAGGGTTAAATGCTGTAATCCCCGTAACAGTTGGGAATAACGAACAGCCCATTCGCCTATGAATATTACTTGTTCCGGCTGGTTTCGACGTAGAGAAAAACTTACTAGAGCGATCGCAACTCCCAAAGCTACGACCAAAAATACTAATAACAGTGAAGCTTTGAGCGCCTGGGTTCCAAATTGGACAAGCTCAATCGGATGCGTCAAATCGGGTAATCCGGGAATACCTTGAGCAGTAGATGGCATTGGCTGATTTTTGGAGAATTTGGAGAATCAGACCAATAAAATCTCTCAAAGGTTTCTGAAAACAGTTTTATTTTATACGCCGACAGTTTCAATAAACATCAAAAGCCCAGTCATGAAGACCGGGCTTTTGAGGAGAAACAATGGGGCTATATTCCCCGAGGCTTAGTTATAGAGGTTCAGTATAATATCGATGCTCTGATATGTACTACCACCCCGTTGTGATCGATTCCGGAAAATTAGCGAAGAATTTTTGAGTAGCTTTCCTTTATCTCCCAAAATACACCAAAGGACTAGCAGCATCAGCGTGTAAAATTTACAAATATTGATTTTCCGGCTTTTGCTGATGAATAATGCATTTGGTAGCTGGCAAGAATGGCTAACAGTATTCGCCTATCTAGGTTTCACGGTCTTTATTATCTGGCGCGTGTTTACCGCCCAGAAGAATTAAAAAAGCTGCATATCATCTCACCAGGGTCTTGTTGCTGAAAGGGCAACACAGTTCCATCGTGTTGAACTTTGACTCGTTCACGACAATTGTAAACCTCGACGGGTCTTTTTACTCCATCCACACTAACAGCTGCTCTGTATTCCCAATAATTTTTAGCACTTCGGTTAATGCTGAGAATGCAAATCTGGTTGCGTAGCCCGTTGTAGACATCGTAATTGCGGCATACAGATGCAAAAGCCGGATGTACCCCTGAGAAGAATAGTATCAATAGCAACATAAATATGATGTATTTAATCCTGTTCATAAAAAATTATTTAAGATTACATTATTTGGAAATATGATTAAATTCTTAAACCCTTTGATTTGAGTCAATTACTTTTCCTAGTTTGATAGACCAGCGATCGCAACTTCTAAGCACATAAAGCATGAGAGCAGTAGCAAAAAGCTCACAATACCATAGGTGCTATTTTTCGCTAAAGTTTACTAAACTAAGTTGAAGCATGCCCAAACACCTCCTCTACTTTGAGGATAAACATCTAGTGCGTCTGTTCATGTACCATACCCTAATACCAATTCCTAATATCCTGCGGGAAGTTGCACTTTGTGCGTCTATATAATTGAGAAAGTCAGATCACATCTAGCTGGGTTTCCACCATTTGTATCTGTAGTCTTATTTTGGAGAATTGATATCACATATGTGCAAAAAAAGTCAGTCTTAAGGACGATAAAATTGCCACTAAAAACAAATTTTGAGCAATCTGAGATTGTACGCTGTTTTGCAGCACTACTGCTTTTCGGTCAAGTCTGGCTACATTTTCTCCAAGGAAAAACGTACTACCGCAAGATTCTACAACATCTGGTAACTGCTGGGCCAGTTTCTATCTCTCCAGTTCTCCTTGTTAGTGGTTTTGCAGGAATGATTTTTACTATTCAGACGGCGAGAGAATTAGTCCGATTTGGGGCTGTCAATGCTGTGGGAGGTGCTTTTGCCTTAGCTTTTTGTAGAGAATTGGCTCCAATTTTAACCGCTAGTATTATGGCGGGGCAAGTCGGTTCTGCTTTTGCCGCAGAAATAGGTGCAATGCGCGTAACAGAGCAAATTGATGCACTTTATATGCTCAAAACTGATCCAATTGATTATCTAGTACTTCCGAGAGTAATCGCTTGTTGTTTGATGGTGCCTTTGATGACGATTTTGGCTTTAGTTACGGGCATCATCGGCGGAATTTTTGCCGCATCACAGTTTTACCAAATTATTCCCGAAACATTTTTAGAATCAGTCAGAGATTTTTTAGAACCGTCAGATTTATTTATTATTTTGCTAAAAGGGTTTATTTTTGGAATTCTAGTTGCTGTCATTGGCTGTAATTGGGGGTTAACTACTAAGGGGGGAGCAAAGGAAGTCGGAGAATCTGCAACAAAAGCAGTTGTTACTAGTTGGGTGTCAATTTTTATCATGGATTTTTTCCTCTCTCTACTGCTGTTTGAACAGCCTGTATTTTGAACCCAAGCAAGTATTGAAAAACAAGATTTCCGACTTCTTAAAAAAGTCGGGAGTCGGAGCCAAAAATAAATTTTTCGGTCAGCAATATCGGTTCGGAAGCTTTGGCGCAGCCCACTTGATCACGTTAGCGGAATTTGGGAATATATTAACTTGTAGATTAGCGCACCCAAAGCTAAACCTCCCAATGAAAAGATAGACGCAGTTGAAAAGGCTAGCCCTTCCCTAAGACCCGCTCTTTGAAAGTCTATCCTAACTAATATAGTCGCTGAAATGATGAGTAAGGTATCAAGAAATACCTGAAACCAGGCAATCATGATAAAAAATAAGAAAGCTGCTAAGACGGCAACGCCGAAAGACCTGATATTTGATTTAAGCAAAATACTGTAGTAATATGTCATCTTCGGCCAAGGAGCAGTCACCGTTACTATTAACAACAAGATAGCAATCACAGTTGCCATCCACATAAACAGAGGAGCATGTGTTTCAGATATTACCCAGCCCAAAGTACTGTAACTAAGCAGCACTAGCGCCAGGGATACCCAAGGAATTCTTTTCAAAATTGACATGGGTTGATATTCCTAGTACGGGGTCAAGGTATTATTGCATTACTGAATATATAACTATTGACTAATAGCTAAACAATCATTTTCTGCCCACCAAGCGTAGATGGGCGTGTCGCGGTCTGGTAAACCGCCAAAAGTATTAGGTTGCAACACATTGATGCTAATACCATTTGTTAATTCCACAACATAATTAACGTGTGTGCCCAAATACATAACATTCACAAGCCGTCCTTCAAAGCAATTAGCTGGCAAATTGGGTGGATAAAGCGAAAGCTGTATTTTTTCTGGGCGCACACTCACTACCACCGCTTGTGATAATTCAGATGGTGTATCTTCAGCGCGGCTAATGACAATTGAGAGTCCCGTTTTTGTCGAAATTTGCAGATTAGAAGAGTCTACCGCGACAATTTCACCACTGAATAAATTAGTATCGCCAATAAAATCAGCAACAAAAGATGTCTGGGGACGTTCGTAAATTTGGCTGGGAGTGCCAACTTGTTCAATTTTGCCTTGGTTCATCACGGCAATGCGATCGCTCAAACACAATGCTTCTTCTTGGTCGTGTGTCACCATCACAAAGGTAACACCCAAGCCTTTGTGTAAATTTGATAACTCAACTTGCATTTCCTTACGCAGTTTTAAATCTAACGCCCCTAAAGGTTCATCCAGTAGTACGACGGTGGGACGGTTGATTAAAGCCCTGGCTAAGGCGACACGTTGCTGTTGACCACCAGAAAGTTGATTGGGAAAGCGCGATCGTAAACTTTCCATTTTCACGAGTTTTAAAGCTTCTTGGACTCTAGCTTCAATTTCCGATTTAGGTATTTTTTTTAACCTCAGTCCAAAGGCGATGTTATCCCAGACATCCAGGTGGTTAAATAAAGCGTAACTTTGAAATACAGTATTGACGGGTCGGCGGTAAGGCGGCACATTAGTCATAGACTGACCCTGAATCAACACCTTGCCAGCGTCAGCGATTTCAAACCCAGCAATTAAGCGCAGTATTGTTGTTTTACCACAACCGGAGGGGCCTAAAATACTAAAAAATTCTCCTTGTCTGACATCCAAATCGATTCCATGTACTGCTGGTTCTTGGTTAAAAAACTTGAAGACGTTACGCAGTTCAACATCAAGTGGCTGAAAAGTTGTTATCCCCCTCTGATTCTGCATGACAATTTGAGCCATAATCTTTAGTAGAATGCCGTGATCTTACGTAATTTTGTCAGTAGTCTATTGGACAGACTAGATTTGACACTTTGGTTTATTGTATCCGCCAAAAACAATTGTTCAAGAATATACTCGCCCGATTCTTTCATACCCATTACTGAGTATTACCCTACCATAAATGTATACAGTTATGCTGCTACTTAGACATTCTTTGATGAAGCTAATATGTCTTCAAATTACATCTTAGCAATTGCTAAAAGACTAGCTATGATTGCGTTTATTCATTTTGAACTTTGAATTATTTATGTTCCCATCACTTGGCAGCAAAAAAGATACACGTACCGTTGGACGTGGTTTCCAATCAATATTTTTAATCGTATTTACCCTATTAATGACCGTTGGTATTGAGGCTCGTTTGGCATATTTGCAAATTGTTGAAGGGTCAAAACTCCGAGAACGAGCGGAAGCGAACCGAATTCGGATGATTCTCAAACAACCGGAACGGGGCAATATTTTTGACCGAAATGGCAAGCTTTTAGCCAGTACTCGCTATCCTAGCTCTGTATATTTGTGGCCGATGGCACATACTAAGCCTTCCTGGTCTGTAGTCGGCCCGCGTCTAGCGCAAATTCTCAACATTCCGCAAGATGAGATGGAAAAGAAATTAGAACAAGCAGGTGCTAATTCTTCTTCACTCATCCGAGTTGCTCGTGATCTAAATGAAGCAGAAATCACGGCATTAAAGGAGTATAAAAATGAACTCCCGGAAGTGGAAATCAATACAGATTCTGTGCGTTATTATCCCCACGGCAAGCAATTGGCGCATGTACTAGGTTATACGCGGGAGTTGACAGCCGACCAGTTAAACGATAAGAAGCAGTCAGGCTACCGACTGGGAGATGTAATCGGTCAGATGGGGGTGGAAAAGGCTTATGAGAAGATACTGCGGGGCGAATGGGGTGGTCAGCAGGTGGAAGTAGATGGTGCGGGTAGACCAATCCGGGTTTTGGGAGAGAAACAGGCAAAAGCTGGTAACGATTTGCATCTGACCATAGATTTAGATGTGCAAAAGGCAGCAGAAAAAGCTTTGGGAAATAATCGAGGCGCGATCGCCGCAATTGATCCGAAGAATGGTGCTGTTTTAGCAATGGTATCTTACCCCACCTTTGACCCAAATATCTTCTCCAAACAAAAACTCTCTCAGAAAGATTGGGAAAGTGTGCAAGGTAAAGAGCATCCCTTGATCAATCGTGCGCTGAGTGCCTTTCCACCCGCCAGTACTTTCAAAATCGTCACTACGACAGCTGGACTGGAATCGGGTAAATTCTCTCCAGACTCAGTATTACAGACTTTTGGTTCCCTGACTGTTGGGGGAGTGACTTTTGGTGAGTGGAACCACGCCGGATTCGGGCCATTAGGATTTCCCAGAGCGATCGCTATGAGTAGTGATACTTTCTTCTATCAAGTTGGTAGAAAAGTCGGTGGCCCAACTTTAATCGAATGGAGTCGCAAATACGGCTTTGGTCAAAAAACTGGCATTGAATTTCCCAACGAAGAATCAAAAGGTTTGGTTCCAGATGAAACATGGAAGCAGAGAGTTTTGAAGACGCCTTGGACTGTAGGTGATACCATTAATATGTCAATTGGTCAAGGCGCTTTGCAAGTGACACCCCTGCAATCGGCGATTATGTTTTCTGTGCCTGCTAATGG
This sequence comes from Nostoc sp., assembly GCF_036919555.1. GTDB lineage: Bacteria > Cyanobacteriota > Cyanobacteriia > Cyanobacteriales > Nostocaceae > Nostoc. The sequence goes on from NZ_JBALCS010000088.1 coordinate 7,117, forward strand.
TGGGTATCGAGTTCAGCCGCATTTGCTCAAAGACAACGAAGAAGCAAAAAGTTGGCGCTCATCGTTAAATATGAAGCCGGAAACTATCAAAGTTCTCCGTGAGGGACTGCGGAAGGTGGTGAGTGAGGGTACAGGTAAGAGCTTGAACGTCCCCACAATTGCCCCAGCGTCTGGAAAGAGTGGCACTGCTGAAGCTGGTGGTGGTCGCCCAAATCATACTTGGTTTGGTGCTTATGCGCCTAGTAATAAGCCGGAAATTGTCGTTGTGGCATTTGGGGAAAATACTGGCGAGCATGGTGGTACTATCTGTGGTCCGATGGTTTTACAAGTGCTGGAAGCTTATTTTCAACATAAGTATCCAGGTAAGTATAAAAAACTTCAGCCTGAGCCATCAGAAGCTAAAATTCAGAGTTCAGGACATGTGACTGGAGACTAGGAGAAGGAAGGGGCCTATGGATTGGCCAATGTTGAACACTCTGTTCCAGCTACTGAACATACAGTTTATGAAATTGCGTCTGTCGGTAAAACTTTCATCGCTACAGTCACAATGATGCTGGTAGAGGAAGGGATAATTTCGCGAGAAGATGCGATCGCAGATTATCTCGATCATCTACCCATAGCGTGGCGAAATGTCACTATCCAGCATATTCTGTCTCATCAGTCTGGAATTCCCAACTATACTGATGCCCCAAACTATTGGGAAATTACCCATCTTGATTTATCTAAATCTGAAATTTTGGCTTTAGTTACTGACCTACCCCTCAAATTTCAACCGGGTGAGTTTAGCGCCTACGACAATACAGGCTACTATCTACTAGGTTTGATGCTAGAAAAGGTAACTGGACAATCTTATGGAGATTTATTGCAAGATCGCATTTTTGCTCCTTTGGGAATGAATGCAACCGTGATGAATCATCCCAGTGACATAGTGCCACACCGGGCTGCTGGCTATCGTTTGCTAAATAGCAAACTCGTTAACAAACCTTATTACAGTCCTTCAGTAACCTATTCTGCTGGAGGTCAAATTTCCAGTGTGGAAGATATGGTGAAGTGGGAACAGGCGCTTTGTGGTGAAACTCTGCTAAAGCAATCAATCTTGGATAAAATGTGGACTCCTCATTTTTCAAATCAGGGGGATGATTGGGAGAAGTTGAGATATGTTGCAGGTTTAGGTTGGTGGGTATTGAATTATAGCGATCGCCGAGTAGTTGGTCATAATGGTTCGATACTAGGATTCGCAAGTAATATTACCCGCTTTATTGATGACAAAATTACCGTGATTTTACTTTGCAATCTAGATAAAATTTCCCGACCAGATGCGATCGCTAAGGACATCGCTGAATACTACTGTCCAGTTCTTACCGAACTAGTGCTTCAGCCTCCATTAGTGGAGAGGGAGTAAAACCAATTATTCCTGACTCTACTAACCCTCAGAACTAATGGGACAGACTACTAGTAATCCACCAAAGGAACTTTGCAGGGTCAAATGGAGGAATATAAGCGTTCAAGTTTATTCCGTGCGTCCGTAGTTTTAAAGCGCCAGTTTACACTGGCTCGTTCTTGGTTACGGTTTTTCTCCTAAGTGAGAATTTCAGATTTCAATATTTGTACTTCTGGAATTCGCCGCTCTAAGCATTGACGGGATAAAACAGATAATTCAATTTCGACCTGGTTTAGCCAGCTAGCATGTTTTGGGGTGTAATGAAACTCTAACTTTTGGATAATCCTACGTGCTTCTTGCGGTTCAAAAACTTCATAATATTTTTTTGCCATAATGCTACCCTAATTCCTTTGTTCAGTAAAGCCAATTATCATGGAAAATTGCCATTGTCGGGATTGCCAGCAGGCAACAGGCAGCGCATTTGTGGCAGCGATCTCCTAATTCCTAACTCTCTCCAGTTGCGGAAGTAAAGCTGTAAAAGCCTTGCCTCGATGGCTAATTGAACCCTTCAACTCCGGTGTCATCTCAGCAAAGGTCAATTGCAACTCTTGCACATAAAAAATTGGGTCGTAGCCGAAACCATCATTACCACGAGGTGTGTAGAGAATTTCGCCACGACAAACACCTTCAGATTCTAATACGATCGCACCATCAGGACGAGCGATCGCTACTGCACAAACAAATTGAGCTTGGCGATTTACTTCGTTGCCTAATTCCCTCAATACCCTAGCAATGCGTTCTGAGTCGGTTTTGGCGTAACGTGCAGAATACACCCCTGGTGCGCCATTTAGGGCATCTACTTGTAAGCCCGAATCATCAGCAATTGCCCAGTTTCCTGTGGCTTTAGCAATTTGTGATGCTTTCAGACAAGCGTTGGCGGCAAAAGTTTCGCCCGTCTCTTCAATTTCCAATTCTTCAGGTTTGAGGGTTAATTCCCAACCAGAATTTCTCAGGTAAGCTTGCATTTCCCGCAACTTACCTGGATTTCCTGTAGCTACTACAAGTAATGTCATGAATTACGAATTATCAGTTAGGAGTTAGGAGTTAGGAGTTATGAGTTATGAGTTATTAATTCCTAACTCTCAACTCCTAACTAATTTTACTCCGCCCACTGTTTCGCCCAAGCAAGAGTTTGATGTACTTGCTCAATTGTTGAGGCTTCGCAGTACAGGCGTAAAACTGGCTCAGTACCGCTAAACCGAATCATTAACCAGCTTTGATCAGCTAGGCGATATTTGTAGCCGTCAATTGTCTGGCAATCAATCACTGCTAACCCGGCAATTTCTGTTAAGGGTTGGCTTTGCAGTTGTTGCAAAAGACGCGATCGCACTTCCATACTTGCTAAGGGTAAATCAATGCGATCGTATGCTGAGGTAAACCCTGTTTGTTTCTGCAACTGGCGATAATACTCACCTAAATCCAAACCAGATTCGACAATCGCCTCTAGCACGTACAATGCTGACAGCAGCGCATCGCGTTCGGGAATATGGCTGCCATAGCCAATTCCTCCCGACTCTTCGCCACCCAGCAACACTTTTGCTGCTAACATTCTGTCAGCGATGTATTTATAACCAACAGCTGTCTCAAAGACTGAGAGGTTATGTAGTGCTGCTACAAGGGGCATTAAGTCCGAACCACTAACGGTTTTGACTATTTCCCCAGTAAAGCCGCGCCGTAGGGTTAAATGGTCGATTAATATCGGGATTAATACTTGGGAACTTAGGAAGTTGGCTTCTCCATCCACAGCTGCAATGCGATCGCAGTCTCCATCAAATACCAACCCCACCGTTAAACCTGAATTATCAGTTTCTCGGTGAGTTTTGATGACTTTAAATAACTTTGAAAGGTATTTAGGCAAAGGTTCCGGCGCACCACCACCAAAGAGGGGATCGCGTTCGCTGTTGATCTCTTTGACCTGATTGCCTAGTAGTCTCGCCAATCCGCCAGCAGCAGCGCCATGCATGACATCGGCAAATAACGTCAATTTGCCACAGGCGATCGCTTCTCGAATTTTGACGATATCAACTTTACCCTCTAGTGCTTGGGTATAACTGGGCCAAGGATCGAATTTCTCTTGCTTGCCTGGGGTAGCTGCTAGTGGTACTACTCCAACCGACAACTGCGCTTCTATCTCTTTTGTGACTTCTGGCGGTACTGACCCACCAAAATAGCCCTTGACTTTTAAACCTAAGTATATACCAGGATTATGGCTGGCTGTAATTACCAGCGCCCCTAAAGCATTGAGTTCTTTTGCTGCCCAACTATAAGCTGGGGTTGGAGCATAGCCCTCGCTCAACAGCACATCAAATCCAATAGCGGTGACAGTATCGGCAACAGCACGAGCAAAGTCTTCGGCCATGAATCGGCGATCGTAACCGACAATTATTGTCCGGCTACCCACCTGAGAAAAATATGTATTATATAATACTTTTGCGGCGACTGGCGCGACCAGGGCTAGGCGTTCAAAGGTGAACTCGTCACCAATAACACCCCGCCAGCCGTCTGTACCAAACTTGATTGAGTTAGCTACAACTGGCATCTAAGTATCCTAACTGTCTACTTGAGGATTCTAGCATTTATACAGTGTATAAAGTAAAAAAAGAATCTAGTAATAATATGTACTAATAATATTCAACACAAAAGTGAGCAAATTTGTGCATTGCAGAGGTGCAATGTTTAACGATAAGCCCCTCTACGCGTGCCAGATTTAAAAGAGAATAGCGCCTTTGTGACGTACTCTTTTAAAAGGCTTACACTATTAAAATTGCAGGTATCTATCGTTAGCATTAAGCAGACTTGAGGGTTCCAGCAAATCGTATATTTGATCAAGGCTGTAAGGATAAAAGCAGTGATAGACAATCGGGCAATATCAATCAGTTTATTTACAGGAGCAGGTGGACTAGATATTGGGATAGAACAGGCAGGTTTTCGGGTAGTAAGTGTTGTTGAGAAAGATCCTGATGCTGCGAAGACTATAGCTTTCAACCGACCTCACCTAAATAGTGCCGTAGCAAGAGATATACAGAACATCACTGCTCAAAATCTTTTGGAAGAAGGGAGATATGTTATTAACCTTGGTAGACCCCTACGCATTGGAGAAGTAGATTTAGTAACTGGCGGTCCCCCTTGTCAACCCTTCAGCACAGCAGGAAAACGTGGTTCAGTTATGGACCCGCGTGGCAGCTTGTTTATGGACTTTATACGTATTGTTGAACAAGTGCAGCCACGCTTTTTTGTCATGGAAAATGTTAAAGGTTTACTCTCGGCTCCTATTCGTCATAGACCTCATCTGGAACGGGGAACGGGTTATGCTCCTCTGGAACTAGATGAAATGCAAGGAAGCGCTCTTGAGATTGTTCTAGAAGAAATGAAGCGCCTTGGTTATCAAGTTATTTATAAAGTAATGGAAGCAGCAGATTACGGTGTCCCGCAAAACAGAGCGCGAGTAATCTTTATTGGCTCAAGAGATGGTGAATCAGCTACATTCCCTTTACCTACTCATAGTAAAGATGGCTCTTTATTACCTCAATGGCGCACTCTTAAAGATGCCCTAATCAACTTAGAAGATCCACAACCAGAGTATACTTTGTACTCAAAAAACCGTCTTCAATATTTAAAGCTTTTAAAAAGTGGTCAAAACTGGAGAGATTTACCTAACGACTTGATAAAAGAAGCAATGGGAGGAGCTTATAAATCTGGAGGCGGAAAAGTAGGGTTTTACAGAAGGTTATGTTGGGATAAGCCGTCTCCTACTATCACCACAAGTCCTTACCAAAAGGCTACAGATATGTGTCATCCAGAGGAACTGCGACCTCTAAGTGTTCGAGAGTGTGCCAGGATTCAAACCTTTCCAGACTCATGGATTTTCTATGGTTCAACAGCCTCTAAGTACCGACAGATAGGTAATGCTGTACCTGTACTCTTAGCTCAAGCTATTGGTGAATATTTACATAGTTTAATTAGACAGGAAAAACCTAAAGGAATACCAGTCTTTGAACAGCTTTCACTATTTAATCACTAGATTCCTAGCCTATTGATTATTTTAGGACTTTTATAACTCAATTTGTTGCCAGTATTTATTATCTTCTACATACAATGCTGCGGGATTTTCAGCGAGAGTTTGTCTAACAAAGGCAGCAAAGTCTTTTTCGGAAAGATTAGAACATCCTATTAATTGATTCAGTTCTTTCCAATAGTAAGCTCCATTTTGAGCATTAACTCTATGCCATTTCCGAATGATGGTTCCTTTACGAACACTACTGCTCGAACTATTTTCAGAATTACTACGGTTTTTAACTTGTAATAGCTCACCTTTACTGGTGCAAAAATCGACCTTATTTATAGTTTCACCCCAAGCACAGTACCAACCATAAAATGACAATTTTTCGGCAAGATATTCTTCTAAAAGAAGACCTAAGATATTTTCTGCCGACATGGAAAGACGATGAGCAGACTTTATGTGATTAACGCCGTCAGTGCTGAGAGTAGGTAAACGAACTGAAATAATTGTGTCAATAATTTCGTCTGAAACAGTAGCTATCTTCTTACTAGTTCGCTTTGAAGGCCGATTATTATAACCTCCAAAATACTTATTTAACCACTTAGTAATGTAATCTGAGCGAGAATTGCATACTTTTAAATATGGAAATAATTCAGGCGAATTATAACAGACGGATAAAACTGTTTTTACAGAATCATTCCAGAACATCCCAGCACGAGCTTTAGCGATATTTTCAGCTTCTGACATGATCAGATTGGCATCAAAATCAGGTATTTTTAGGTTATTGCTCACAGTTACTATTGGGTAAAATATGCTGTTTCAGTTACTGCTTCTAGTTTTCCCAATAATTCACAAGGAGTAATACCCAAAGCCTTATTTACCTCCCAAAACTTCACCACGTCCAAACTTCGTTTGTCACGCTCATATTTATAGATACACAAATCTCAATAATCTCAATATTTCTATATACAAATATTAATAATCCTTAATAGTATTAACTATTAAGGATTGTTGAGAGGAGCAAAAACTGCTCACAAACCTGATTGTTCCTTAAAAATCATCGAGAAACTGACTAAGGCGACTGATTACGGGGTCAACCTCTTGAGGAGGAGTAGCAACAGTATAAGAAGTATTATTTACTACTTCTAATTGAGTTGGAGACGGAATGAACGATCGATCATTGACTATGAGCGCCAGTTGTGCAACTTGTTGAGAAAGTTGCAGTAGATGGTGTTCCATCGCCTCCAAACGATTAGAACCCTTGGCAAAAAAACGTTCCTCAAGTCCAGCCACTTGACGTTGCAGTTCACCAATTTGTTGATCAATCGGTGTTGTTGCTGCTGTTTGTGGAGCAGGTTGTACAGATTCCGGTACACATAAAGACTGCCACAAGGCTTCTTTACAGAGGTCACTGAAAGTCTTGTCTGGTTGTTTTTCCAAATAACTTTCTACTTGCGCTAACAAGCTTTCATCAGCAAGCTCTGGGTTGAACGTGACGGATTTAACTACCTTTTTTGACCATTGGAACATCAGCTTTATGCCCTAGCTGCGCGATTGGAGGATAATTGTGCCTCTCCATAAATATACTGCCCCAAAGCATTCGCCTGTCGTGAAGGTGCTGCTAAATGAGCATTAATCTTTGCTTCTTTGAGCAGACGTTGAACGTCGTCCCAGAAGAACTCACCACCCCCGCCAGTGAGAATCACATCAGTGACGCGTTCTGGCAACCAGGCTAGCACACGGCTACAGATTTCGCGCGAAAACATCTCCGTGAGGTTGGGAAGAAAATCATCTAGGTTGGTGGGCTTGCTAGCGCCTTTAGGACGGTAATAGCGTTCACCTCTGGGTTTGTTAACAGTAGAAATCAGCGCTAGAGATTGACTATCTGCTCCCTCAATTTCGGCAGATACCAATTCATAAAACTTATTCATCCCAAAGTCTTCGCTCTTAGAAGCACCTCTGGCAAAACGAAAGTTATCTACCATCAAAAGATCGACGGTTTGATGTCCAATATCGACGATCGCCACCGATATTTTTGTAAAATCGGGACTGCCAGGACTTTTCTTTGGTTGAGCTTCAGACCACAGTAGGCTGCCGTAGCCCTCTGGCATTACCCAAACTTTACTGACGTTCAGCGACACAGATTCGCCTCGGAAGTTCAAAACATGAGGCCCACCTACTTGGCTAATCAACTGTGCTTTTTCCTTTTCAAATTGCTCTAAGGAAAGAAAAGGCAGACCCAGTACGACTGAGATATCATTTTTGAGTTTGAAGTAGCCAGCACTTGCTAACACTTTTACCAGTGCAGCTTCTACCTTAGATTGGCCGACTCCTAAATTTGCCCCAAAATCTGCTGCTAGTTGACCAACAGCATATCCATTTCCTTGATACTCCAGCCATAAATCCATTAAGGGATCAGTAGCCCTAGCTTCAAAAACACCACCGCGTACTTGTTCTATTGACATCTGCTTCACGTTGGCAGGTACGAACACCACATTGTTCGCTTCACGACTCACACAAGTTTTTGTGGAAGTTCTGCCTAAATCAACACTGAGAATAGTTTTTCCACCAGCGACTGGGATGGCAGGATTAACAGCATTGATGGGGGTCGATGCTGACACTCTATTCATGGGTATAGCAGCGGCATTCATTGGGGTAGCGGCGGAAGGTTGGTCTGTCATCAAAGCTCCTAGTTCAAACTTAACTGTAAAAAGTTGTCAATGCTCATCTTACAAAAATGCGAGCAACCAGAAATTCTAGGTTGCGTCAAGTGTAGCTAGAAATACGCCAAAAATTAATTCTGGCGATACCTCCGGTGGACTTTGCCAACGTATATCTAGTATTATTTGGCATAGTGTAGGCGAATTTTGGCCAGATGTAACCCTGCTTTCACTGCTTTCAAACCAAAAGCGGCCGTGTTTCACCTTCTGGTGCGTCTTAACTGGCGCTTGAGTACCCAGAAAACAAATGCTAAAACCAAACCACCAAGTACGATTTTGGATACAGGAGCAAGATACTTGTCCACAAGTTCATACTGACTACCCAACGCATATCCTGAGTATGTTAGCAAACCAACCCAAGCAGCGCTACCTAATGTTGTATAAAACAGAAATTCTAGCAAATGCATATTGGTGATTCCTGCGGGAACAGAAATCAAGGTACGGATTCCTGGCACAAGGCGACCAATGAAAACTGCTTTGTTACCTTGAGAGTCAAACCAGCAGGTTGCCTTATCGATATCTTTACTGGATATTGCCAGCCACTTACCATACTTGTCAGCTATAGCTTTCAAGCGCCTTTCACTTAATAACTTACCAGGGTAATACCAAATAAGTGCGCCCAATACAGAACCCACAAGTCCTGCGAAAAACACTCCAATGATATTCAGCTTTGCCCCGCCTGGTTGATATGGACTTGCAGTAAATCCAGCCAATGGCATGATCAATTCTGAAGGAATGGGGGGAAAAAGGTTTTCTAGGAACATTAGTAGGGCGATTCCCCAATAGCCAAAATAGTTGATAGTATTAGTTATCCATTCAAGCATTGAGTCAATTCCTGAAATTACTGCACTAGTCTTGTTGCTAAATTCCGCCTTAGCTTTTTTAAAAGGTAATTATCCCCGCTTGCTAAAGTCAAGGTAATTTTGCTGCACTCAAAGTTGGCATCGCAACTCAGAAACAGAGTCAGACAACTGGAAGCTAGGGGTCTGTTTGATTAATTTCGAGGGTTATAAAAGTTCGTAGTGAGTTAGCGCGGTCTTCTCCCTTCGCGTAGCGTTGGCGAGTTTTGTCTGCGACACGTTACCCTAAGGATCAATAGCTCAAGCCCTTGAAATTGACCGATAAATCGCTCACTACGAACCTCACAAAATTAATAAAACGAGCCACTAGGTTTTGTTTTCTAATTTTTTAGATCCCCCTTAGTCACTTTTTTAAAAGGGCTAGGAAGGATCTAAAGATTTGATGGCAAATTTCAAAACACACTTGAGGTTTTTTTCTGAGATTGATGCTGTGGAGGAGATGAGGGAGCAGGGAAAGAGAAGGGAGAAAATTTTACTTTGTCCCCCTTGTCCCCTCTGCCCCTCTTCTTCTAGGCTGTCGGGGTCAATGATTGTACTCTTGGTTCAGATTGCCAGTCTAATGGATTCCAAACTCGATCTTCCAGCGCCATTTGCTCAATCAAACTTGCCAGTCTTAGGGCTTTGAGAGCTTGTTCACCACCTACTGAGGGTTGATTGCCACCGTGTACACAGTTGACAAAATGTTCTAATTCTGCACTCAATGGTTGAATATTGCTGGTGTAGACTTTTTCAATCACACCATCTTGCCTGTAAAGTACTTGTCGGTGGTCGGTGAGAGAATTAGCAGTCGTTTGTCGGTGGATCAAAATTTCATTCTTGAGAAAATCTGCCTCAGTAAATGAATTTTTGCAATGGGCGACAATCCGGCGAATTTTCCGGTGGGTGACTTTACTGGCAGTCAGAGTAGCAACAATACCATTAGCAAACCCCAAGGTGGCGGTTACGTAATCTAAATAACCAGAGTCCAGGGCGCGAGTCCCGCTAGCAGTCAATTTTGTGACTGGGGAAGCAGCTAATTCTAAAAGTAGGTCAATGTCATGGATCATTAAATCCAGCACAACCGAAACATCGTTTGCCCGATCTGAGTAAGGACTCATCCTATGGGCTTCTAGCGCCAGCAATTCCTCAGTTTTCAGTACTTGGCTCAGTTCTTTAAAAGCTGGATTGAAACGCTCAATATGACCTACTTGCAGGATACACCCAGACTCTGCTGCGGCATTTACTAGGGACTCTGCCTCAGAAATACTGGCTGCGATCGGTTTTTCAATCAAAACATGAATTCCCGCTAACAGACAGTTGATGCCCACCGCATAGTGCAAGCGGGTGGGAACAGCTACACAAACTGCTTCCACAAGGGGTAGCAGATCACAGTAATCTTCAAAAAAACGCACCTTGTACTTGCTGGCAGTTTCTAATCCTCGCTCAACGTTAATATCTGCCACTCCGACTAGTTCAACATCTTTCATTGAACTCAGCACGCGAGCGTGGTGTTGTCCCATGTTACCCACTCCAATCACGCCTATGCGGATCGGTCGTGGCTGGTTACGCTGTGTATATGGATTCGGTTCTGCCACTGACATGCTATTTTGCACTATTATTCTCTCCTCAACCACCAAATTTAGAGACGCTACGGCCGTTGGCGTTTATACTCGAAAGCCAGTTACGATCCGTCTAAAACCATCCAGATGGTAACATAGAGCCTATGTTTATGAAGAATTTCAAAGTTTGTGATCGGTTCCCGTAATCCAAATATCTTTTGTATAGATAGTTCGGGTTTGCTTTGGATTTTGCACTTTCTCCAAAAAATATATGTCTTTTTATTAACTTTAAAAAATTCAGTAAGACCTAAGTGTAAATTCTCTTTAGCATTGCCTCCTGGCATCTTCTTAAGGTGTGGTTTGGCGATTTGAAATCCAAAATTTGCAACGGATATGAAAGCTGTAATTTTGTTATCTGGGGGATTGGACTCTTCCACAATTCTGTACAAAGCTCAGGCTGATGGCTGTGAATGTCATGCTATTTCCTTTGATTACCAGCAGCGACACCGACAAGAGTTACAGTCAGCCCTCACCGTCGCTCAAAAAGCTGCGATCGCAAAACATCAGGTGGTTAATTTTGACTTACGACAATGGGGCGGTTCAGCACTTACTGATGATGCGATTGATTTACCCCAGGAGCGATCGCTGGCTGAAATGTCTCAAAATATTCCTGTCACCTATGTTCCGGCTCGTAATACCATCTTTTTAAGCTTTGCTCTTAGTTACGCCGAAGCGATCGCAGCTGAACGTGTCTATATCGGTGTCAATGCCCTAGATTACTCAGGATATCCTGATTGTCGCCCTGACTATATCCAGGCAATGCAGGAAGTATTTCGCCTGGGAACCAAACAAGGGCGTGAGGGACAACCAATTAATATTGTCGCACCCCTAATTAACTTGAAAAAAACTGAAATCATCCAATTGGGCAATCAATTGGGAGTTCCTTGGGAGCTAACTTGGTCTTGCTATGCCGGTGGTGATGTCGCCTGCGGTGTGTGTGATTCTTGTCGGTTGCGGCTAGCAGCTTTTGCCGAATTGGGACTCGTTGATCCAGTGGCGTATGCTTCTTGAATGAGGAGTTAGGAGTTAGGAGTTAGGAGTTAGGAGTTAGGAGTTAGGAGTTAAAATTCATAACTCTCAACTCTCAACTCCTAACTCTTCTAACCGTTGCAGTTGAATTTGATGCAGGCGTGGACCAATAATTGACACCACAGTGAATTCGAGATTTTGATAACAGAAGGTTTCGCCTTTGGCAGGAATTTTCTGTAACTCATACAGCAAAAAGCCCCCTAGTGTTTGGTATTCTCTTGTCAAGGGCAAATTGAGATGTAAAACTTCGTTGAGGTCATCGAGGTTAATCTGTGCCTGCACCAGAAATTTCTGCTCATCTAACACCTGAATCAGTAAGTCGTCGCTGTTTTCAGGTTCGCTGGTGTCGCCAATGATTTCGGCAATGACATCTTTGATTGTCACTAGTCCCACAGTAGAGCCAAATTCATTCACTACCATGACCATAGCTGGTTTCTCTTGCTGCATCATTGGCAAAAGTTCACTCAAGGACGTATGTTCTGGAACAAACCGGGCGGGACGCATCCAAGGTTGGATCTGTGTCTCTAAACTTAGCTTTCCTACAGCTAAAGGTTGTGCCAAATCTTTAAAATAAACAATGCCGCGAACATCGTCCAAAGATTCACCAATCACGGGATAGCGAGAGTAACCAGTAGAAGCCATTTCCTTGAGTAATGTCTGGAAGGTAGCATCTTTTGGCAGCGCGACAATACTGGTGCGGGGGATCATTACATCTTGGGCGATGACACCCCCAAACTCAAAGACATTATTGAGCAATTCTCGCTCTGCACGCTGTAAACCAGTAGACCCCCATTCTGTAGAGATAATCAGTTGCAATTCTTCGGGAGTTATAGGCGGTCTCCAGCCTTGACCTGTGTATTGAAGACCAAAAATACGCAATAAGCAACGAGTTGATTGGTTGAGAATCCAGATGAAGGGGCCAAAAAAACGCACGATCGCTTTTACCGAAGGGCCCAAAAACCTCGCTAGCTGTTCTGAATACAGCATGGCTAAGGATTTGGGACATAGTTCTCCGATCACAATTTGCAAATAGGCAATCAAGAAAAAGGCGATGGGAATTGATAGGGAATGAGCGATGAAGGTAGTCATCCCACTGGGTAAAGGACAGGATTTTAACCATGCATTCACCAGCACGACAATCGTACTTTCTCCAATCCATCCCAGTGCCAAACTAGAAAGGGTAATGCCTAACTGGGTGGTAGATAGCAGTCGATCGATACTACGTTGTAGCATCTCCACAGCGATCGCTGGAATATCCCCAGCCTTAACTAGCTGGTGAATACGCGATCGCCGCACGCTCACCATCGAAAATTCCGCCGTCACAAAAAAGGCATTTATGGCAATCAGCAGTAGCACTGACAACAGCCGCAGCGCCACGTCTGTCCAAATTAAATTAGGAAAACCACTCACTGCCAAAGCTCGTGTAAAACTCACGCCCTCCATTTAGGGGAATAGGGAGTGGGGAGTCGGGAGTGGGGAATAGTAAAAAATAACAGATAATCACCAATGCCCAATGCCCAATGCCCAATGCCCAATGCCCAATCTACCTTTCTACAGGAATATTCGATGCTTCTAGCTTCAATTGTTGAGCGGGATAATCAGTGAGAGCCAGTGATATCTTCTTGACATCATCAAGCAAAGCTGTGGGAATGCTCACTGTACCGGAAAATGTTGGACCATTTGCAGGCAATTCTGTTGGTAAACCCTCTGTACTAGCACTCAGGGTTCGTCCTTTATCATCGGTAACATCTAAAAAACTATACAGGAAGCGGACAGAATCTTTACCTTTGTTCTGCATTTTCACTTTCAGTAGCAAATCACCACCAGAGTAGCGGACAGATTGCACAGACATGGTTACACCCTCACTCTGGGCAGTAACCGGAAAACCTGGCTGGAGTTTTTCTTCAACCACTTGTGGGCGTTTTTCCTCTGGCTTCTGCTTGCTGCTATTGGTTTCTTCATCATCTTCCTCTAGCTTTTCCGATAAAGCCGCCTTGGTCTTACCCTCAATTCGCGCCTTGACAATTTTCAGGATCTCTTCCTCTTTTAATAGTACTAGCCCTGTCTGTTGGGAGTTATTTGTCTTATTGCTGGCAAATTTGGTTGTGGGACGCCCATCTGGTGTGGTAACGCCTTTAAGTGCTGAACTCCCTAGTTCAAAACCCAAAAACGCGCTCACAGAACCTGCTCCCAACATCAGGATTAACAAAATCAAAGTAAGAAGTACAGTAGAATTTATTTTCATTGCTGACAAGCTATCACAAAAGAATGCTGGTCTATTTAAGAATAGTGAAGCTTTTGACCTCAATCCTTAAAGGAACTTAATCAATATTAGTTTGCACTATTTCATGATTAAACTATGTAGTATAAAAATCTGGTAAATTATTCTCCAGTATTCACAGGCGGTAAATTTGTGCTATAATTACACAATTGGCTAAACGCAGTGCATGAAATATATTCCTGACTCTAAAATTAGCAAATCAGGTTGACCTAAGAGTTGAAGTAATTGACTCGTAGGAACCCGAAACCCAAAAAACAAGCGCCTTTGGCCGATTGGGGAGGCAGCGAACTCATAATTCGCCTTCAGGCTGGTTCGATTCCAGCAGGGCGCACTGAATGATCAAAAAGCAGTAATTGAGGGATAAAGGGCATGGGGCATGGGGCATTGGTTAGTAATTCTTCTCGCTTGTTCCCCACTCCCGTACAGACGCGATTAATCGCGTCTCTCCACTCCCAATCTTACCGAGGTGGCAAAGTTTCAAACCTAAATTCAGTTCCGACTTTGAGTTTGTTGCTATTCAAACGGGGAGACATGATCAGCGACGTGTCATAAGGATTTGGTAAATCAGGAGTGCGAATATAAGGATCGTTGCCAACTTGCTGAGTCAGGACATCATGATATAAAGTGTTAACCAACTCAGCATCGTGGGCAATTTCATTTTCTGGGAAGGAACCACCGAAGCTGGAACCAGAGCCGAGAAATGAGTCTAGCTGACGCTTGAGGCTAGCATTTTCGTAGAAATTGCGATCGTGACGAAAAAAAGCTCGTTCAAATACATCATTCGTAGTTTCATAATTGGGTGTTTCCGTTTGGGCAGATGCAACAGAGGGAAAAGTAATACCAGCAGCAAGCAGCACCAATAAACCACCAAGGGTTTTTAATTTTATACGCACCTTTCTAACTCCTCAATTTTTAGGCAATCTTAATTTATGCTTAAGTTCAGAACTCTGATGAGTTCAACCTTTGGTGTAGCACAACTTTTAATGTTTTGTAATGACGTATCCTACTGAAACTCTTACCTACTCAGATATTTGGTCAACCACTGCTGATTTGACCACCTTGCGCCACAAGCTACTAGATTTATTTTGCCAACTTGCTTATCAAGAGGGTGATTTTCTCCTCTCTTCTGGGCTACGTAGTTCTTATTACGTGAACAAGACACAGGTAACACTCCATCCTCAAGGTGCTTTGGCAGTTGGACGGCTGCTGTTTCCTTTTTTACCTGTAGATACTCAGGCTGTGGGTGGTTTAACATTGGGGGCTGACCCAATTGTGACAGCAGTGAGTATAGTTTCTGTTTATGAAAACCGACCGATACCAGCGCTGATTATTCGCAAGGAAGCCAAAGGTTATGGGACAAGAGCTTATATAGAAGGTCCGAGTTTACCAGAAGGTGCAAAAGTAGTAGTTTTGGAAGATGTGGTAACAACTGGGCAGTCTGCTCTGAAAGCGGTTGAGCGTCTTAAGGAGGCAGGTTATACCGTGAATCAAGTAATTTCACTGGTTGACCGACAGCAAGGAGGAGGGGAGTTGTACCAGTCAGCTGGGTTAAAGTTTGAAACTTTGTTTTCGATTCAAGAAGTTCAGGAACGCTTCCGACAACTTGCGAATTCATAAACAATAGGACTTATAGCATTTCCTAGTCTACTGAGGTGCAGTAGCAACAATGAGTAAACCAGCTTTGGATATCTTTTAAAGACACTTTATTAAAAGCTTCTTCAATTGCTTTTCCCAAATCTGAATAATTTCTGGCACTGATAGTAATCCGATTTGATTTTTGAAAAAATCTAAGTATATGTAGGGGAGCCAGTGCGTTGCGGAGGTTCCCTCCGTTGTAGCAACTGGCGTTGTGTTATCACATAGGGTAACGCACCCTTGTATCTTAGAAATCAAATATGAGTCCTATATCTTTTTTACCTTAAGGAATAGAAATCGATCGCAATAATCGCTCAACAACTGTTCTAGCATTGCGTCCTCCTCTAGGAATAAGGCGATGGCAAAAAACATGAGGGACGAGAAATTTCACATCATCGGGGATGGCATAATCACGCCCTAATAGAAAAGCTAGCGCTTTGGCAGCCCGTTGTAATGCTAATGTGCCACGCGGACTGACACCAAGGGCGATTTCCTCATCTTGCCGTGTTGCCCGCACCAATTCGAGGATGTACTGTTGCAGGGAGGTTGCCACTTTTACTTGAGAACAGAGGTAACGCAATTCTTGTACTTCTGCCAAGGTAATACAAGGCTGCAAATCAGCAATCTTCACACCATTTTGGAGATTTTGCAGCATAAGGAGTTCTTCTGCCTCGGAAGGATAGCCCAAACTCAACGACAACATAAACCGATCCATTTGCGCTTCCGGCAGGGGAAAAGTACCTTGATACTCGATCGGGTTTTGAGTGGCAATCACAAAGAAGGGCTGGGGAACTGGACGAGAGACACCATCGACTGTTACCTGATGTTCTTCCATAACTTCCAGTAAAGCTGACTGAGTACGGGGTGTAGCGCGGTTGATTTCGTCAGTTAACAGCACATTGGCAAAGACTGGCCCAGGAAGAAAAGTAAATTCGCCGCTTTTTGGCTTCCAAATGTTGGTACCAGTGATGTCAGTTGGCAATAAATCGGGAGTGCATTGTAGCCGTTGAAACTTGCCATCCACTGAACGAGCTAGGGATTTAGCGAGCAGGGTTTTACCAACACCAGGGACATCTTCTAGGAGGGCATGACCACCACCTAGCAATGCTACTAGCACTAAGCGTATTGCCTCAGTTTTGCCAACGATGGTAAGAGCTAGATTTTGTGTTAAAGCGTCAATTTTTTCTCTCATGCGGTGCGGGGAGTGGGGAGTGGGGAGTAGGGAGTAGGGAGTGGGGACTAAATTCTTCCCAATGCCCAATTTACCTAAATACATTGTTCCCACTTAGAACTCCAAACTCCCGTACAGATGCGATTAATCGCGTCTTCTAACTCCTGTACAGACGCGATTAATCGCGTCTCTACTTTTAACTTTGCGCTCCAGCACTCAAAACTTCTCTAGCAACAACGCAGTCAAGTTGAATTTGTGTTTTCAGGGCTTCTAGAGAAGGAAATTTTTGTTCCGGGCGCAAAAATTTAACTAGCTGCACAACTAGTTTTTTGCCATACAAATCACCAGACCAATCGAGCAGATGTACTTCCGTAGATGAATAAGTACCATTTACAGTGGGGCGATTACCGATATTCATTACGCCCAAGCTCTCACTAGGAGTGACATCTGATGTTTCACCGAGAGTGAAAACGCGGACAGCGTAAACTCCTTGGCGGGGCAAAAACTTTTCTTTTGGTATTTGGAGGTTGGCGGTGGGAAAGCCAATTGTTCTGCCCAATTGTTGACCTTGAAGGACATCACCAATTAGGGTGTAGGGGCGTCCTAGCAGGAGATTTGCGTTTTCGATGTCGCCGTACTCAAGGGTTTGGCGGATTAATGAAGTGCTAATGCGGGCATCCTGAGTCGGAGTAGTACTGACGCAACTACTTTCGGTGGGCGAGTCACCTGTATAAGTTTGTAAAGGGACGATAGTAACAGGGATATTGTGCTTGGCGGCGAGTAATTGCAAATCTTTAGCAGTACCACTGCGCTTTTCGCCAAAACAAAAATCCTGCCCGATGCTAATTCGCTGGCATCGCAGTTGTTGCACAAGAATTTTTTCGACGAATTCTTCGGGGGTCAAAGCAGATAATTCTTTGTCAAAGGGTAGTAATACCAATTGTTCTACCCCAAGCGATCGCAATTGTTGGACTTTTTCATCCAGTGGCGTTAACAAAGTCCGGGGTTGCCCCGTAAAAAACTCGTGTGGATGGGGGTCAAAGGTGACAACTGTTGAATAGATATATTCTCTATTCGTCAGTTGTTGATTTTCATTTGACTGCGGACTACTGGCTACTGACAACTGACTACCAGCGTGCAACACTGGTTGAATTACCCTTTGATGACCAAGATGAACACCATCAAACTTGCCAAGGGCAACAGCAGTCGGCGTTAGCAGTTCTTCGCTTGAAGAAGCAAGCCACACAGAACACCCATTTTGAGACAAATTTAGCACGTGGATTCTGAGATTTTAGGTTTATTTTAGCTATCAGCAGAAAGCTACCTTATGGTAAACCGTCTTGAGGAGGACAGCTTTTGTAGACGGTCTGAACTTTCACCAACTGCTCATGAAGTCTTGTGTGATCAGCCAGGATGTTGATGCCACCCTTTTTAGCTATCAGCCAAAAGCCTAATCCACAGTAAGTAGCCCAAGATGGTATCTTGTGGTATCAGCTTAAGAGCTAATTGCTAAGTCCAGATAACCCCAAAGACCAGAGCTAAAAAGGCTCTAGTTCGGTGCTGAGACTGCCACGAGGTTTTACCCCGACCATCAGCCGCAATCTTAGGGCATCTGTGGGTGTCTGGGCTGTGTTGGTGAATCTATAAAGTGTGTCCTCCTGTTGTCGCCCTGATCCTGTGGCGCTCTGACAACTCTGGGCAAGGCTGTCTCACCGTGCAGTCAACAGGTATGCTCTCATGCTGAAAGCCTCTGATCACCAATCTAATCTAAAATCTCCAATTCCTGCGATCGCAATCTTTAGACAGAAGACTTCGTAATAGGAAAAGATTCTGATAAGGAAACTGATGTGGGAACCTCAAGTACCATTCCTTCCCGTGCCATTATCGCACCAGAAAACTTTGCTGCTGCTTCTACCCCTACACGATCTAAAAAGTCGTCATCGTGTGCGGGGTCGTGGTGATAAATCACTAGAGTTTTGACATTAGCAGCTTGTGCCACTTTCACCGCTTCTTGCCAAGTAGAATGTCCCCAGCCAATTTTCGGGGATTTTGGGGAGTGATATTCCTCATCAGTGTAGGTAGAATCGTAAATCAGAATGTCGGCATTACGAGCTAGCCACAACACATTGTCATCGAGTCGGTCGGGAAAATGTTCGGTATCAGTAATATAAGTAGCAGCGCCACCACGCCAGTTGACGCGGTATCCTACGGCTTCACCTGGATGATTTAGAGGTGCTGTTTCCAGGGTAAGATCATCGATGTGGATTGGTTGCCCTGGTCGAATGTCGTAGAAATTTAAATTGGCTTGCATAATCTGCAAGGGTACGGGAAAGTTGGGGTGCAGCATCTGGTCATTCAGGCGCTGTTCTATGGTAGAACCATCAGGTGCGATCGCGCCGTAAATATGAAAGTCATTCCCCTTGGCAAACCCTGGGGTAAAGAAGGGAAAACCCTGCATATGATCCCAGTGAGAGTGGGTAAAAAATATATGAGCTTCTAACGGCATTTGGCGCAACAAAGATTGCCCCAAAACGTGTAATCCCGTGCCGGCATCGAAAATTAAGCGTTTATCGCCCGCTTGCATTGATATGCAAGGGGTATTACCGCCGTAACGAACGGTGTCTGGCCCTGGAGTGGGGATGCTGCCGCGCACGCCCCAAAATTGTACGGTAAATTGGTTCTCTATCCTAGACATAGGTGTTGCTTGCTGGACTGAGCGGGCGATAATTGGAAAAATTGTTACTTATTTTGTCTAAGTTTATGCTGTCTAATCGATTTTGCCAGAGGGAGGATTTCTTGGTAAAACAGCATACTCTGTTTTCGGCTGATTGTGTAAATGTGGATGAGATACTCTCAGGTAGAATTTTCCAGTTTTTGGAAGAGATGTGTATCATTTATTTCAAGAGTGTCCCTACGTTATAGCTTACTTTTTCTGTGATGCCTTTGAATAGCCCCAGTTTTTCCTGATAAATCAAATGATTTACGGAAACTGGAATTCCCATTCAGACAATTTATCTAGTCCAGTTGCGTAGGTAAGATTGTATTGTAACGGGGTGATACTGATGTAGTTTTTACCTACAACTTGCACGTCTGTCGGTACATTTTGAGGCAGATTTAATCCGGTTGGGGGTTCCACATCCTCAATTACCTCTCCAGTTAACCAGTAGTACGTTTTTCCACGAGGATCAACTCGTTTATCAAACACATCAATGTAATGCCGCACTCCTTGACGGGTGAGAGTAACTCCGGCAATTTCTTCCCATTTGACCGCAGGAATATTGACGTTGAGTAACATTAAATCTGGTAGCGGTCTTTGGGCTAACTGGTCTACGAGAATTTTGGCAAACTTAGCAGCAGGTTTAAAGTCTTTAGATGTGTGACTAGTAAGACTCAGCGCTACACTGGGAATGCCTTCAATTAGACCTTCCATTGCCGCAGAAACAGTACCAGAATACAGAATTTCAGTTCCCAAATTTGCACCTTGATTAATGCCAGAGAGAACCAAATCGGGAGGAGTTTCTAGCAAAGCCCACAGCGCCAATTTGACGCAATCTGAAGGCGTACCATCGCAAGCCCAAGCTTTGACAGTGGGATGAAAAATCTCTTCAACAATTTCGGCGCGAATTGGTTGGTGTAAAGTTAACCCATGTCCAGTTGCCGATCGCTCTCGATCTGGGCAAACTACACTCACATCATGACCTGCGTCTGCCAAGTAGTTGGCTAGGGTACGAATCCCCAAGGCAGAAATGCCGTCATCGTTGCTAATTAGTAATTTCATAGTCATTGGTCATTACTTATTAATTATTTGTTATTTGTTATTAGCCATTTGTCAATGTCGCAGGTCACAAGCAGCAAAAAAACATATATACTCACTAGTACACTTCCCCATATTTTTGTACCAGTCAAAGTGTCACCCTGACCGACATCCCGCCTAGAACTTAAGTTCTAGGCTAATAGCTCAAGTCCACTTAAGTGGACTGAAATTTTCCCTTTGACTGAGTCTAGTCATGTACATCGCTTCAAATTTTGTATTTAGTCCTCTTGAGAGGATTTTAGCTATTAGCCTCGGAATTTATGACAAGGCTCTATGGCAACCAAGCAAAAGATTTATAAAGATGTTGGTAATGACAAAACCTTTAACAAGGGGCTTAAGCCCCTTGTCTTGTTAATTGAGATATTAGCTGGATTTATGCCAAGCTGTACTAGCTCAATCGTCTGTAACTGATAAATAGAGGTTTGGTTTCGATCCACGCCTTTGGCTGATGTTAATGGCATAGCTGTAAGTTTATTTATCGACTAGTCACAGCTTTTGATTATAGACTAATGACTAATGACTAATGACTAATGACTAATAACTAATAACTAATGACTAGCAATTTAGAAGCTCAACTTTTAGCACTGCGGCAGTCAGGAGAAAAAGCGATCGCAGCCGCCGACACCCTAGAACGTCTGGAGGAACTCAGAGTTAACTATCTGGGTAAGAAAGGGGAGCTGGGGGTACTGTTGCGAAGTATGGGGCAAATGAGCGCAGAGGAACGACCAAAAATTGGAGCGATCGCTAATACAGTCAAAGAATCCCTGCAAACTAGTCTAGACCAGCAACGTGCTGCCTTAGAAGCCGCGCAAATTCAAGCTTTGCTAGAGGCGGAAACTCTGGATGTAACTATGCCAGGAATTTACAGCCCCCAAGGTCGCATTCATCCCCTCAATGGTATTATCGACCGGGCGCTGGATATCTTTGTCGGTATGGGCTACACCGTGGCTCAAGGGCCAGAGATGGAAACAGATTACTATAATTTCGAGGCTCTCAATACCCCGCCTGACCACCCCGCCCGTGATATGCAGGATACTTTCTACCTGCCAGATGGTAATCTTCTCCGCACTCATACCTCGTCAGTGCAAATTCGTTACATGGAAAGAGAAGAACCACCGATTCGGGTTGTGGCTCCAGGGCGAGTTTATCGGCGAGATAATGTAGACGCGACTCACTCAGCAGTTTTCCATCAAATAGAACTTTTAGCCATTGATGAGGGACTCACTTTTACAGACCTCAAAGGCACAATTAAAGTATTTTTACAAGCAATATTTGGCGATTTACCAATTCGCTTCCGCGCCAGTTATTTCCCGTTTACTGAACCATCGGCTGAGGTGGATTTGCAGTGGAATGGCCGCTGGCTGGAGGTGATGGGCTGCGGTATGGTCGATCCAAATGTACTTAAGTCTGTGGGTTACGACCCAGAAATTTATACTGGGTTTGCTGCCGGTTTTGGTGTAGAACGCTTTGCGATGGTGTTACATCAAATCGATGATATTCGTCGTTTGTATGCTAGCGATTTACGATTTTTGCAGCAATTTTAGGTAATTGGTTGCAAAGATAGAATAGGCTAATTGCATAAGTCACTAATTCCCCTAAGACTATAAACTTAGGATTACACCGAGAAGCCTGCTTGCTTTTGCAGGCTTTTGAAGTTTTTTCTTCTTTAGTTCTGGCAGTTTAGCTTTGTTTATTGCAGCTTAGTGATGATAAAGGTTAACTGTGTCAGCCTGAAATACAGAAATAACAAATTGGTTCAACTGACAAACATTTCCATATTTTCAACAACATTGGAGTAAAAACATGGGACTTCAGGAAGAAATCGACAAAATGAGGCAAGAAATTAGAGCCGATAACTATTCAATGTCTATCGGGGAATGGATAAGCCTTTATGAGAACAAAGAAATTGATATACATCCTGAGTTTCAAAGATTTTTTCGGTGGAGTACTATACAAAAAACAAGATTAATAGAATCTATTTTACTTGGTATACCTATCCCACCGATTTTTGTTTCGCAACGTGAGGATGGTGTTTGGGATGTTGTAGACGGTCTTCAAAGACTATCTACAATATATGAATTTGTGGGAAAACTCAAAAATGAAGATCAAGAAATTCTCGTACCACTTGTGCTTGAAGAAACTAAATATTTACCAAATCTGAAAGGTAAAAAATGGGAAGATTCTTCTGAGCCACAAAACTCTTTAACCCCAGCTCAACGTCTATTGATTAAAAGGGCTAAAATTGGTGCAACTATTTTACTGAAAGAAAGTGACGAAATTGCCAAATATGAGTTATTCCAACGATTAAATACTGGCGGTTCAATAGCTACTCCACAGGAAGTAAGAAACTGTATTCTTGTAATGTTTAATCAGGAAATGTTTCATTGGCTTAAAAATTTAGGACAAAATGAAATGTTTAGAGAGTGTATAGCTCTTAGTGAACGACCACTTGAAGAACAATATGATATGGAGCTACTATTAAGATTTTTGGTTTTCCGCACTCTTGAAGAAAAAGAAATGAGGAAGATACGTAATGACTTAAGCGGTTTTTTAACCGAGAAAATGGTAGAAATGGCTAAAAATGAAAAATTCAATTATTCGGAAGAAGAAGCGGCGTTTAAGAAAACATTTGAAATTTTGTATGAACAAATGGGAAGTGATAGTTTTCGGAGATATTCTCCAACTAAAAATAAGTTTTTAGGAGGTTTTCTAGTTTCTGCTTATGAAGTCATTGCTTTAGGAATTGGTTACAACTATGAGAATATATCTCACTCACATATTGATATAACAGAGAAAGTAAAGCAAATTTGGATAAGCCCTGAATATACAAATTGGTCAGGTTCAGGTACTACTGCACAGCGAAGAGTACCAAAACTAGTCCCCTTTGGTCGTCAGATGTTCCAATAATGAAAATACGTACTTTAGAGCAGCTAAGTGATAAGCTGGCAGAAGAACTTGCATGGCGAAAAATAGAACTTTCAGCATTGAAAGCCCTAATTGATTTAAAGTCATTCTCGCCAGGAAAACAAAAGGCGTTACTTCGTAGTGGAATCACTATGCTTTATGCTCATTGGGAGGGATTTATCAAAGTAGCAGCTAATACTTACTTAGAATTTGTTGCTATGCAGGGTCTTCCTTATAATAAACTTTCCAACAATTTTATAGCATTGGCAATAAAAGATAAGTTAGAGCAAGCAAATCAAACAAATAAAGCAACTATATACAATGAAGTAGCAGAATTTTTTATAACAAAACTGACAGAGCGAAGTATCATAAAATACGAAAACAGAATTGCGACATCTAATTTATCATCATCAGTTTTTAAAGAGATAGTATGTATGCTAGGTCTAGATTACAGTTTCTATGAATCAAAAGAAGTACTAATAGATGAAAAATTACTAAAGAAAAGAAATATGATTGCTCATGGAAATTATCTTGATATAGATGAAGAACAGTATGATGAATTACACGGAGAAGTTGTAGCGATAATCGATAATTTCCGTAATCAGATAGATAATTGTGCATCTACAAAACAATATTATTGCCAAAGTACATCTATCACATCGCCATAACATGAAAATAAGTGGCAATTAAATTTGGGCAAACACGGGTTTGATTTCGTAGATGCTTCTCAGGTTTTTGAAGGTGCAACATTCACGTTTGAAGATGAGCGTTATGCTTATGGAGAACAGCGCTTTATTACACTGGGACTATTGCACGGGCGAGTGGTGGTGATTGCCCATACAGAAGTTGGGGATGAAATTCGTGTGATTTCGATGAGGGTTTGAAGTATGACGATCGCACGGATAGGAAGTAATTTGAGAAATGCGATCGCCGTCAAAACTTTCATCATCTCCAACAGTAAAATGTAGTCAATAATTCCCACCCAAGATTTATGCCATGAGCCGATGGCCTTTTTACCGCAGGATGCAATAATCGCAGAAGAAAAGCTAACCAAGTATTTGCTTGTGCCGTTGCCAAAAGACGATAAATCTAAATTTCTGGCTAGGGCTGGGTACACACTAGACAATTGGCAACAACTGGAACGGGATCTACGCGCTCAAGTTTTAACGCAACCTGCCGAGGCGATCAAAACAACTCGCTATGGTAACAAGTATGCCATTCGTGCGTGTCTACGAGGGATTAATGGCGTTAAACTCAATATCTTAAGCATTTGGATGGTTGCAAACGATACAACCAAATTTGTCACCTTAGTGCTAGCTCAAGGAGCCAACTCATGAAGATACAGCACCCTCTATTCTCCCAAGTTGCCTTAGCGCAGGACTTACCAGAATACAACCTGAAACGCGGGAATGTTGCAACAATTGTGGAACATTATCCTATGCCTGAAGGGGAAGAGGACGGGTATAGTCTGGAAGGGTTTGATTTGCCCCATGTGACGATCGAAGTACCAGCATCTCAAATTATCCCCATTGCCCAGTGGCAGCAAGAAGAAATAATTTTAGCCAAGTTACGCCAGCTATCTGGAGCGAGGCTGTTGCAATTACAAGACTATCTCGATTTTCTCTTGCAAAAAGAAGAGTCTGAGCATCAGAGTGCTTAAAACTGTGAGTGCCAAATGAGTCCTGAATGACCAGGGATATCTCCCAAAGGTTCAAATCTCCCACATAAGTATTTGGCGAGAAACTGCTGGGCGATCGCTTCTATCATTTTCCCAGAATTACAGCTAACCACAGAGCAAGTATTCAACGCTGGAGAAACCAATGCGGGTGATGCGATTTCTTAGTTTAAATTTAATAGACAGACTAAGTGATTTAAGAGGTGCGATCGCACACGTCTCATCTAGCATTAAGTGGTAACATGAAAAATGGAGCAAAGGGAGTAAAACTTCACTACTCATTTAGGACTAATATAAAATAGCTAAATCTGCTTACTATCAAACAGATGTTATCTAAACTAAGAGTTCAGCACTATAAGAGCCTCTTTGATACCGAAATAGCTTTAGAACCATTAACCGTATTCATTGGGCCTAATGGTTCTGGAAAGTCAAACATTTGTGAAGCTCTTGCTGTACTATCTGATTTTCTCCAAAGGATGATAGCCGAGAGAAATGATGCAGATGTAATACATTTTTTTACAAATTCTTTAAATACTGTAAGCAAGAACCAGCAGAGCATTGAATCTAAATTCTGGCATGGAAAGCCAGATTATTTTATGTTTGAGGTCAGCACCCTTCCTACAACAGAAAGCACTCCTTCTGAAAAATCTAAAAACTTTTTAGACCTATCATTTCATCTTGATTATCCTCAGCGAGAAGTCAATATAAGAAATCTTGAAAAAACTATTGGCATATCACATCAATATACAACTACATTAAGAAAATTCCTAGTTTCTAATGAATACCCAGATTCTCCCCTGAACAATGCCCTGAAAAAGGTTAGTATTTATGATTTTGCCCCAGTTGATCTCTCTAGTAAAGCTGTATCAACTGGCAGTATGGACAGGACTGGACAAGGAATTACTTATGCTCTAGTTGATATTTTGCACGCTAATCGTAAAGGTTTTGATGAATTAGAGGAGCGTTTGACGCGGCTTGTTCCTAACATACAAAGAATTGTATTGCCCCGTGGAGAAAATCAAACCTTTTTACTGGAATTGATTGATAGATATTCAGAACACCGTATTCCTGCTTATGACATATCAGATGGAACACTTAGAATCCTAGCTTTCCTAACTGCGCTGTATCAAGAGAACACTCCAAGTATCATTTGCTTTGAAGAAATAGAGAATGGAGTTCATCCTTGGCTGCTGCACAAAATGATAGAGTTATTGAAAATTGTCTCGACAGAAGGAATTACTGGTAAGCCGGTTCAAGTTTTAATCACAACTCATTCTCCTGTACTGCTAAATTATGTTGAACCTCATCAAGTACGTGCTGTTGAGCTAGATAACGAAGGTAGAACTCAAGTCCATAGTTTACCCATAGATTCTGTGCGTTTCCAGAAAGCGCTGGAAGCTTATGATGGAGAGTTAGGTGAGCTTTGGTTTACGAATACATTTGGAGGCAATCCGGTATGAATCGTCCGATTCGTATTGGGCTAATTGCTGAAGGTGAGGCAGAACTGGGAGCAAGTATTCCGTATATCAAACCAGAGGACGGTGGAAAGGTTATTGAAAGAAATAATGAGGGGGCACTTCATACATTAATTAGACGAGAGCTTAAAACTGCTGGATTACCTGATTGTAATTTTGTACAGAGACATCCATCAAGCAGTGAAAGTAAGTGTTCTAAACGAAGAACTGGACATTCAGTCTTAGCTCCAAAGTATTTAGCACAGGTAGTTATCTCTTGGAAACCAGAGGAGGTAGACATGATCCTCATTGTGGTTGATGCGGATGATAACCTATCTCAAAGGCAGCGGGATTTAGAACGTGCTTTAAATAAGATTCGTGACAATCACTTAGATGTCAATGAGCAACCAATCAATGATCGTAGTGCAGGAGGTTTAGCAATTAGAAATTTTGAAACCTGGTTGCTAGCTGACACTCAAACTGTTTCAAAATTTTTAGGTGTAGAGCTTGAACAACTTGAAAATTTAGAGGCTTCAGATGGTACCAAGGATATTTTAGAGAAAGCGATCACAGAATCAACTGATCTCTCTGAAGAAAGTAGCAATCAACGTCCGCTTCAAATTCGATGGGACTTAGCTTCTCAGATTGATTTAGGTATTATTAAAACTTGCTGTCCAAATGGATATGCTGCTTTTACAAAATATTTAATTGTAGCGGCAAAAGTGGTTGCTGAACTTAACAGTTAGGTTGCATTCCACTTTTGGGTCTACGCTTACTAGATTTAAAATATCAAGGTGGTCGGTGAATGACACTAACCACCCTTTTGAGACTTTATTTAACTATTCCTGAATGACCTGGGATATCTGCCAAAGGCTCAAATCTACCACCTAAGTATTTGGCGAGAAACTCCTCTGCGATCGCTAACGAGTTTTTTATACTCGTGAGTAGTTTGTGCTGTCTTCGCTAAAACGCAAACTACAAACAATTCTGAAACCCAAGATTGGAGGATAGGGAACAGGGCAGTTTAGCGGCAATTGTCGCAATGTCCGCAACGCAAGTTAGCTGCTTCTTTGTCAAAACCAAAGGCATTTAATAAAAACTGCCAACGACACTGCTTTGTAGTCAGATATTGATGCATTTGTTTAGCAGCGTGTAATTGTGTTGGTGGCTGAGTTCCGGCTTTTTGCCCAATAGTGTAATGGAAAGGGTCAAGCCAGTTTAGCTGACCATTGCTATGGAGTAAAGATAAGGCGATCGCACCATCAGGAAATTGTCGGGTTATTGCATTCACTTCTCCCTGTTTTGGTAATTTTTTCACAAGTTGCTGCGCTATTTGTTGTTGCGATCGCATTTGTTCTTGAAAAAACTCCTGTCTTTGCTTATCCTCTGGATCTAACCACCCCGTAGGTTCACTTACCAATGTCAACGCCTCGGCAGGTTTCCCATCCCTTCCAGCCCGGCCAATTTCTTGCACATATTCAGACAGCAGATGTGGCGCGTGAAAATGTATTACCCAGCGAACATCAGATTTATTTATCCCCATACCAAACGCACAGGTACACACCACAAAGGGGATTTTGCCACCTAACCAACTTGCTTCTACTTCACGCCGTTCTGTTGCACCCAATCCCGCATGATAACTAGCTGTTGCATAACCCATCTCTGCTAACCATTCAGCTAAATCTTCACTATCTCTCCTAGTGCGAACATAAACTAATCCCGATTGTTGCGGTCTATTTTGAATAAACTTTAATAATTGTTGTTTCCTACCTCGTGGTGTCCAAGCAATGCGAACACAGGGATGCAAGTTAGGACGGTAGGGATTCAAGCGGAAAATCTCTGGTTGCTGTAATTGTAAAACTGTTTGAATAATCTTTTGGGCTGAGGTGTCAGCAGTAGCGGTAAAAGCAGCAATACTAATTTTTGTTCCTGGTGGTTTTGATTTTAGTAGTGCAGGACGCACCGCGCCTAATCTGCGATAAGCTGGGCGAAAACTATCAGCCCACTGCACTAAACAATGAGCTTCATCTAAAATTAAGGCATTAATTTGCAATTGCGGCTGACATAATTTTTCCCACACTGGCGCACTTAACAAAGTTTCTGGCGATAAATAAAGTAATCTTAGCTGTTGACGATCTAAAGCTTGCAGAGTTGCACGGCGTTGAGATGAAGACAATTCACTATGTAAAAGCGCTGCTTTCTGATGGCTTTGTTGTAGTTCCTGTACTTGATTTTCCATCAACGCCACTAAGGGCGAAACTACTAAAGTTAATCCTGTTTGTAGCAGTGCGGGAAGTTGAAAACAAATCGACTTTCCTCCACCTGTAGGCATAATAATCAGTGCATCTTTTTGTGCCAATAAACTGCTGACAATTTCTCCCTGTGGTGGACGAAAATCTTCATAACCCCAGATTTTTTGAAAAGCTGCGCGGACTTCTTGCCAAGATTTTGTTGTATCCTGATTCATAATCAATGATAGATATACCAATATCCTTGAATACTGAATATAGCCTCTCTTATCCAGCTCATGGTTCAGTATTTTCATCATCTTAGGTTGCAACGCACTGACTTCAAGAATGAATTAGAATTAATTATTATAGACCTCTTGCAAAAGTCCCAAACACCCCAGCCTTAATCCCCTCCTTGCTTGCGGGGAACTCGGGGCCCCCTCTAGGGATTAGGGGCAGGGAGACAAAGCGTAACTTTGGCGGGGTGGGGTTCTTATTTCTGATTTATGCAAGAAGTCTTATGCATTAATATATTTATTACAACAGTTTTCATGTATTTGAACCACATCTTTCGTAAGGGTACAGCAATGCTGTGCCCCTACCGCGTGGTCTATTTACCTGAAAATAGCTATAAATACAAGATTCAGGCAGATGAACGAAGAATTAAAACAGAGATTTTACATCAATACCGATAAATCTAAATTAAATATTCAAATTATTCATGATTTTTTACAAACTTCTTATTGGGCTGAAAACATACCATTAGCTACTGTGGAAAAGTCAATAAAAAATTCCTTATGTTTTGGACTTTATGAAGGTGAGCAACAAGTTGGCTTTGCGAGAGTCATCACTGATTATGCAACTTCTGCATTATTAAAAGATGTTTTGATTCTGGAGCCTTATCGAGGACAAGGTTTAGGAAAATGGTTTGTAGAATATATTTTGGAATATCCAGAATTGCAAGACGTTCAAAGGTGGATGTTAGGCACAAAAGATGCTCATGGACTTTATCGGCGTTATGGTTTTAAAAATTTGACAGAGCCAGAAAAAATCATGATACGTTTAAATACTAATGCTGATTACTCATGAGTAAGAGGATATTTTAAAAGTATTAGGCGACTAGAAGTCGCTACTACACAAACTTTCGTCTTCCTCCGTGGACTAACACAAAATCAAGGGTTTGCTAACCTACGGAGGCAGGTTTTGTCTGTATAGCCAAGCCAGTGCAGTCTTGGGGGTTTCCCCCATGAGCAACTGGCGTGCGACTTCTAGTCGCCAAAGCTACTGATTTTGGGAATGGAAAGGACAACCGCCTGCCGTTAGTTTCTGAAGAAAGGCATTATTATCAAAATAATGCTCTAAAGACTCAATCTTCAAATCATCAGTTACGTGAGCAATACTAACTCCTACCATTTCTATTGTTTCCCCGGTGGGTGCATAGTCTTTATACGAACCATTAAATGTTCCCCAATGTCGCCACTTAAAAGTAACATTAGGCGGACCCGAAAGGACTTCTGTTAGTTCCCAAAGGAAGCCATTAGGAAAGGCTGTATGAAAAAGTTCAAATGAAGTTTCAAAGGTTTCTGTTTCAGAGCTATACTGCTCACTTTCACCCAGAAATAGGTTATAAGTACCTTGCTGGGCGACATCTTGAGGATTGTATTGTTGCCCCCCATTGCTACTCATCTTAAACTTATCAGTAACAATCGAAAGCCACTGTTGAGGATTAGATTTATGAGAAGCTTCCATCTCAAAAGTTCGGACTAAGTTTTGTGCGATCGCTTCTAAAGAACCTTCTGGATGCTGAAATTTGCTTTCTTGATGAAGAAATTCATTGGTATAAGAATAATCAGGGCGTTTTCCTTCTCGCCACTGTACTTCTTCATCATGAGCAATGACTATATCTCTATCTTGTACCCAGAGCGGCAATTCTGGAGTTTTTTCGCTACTCATGCAAGCTAACTGACTATAAAGATCATTTCTTAGAATAAAATTTTATGGATATGAGGTAAATCTAAAAATCTAAAAAAGTAAACAATATTCATAATGAACTCAATAGACTTAACTTTTTGCCAAAATTCAAATATTAGCAAAAAGAACCACAAATAAACATCAATGTTTATCTGTGGTTCGATTGTTTTTACACTTTCTGTGCAGTTACTTCCTGTTGTTTTTCTTGAGTTTGTAATGCAGAATACAGCCTATTCAGCGCATTTACATAAGCTTGTGCAGATGCCACAATGATATCTGTGTTCGCTGCATGACCAGAAAACACTTTAGATTCATAACGTAAACGAATCGTCACTTCTCCAATGGCATCAATACCAGCTGTTACTGACTGGACAGAAAACTCAATCAACTCGTTGGGCACATTCACCACACGATTGATGGCTTTGTAAACTGCATCCACTGGCCCAGTACCGATCGCAGCATCGGTTAATTCTTCACCTTCTGGGGTGCGGAGGGTAACTGTAGCAGTGGGACGGGCGTTGCTACCACAGGAAACTTGCACCAACTCTACACGGAACAAATCGGGCGCTTGTTGGATTTCATCGTTAACGATCGCTTCCAAATCCCAATCAGAAATTTCTTTCTTTTTATCTGCTACGTCTTTGAATCTGACAAATGCTTTATTTAATTCAGTATCCGACAGTTCAAAGCCCAATTCTTTCAACCGAGTGCGGAAAGCATTTCTCCCTGAATGTTTACCCAAAACTATTTGATTGTCTGTCAAGCCAATCAATTGGGCATCCATAATTTCGTAGGTCAGCCTGTTTTTTAACACACCATCTTGGTGAATCCCAGACTCATGGGCAAAGGCATTCGCCCCAACGATCGCTTTATTTGCTTGTACTAACATTCCCGTTAAATTAGAAACTAAGCGTGAAGTTTTGTAAATTTGCTTAGTGTCAATATTTGTCAGGGATTCTTGAGAATCTGCTGGTCTCCCCAAATAGGGGTTAAAATATTGCCGTCGCACATGCAAGGCCATCACCAATTCTTCTAGTGATGCATTTCCAGCACGTTCGCCAATCCCATTAATCGTACATTCTAGTTGCCGTGCGCCATTTTTCACGGCTTCTAAGAAGTTAGCAACTGCCAAGCCTAAATCATTATGACCGTGAACGGAAATAATCGCTTGGTCAATATTGGGAACATTTTCGATAATGCCCTTAATTATGGCTCCAAATTCGCTAGGGGTGGTGTAACCCACAGTATCGGGAATGTTAACTGTTGTTGCACCAGCTGCGATCGCTCCCTCTAAAACTTGGTAAAGAAATTCTGGATCGGTACGAGCCGCATCCATCGGCGAAAATTCGACATCTGTCATGAAGGACTTGGCATAAGCTACCATTTCTTGGGCGATCGCTAGCACTTCTGCCCGTGACTTCCGCAACTGATACTCTAAATGAATATCAGAAGTGGAAATAAATGTGTGAATTCTGGCGTTAACTGCTGGTTTTAATGCTTCGGCGGCCGCTTCAATATCTGCTTTAATCGCTCTTGCCAAACTGCAAATTACCGGACCATTTTCTGTCCCGACAATTTGAGAAATCTTCTTAACTGCTTCAAAATCTCCAGGACTGGCAAAGGCAAAGCCTGCCTCAATTACGTCCACACCCAGACGCGCCAATTGCTTGGCAATAACTAGCTTTTCGTCTATATTCAGTGTTGCTCCTGGACACTGCTCTCCATCTCGCAATGTCGTATCAAAAATGATGATTCGATCTGTTTTGTTTTTCATTTGCGGTTTGTTGTTTAGTTTCTAGGTAAGAATTCACTCCGTCAGAATTCAGACCTCAGAATCGTTAAAGAATCAGACAAAGATTTAATGAATGAATATCCAAATCATACTAAACTCCTTATCAATTCTGACTTCTGACTCCTGGGTGCCGAATTCTTACCTTTCTAGTTGCGGCTCAATATATCTTCAACCTTAGTTTTTCTTTTACTCTTACCTTTGTAAATAATTGCTAAGGCTACTAACCTTCGGTTTTTTCTATTTGTTCTCTGATATCATTTAAATCTATATATCTATCAGTAGCATTCCGTAGCTCTCTAGCGATCATCCCTTCTGTTGATACTACCGTAATATGTGTATTTTTGGATCGTAATAGTTCGATTGCTCTTTCAAAATCTCCATCGCCACTGAATAATACTACTCGGTCATACTGGTCAACTGTATTAAACATATCTACAACAATTTCAATATCTAAATTCGCTTTTTGCGAGTAACGACCAGACGTATCATCATAATATTCTTTAAGAATTTTAGTTCTGACTGTATATCCTAGACTAATTAGAGCATCTCTAAAACCTCGCTGATCTTGTGGATCTTTTAAGCCAGTGTACCAGAATGCATTAATTAATGTTGTTTCTGATTGCTCATGTTTGAAGTATTCTAAGACTCGCCGAGGGTCAAAAAACCAGCCATTCTTTTGTTGAGCATAGAACATATTGTTTCCGTCTACAAAAATAGACAGACGATTCATTGGAGAACCCATACAAATTTACACCTAATAATATAAATGAATTTAGATCGAACAATAGATTATAGCAATTCTCAAATGACAAGTTTGCTAATATCTATAAAGTAGCCCTTTATCTATAGCTTTTATCCTACCTCTTTCAAAGCATAAAAACGGCTGCAACATTGGAGTTGAGATCTTGGGTGCTAAACCTTATTCACCTCCGGCACTACAAGAGCTACCCTCTGATCAAAATCTACCAATAAAATTGACTGAGTGACAGCATTCATCGCTGTATAACACTAAATTTTACTCCTAAAGAGGTATAGCATAGGCTTAGGCTAAGATATAAGTTAATGCCTATCTATAGGTAAAGCTTTCAGTATCGGGACACGCTTTGTGGGGAGTACCAATATTGCGCCAGAGACAGAAGACGGACTTGGGACAGCTTCTGGTAAAGTATCCAGTTAGGAGCCTACCTGTTGGTTGGGTTGGGGCAAAATCTCGCCGCAACCAAATGCACAGGGGAAGTATATGCGGCTCTGATCTGTGGGACAATCACTAGTTGTAACTCACTCAACAGAAAAAGAATAAGTTAGCCAATGACTGAGTAGGAATCTCTTGGGGACTAGCTCTGGCAATAAAAGTTTTTTGATGAATAGAAGATACTTTACAAATGTATAAGATTGTCATTTAAGTCTTATTTCAATGAGCTTGTACTAAAACGTGGTCTGAATAAATAAAAGTGTTGGACTTAAATCAATCAGTAACACGATATGGCAGAAGAACCTACATCTACCTTAACTAAAAACTATGTCTCTGCTGCCAATAGACACTCAAGTAAACCGACAAAAGTAACTTCGACAGCATCGGCTCGCCAGTCCAGGTGGATGGTTCGCTTAGGTCATCTCCTTGCTGGTGCTTGGGCAATCGGGGCAGCACTGCTGACTGCTTCTGGTGGGGAATTGGTTCAATTGAGCGAAAATCAGGCGCTTTCTGACTTTTTTCAACTGCGTGGGCCGATTGTGCCTCCAGAAGACATCGTAATTTTAGCAATAGATGATCAGTCAATCTCAGTTCCCGAACAGTACTATAAAACAAATCCGAAACAGTATGCCTACCTAGAAACACTGAAATCTTATCCTTATCAACGTGCTGCTTATGCTCAGGTGATCACAAAGTTAATCAAAGCAGGTGCCCGCTCTGTAGCGGTAAATGTCGTTTTTGACACGCCAAGTAGTTATGGAGTTACTGACGATCGCCAACTCCAGGCAGCATTGCAAAAATATGGCAGCAAAGTTACCTTGGCAGCGGTTTACGAAAATTCCCAGACGCACCAAGGGTCTTTTATGCAACTGATAGACCCACAACAGATGTTTCGTACAGGGTCAGTGTCCATTGGCTCAGTTAATTTCCCCGTGGAGGTGGATGGTAAAGTTCATCGATTGGCGAGTGAGTTTTCTAAGTTGCTAGCTGAAGATAATTTGATCGAGAAGTTACCTTCCTTTGATGAAGCAGCGCTCAGGGCAGCACAAGTAAATTATCCTCAACCAAAGGGCGATCGCATTTATTTTTGGGGATCTGCGGGTACATTTGAGCAAATACCCTTTTGGCACGTACTCGACCCGGAAAACTGGAACACCTATTTGCAGCAGGGAAAGGTGTTCAAAAACAAGATCGTGCTGATTGGGGCAACAGATAAGTTAAACAATGATTATTATCCAGTCGCTGCTAGCAACAGCAGTAAACCCATGTCGGGCGTGGAAATTCACGCCAATGCGATCGCCACTTTGATGGCAGGTAAAGCGATCGCCCCAGGAATTAATAGTCCACGGTTGCAGGGTTTGTTTGTGCTAATTCTAGTTGGCAGTACAGCCTTGATGATTAGCAGACGCAAGCGTAGTATCAATAGATTTCTATATAGCCTTGCCCTGTCTGGTACTTGGGTAGGAATTAGCTATGGGTTATTTGTCAATGGTCAGTTAATTTTTCCCACTACTGTACCAACGATCGCGATCGCAATGATCGGACTTTCCTACCTGGGAACTTCATTAGTCAGAGAAAGCATCAAAAAACGCCAATTAGTAGACATTTTTCAGAAGTATAAAACTTCCACAGTTGTCCAAGAGATTATCAGCCAACAAGATGATTTCCAAGGACTAATCGAGCAACGAGATTTAGCCTTATCAGGGAAAGTCCTGGCTCGACGCTACAAAATTGTCAAAGTTCTCGGTTCCGGTGGATTCAGCGAAACCTATATTGCCGAAGATACCCAACGTCCTGGTAATCCGCGATGTGTTGTCAAGCAACTAAAACCAGCTAACACTAAACCCGAAGGATTGCAAATTGCCAGACGTTTTTTTAAGTCAGAAGCGCAAACACTCGAAAAATTGGGAACGCACGCTCAAATCCCTCAACTTTTGGCGTATTTTGAAGAAGATGAAGAATTTTATTTAGTGCAAGAACAGATAATTGGTCATCCTTTAAATCAGGAACTCCCAGCAGGTATAGCAATTGATGAAATTGCAGTGATCAAAATTGTCAGGGATTTATTGCAAACATTAACATTTATACATAAAAACAACGTGATTCATCGGGATATTAAGCCCAGCAATATTATCCGGCGACATTCAGACGGTAAACTGGTACTAATTGACTTTGGAGCCGTCAAAGAAGTCAGCACAAAACAGCTTGATCATCAAGAGCAAATCCCCTTCACCATTGGCATTGGTACTCAGGGTTATGCACCAAGGGAGCAATGTTTTGGGCGTCCACACTACAGTAGTGATATCTATGCAGTGGGAATGGTTGGGATTAAAGCCTTGACTGGTATAGCACCCCGTGAGCTAGATAGAAATACTGAGGGGGAGATAAAATGGAGCGATGCCTACGGCGGTAAACTACGCACGCAAGTGAGCCACTCCCTAGCTCAGATTCTCAGCAAAATGGTGCTGGATGACTTCAAACAGCGATATCAGTCTGCATCAGAGGCTCTTGAGGCTCTTGAGGCTCTCGAAACTCTTGAAGCTTTTGACGATGTTATAAATTCCCAAAGTATATACCCCACGCCACAGGATGACTCATTAATGAATACTTTAGACGATTTAGGCGCTCCCACAAAATCTTGTTCAGAAGTACAAGATTAACAATTCAAAATTCAAAATGACGCTCGCAAACTCGCTCTAAGCGAAGCCATGCCGTTGGCGCAGCCTCTCGTAGAGAAGGCTTTACGCTACGCTAACAAAATTCAAAATTAAAGACATTTTGCCTACGGCACGCTCAACGCGAAGACGCGGGGATTTAAACCGCGACTGAAACAGGACTTATATCATGTTCGGTAAATCACTTACGATTAAGCTCCGATTTTAATCCACCAGTGAAAACCCGTTAACCCTTGAATCAAATCTTGCTGTTGAAG
>NZ_JBALCS010000089.1:0-109896 GCF_036919555.1 Nostoc sp.
CTCTACCCTGGAATGGGTTACTCAACCGAAGCCAGCCGTCCTCCTTCTCAGGTTTAGACTGAACGAATCGCACTTCCCAATGCCCAATGCCCCATGCCCAATGCCCCATCCCATAGAATATACCTCTTGCAAAAGTCCTTAACACCCCTCCCCGCAAGCGGCTACCGTGTACACACAAGTCTTTCTTGAAGCAATTTACGCTTATATCGAATACTCCAAAGAAACCTCACCCTGGTTTTGCTTGTGCAAAACCTGTCCCTCTCCTTACTAAGGAGAGGGATTAAAGATAGGACAGGGTGAGGTTTTTATTTTGTTTTGGGTAATTCGATGACTTGTGTGTACACCGTAGCCGCAATCGGGGAGGGGAGACAAAGCGTAGCTTTGGCGGGGTGGGGTTCTTATTTTTGATTTATGCAAGAGGTCTAATGAATACTTTGGGAAGAGATCCATATTGCCCTAAAATTCTACACGGGGAGCGAAGCTGAGTGTCCCCATGATTCATTGTTACCGGAGGAGTTTTTTGTGGATTTATCTCGTATTCCTGCCCAACCGAAACCGGGTCTAATCAACGTTCTGATTGAAATTACTGGCGGAAGTAAAAATAAATACGAATACGACAAGGAACTAGAAGCTTTTGCTCTAGACCGAGTACTTTATTCTTCGGTACAATATCCCTATGACTACGGCTTTGTACCCAATACTTTGGCTGAAGATGGCGATCCCCTAGATGGTATGGTGATCATTGACGAGCCAACCTTTCCAGGCTGTGTTATTGCCGCACGACCGATTGGCTTTTTGGAGATGATTGACGGTGGCGATCGCGATGAGAAAATCCTTTGTGTTCCTGACAAAGATCCGCGCTACACTCAAGTAAAATCACTGAAAGACCTAGCGCCACACCGCTTAGATGAAATTGCCGAATTTTTCCGTAGTTATAAAAATTTGGAAAAAAAGGTGACTGAAATTCTCGGTTGGCAAGATGTGGACAAGGTTGCAGCTTTAGTAGAAAAATCCGTCAAAGCTTATAGAGGATAATAGAAGAGTTAGGAGTTAGAAGAGACACGATTAATTGCGTCTGTACAGGAGTTAAGAGTTATGAATTTTTATTCCTAACTCCTCACTCAATCCTAACTCCTCACTCTAATAACTTTCGCTTGTTACGGATCGCAAAAACTGCCACTAATCCCAAACCAGAATGCAGCGTACTCTCCTTTTGGCAAAAATTCATAACTGCACCCTCACAGGGGCAAATATCAACTACGTGGGTAGTATCAGCATTGATGAAATCCTTTTGGAAAAAGCTGGTATCTTACCCTATGAGCAGGTGCAAGTAGTTAATAGTGCCAACGGTCAGCGCTTTATTACCTATGCGATCCCGGCTCCAGCCCATTCAGGAGTCATTGAATTAAATGGGGGTGCGGCACGTCTGGGCATTATTGGCGATCGCTTGATTATAATGACTTACGGGCAGTTCACTCCAGAAGAGTTAAAAAGTTACTCTCCTACGGTAGTCATTGTGGACGAAAAAAACAGGCTGTTGGAAGTGCGGCGCTACGATGACCTGCTCGGTAAGGTCTAATTTCAAGGAAAATGCCAAATTTTGAGTTGTCGGGTTCCCAAAGCTACATACCTCAAAAGTCAGCTACCATGCCAAGTAGTCCAGCAAGTGAATTTCTCCTGCAATTCTGGGGTGTAAGAGGTTTGATTCCCACCCCAAGTAGCAACACCAACCGTTATGGTGGTAATACCGCTTGTGTAGAAATACATATAGCTGGGAAACGCCTGATTTTTGATGGCGGTACGGGCTTACGCATACTGGGTAAAACTTGGCAACAACTGCAACAGCCATTAGAAGCCCATTTATTTTTTACCAACTGCCAAGCAAATCGGATTCAAGGGTTTCCCTTTTTCGCTCCCGCATTTATTGGGGAAAATTGTTTTCACATTTACGGCACAGCTGCCTCAAATGGAGCCTCAATCAAACAATGTCTGTATGACCAGATGCTCCAGCCACACTTTCCTTACCCTTTACAGGTAATGCAGTCGGAATTGCAGTTTTACAATCTGACTCCAGACACTGAAGTAAAGCTAGATGATGTCACCATTACAACCGCATTAATCAATCAAACTCAGCGCTCAGTTGGCTACCGAGTTAGTTGGCAAGAGTATAGTGTTGCTTATGTCACGGATTTGCACCAGAATGCAGATCAAGTGGAGCGAGAGCGGATTTTACAATTTATTAAAGGCGTTGATTTGTTGATTGCCAATGCCACTTACACTCCTCCTACCTCTCACAATCATGACTCTGCTGATTTACTCTGGCAAGCTGCGGTGAATGCAGCTCTGAATGCTGGCATCCAACGGCTAGTCATTTCTCATCATCACCCAGATGACCATGATGATTTTCTTGACCGGGTTCAAGTCGATATTAAATCTGCTTTTCCTCAAGCAATGTTAGCCCATGAAGGTCTAGTTTTAACTGTTGGTAAGTGATTTAAGGTAAATTTCGGTATCACTCAGCCCAAGATGTTATTTCATGTCCGCCAAATTACCCATAATAAAATGAACCCCACCCCCAACCCCTAAGAGCTCTTCGGGAGGGGAGACAAAGCACAGCTTTGGCGGGGTAGGGTTCTTCGGGTTTAATAAGCAATCAAACGGACATAATATTATTTCAGCATTACGCGGGGTTAGCTAAGACAGATGCTTTAATGATTACGGCAACTGCTGCCGCTAGTAAACGAGGCGGAGCCTCACAGTGGGCATTCCCAGCCAGAGGCTGGGAACGAGAGAAAGCTTTTCTAGACTGGCTTTCAGCTTAAGTTGACACCAGTAACAGATGTGCGGCTCTACGAAGCATTTTGCAATTCGGCTGTGCGGATTGAAAGCTGCTGTGTCTGATTACCCCGTTGGACTTTCACCTGTAATACTTGACCAAGACGACTGTCTTCCACAAAGTTCTGCAATTGTTCAGCACTGGTAATAGCTTTACCATCAATTTGAAGAATTACATCCCCGCGCCGGATACCCGCAGATGCGGCGGGAGAATTGGGGACAACTCGCATCACAAAAACACCATTAATTTCTGGTATCTGAATAGGAGAGTTGGGATCGATGTTATTTTCCTTGGCAAGATCGGGTGTCAAAGTTAGCATTTGCACGCCTAAATACGGGTGAGCAACTTTACCATCACGTTGCAGTTGCGCGGCGATCGCTTTGGCTTTATCAATGGGAATGGCAAACCCAATACCCATCGCGTCAGGACGAATGGCTGTGTTAATTCCAATCACTTCACCTTGACCATTTAATAGTGGCCCGCCAGAGTTACCAGGGTTAATGGCGGCGTCTGTCTGAATAAAGTCTAAGCGTTTATCATTAATACCGACTTGGGCGCTGGAGCGTTTGAGGGTACTGATAATTCCCAAGGTAACGGTGTTATCAAATCCTAAAGGATTACCAACTGCGATCGCCCAGTCTCCTACTTGGACATTACTGGAAGAACCCAAGGGCGCAACTGGCAAATCGTTACCAGCATTAATCTTGACTACTGCCAAATCTGTGACTTCATCAATACCTTGAACTTTCCCTTCAAAGGTGCGGCCATCTTTGAGCCGGACTGTTACTTTATCAGCCTTATCGACCACATGAGCATTAGTCAGAACTAACCCGCTCTTGTCAATAATGAAACCTGAGCCTAGACCGCGCAACTGCTGCTCAGAAGGCATCTGTTGGGAGAAACCGTCACCAAAAAACCGACGGAAAAAGGGGTCTTCCGAAAATTGATCAACGCGACGAGTAATTGTCCGCTCAGTATCAATTCGGACAACTGCTGTGCCCACACGATTCACTGCTGCTGTGACAAAGCTACTGCTACCGATGGCAGCAGTAGCTGGTGATTGCCGTTGGAGAGCTAGTTTTGAAGTATCTCCAGCAGTGACTCTGGGTGCTGGTTCGGCTTGGGAGGGCAACACCTGCAATGTACTAACCATTAGTACAACTCCGAGCGCGATCGCTAAAACATGAGTACTAAGTTGACGTAGAGATCGGGATATTTTGGGAAATCGCATAATCACAGCCAACATTCTTATAAGCCTAATTGTTGCTTAGTCGTGACAAATCTATATATAGTTATTTTTACCAAGATAAACTAACTTTTGAACAAGATTTCATTCCGACTGGTTGCGCCTAGCGGGGGTAAAGAGTTGATAACTGAGTGGGGAGTGAGGGCAGCAGGAACGGTTGGAGATACTTGTAATTGTTTGACAACACTTTGCAATAGTTGGTCTTGTCCAGTCCGCAAACCCGAGAGATTTGTCCCCCGGTTGATAATCGCAAACCAAACTAAACCGCGATCGCGTGTGGGCATCACTCCCGCTAAAGCGCTCACATCCCGGAGGGTACCAGTTTTGATCACAGTAGCAAGGGGAATGTGTCTGGAGTGCAGTGTCCCTCGGTGATCAAATCCAGACATCAGGAACAAGTCAGCTAGATTTAGTTGATGGGTAGATGCCTCAACTTGAATAGCCATGAGCATGGCACAGATAGCCCTGGGGGAAATGCGATTTTGGGGGCTCAGTCCAGAACCATTAATTAACTGAATTTCCATTTGTGGCACCCTCGCAAGGCTGGCGGCGGTTGATTGCACCACATTTGCTCCCCCTACTGAGTCTGCCAGCATCTCTGCCATATCATTGTTACTGTAAACGTTCATTTCCTTGATTAGTTGCTTCAAGGGCAAGGAGCGATGACGCAGTAACAAAGTTTGTTGAGCGTTTGGTTGGGCTTCAACCTTCACCCCACCTGCAATCACAACTTGAGGTTTGG
Source organism: Nostoc sp. (assembly GCF_036919555.1). Classification (GTDB taxonomy): domain Bacteria; phylum Cyanobacteriota; class Cyanobacteriia; order Cyanobacteriales; family Nostocaceae; genus Nostoc. Next base: position 4,825 of record NZ_JBALCS010000089.1, read on the forward strand.
GCGTTCCCTTGGGCATAATTGAGTACGTGTAAATAGCTGGGCGGCCCCAAGTGGCACGATTTAGTGTTTGCTTGAGCATCAGACCCGCTAGCATCGGCTGACGTTGGAAATTCATGGCAAAACTGCCAGTAATGATCAAATTTCCCTTTACCTGCTTGATGCCCATTTTATTGAGAGTATTACCAAGAGCGATCGCTTCTTCCCAAACAAACAAAGGATCGCCACGGCCTGTAATCACCAAATCGCCCTGCACAACCCCATTTACCACTGGCCCAGTGACGCTGACCAAAGTATCAAATTGGTAATCTGGCCCCCAAGTTTTCAAAGCAACTAATGTCGTGGCAATTTTGGTTAAGGAGGCAGCAGGCAGAGGTGTTGTACCTTGGTGATTTGCCATCAGCATCGGCCCCGATTGCATCCAAATTCCCTGACTTTCAGCCAGATTTGGGGCCACCACTTTTGATGTGATCAGCTTTTTCAGATATTCCTGCACCGTAGTCGCCCCAGCTGGATTGGGATCAGGGGCAAGAACTAAGCCAGGGCTACTTTGCCAAGTCAATGCATCTAAGGCATCTAGTGGCTTGATTTGTACTCCGGCCATTTGCAGCCAGAGCGACACCAAACCTGAACCCAATAATTCCAGCATGTTTTATTCCTCTGTTAGGATTCTAATACGTTGTTTCCTGTGCCAATATACAAGCTTTTTTACCTAAAACAGCAAGAAGGCTCACACAGCAAGCCGATAGGGTCAGTGTTGAGATGGCAGTCGCTCATGGGGGAAACCCTCTGTTCCCACGCTGCCTCATGAATTGCGAGTGAGTTGAAGAGTGTAGTCTGACCACATTTGAGCGCAGCGAAAACTTTCTAAGACTACGACGACGAAACGAAACATTTGTTCGATATGATAGAAACGTCTTGGCCATCGATACCATAAGCGAAAACCACGAGCTTTCAGGTATATGTTGCAAGAAAAAAATTTGGGTCTTGGGAACCAGGACTCCTGCCCTTGGAGGGAATGTAAGACCAATAGAACTACGGAGAGCTAGAGGCTATTGCCGATGAATTGGGAAGCCTACACCGTACGGCAAGGTCGGTGTAGGTAGTTCACAATAATCAGTATTGAGCCATCATAATAACTGCTGTTTTTCTCATCTGTAAGTAGGGTGAATTATATTGTTTTCGTCGCTTGTAATCAAAAACCTAACCCCCCAGACTAGCCTGAGAGATTATAGGTTTTTATCAGAAGAATTCAGGAGCGGAGCCGGAGACACTCCGCCGAGGCATCAGAATTCAGGATGAATTCTGTAGAGTGGGTGATAGCGCAGCGTTAGCTCATCCTGGAGCGTCTAAATATTGGTTTAATTATTGATCCAAGCGCAGTACTGCCATAAACGCTTCCTGGGGTACGTCCACAGTACCCACAGATTTCATCCGCTTTTTACCTTTTGCTTGCTTCTGTAATAGTTTCTTCTTCCGGCTGATGTCACCACCGTAGCACTTGGCTAGCACATCTTTCCGCAAGGCGGGAATGTGTTCGCTGGCAATAACTTTACTGCCAATAGACGCTTGAATTGGCACTTTAAATTGATGGCGGGGAATTAGTTCCTTGAGTTTTTCTGCCATTGACCGCCCGACGTTATAAGCTTTATCTCGATGCACAATCATCGCCAAAGAATCCACCGGATCGCCGTTAATCATGATATCCAGCTTCACCAGAGGATTTTCACGGTAGCCAATGAGGTGATATTCCATGCTGGCATAACCGCGCGATCGCGACTTCATCTGATCAAAAAAGTCAGTCACAACTTCCGCCAAGGGTAGCTCATAGGTAAGCGTGGTTCGTCCTTGGGTGAGATATTTCATATCTTTAAAGATGCCACGGCGATTTTGTGACAACTCCATCAAGCTGCCCACATAGGTTTCCGGCGTAATCATCTCTACTTGGACGTAGGGTTCTTCAATTTTCTCGCGATCGTTGGGAGAAGGTAAGCGGCTGGGATTATCGATGTACAGTTCCTCACCTTTCAGGGTAATTACCTTATAAACCACCGAGGGGGCTGTAATGATTAAATCTAGGTTATACTCTCGCTCTAGACGTTCCTGGACAATTTCCATGTGCAGCAAGCCTAAGAACCCGCAACGGAAACCAAACCCCATCGCGCTCGAAGTTTCTGGTTCATAGTGCAGCGCCGCATCGTTGAGTTCAAGCTTTTCCAGGGCTTCCCGCAAGTCTTCAAATTGGTCAGCATCAATGGGGAACATCCCACAATAAACCATCGGGTTTGCTTCTGCATAACCTGGTAAGGCTGACTCTGCTTTCGCCTTACTTAGGGTAATTGTGTCTCCTACCCTGGCATCAGCTACAGCTCTAATTGCCGCTCCCAAATAGCCTACTTCCCCAGCGTGCAGTTCTTCAACTTGCTTTTGCGTCGGAGAAAGGACACCTAACTCATCAATTTCAAATTCTTTACCGGATGCCATTAAATGGATGCGATCGCCTTTTCTCACGGTGCCATCCATCACCCGGAAATACACAATTACTCCCCGGTAGCTGTCGTAATAGCTATCAAATATTAACGCTCGTAAGCGTTCGTTTATCGTATTGGGTGGTGGCGGTATCCGCTCGACAACTGCTTCTAAAATCTCAGCAATACCAATTCCTTCTTTAGCAGAGGCCAGAATCGCCCCACTGCAATCTAGACCGATAATTTCTTCAATCTCGCCAATTACCCGTTCTGGTTCTGCCCCTGGCAAATCGATTTTATTCAAAACCGGGATAATTTCCAGGTTACTCTCTAACGCTAAATATACATTTGCCAAAGTTTGCGCCTCCACACCTTGGGACGCATCTACTACCAATAGCGCTCCTTCACAAGCAACAAGAGAGCGGGAGACTTCATAAGAGAAATCCACATGTCCAGGGGTATCAATTAAATTCAGCACATACTGCTGACCATCCTTAGCTGTGTAGTTCATCCGGGCAGCTTGCAGCTTAATTGTAATGCCGCGCTCCCGTTCCAGATCCATATTGTCGAGAAACTGTTCCTTCATCTGTCGGTCTTCAACAGTACCAGTGGCTTGCAACAAGCGATCGGCGAGGGTTGATTTCCCGTGGTCGATGTGAGCAATAATACAAAAATTGCGAATGCGAACTGCGGGAACGTCAGTCATATACTATCTTTGCCTTAGCAGCAACCAAAGTTAAAAGAGCAATTTACTTAATGTATTTTAATGCTTTCTTAGCCAAGACGCTCCTGGCTTTTAGTTCCTAGTTCCGAGTTCCGAGTTCCGAGTTCCGAGTGGGGAGTTAGGAGTTTGGAGTTATAAGTTAGCAATTATTCTTCTCCCCCTGCCCCCTGCCCCTCTTTACCCCACCTTTAACTTTCGATCTAAATAGGTGGACTTTTAAGAATATTATAAAAGTCTATTTGTCGCTGCTAGTATTCAACAGCTAGGAGCGTACAATGAATGTAAATAAGTACATGTCGGGATCATGTAGGGATAATGGGCAATTGCAACTCGTAATTACCCATAATCGCCGATTTACCGACAAAAGTTCTAGAGCCATTGTTTAGTCAGTTATATGAAAAATGTGATTTGAAACTTAAGGCTGTTACTTTAGTGCTATTTTGGGGAACCATGTAATTGTGCCCTTGAAGGTTTTTCAGTGAATTAGCCCAAATGATCAATACAACTACTTCACAAAGCTTTAGACAAAACCAATTCAGAGTATATAAACCTATGAATATGCAAGAGAAAACTACCGAAGCGGAAAACACAGGAGCCGAAAAGGTAGAAATTGCTGTCCGCCTAGACTCCAAGTTACTAGAGCAAATTCAGCATCTCACTAATGACCCAAGTAAAGTGATTGAGGTGGCGATTCGCCAGTGGTTGCGAGGTGAAATCCTCAGGGATGATGAATTGACGCGCACCCCTGTGCGTACCCCTGTTCCTCCTCGCGGTGAATGGAACGATTAACGCCATCAGTCATTTGTCAATACAACTTAAAAAAGTGAAGTTTGCCAATTCAGATTTCAAAACACCAAGAAATACACAATAAAAAACAAAAAAGCTGTAAAAATTTATGCGAAAATTTTAGCAGCTTTAGTAAAATTACGGTCGGATACCCTTTGTTTATCCAACTCAATTAATGATTATTACTGCCAATTCCCAATTGCCGAATGTATTTTCCCAAAATCTGGAATCTATTACCAGTAAAACTGATGGCTCATTACCAACTCTAGGAGCCGAATTGGTGTATACGCAAGATGGGGCAGGGCGCTATCTGACCTTTTGTTGGCAGCACAGCGAACTCCTGGGGTTAAATACCGAAAAAATAGTTGACGATCTGAACCAAATCCAAACCTTTGCCCCAGTGGATAAGGTTACTTATTTGGAACGATTGCACCGAATTTTGATCAGTTTGGTGCCTGAAAGGTTTCAGTGTTGGTTTAGCTACCACCAGGAATTATTTGAGTTGGACTTAGTGATTACTCCGATTATGCCGAGTTTGGGAATGTCTGCCACTACAGTTTTAGTGATGGGACGGTTAGTGCAAGCGACACTCAACAAAAAACAAGTGCGTGTGGCATCAAAAACGCCCACACAAATAGAGTTGGCTTTACGTTCACAGCAACACCAAAAACTGATAAATCGGATTACCAGAAATATTCGGCGGACATTGGATTTAGATATTATTTGGCAGCAAACAGTTGACAGTTTGGGTAAAGCACTGCGACTAGAGCGCTGCGTTATTTGTCCTTATCAGCCTTCAAGCTCAAAAGTGGAGGTGAAGGCTGAATATCGCCAGCCAGAACTCAAATCAATGCTTGGCTTAGAAATAGACATAGCTTCTGATCCTGCCTTTGCTCAAGTCTTGGCAACCCTAGAACCAGTTGTGATGGAAGTGCCTGGATACACGGAGTCTGGGCGGCAGAAAACTTTGGTGGTTGCGACTTGCTATCAAGACCAGGCCAATGGATTGGTTGCCTTGAATTGGCAGGATGAATGCTATATATTAACAGAATCGGAATTAGAACTGGCAAAAGAAGCAGCAGATCAATTGGGAACTGCGATCGCACATGCTACTTTATATAAAGAATTAGAAGCAGCGCGTCAAAAAGCCGAAGAAGCTTCCCGCCTCAAAAGCGAGTTTCTGGCTAATGTATCCCATGAAATTCGTACCCCCCTCAACGGCATGATTGGCTTCTTGAAGCTGATTTTAGAAGGGATGGCAGATGACCCAGAAGAACAAAACCAATTTTTGGCAGAAGCTCACCACTTATCGATACATCTGCTGAATATCATCAACGATATTTTGGACATTGCCAAAATCGAAGCTGGTAAAATGGAGCTAGTTTACGCTCCAGTCAAGCTAGATGAGCTATTCAGTGCTGTAGAAAATTTCATGCGTCCCCAAGCAGAAATGAGAAACCTCAGCTTCCGAATGCAAATGCCTGCTATCTCCGATGAAATTATTGTCCAAAGCAACTACCAACGGTTGCTACAAGTTATGCTCAATTTGGTAGGTAATGCCATCAAATTTACCCATGAAGGTGGTATCACCGTCAGCGCTGATTTAGTACTCAAAAAAGCGAAGCCGAACTTTCAATGTCAGCAATTTCCTGGCATGGTGAGAGTCCGGGTGGCAGACACTGGCATCGGTGTTTCTTTGGACAAACAAGATAAACTGTTTCAATTATTCTCTCAGGTGGATGGCTCCCGCACTCGCCACTATGGCGGTACAGGTTTAGGACTGGCAATATCCCAGAAGCTAGTGGAGGCAATGGGCGGTGAGGTACATTTTTATAGTCTGGGCGAAGGACTCGGCTCAACAGTCACATTTACAGTGCCACTATATCAACAACCTGTTATGGTTTCATCTATTGATAGCGACTCAGATTCTATCGGTTAAAGGCTCTTTAATAACCAGGTTTCGTAAATCCTTTTACAGATAATGAAATCAGACAGGTTAATTAGTTATGCCTGTGTTTATAGCTTTTTATTATTAAATAATGATAAAGTTGCCGTAAAAGTTGCTATGCGATCGCAAATAAACCAGTAATACCCAAAACATAGCTTGTTCCCAACCAAGCTGTGAGGTATGCCCTTAAGGAAAATTGGACTAAACTAAATAAATATCAGTGAAGTCAAAGTAATTACGATGAGAGATCAAACAACAGCAAGCGTCTTATTTAATCACCAAACAGGTTGTGCATGACTATCAAGATGGCGATCGCAGCACTACTGAGTTCAGTTACTCTAATATCTAGCTTCTAGATAAGTGTGTAGTAAAAGCGCTGCGCGTGTGAACACAAATGCCAAATGTTAATTAAACAACTGACAAACTAGCTGCAATTGCGTCTAGGATCGATTTAACAAAGCTAGAAAATAAAATTTTGGATAATGGTTAATGAGTAACGGCGCATCTGGCACAGGGATCATTATTATTCAATGCCCAATGCCCTATGCCCCATGCCCCATGCCCCATTCCCAATGCCCCTCATTAGTGCTGAGTTTTGAGTGCTAAGTGCTGAGTGGGGAATCTCACTTCTTTACTCGGAACGGGCTAAACGCCCCGCTACCGCTAACGGAAAAGAAGAGCTCGGAACTGTTTTGCCCAATGCCCATCATTAACTTACCTGGTCTAAACTATGGAACTCACAATTGACAACGTTGAAACAGTCTTAGATGAAATGCGCCCTTATCTCATGTCTGATGGCGGCAATGTGGAACTCGTAGAACTCGATGGTCCTGTTGTGAAACTGCGGTTGCAAGGTGCTTGTGGTTCATGCCCCAGTTCTGCAATGACCCTGAGAATGGGTATTGAACGCCGCCTAAAGGAAATGATTCCTGAAATTGCGGAAATTGAGCAAGTGGTGTAAAAGTGAGGAGTTAGAAGTTAGGAGTTAGAAGTTCTCACTCAACTCCTAACTCCTCATTCTTAACTCCTAACTATTCCTATGTCCCATCCTCTCTACATTGCTTTTATCTGGCATCAACATCAGCCACTGTACAAATCTCCTGGTAGCGACGTTTCGCTATCTCCTAGTCAGCACTACCGTCTGCCTTGGGTACGTTTGCATGGGACTAAAGATTATTTGGATTTGGTATTGCTCTTAGAGCGGTATCCTAAGTTACACCAAACTGTAAATTTAGTCCCATCGCTGATATTGCAACTCGAAGATTATATTGCTGGGACTGCTTTGGACCCTTATCTGACAGCCAGCTTGACACCAGATGAACAACTCACCCAGCAACAGCGCGAATTCATTATCCAACACTTTTTCGATGCCAATCACCACACTCTGATTGACCCTCATCCCCGCTATGCCGAGTTGTACCAGCAAAGGCAGGAAAAAGGGCAAGCTTGGTGTTTGGCAAATTGGGAATTGCCAGATTATGGTGATTTGCTAGCTTGGCATAATCTGGCTTGGATCGATCCTCTGTTTTGGGATGACCCACAAATTGCTGCTTGGTTAAAACAGGGTCGGAATTTTACTTTAAGCGATCGCCAGCGCATTTATTCCAAACAGCGAGAAATCCTCAGCCGCATTATCCCCCAACATCGGAAAATGCAGGAGGCGGGGCAGCTGGAAGTTACTACCACTCCTTACACTCACCCGATTTTGCCCTTGCTAGCTGATACTAACTCAGGTCGGGTAGCTGTGCCCAATATGACACTACCTCAGCAGCGATTTCAGTGGGCAGAAGATATCCCCCGCCACTTGCGGAAAGCTTGGAACTTTTATAAAGACCGCTTTGGACAGATACCTCGTGGTTTGTGGCCTTCCGAACAGTCAGTAAGTCCAGAGGTACTACCATATATTATTAACCAAGGATTTAAGTGGATATGCTCAGATGAAGCCGTCTTGGGATGGACACTGAAACACTTTTTTCATCGGGATGGAGCGGGGAATGTGCAGCAACCAGAACTGTTGTACCAACCGTATCGCCTGCAAACCGCAGAGGGTGATTTGTCAATTGTGTTTCGTGACCACAGATTATCAGATTTGATTGGCTTTACCTACAGCGCCATGCCAGCAAAACAGGCAGCAGCAGATTTAGTGGGACATTTGCAAGCGATCGCTAAAATGCAAAGAGACAGTCAAAGTGAACAACCTTGGCTAGTTACTATCGCTTTGGATGGAGAGAATTGCTGGGAATTTTATCCCGAAGACGGCAAACCCTTCCTAGAAGCTTTGTATCAAAGTTTGAGCGACGAACCCCGCCTCAAACTGGTCACTGTCTCCGAATTTCTGGAAGAATTTCCCGCCACAGCCACCATTCCCGGAGAGCAACTACATAGTGGTTCTTGGGTGGATGGCAACTTCACCACTTGGATCGGCGATCGCGCCAAAAATCGTGCTTGGGATTACTTGACAGCAGCCAGGGAAATGCTCGCAAGTCATCCCGAAGCGACGGAAGAAAACAACCCAGAAGCCTGGGAAGCATTGTATGCCGCAGAGGGTTCGGACTGGTTCTGGTGGTTTGGTGCAGGACACTCTTCAAATCAGGATGCCATCTTTGATCGGTTGTTTCGAGAACACTTGTTTGGCATTTACAAGGCATTAAATGAACCTGTACCGCCATATCTCAAGCAACCAGTGGAAATCCACCAAGCACAGACAAACCACGCCCCACAAGGGTTTATTCATCCCGTCATTGATGGTAAGGGTGATGAACAAGATTGGAACAAAGCTGGACGCATAGAAATCGGCGGGGCGCGGGGGACGATGCACAATAGCAGTGTCATCCAGCGACTTTGGTATGGGGTGGATCACCTGAATTTCTATTTGCGGCTAGATTTTAAAAGTGGCGCTACACCAGGGCAGGATTTGCCAGCAGAGTTGAATTTGCTGTGGTTCTATCCAGAAAAAACAATGGTCAACAGTCCAGTTCCCTTGGCAGATGTACCAGATGCAGCCCCACTTAATTACCTTTTCCACCATCTTCTAGAAGTTAACTTACTGACGCAATCGATTCAGTTTCGGGAAGCTGGAGACAATCATCAATGGCATCCCCGTTTCAGTCGCGCTCAAGTAGCTTTAAATAATTGTTTAGAGTTAGCAGTACCGTGGGCAGACTTGCAAGTTCCGCCAGATTATCCCCTGCGTTTGATTTTGGTGCTTGCAGATGAAGGGCATTTTTGCAACTACTTGCCAGAAAATGCTTTGATTCCTATTGAGGTGCCTTAGAAAATAGCTAGTAGGGGCGTACATCTGTCCATTGGTGTCAACTTCAAAAAAAAGCCTGCTAGAACAAGGTTTTAGAGATTATCTCTGATCTCGTTCCCAGTCTCAGACTGGGAATGCGCGTCGTTGAGGCTCCGCCTCCCTTACTGGCGGCAGAGCCGCAATTGAGGTGCATTTCCAGCCTCTGGCTGAAAACGAGGTTTTAAAGGGGTTTGGGCTTAAGTTGATGCCAATAAAATTTGTACGCCCCTATAGCAGATTCATCTGTTGTAAAGATTTTTGATATCATATTTAATATTTCTTGTCAATGCGTAAATTCTACATAAATTTATTTTTACTTTTTGAAAGACCTTAATGATTTGGCAAAGATTCAGTAATCTTACTATTGCCAATGAATATTTGTCGTAGAATTTAGAGGCATTGCAGAGCATATATCCGATACTAATGCATCGCTTTTCTCAAAAAATTACAAATTCTCAAGAGAGCATTTCACAGCAAACTCAACTTGGCCAGATGTCTGGTTCCAAGCAACTGTTTCGCGATCGCTATGAAATATTACAAATTTTGGGTCGGGGTGGTTTTGGGATCACGTTTTTAGCGAAAAATGCCATATTACCTGGGAATCCCCTGTGTGTGATTAAACAGCTTTGCCCGAAAGTGACTAATCCTCAAAGTTGGCAAAGGGCGTGTATGCGCTTTGAAAAAGAAGCAAGAACCTTGGGTAAACTCGGTAGTCATTCGCAAATCCCCATGCTATTAGACTACTTTCAATCGAATGGGGAGTTTTTTTTAATTCAAGAATACGTGCCGGGTTTGACTTTGGCACGAGAAGTGAGGCAAACTGGGATCAAAAGTGAAGCCTCAGTTAAACAATTTTTACAAGAATTATTACCTGTATTACAGTATATTCATAAACATCAAGTAATTCATCGGGATATTAAGCCCCAGAATTTATTGCGGTGTCAGTATGACGGGCGGGTAGTGCTGATTGATTTTGGGGCGGTGAAAGAGCAATTAATTGATGTTTGTGAAAACTCAATCAATCAAGCTGCAAACACCAATTTTATTGGAACTAGGGGATTTGCACCACCAGAACAGTTTTCTCTACGTCCAGTTTATGCCACTGATATTTATGCACTGGGTGTAACTTGTATTTATATGTTGACTGCGAAAAGTCCTTTAGAATTTGAGTATGACGCGAATACTGGTGAGATCTGCTGGCAAAAAGAGGTAAATATTAGCTACAGTTTCGCCCAGATTTTAGGAAAAATGGTGAAAGTTGCGTTAAATGATCGGTTTAAGACTGCCGATGAAGTGATGAAAGCATTAGGTAATCTAAGCTATCTGCCTACTTTGGCTGACTGTCTAACTACCCAAAAATCTACCCAAAAATTAAATAATAAAAGTATTACACAACACGAAAATTCTCAGGAAAATTCTCACGAAAATCCTGACGTATACGTGTCACCTGCCGCCAGAACTGCTAGTGCTATTCGGAAATGGAGAGGAAGGCTAAAATAAACGAGGTCGTAAAGTTAAGTTGAAGCCTGATTGATCTAAAGTATCAAATTAACAATTAATCATGGGCGATTTAAAATATAAAAAATAAATTTAGTAAGCATTTTGACTACATTTTCTAGTCAGTAATGGTTGATTTAAAAGGGTTTTTCTTTAATACTTAGTTACTTGTCGCTGGCCAATATACAAGCAAAATTACTAGGGCTGGCAGATCAAAAAAAATTTCTATTCAGATTATTATATAATCGATAGAATAATTAATCCTATGGCTCTCGTAGTTTTCCACAGATGAGGAAGACTGACTACTATTTACAAACGCTAACTATATTAAGTAATTCCCCAATCCCCAGAACAGGGTTTTCTACCACAAGTAAGCGAGAGCTAATTTTTTTCAGGGAAAGTTCGGGGCAAACTTAGCCAAAGTTGTCATGCAGTCGCGCCTGTCAGATCATGATCTGCTGCTTAAATCCCGATTGCTCAAATCCCCTGAATCCTAATGGAAAGAAGTTTTGCCAAAGTTGTAACACCCCATTGGTGTCACTTTTAAGAAATCGCTTCCGTGTCATCCGAGTCCTTTCAGATGAGGGGGGATTTGGCAGAACCTATCTATCAGAAGATGTAGATAAACTCAATGAACGCTGTGTTATCAAGCAATTGGCTCCAAAATTCCAAGGAACTTGGTCGCAAAAAAAGGCGATGGAGTTGTTTGCTGAAGAAGCGCAGCGACTACAAGACCTTGGGGAACATCCCCAAATTCCGACTTTGCTAGCTTACTTTGAGCAAGAGGGCTGCTTGTATTTAGTGCAGCAGTTTATCAATGGAGAAAATTTGTTAAAGGAGTTGCAACAGCGCAAGGCGTATAACGCTAGAGAAATTCAATCTATTTTGCTAGATTTACTACCCATCCTGAAATTTATCCACGATCGCAAAGTCATTCATCGGGATATCAAGCCAGAAAATATTATCCGTCATAAAAGTGATGGGCGATTAAGCCTGATTGATTTTGGCTCCTCAAAGCAATTCACCGCCAAAGTTCAGCAGAAATCTGGCACATCCATTGGTTCACATGGTTATTCCCCCTTAGAACAAATTAGAGATGGTAAAGCTTTCCCCGCCAGTGACTTATTTGGTTTGGGGGCTACCTGCTTTCATCTGCTAACGGGAAATTCCCCCTTTCAGTTGTGGATGGAATCTGGGTACGCCTGGGTGAGTAATTGGCGGGAATATTTGCGGAGTCCATTAAATCCTGAGTTGGATTTTGTGATCGACAAGCTTTTGAAAAAAGACATCCAACAACGTTACCAGTCAGCCGATGAAGTTCTCAGAGACTTGACTCCAAAACAACTTCTGGCACTGCCACCAGCTGGTAAGTCATCTGGGAAAATACCACCAACTAAAGCTCCAGATTTACCAAAAAGTTATCCTTTACTGAGAATTTTAATCTTAATAAGTGCTTTCATTCTGTTGTTCGGCTTTGGAGAATCTTGGTATAAACATTTTCGCCAGATTCAGACGAGTTTGTTCTCTAGGCTGAGTCAGCATAATAAGCTTGGCAAAGATGAGGCGCTTTTAGGTGAACCGCCAAAGATTACTTTGGGCGAGGTTTCCTTAGTTAACACCCTCCAAGGACACGAAAGCTCAGTTTTATCTGTCGCCATCAGCCCTGATGGGAAAACCATTGCCAGCAGTGGCGGCGACCGCACAATCAAACTTTGGAATCTCGCAACCGGAAAACAAATCTCTTCACTCAACGGGCATTCTCAGCAGGTGAATGTTGTGGCAATCAGCCCAGATGGGAAAACTCTGGTTAGTGCTAGTGATGACAACACCATCAAAATCTGGAATCTGGCAACGCGAAAGCAAATTCGCACCTTGCAGGGGCATTCTGACTCAGTTCATGCCCTAGCCATCAGTGCTGATAGCGAGACTCTGGTTACTGGAAGTGATGACAACACCATCAAAATCTGGGATTTAGCAACAGGAGAGCAAATTCGGACACTGCTAGGGCATACATTCTGGGTGCGATCTGTAGCTATCAGCCCCGATGGCGTGATTCTTGCCAGTGGCAGTTTTGACAAGACGATCAAAATCTGGAATCTGACAAAGGGATACTCAATCCGTACGCTGGAGGGAAATTCTCAAACAGTAACAGCCGTAGCTATTAGCCCAGATGGTAAAACTTTAGCCAGTGCTAGCCGCGATCGCACCATCAAACTTTGGAATCTAGTTACCGGAAAAGAAATTCGCACACTAGCAGGACATGGCAACACTGTCACATCCGTAGCCTTCAGTGCCGATGGTAAAATTATTGCTAGTGGTAGCCGCGATCGCACAATCAAACTCTGGAATCCAGCCACAGGAGAAGAAATTCTGACATTAACGGGGCACACCAACACCGTGACATCCGTCACCTTCAGTCCTGATGGCAAGACCCTTCTCAGTGGTAGTGAGGACAATACTATTAAGATTTGGCGGTTGTCTCAGTGAAATCGGCGGTTAGAAACATTTACCTGAAAAAAAAGCTTATTCATTCGATTACAAATGCAACTTTAAGCAGATTTCTATTTGCAGCTAAAGATTGATGCTGGCGCGGTCAGAATTTAATAAGCTTTAACAATTACTGACAGCAATTGAATTGAGGAATGTGATCGTGAAACGCTTTAATCTCTCCAAAATTTTGGGAAGTAGTGTTCTAGCTCTAAGTTTAGCTACCTTGCCCACTCTTCTACCTGCTTCTGCTCAGACAACAACCACTCCGGATGCTACTGTTAGGGATACGACTACAGACCGCACTGCTACCGACAGAAATTATCGCGATGGTGATTGGGGTTTACTCGGCTTGCTGGGTTTATTTGGTCTGTTTGGTCGCAAGAGTCGCAGAGCCAATGATACTGTAGCTTATGGTGATTCTAATGTGGCAGGCTCCTCTGGCTCCCGTTCTAACTAGGGTTTGCTGAAAAAGAAAGAAAAGCTGACATACTGCGATTATCAGACCAAAGAAGTATATTCAGGTGCAAGACAAGAAAGTAAAATAGCTCACAATCCTTGCATTTAAGTGACTAACACTCAGGAGTATGTCATTAGTAACCATGTACCGAAAAAAGGGTCAGGCGGCAATCTCACCAGAAAACTTTGAACTTGCGTTTTCTCTGAAGTTATGATCAGATAATCGTTGGGTAGTTCTAGCTTCTTTAATACCCTGGGCAGAATTTGAAGAGGAATATTCTTCTGGATTCTCTACAAAAATGGGAGCGCCCGCAAAGACATTTAGAATGGCGTTAGGCGCATTAATAATTAAAGAGAAACTACGGATAAGTGATAGATAAACTGTAGAACAAATAAAGGAAAATCCTTATCTACAGTAGTTTATAGGGATGTCATCTTATAGCAATGAAGCTCCATTTGATGCATCAATGTTAGTCCATTTTCGTGAAAGAATCAGTGTCGTTCTAGTCAACAAAGTGAATCAAGGAACGGTAAAGAAGATGCTAGAAACAGCATCTTCGATTAGCACCGAAAAAAAAACAGAAGAACCAGGAAAAGAAGATAGTACGCTCAAAAATCGGGGAAAATTGATATTAGATGCGACCTGTGCGCCAGGTGATATCAGCTATCCGACAGATTTAGAGTTGTTAAATCACGCGAGAAAGCAGACAGAAAAAATCATCGACTTACTTTATGAACAGGTGAAGCTTCAAGTAGATAAAAAACCAAGAACAATGTTAGTAAAGAAAAAAAGAAACAAGATTTGGAATCCTCTCGGATTCGTAATTGTATTGAGGGAAAATTTGGGCAAGGTAAAAGAAGATTTAGCCTGGGTAGAGTCATGGCTAAACTATCTCATACTTCTCAAACTGCAATTGCTATTACTTTTTTAGTGATGTAAAATCTCGTCGTTGGCAAGTTGCAAGTTCACGGAAACAGTGCGATCAGTGCGATCGCCAAGAGTTTCAGAGTAAGGCAGGATGCGGGTCATTAGGGAGGTTTTGCCCATTTGCTTGGGGGCGCGGATGTTGATCGACGCACCGGGTTGCTGGATGGCTTCGTAACAGAACGATTCGAGCATGGGACGGTCAATGTAAAAGGCTGAATCCAGGGGCATCTGTCCTCCTGGTGGGGTTGCGGGAAGAGGGTAGAGATTGTCTTGCGATCGATCCATTTTGTGGGTTTGCCCTACATTGCTACGAGAATCGTAGGTTGGTTCGATAGGACAGCAGGTTTCAGCCGGGGAGATTGAGCCAATCTCAGCAAAATTGTCTTCATCAGGCTCCAGGTAGAGATAATCATCCTTTAACAAGGTCAGATTAAAGGCATCGAAGCAGCACTTCAAAGTTCGCTTATCGACTCCTACTGAGCCATTAAAGACCTTGCTAAGGGTATTGGGGGTTAAACCTGTTTGCTCACTGAGGTCTTCGAGAGTGTATCGCTTAAACTTTTGCTCAATTTCTATCTCAGCTTTTGCATGATTGAGTTTTCTTGAACCTTGATCCGTCAGAGTCGCACCCCGCCGCCGTAGATGATTTTTTGATTGCAATTGCATTTTTACCTATAAATAAAGTATAAAAATGTGTTAAATGGATGCAAATGTAACCCGTTAAACCTGGATGGAGATTTTGGTAATAATACTCTCTAAGGCTACTCGATGAAAAATCCAGTTCAATTAAAAAGTTTCCTGCTTTTCTTGATAGTGAGTATCGCTCTAAGCAGTTGCAGTCCAGAGAGGAGGGCGGTACTGCGACTAACGGCACTGAACTTTAAAACTCAGGCAAGTGATGCGATTGAAGCTGTCAAAACTATCTATCAACTCAATCCTCTACCGCGCTCAACATAAACGAAGCCTTGCTACAAGAGGCACGGCTCTGCGTCGGAGAACGCCACCCGATTCTTCTCCTGCCGTTACACTATCTTTTTGTCATCATCCTGATTGCGGAATAAATATACGCTCAAACTGTTCTTGGCGATAACGTCGGTAGATATCGAAATCACTATCTAAAGTGGCGATCGCTGAATTCTCAAGTGCGATCGCCGCTCTTGTAGGGTACTTTACACTTCGTTAACACACTATCTAATTATCAATTTGCATCAGGCTTATGAGAAGCGCCTGAAACGACCAAATCTCATAATACACATTATGCTTAATTTGTACAGTGCGTAAGTTCTAATAGAATTCGAGTGAAGAGATTCCCAAACTAGACTTGTAGATGCAGTTGATGTATGCAGTTACCAGTTAATGAACTGTCCCTCTCAATGATTCAGCATCAACGGGTTTGATTAGGTAAGTCTGCAAAAGATGCCCAACAATGGAGGCTATCAAGGGTAATTTTTGGCAGAATTTTACAATTGGTGAGCGTAGCTTGCCGCCGTAGGCATCGCTGTTGTTAATCTCTGCTAGTTTCAGATTAAGGTCAGAACACTGCTCTAACCGTCGGAAAAACTCTGGGTGATTTGTATTCAAAATCAACGGAAATGCCCGTGCAGCAGTGTTATTCGTCTCTTCAATCACTCTGGTATTATATTCGCGCGGGTCTATCCCAATGGATTGATAAAACGTTGCGCGTTCAAATACTGTCAAGGTGTGAGTAGCAAAAACACTCAGCAAAAAGAAACGCACCCACAATCTAGCTCTCCAATTGTTCCATAATTGAGGTTGCGATCGCAGCAGCGCTTTGAAAAAATCTCCATGTCGATTTTCATCCTGACACCAACTCTCAAACTTGCGAAATAGTGGATAAATTTGGTGTTCTGGATGTTTTTCCATGTGGCGATGCACCAAGATGTAGCGCCAGTAGCCAATTTTCTCAGACAGGTAAACTGTGTAAATAATCCACTCTGGCGGAAAGAAGGTATAAGTGCGATTTTTGGTTAAATAACTTAAGTCGAGGGAAAGATTAAAATCTGCCATTGACTTATTCAAAAATCCCGCATGGCGTGCTTCATCCCGTGCCATAAAATTAAAGGCTTCTGCCAAAATCGGACTGCGGTTTTTCAGACGACGCGATAATTCTTTGAACAGCAGAAATCCCGAAAACTCTGACGTACAAGAACGTTCCAAAAAGTCAATAAAAGCGACGCGTGTTTCCCCATCAATGTGATCCCAACACTGCTTAAATTCGTCATCACGGACAAAATGATGACGGTTATAGTCAGTTCGTAACTCTTCTACAATTGCCAGTAACTCTGCTTCCTGCGCCGAAATATCCAACTGCGCCGCAGCTTCAAAGTCAGTGGTGTAAAACCGGGGTGTTAATAATGTTTCCTGAACAGGCGCTTTTACACCTGCTTTTAGCAACTCAGATTCGGGAGTTTCCAGAGACTTAACCATGAGAATCCTTTGATTATTTTATGCTTCAAAAGTTATATAACCATAAATAGGTGTATAAGGACATCAGTTAAATTATTGAAAGTTAATTGTGAGAAATAAGCTTACTGTTTGCTGTTTAGAGTAGTGGAGTGCCAAGACTAAAATGGTGTTAATTGCGAGCAGGTTAAACTAAGCGAATATAAGGCTTTTAATCTTTTCTCTAATGCACCATTTTATCTATTTCGTGCTAATACTAAATGCCCTTTAAAATAAAGTTGTAATCTCGTATACAAAAATGCGGCATAGTCATCCACTTTTCGTAATCCATCAAACCGATAACTATGTGCTTAGTAAACTTCTTACTTTGAAACCAAGATGGAGAAGGAGCTATTGAGAAGAAAGAAAATGCAAGTTGACCACTACCGACAACAAGAGTTCCGTAAGAAGCAACTGTATCAAAGTGAGCACCTATACTATGCAATTCAGGATCATCAACATCAGGCTTTAGGTTTGCAAAGAACTTGCATGGAGGAAGAAGTCTTTGGAAGTCGATGTCGGGTTACTCATTGGTGTAGGACTTCGAGCGGGGAAAATCTCAACTTTCTACCCCCGCTCTCACAGGGTGACAACGAAGTTGTAAGCCATGCGCTGAGGGAGTCATACTCTGTTAAATAAATATTAGTATCTTTATAGTTATATATAAATTAATAGTTAAATAACTTTAGGAGAAATAAAAATAGCTGGGATTTGCATCGGCAGTGGTACTTGCTGGATAGAGTGATGCAGATCCCCTCTAAACCTAGAATAATAATTTTTTAGCTGGCACTGGCAGGCATCCTGAGTCGGTGACTGCCCAGAAACCTTGCGCTTGAACATGAAGGAAGCAACAATGAGTAGCAATCTAGCCATCAAACTACGCTCTGGAACTCAACAAGCCCACACATCAGCAGAAAATGTGGGATTCATGAAATGTTTTCTGAAAGGGGTTGTGGATAGAGACTGCTTCGCCAAGTTCTTAAGCAACTTGTATTACGTCTACAGCGAACTAGAAGCAGCATTAAAGAACTATGTAGACCATCCTATGATTAGTGCGGTTTACTTCCCCGAACTTAATCGTCAATCCTCGCTCGAAAAAGACATGGTGTTCTATTATGGGGATAATTGGCGAGAGCAAGTTACACCTTCATTCGCTACCCAAAAGTACATTGACCGGATTCGGGAAATTTCTGCTAGTGAACCAGCCTTATTGCTAGGTCATGCCTACACTCGCTACATGGGCGATCTTTCAGGGGGTCAAATGCTACAAAAAGTTGCTCAGTCAGCCCTAAAGCTTTCTGGCTATGAAGGCACATCCTTTTACAATTTTGAGCAAATTCCTGATAAAAAGGCATTTAAGGATAAGTATCGTCAGGCATTAAATGCATTATCCATTGATGATATAACAGCAGAACGGATTGTTGCCGAAGCTAATAATGCCTTTGGGTTCAATTTACAGATGGCTCAGGAGTTAGAGGGAAGTTTAATAAAAGCACTCGGTCAAGTTCTGTTTAATAGCCTGACTCGTTCCCAGAATTCAGGTAGTACTGAAGTAGCTGCGGCTAATTAATTTAGTCATTAGTGATTGAGCATTGAACATTAGGTGTTAAGCATTGGTTATTTCCCTCTTACTCCCTTGCTCTCCCCTCATCCCCTCATACATTTATTGGAAAGCAACTCAATGGTTTTTCTATTACCTGCTGTCAAGTTTGATCTGGATCTGATCCAAAAGTACGACACTCGCGCACCCAGATACACCAGTTATCCACCCGCTACAGAGTTAAGCGAAACATTCACTGAAACTGATTTTAAGGCCGCGATCGCAGCATCGAATCAACGCCAAACTCCTCTTTCTTTATATTTTCACATCCCTTTTTGCCAAAGTGCTTGCTACTTCTGCGGTTGTAACACCGTAATTTCTAACAATAAGAATATTGCTAAACCTTACCTGGAGTCTTTGGTTCAAGACATCAAAAACACCGCAGCCTTAATCGATCCAGATAGAAAAGTGCTGCAAATCCACTGGGGAGGTGGTACTCCTAATTACTTGGATCTTGACCAAGTAGAATTTTTATGGAAAAACATCAATCGCTATTTCAACATCGCTCCAGAAGCAGAAATCTCAATTGAGATTAATCCCCGCTATATCGATAAAAACTACATTTTCTTTCTGAGACAGATTGGGTTTAACCGCATTAGTTTTGGTATTCAGGATTTTAATCGCCAAGTTCAAGTAGCTGTAAATCGTGTGCAGCCTGAAGAAATGCTATTTGATGTCATGAGTTGGATCAGAGAAGCTAAGTTTGAAAGTGTGAATGTAGACCTAATTTATGGTTTACCCTATCAAACCCGCGAGACATTTCAGGAAACGGTGAAAAAGACGATTGAATTAGATCCTGAACGAATTGTTGTCTTTAACTTTGCCTATGTGCCGTGGCTCAAACCGACGCAAAAAAATATTCCTCAAGAGGCACTACCCCCAGCAGAGGAAAAGTTAGAGATTCTGAAAATGACCATTGAAGAATTGACGAATAACCAATATCTATTTATTGGGATGGATCATTTTGCTAAAACTAATGATGAATTAGCGATCGCTCAACGCAATGGCACTCTCAAACGCAATTTCCAGGGCTACACTACCCACGCCCAGACAGAACTATTTGGTTTTGGTGCTACATCTATCAGTATGCTAGAAGATGCTTATGCTCAAAACCACAAGGAATTAAAAGATTATTATCAGACCCTTGCAGCAGGTGCTTTACCTGTTAGTAAAGGTATTAAGCTGACTCAGAATGATGCCATCAGACGGGATGTGATTATGGGCATTATGTCTCACTTTCAGCTTCATAAGCAAGACATTGAAAACAAATATCATCTAAGTTTTGATGAATATTTCTCTGAGGAACTAGAGGCGTTAAAACCGCTAGAAGCTGATGGTTTGGTTAGTTTATCAAAAAATCAGATCGAGATTACAGACATCGGTAGATTACTAGTCAGAAATATTGCCGTCATATTTGATACTCACACAAGAACGCGAGAGACAAAATTCTCCCGAACCATTTGATACCACTTTTGCAAATAGTTACTAGATATTATCCCCTCAATCTACCTTGAAAATACGGTTGAGGGGATTTAAATAATTACGAATTACGTTAGCGAGTATTCGTACTCCTGCAAAGAAGCAAACTACGTGCAGCCGAATTACAAATTACTTTAACGCGTCTCCAAAAAGTTAGATAATATTTTCCATCTTAATATAGATATAAAAAAACATCCCATACATTGATCAGGGCAAACGCATCTAAATTAGTCTTGACAAAAACCTTTGCTAATGTATCAACCAAAGAATCAGATTTATCATTTAATTTATTTTTCAAGGGTCAAAGCGATGCCTGGGTTGGGCTACGCCAACGCCTAAAATCTTGTCAATAAGCAAGCGTTAATGCGATTATTTTGGGCTTTATTGAGATTAAGAGATTCTTCTTGACAAGATGCATTTGCCCTGATAGATTGATGAATTTATTAATATCTAGTTATTCTCAACTTATGTATCAATAATTCCTGATTTATCTGGCAAAACTTTCATTTACCATTTTTATACTAGAAATGCCAATTCTCATCCAAATATTTATATAAACTTTTTTGTCTAACTTTTGGATTTAGCATTTATCCCATATGGTAGAAAGAATTTTAAATCAGAGTTGATAACTTAGATACAAGTGAGATTATTGAGGGAGTTATGAGTATTATTGCTTAGATAGTTTTAGGAATTTTGGCAGGTGCGATGCCTACGGCGGGTTTACGCCTACGCTAAAGCTATTTATCCTGGCTATCAAGGTGGTGGAATTCTCTCCACAATAATTTTGGGTATCATTGGTGCTTTCGTTGGTGGAACTCTGTTTACCTTACTACGAACAGGAACTGTGCAAATTGCTGCGGCTGGCGCTGGTTTAACTCTTCCTGTTATTTTAGTGGCTGTGCTTAACGCAATTGTTGCTATTTATCTATGAGGATTAATCAGAAGAAGCAGCAACGTCTAATCGTTGATTGGCAGTTATCAACACTAAGATCATTAGTCTATTTTATCAGTCTTCTAGTTGACTAGTTTAAGAAGCTATAAAACATCAAATTAGCTCTATCTGGAAAAATACTAGCAGACAAGCCGATCCTTTCTGTAACACAAAATTTTTGGAAGTGTAAATCTATGTTTTTTCACAAGAAAGAGCCGATTCATGCAGTTAACGTTAATGAAGCAAATCCTCGTTTTGCTCAGTTACTTCTAGAGCAGTTTGGCGGAGCTACTGGAGAACTTAGTGCAGCTTTGCAATATTGGGTTCAATCATTCCATGTCGAAAATGCTGGAATTAAAGATATGCTCCAAGATATTGCGATAGAGGAATTCGGCCATTTAGAAATGGTTGGTAAACTGATTGAAGCTCATACCAAAAATGTGGATCAAACAGAGGCTTATAAGAGTACTCTCTTTGCAGTTCGAGGGGCTGGTCCTCATTTTCTAGATAGCCAGGGTAGTGCTTGGACTGCAACTTACTTGAATGAGGGTGGAGATGTAGTGCGTGATTTAAGAGCTAACGTTGCAGCAGAAGCTGGCGCTCGTCAGACTTACGAAGCATTGATTAAGTTGGCAACTGACAAAGGAACTCAAGAGACTTTAGTGCATCTGTTAACACGAGAAATTTCTCATACCCAGATGTTTATGAAAGCTCTAGATTCACTGGGTAAGTTGACAGATCCATTCTTTGGTAATATTAAGCCAGATGAAACTGTTGCTCTCTACTACAACCTATCTACAAACGGAGATGGTAAAGATGAGCGTGGCCCTTGGAATTCTGAGCCAACATTCAAATATATTGCTAATCCGCTAGAAAGTCACTCTTAATTCCATAGGTTGATTTGAAGCAAAGAGATTTTTGGCAGATTCTTGAAAACTCCCAATCATCCGGTGGGGAAATAGCTCACTTTGTTTAGCAATTATTGGGCTATTTAGCTATATTTCGTGAAGAAAAAGATTCCCGACTTATTGAATAAGTCGGGAATTTCGGCTAAAAATCAAGGGTTTTTAACCCAGGTCGGTGGGTTTTGTCTGTATAGCCGCGACTTCTAATCGCCCAGGCAAGTAACAATTTAGACTTTTCAAACAACCTCTAAGTTGTCGCCGCCATAGTCAGTAATTAAAGCCCCCAGATGGGGGCTTTTGGTTTTGGAAAAGTTTCTCCACCATTCAGCCAGTTTTCCGCAAGAAAAAGGCAGAGCAAAAGTCAAAATTATTTTTAAAATCCTTGATTTTCCGTTAATTGTTTATCAAGAAAGGCAGAGGGCAGGAGGCAGCTATGTATACGTGTTTGCTGTCTTCAAATACGGGGTGAGGTTACGACTGTGTTGCACCCAAGCGAGAACCGCTATAGTTGCCCTCTCCCAACCGCTATATACGTACTTAATTTAAGTATAATTACAGACGTTTTTTCTAAGTGCTGTCGCTATAAATGAGATGTTTAACAAAATCTCAAAAATCAGTTTTTTGTGCATTTATGAAATTAATCCAGATCCTAAAAGTAGCTATAATTCCTGTTTTGACTGTATTTAGCTTTCTGTCTACATCAAATACAGCACTAGCTGACTACTTAACAAGTCAGGGGGTAGGAGGTGAACACCGTTATGAATTATGGTCTACTGATGATAACAAGGATTACTACTTGAAAATTTGGTCAAATCATCAAGGAAGTACAGAAAGTGACTCATACTCAACTATACATTTCACATCTACTAGAGAAGCTCTAAGTTATTTTGATTCTCTAGAGAGGCGATAAAAAAGAGCCAGAGAACTAACTTTCTGGCTCAAAGCTGGAGACAAAAGAATCATCAAATAAAGGCTAACTTGGGTAAGAGCCTAAAATCTTCCCAGGTTATGCAGGCCTAAAACAGTGCCCACTCCTAAGATATGACCAAAGGCGGTACTTGCTAAAAAGGCTGGTAAACCAAAATCACCTAAGAAATTGCCTAAGGGTAGTTTTGGTTCTGCATTAGGATACTTGATGGTAGATTTGCCAATTGCAATGGCAACGATATTAGCAATAATGATAATCAGTCCAACTGTCGGACTCCATTGCAGAGGTGTAGTTGCAGCAGCGAGTAAGGTTGAAGTAAACACCTGATTTGCTCCTGAAATTTATTAATGATTGAAAATATAATCTGAAACTTTCCGAAGCAAATTCCAGAAAGTACCCAATTTTGCATCAATATTTAACACTTATTCTTACTACTTAATACAACGTGAGTTCAACGCGGTGAGTTGACTGTGGTAACTGCTTTGAACTTAAATCTACAAACCAAGCGGTTTTTTAGTTTTAAATTATACCTTAACTCCAACTGTAACTTCGTCGAATTCACGTCAATGCATCTACAGCAATCCGTGTAGGAGTTACGAACAAAAAGATCCGCGACTTCTTCAATAAGTCGCGGATCTGAAGCTCTCGGTGGAGAGCAAATCAAATAGGATTGCTACATCTATGAAATTACTTTGTATCAATTAGATAAAAATATAATTTTCATCTATCAAAAGTATGAGATATTCTAAATAGAATAATTTTTTATATCTAAAGACATTAAATCCAAATACTTGACTTAAAAGCATACTTCAGGCAGAAGATATAAAAATATTAGACATATTAAATTAAAATAAATATTAATCAAAGTTCTTAAACAATTCAAGTAAGTGTGCTAGACACGAACTTGAAACAGCCTAAAACTTTGTTAAAATCAGCAACACACAAACTATGAACTCTATCACCGAAAAACGTATTGCCTTGATTTCCGTCCACGGAGACCCGGCGATTGAAATAGGGAAAGAAGAAGCTGGGGGACAAAATGTTTATGTGCGCCAGGTGGGTGAAGCACTAGCGCGGCTAGGATGGCAAGTTGATATGTTTACCCGCAAAGTGAGTCTGGAGCAAGACTTGATTGTTCAACACAGCGAGAATTGTCGAACTATTCGTTTAAAAGCTGGCCCCCTTGAGTTTGTGCCGCGAGATGAAATTTTTGAATATTTGCCAGAATTTGTGGAAAATTTCCTCAAATTTCAAGTAAAAAATGACATTAAATACCAGTTAGTTCACACTAACTATTGGCTCTCTAGTTGGGTGGGGATGGAGTTAAATAAAATCCAAGATAGTAAACAGGTTCACACCTACCACTCCTTAGGAGCGGTTAAGTATAACACGATAGAAAACATTCCTCTGATTGCAAGTGTGCGATTAGCAGTGGAAAAAGAGGTGTTGGAAATAGCAGAGCGAATTGTGGCGACAAGTCCGCAAGAAAAGCAACATATGCGATCGCTAGTTTCCACTCAAGGCAATATCGACATCATTCCCTGCGGTACAGATATTCAGCGCTTTGGTTCCATTCCACGAGAAGCAGCCAGGGCTGAATTGGGAATTGAGAAAGAAACCAAAGTTGTATTATATGTAGGACGTTTTGACCCACGCAAAGGTATAGAAACCTTGGTGCGTGCAGTAAACGAGTCTGGGCTACGCGAGTCCAACAATCTTCAGCTAATTATTGGTGGTGGTAGTACTCCAGGTAACAGCGACGGCATAGAACGCGATCGCATTGAGCAAATCGTCAACGAATTGGGGATGAGCGACTTTACCACTTTTGCTGGTCGTCTCAGTCAAGATATTTTGCCAACTTATTACGCAGCTGCCGATGTTTGCGTTGTTCCCAGTCACTACGAACCCTTTGGACTCGTGGCAATCGAAGCGATGGCAAGCGGTACACCAGTTGTAGTTAGTGATGTTGGCGGACTTCAGTTTACTGTGGTTCATGAAGAAACTGGTTTATTAGCAGCACCACAAGATGTAGATGCCTTTGCGTCTGCCATTGACCGAATTCTTTTAAATCCAGAGTGGCGAGATGGATTGGGTAAAGCTGGTAGAAAGCGCGTCGAAAGCAAGTTTAGTTGGGATGGCGTAGCAACTCAGTTGAGTGAACTTTATACCCAACTGTTGCAGCCACAACCAGTAGCGTCAACAGCAAAAGAACTAGTGGAGTCAACAGCCGAATTAGTCCAGTCAACAGCAAAAGAACTAGTGGAGTCAACAGCCGAATTAGTCCAGTCAACAGCAAAAGAACTAGTAGAGTCAACAGCCGAATTAGTCCAGTCAACAGCAAAAAAGCCAGTTTTGGTTACTAAATAATTGTGTTGCGTAACAGAGAATCGTGATTACGATTCCTATATTAGGATGGATGTGGCAAAAGTTCTCAGAAAGAAAGAAAAAGAAAAACACGCAAAATTCTAAGAGTTCAAATCTCTATTAAAAAAAACCACCAGCTTTTATACTGGTGGTTTTTCGGTAATTTTAATTTACTTCAACTAGCTTGGCTAATACGCCGTTGTAATTCGGTTTCAAATTCCTCATCAGTCCGAGTGATAACCTTTGGTCGCTGGTCTAACCTGTCCATTAAAATATGGAATGCTTCTGTGTCCTGTGGGTGATATCTGACCCAATCTCTTAATTCGTTATCTGACATGACTTGATAATTAAGTTTAGTCATGGAAATGTCACCTCACCGTTAGGATATATCTCTATCAGTAAACCAAAAAGTTTTCCCAAAAGGGCGATCGCTTTTCCCAGATCAGAACTGATGATATCAATGCCCCACGCTGTGATTCTGGATGAGTTGGATGAACGAGGACTGATTATCTGGGAGGATGATATTGAGAATGGTGCTGTGAGATGGGCTGAAGCGACAGAGTTGGTTAGCAAGTTTTGATTAAAGGGAAAAACTCACTTTTACGAGTTATGTAATGAGTACTGGAATAGGATCAGCTTTTTTGAAAGGAATTTCTTTTTTTATTGTTGCAATTACTATATCATTATCGTTTGTTTCTGGTATTAGTTTAATTTTACGAACTGTCTGAGTGGATAGATTACCATCTTGTCTTGTAATAATTATTGTGTGAATTCTTTTGGCTTCTTCATTAACTTCAAATCCAACGTAATAAAAAATAGAACATTCCCAAGTTATTTTAAGTTCACGAGGAACGCCGAAATCATTTTCATAAGCAGCTATCTTCCAGCCTGTCTGTTTTGCTAATGCATCTCTTAGCTCTTCCCACGACATAGACATAATGACTAATCCTTGCTATATTTAGCCCTATTTGGTTGAAATGTTATTTATAGTAAAACCTCACCTATTTTGTAATGTTTAAAAATAAGTCTTATCTCCACGGCTAAGACTTATAGATATTTATTACTTATGATTGATTTTCTAATGCTCGTCTCTTGCGTCTACTAGCGTTACGTCTAGCGCTACGTCCTAACTTTTTAGCTTTATCTTTAATCCACTTCTTTATATGTTTATTATTTTCTCTAGAATTTTTTCTCCTCTCTTCATAAGTGTCTATTCCTGTATCTCCATCTTCTCTATGTAGCCTGTCCTTCCCATCTATCGAGTGATTAGCCCAGCAACTGTGTTTATCTCAAGGAAGTCCCAAAGAATTAAACATAACAGAATCACCATAACCATTTGTATGGTAAAAAACTTCTTCTCCACAATGCCGACATTTGGTTGGATAAGTCTTTCGCTCATTTTGGGGTTGTTTGTAGAAGCTCTGGTAACTCGTCATATCAGTTATCCAAGTTTAGGGTTATTAGCCAACTTTCGGTTATTATCTAACTTTTTTATATCGTCACACCAGAAACGATGTGCCACTTATACTAGATACACGAACAACATAGACAATTCGTGTGTCTTAAGGGGTCTGGATTGGAGTCTTATGCTGTTAATAAATTGACACGCTCCAGACTCGCTTAATTAGTGGCAGACTGCTGGTTAGAGAATAATGTATCGAGAAGTACCAAAACATATAAGTGTTTTAGTGATCGCTTTTTGGAAAAAAACTTTTTGGTTTACTGCTATAGGAATCCGGTTTGATTTCTGAAAAGATACGTAGGGGAGCCAGTGTGTTACGGAGGTTCCCGAAGCTCGATGACTCGCTCTAAACGAAGCCGTGCCGAAGGCTTTACGCTGCGCTATCCGTTGTAGCAACTGGCGTTGTGTTAGCGACAGCGTAACCCACCAAACCGTTGATAATGGTGCGTTACGAACTTCGTTCTAACACACCCTACATACCTAATTTTGTTCAAAAATCAAATAATTTAGGTCATCTCGTATTTATTGTATAAAAAATTAACTTGTAACCTAAGTGCAAAAGTCTATCTTAATCATAGATTTGTGCTTTTTTTTATTCGCAGCTATCACCAAACCAAGTAACCGCTATGATAGTTGAGGTCAGCTATGCTTTGACTAAACGAAAATAAAAGCATAGCGATCGCTACCATTTGAATGTTAACAACTAATCGCTTTGCAACCAGTTGACTTTACCACTCTCACAGCTGCTTGTAGCGAAATCCGCGCTAACTGGCTACCATCACGCTTAGAACAGGTTTACCAACGCGATCGCTATACTATTGCCATAGCATTACGCACGCTGAAACAACGGGATTGGCTACAGATTTCTTGGCATCCCCAAGCTGCACATATTTGTATCGGCGATCCACCACCGCGATCGCCAGATACCTTCACCTTTAGCCAACAACTGATACACCAATTGAGTGGTTTGGCACTGGTGGCTATTGAAGCGATCGCCCCTTGGGAGCGTGTTATTGATTTGCAATTTGCCCGTCGTCCCGGAGAAAGCGCCCTATATCATGTCTATGCAGAAATCATGGGCAAGTATAGCAACGTCATTCTCACCGACGCCAACAATATAATTATCACCGCCGCCCATCAAGTCAGTCAGCAACAATCTAGTGTCCGTCCCATCCAAACCGGACAACCTTATGAAACACCACCGAAACTAACTGGGACTGTCCCCAGTTTGAACGAATCCCAAGAACGTTGGCAAGAACGGGTAAGTTTAGTACCGGGAGCAATCAAGCGGCAATTGCTGAAAAGTTATAGTGGCTTGAGTGCCGCACTACTGGAGTTAATGCTCCTAGAAGCAAATATCGCACCAGAAACATCCACCGATAGCCTTAACCCTAACGATTGGCAACGGCTATTTGAGCGCTGGCAAGAATGGCTGCAAGCCTTGGATTCCAGTAAATTTCAACCCGCTTGGACAAAAGATGGTTACACCGTGATGGGTTGGGGTGTAGTTGAAAACGTCAAAGATATCCAGGAGTTACTCAACCGCTACTACAGTGACCAAATTGACCAACAGTTATTTTCCCAATTGCGCCATCAGTTGAGTCAGAAATTAAATAATATTCTGGCGAAATTACGGAATAAAGCTCAAACCTTTAAGACGCGCTTACAGCAATCAGATCAAGCTGATGAGTATCGCCAAAAAGCTGATTTATTGATGGCTCACCTGCAAAATTGGCAACCGGGGATGAAAGAAATTATCCTTGCTGATTTTGAGACAAATTTGCCAGTAGCGATCGCTCTCCAACCAGATAAAAATGCTGTCCAAAATGCCCAAAGTCTTTACAAACAGCACCAAAAGCTTAAACGCGCTCGTTCTGCTGTCGAACCGCTACTATTAGAAGTGCAGACAGAAATTGAGTATTTAGAACAAGTAGAAGCTGCGATATCTCAGATAGATACCTACCAAACAGCAGAAGATTTGCGAGCTTTAGAAGAAATCCGTGAAGAGTTGATTGGGCAAAAGTATCTAGAAGATCCAGAATACCGCAGCCGCAGCGCCAATGAAGTCCCCAGCACCAACTTTCATCGTTACCTTAGCCCCGGCGGCTTTGAAGTATTAATTGGTCGCAATAATCGCCAAAATGACCAATTGACCTTTCGTGTAGCTGGGGATTATGACCTATGGTTCCACGCTCAAGAAATTCCAGGGAGCCATGTGCTACTACGTCTAGAACCAGGTGCTGTTGCAGAAGAAGCTGATTTGCAATTTGTAGCTAATCTTACCGCCTACTACAGTCGCGCCCGTCAGAGCGATCAAGTGCCAGTAGTTTACACTCAGCTAAAACACGTCTACAAACCCAAAGGAGCAAAACCGGGAATTGCCATTTACAAGCAGGAGAGCATCCTCTGGGGAAAACCACAATTAACAATTCAAAATTAAGAGGATTGGGCATTGGGCATTGGGCATTGGGCATTGGGCATTGGGTTTTAAACCCAATTCTCTGATAAAAATTTTGTTTTGTTAACAAAAACCATGCAGTTAAATCGAAGTAATTTCCTCAGATTTGTGATCCAGTCAGAGCCAGGAAAACCAGCAATATCTAACGGCTTGCGAGCCGCGTTAGCGTTGGGCGTTCCCATGCTAATTGGGCAACTGATCAACCAAAGGGAAAGCGGATTATTGCTTGGTTTAACGGCTTACTTTGTCAATTTAGCGAATGTTGGTGGCCCTTACCGGATCAAAGCTAGGACGATGGCTGCTGCTACTTTGGGAATAGCTGTTTCAGTATTTGTGGGTACTTTAGTCGCTAAAGTACTAGCGCTAACGGTGGTACTGACATTTCTCTGGGGACTTGCTTCCGGTTTGGCGTCGCTGTACGGTAATGCTGGTGCAAATGTCGGTTTGGTGGTAGGGACATCATTTATTTCCGCGATCGCACAGCCAGGAGACTTAGAATCCGCACTCATGCGATCGCTGCTATGTCTAATTGCCGGTGGATGGGCGATGCTACTTTCCTTAGTAATGTGGCCTTTTAGACCTTATGATCCACTACGGATAGCTTTGGCTTCTTGCTTCAGTGCAATCGCCAACTACATTCAGGCATTTGTAGGTAAAGTAGCAACAACTGAAAATATTCTCGAAATTAGACAGGCATTAGAGACAGCACGCACTATTTTAGGTACATTACGGATTGGACAGTCGGCTCGGTGTTGGATGAATGAGCAGTTATTGGTGCTAATTCAAGATGCCGATCGCTTGCTTGGCTCAGTTATTGCCTTAACAGAATTACTACAAACTCATTTAAAACAACAGCAATATCACGCAGTCCAGCAATTAGTAGACGATGCACTCGCACAAATATCACTCATTCTTCAAGCCATAGCGAAAGTCATATCTCGCAAGCCTGCTAGCATCGATCTGGGAAATCTTAACCGCATCTATGAGGCACTGAAAGAACAAGAAAGTCTCCAAAGAAAAGCAATTGCTGGGAGTGAGACCGATTATACAACTCTCGTTGCTCTCAGTAACTTGGTGCTGATCGTAGAAAAGCTGATCAAGCAATTGCAATACACGGCTCAGACAGCTAAATCTCTGGCAGATCACAGCAAAATGAGTCAACGCGATGTAGATAGACTTCTTTTAGTTAAAGAGGAACAGCGATCGCTCTTAAGTTTACTCAAAGAAAACCTCACCTTAGACTCAGCAATCTTTCGCCATGCTCTCCGCATTGGTGTGAGTCTAGCTATAGGCGTAATATTATACAGCATTACCAATTTACCAATGGGGTATTGGGTGACACTGACAATCATCCTAGTCCTCAAACCGAACTTGGGTGCAACTTTCCAGAGGTTTTTCCAGCGAGTTGGCGGGACTATCTTGGGAGCTGTGTTAGCTGCTGTCCTACTTGCAACCATCACCAGTCAGCCTGTATTAGACACAATCATTCTGCTGACAGTCTTTTTTGGCATTTCCCTGATCCGTTTCAACTATGGGTATTCGGTGGTTTTCTTATCAATATTTGTGTTACTGATTATCGATATTGGTCATCCGATTGGTTGGCAATTTGCTGGTTTTCGGGTGTTGAATACATTAATTGGGGCGGGACTAGCTTTTGCGAGTCATTACTTTATCTGGCCAAATTGGGAACGCGATCGTTTACCCAGTCAACTCGCCACTGCCTTGCGAGAATGTCAGAAATACTTTCGGGATGTGATGGCTGTTTACCAGGGGACAAAGGAGCGTGACTCTACCATTATCAGTCAACGGCGACAAACTGGACTGGCAATTGGCAATGCCCAAGCCTCATTTCAAGGATTGCTGCGCGAACCCCAAATGCACAAAGAATTAGTAGAACCAGTGATGACGCTGCTGATGTATATGGGACGTTTTACTAATGCCGTGACAGTCTTGGCAGTACATCTCGAACATTTTCGAGGAACAGTGCCACTGCCGGAATTAGAAACCTTTGTCCGCCAAATTTTGCTCCTGTTAGAGCAGTTAGCTGATTCAGTACAGCAGGAAGTTGCCCCACCGCCCTTGCCTGACTTGGAAGAAACGCTGCAAAAAATCCAACCGCACCTACAAGCACTCCGTACAGCCCGTATCCAAGAGCTAGCTGTCAATCAAGGACATACACCGATTCGTCAAGCAGTCATTGATTACAGCATATTAGATTTGGAGATTGACCAGATTGTTCGGCGGTTAATTGCTATGCACTCAGCAATGGTACGGTTAGTATCAGGTAAATAGAATACGATATGTTTGCTTTCCTTGCGCGTAAAAAAGCTGACGAATTTCTTGACTAAAGAAGGCATCCTCGCGAGCGATTGGACAGCGCCGAGGCATTTCTTGCAGAGAGACGATTGCTTTAATCAGCCCTTGATACCAGAGTTGGGCGCGTTCATCTGTGGTAAACTGAGAGAAACTTAAAAATGAGGCATCTGCTTCGGCTTTCGCAATGCTGGAGAAATCAATGCGGTACGTCATGCTTCAAGAGACAATCCATATTTCTGATTTTGTTCAGCAATGAAGTCCTCTAAACTCGAAAATTTTCCTTGCTCAAAATCATCAAGCCCACGTTGGATTCCCTTTAAAGCCTCAAAAAAATCTTGATCGTCCAAACTCAGCCCTAAAGTCAGAACCGCCAGCGCCATTTGCGAAATATCTTGTCCAGTACTTTCAGCACGCTGTCGCAGCAGCGCCTCAACTTTTGGTGGCAGATCAAGCGTAATGGACATTGTGATTTTTACCTCAGTGAGACTGGTTTTATTATAGCGATGTCTACGACGGGCTACGCCTACGCACCTCATAGATTGGGTAAAGCGGACTGCTAAAGTATGGGATGGAGATAGTTCGCGATCGCCCTAATTCATATCTTGCACCTGGAAATATTGATGTCAAAACCACAACTAAGTGTAAAAGGAATTAATCGCTCAATTTCAAGTAAAAGAAGAGACACGACTATTCGAGGGAAAATAGATTCTAAGGCAGTTTGTGCGGCCTGACCCCAATCAGGTGGTGATGGGAACTGAATTTCGAGATAAGTCCAATGAGCAATGAGGTAGGTAGTCAGAGAAAGGATAAGCCAGCGATACATACCAAGCAGAGTACCTTGCCCAAAACGATGTAAGCCAAAGCGATGTTTGGCAGTTTTAAACCAACCTTCTATCTGCCAACGACGCTTACCCCACCACTTAAGAGTAGAAGCTTTAATGGGTCGAGTAGATAGAACAAAGCGCTTTTCTAGCTTTCCATTATCACGTTTTAAGTAATACCAAGATACGGTGACAGGAAACTTTAAACCAACTAAACGAACTTGTTGTCCCTGCTTATGTAAATGTCTTAAAATTCTCCCATCAACTAATTTACGATTAATAGGTATCCCCGTGACAGCATGATATTTAAGCTTGCGTACACCATGAAGAAATTCAACGCTGCCAAAGGCAGTATCGGCTAAAATCATCACTTGAAACTTTTGAGTTAAGCATTTAGGCAAACGCTTGACTAGCTTTAACCCCAACTGTGCTGGCGATGGAGTACCCTTACCTTTCCATACTCGGAAACTCCAAGGTATACGCCACTTTCCAACAACTAAATAAACTACTACCAGATGTAGACCACGCTTAGAGTTATAAACTCTTATTAAATCTTTAAAGTCTTGAAATTTACCTCGTTTTTCTAGAGTTGTCAGGTCAATAATTACCTGTAAAAATGGTCTGCGCCCTGTGCCACATTGGGATAAATTCTTTAAAACTGTTTGGAGTATATGGTTACGAACGGTACGAATCATATCCCTTGTTGACCAAGGATTAATATTTAAAAATCGACTTAATGCACTCGGAGATTTTGTTTGACTGTGTTCAGGTAGCGGATGTCCTTGCGCTTCTAAGAATAACCCCAACATTACTTCGAGGTTATCTTTTTGGTACTGTGTGGGCATCAACTCTTTCAAGGTGTAAACTAACTCTTGGGCGTGGGCAAGCATTGTTCTTGCTGAATTTAGGAATTACACGCCCTTTTTCTCATGTTTTTAGCCGACTAAGCAAATTCACATTTGGAAATTGGCGATCGCACTACGAGATGACGCTTTTCGTCATCCCTGCATCTTATACTTTTCAGAATTAATCTATGTAATATTACGGTGTTTTGTAGTTTTTATCTACTGAAAACATTTCCTTGATCTCCACCACATTTTTGTACTCTTTATTTGCCTTTTACGGGTTTATATGGTGAGGTGCAATATGAGTTAACTGATGACACGCCCTAATTACGCAACGAAGTATAACCCTTCAAGGCATGTTCATTAGACGTTCCGGCAATGCAACTGTGATACTTTGCGGCAAATCTTGCGAGGATGTTCCTAGCAAGATGCGGTATGCACCGGCCGAGATACGCCAAGCATGAGCAGCGGGGTCATACGTTGCCAGCAAACGAGGATCAATGATGATTTCAGCCTGCGTACTGGCGCCAGGTTGAAGATCGAGCTTGCGCCACCCCGCCAGCCGTTTTGGTGCTTCCCAACCTCCTTTAATCGGTGCGGCATACACTTGCGCCACATCCATACCAGCGTGTTTGCCGATATTGTGCGCACGGAACGTGACATGCAAGTTACCGTCCTTCATCCTAACCGCGAGATCAGAATGGGTGAAAGTCGTGTAAGAAAGTCCAAAGCCAAAGGGAAACGCTGGCAGATACTGGCGCGCATCGAACCATTTGTATCCCACGGCAGCCCCTTCAAAATATCGTACCGTTCCTCCTTGGAGCTGCGGATGCGGCAATTGTGAGAGCGACGTTGGGAAGGTCGCCGGCAGGCGGCCTGAAGGATTGACATTGCCAAATAGAATATTAGCGATGGCTTGACCGCCGTTAGTTCCGGGATACCAAGCTTCGACAATCGCGCCCACATGGGTAGCCCAAGGTAGGAAGATTGGCCCCCCTGTTTCCAGAACAACAACAGTGCGCGGATTAACGGCTGCCACAGCGCGGATGAGGGCATTTTGATGCGGAGAAAGATCAAGGGAGACATCCTTTGATTCTGTCGCCCACTGTGTAAGGAATACCACCGCCACCTGAGCCCTGCGCGCCAAATGGGCTGCCTGTTTAATGTCTGTTCCCGCATCGTAACGCACCTGGGCATCCGGCGCATGGACGCAGATAGCGGCTAATGGTGAAGAGGGGTTGTATACCACCGGGCCAGGCCAGGAGGCGGGTTTGAGGCCAGGGACAGCATTGCCGCCACGGGGATAGACCTGACTTGACCCGCCCCCCGATAAGACGCCAGTATTTGCATGGCCGCCAATGACCGCGATACTGCGGATGTGTGCCGCCAACGGCAAGAGACGCTGATCGTTTTTCAACAATACCATTCCCTGCTCAGCAGTGCGCTGAGAGACGAGAGCATGCTTCTCAAAATCAATGTCGCCGTGGCCGGTGGTGACGGGATGTTCAAACAGTCCGACGGCGAACATAGAGCGGAGAATGCGCCAGGTCATGCCGTTCAGCCGCGCCGGCGGAACTGTCCCTGATTCCATAGCGGCAACGAGGCGAGGGCCGAAATGGTTCAGAACGTTGCTGTGCACGCCGGTATTTTGGTCGAGGCCGCGGACCGCATCCTCGGGGCCATGGGTAGCTCCCCAATCTGACATCACATATCCAGCAAATCCCCAGTCTTTCTTGAGAATCTGGTTCAGTAGTTTGTCACTAGAACAAGAGAAGTCGCCATTGACACGGTTATAGCTGCACATTACAGCACCGGCATGAGACTGCTCCAATGCCAGTTGAAAGGCCAGCAGATCTGACATGCGCGCCGATGTTTCATCAATAACAGCGTTGTAAGAGGAGCGCTTCGTCTCCTGGTCGTTGAAGGCGAAATGCTTGATCGTAGAAAGGATATGATTGGACTGAATGCCACGGACGGCTGCTCCTACCATGACGCCGGCCAGAAGCGGGTCTTCGCCGCCATACTCAAAATTGCGCCCATTGCGCGGCTCGCGCATAAGGTTAACGCCCCCCGCTAACTGCACATTGAAGCCGGAGGCACGTGCCTCGGCGCCAATCATCACGCCTCCCTGAAAAGCGGTCTCCGGATCCCAAGTGGCCGCTACGGCGAGGCCGGACGGCAACGCAGTGCGCGTGATCTTCTCTTGGACAGATCCTTGTTGCGCTACGCCGATCCCGGCATCCGTCTGCCATTGCGGCGGAATGCCTAAGCGTTCGATGCCCGGAACAAATCCGGCGGACCCATGCCGCGCCAGGGCCGACGGCGTATAATCAGGCAAAGGCGATCCCAAAAATCCTGTCACCAGGGTTAGCTTTTCTTGTTGGGTCATCTGCACCAGCAACAGACGGGCGCGGGCGCTTGGGGACAGACCTACCTTCATCCAAGGGCGATCTTCCGGGACCATAGCGCGGGTATAAAGTGACGGCGTTTCAAGCCGGGCGTAGGCCGTCAGCAGCAGGAAAGTGGCAGCCAGTATGATGCATGAGCGTTTCATGAAAAATCTTTAAACAAGATTTACGCAATGTGAAATGTCATATGTACAAAAGTCGGCATCAGGCTAGTTTCAACGTTTTAAAATCCCAGCTTTCTGTGTGGTAACTGACACCAGCTTAACTGGACTAAGTAAACAAAAACATTTAGTGATGGCATAACTTATACCAACATTCTTGTTGACGATACCAAATATAGCCAAAAGATTCATGTTGTTGTAGATCCTGGCAAAGGGATTAATACAGCTTATCCAAGTTAATGGAGAAATATGAATTAACTCAGTAACTTTGAGAACACACCTCGTGAGTGGGCAACGGACATATACCAAGTCTACTATGACATTCTTCGCTTATGCGTAGAAGCTGACGTATCCCGTGAAGAAATTCTTTGCTACCAAAAGCAGTGTCAGCTAAAATGATGACTTGAAAGCGTTCAGTTAAAGATTGTGAGTGGGCATCAACTCTTTCAAGGTGTAAACTAACTCTTGGGCGTGGGCAAGCATTGTTCTTGCTGAATTTAGGAATTACACGCCCTTTTTCTCATGTTTTTAGCCGACTAAGCAAATCTAACATTTGCGAGCGCCTCCGGTGGGCGAATATGCCATCGCACTCTTAGATGAAGCATTCTGCGTCATCCCGGCATCTTGATAGTTTGGAAAGTTTTCTATGTATTATTACAAGTTTAATTAGTTTTATTGTTGACTCCACTGTGTTTAAGTAAAATTCCTGAGCTACTGTTATATTTTGCGCTCTTTATTTACTTTTTGCGGGTTTATTCGGTTAGGTGCAAGATATGAGCTAATTCTAGATACCTGTAAAATTAAGCAAGAGCGATCGCATGGTGGCGGATATGATCTTCAATAAAACTGGCGATGAAATAATAACTGTGGTCATAGCCTTCTTGGTAACGCAAGTTTAGCGGCTGGTTAACATCTGCACAAGCTTGCTCAAACACCTCTGGCAGTAATTGTTCAGCTAAAAATTTATCAGCAGTCCCTTGGTCAATAAGAATTGGACTGTGATATCCTACTTGCTTGACTAATTCACTAGCATCATAAGCACGCCAACTTTCTTGATTGTTGCCAAGATAACTACTGAAAGCCTTTTCACCCCAAGGACAACGCATAGGTGCAGTAATAGGTGCAAAGGCTGATACTGATTTATAGAGTTTTGGGTTTCTCATCGCGCAGACAAGCGCCCCATGTCCTCCCATCGAATGACCGAAAATGCCTTGTTTCTCAGGTTGGGTGGGAAAGTTTGCGGTAATTAAAGCAGGTAGTTCCTGGACGACATAACTATACATTTGGTAGTGTTGACACCACGGTTCCTCTGTCGCATCAACATAAAAGCCCGCACCTGTGCCAAAGTCCCAATCATCATCCTCACCTGCAATACCAGTATTACGCGGGCTAGTATCTGATACAACCAATATCAAACCGTACTCAGCCGCAAAGCGCTGCACTCCCCCCGCTTTTACCATAAAATTCTCTTCGGTGCAAGCTAATCCAGAGAGGAAATAGAGAATCGGCACCGGTTTTTGAGTTGCTTGTGGTGGTTGATAGACAGCAAAGCGCATTTCACCGTTACAGATGGAAGAGTGATGACTGTAAAAGCCGAGTTTCCCACCAAAGCTTTTATATTCTGAAATTAGGTTGAGATTAGGCATTGCTTATATTCTCTTTCCTGAGCGGCTGGCAAAGACAGATTATTTTAACCTAGATTAATATTATGCAGGTAGCGATCGCGTCTCAATCAATCCTGCAAAGCCGGTAACTTAGTCCCGCACCTTTTACAGAACCCAGCATCGACATCATGGAAAGCCAAACCACAACCTAAACAAACTGTTTCTACCTGATTAGCAGTTTTTACCACTCGCTTAATTAAATCCCCCACCTGCCAAGGAATCAGCGCAATTCCTGTAAAAATCATCAATACTGTTAGCAAACGCCCTAATTCCGAAATTGGAATAACATCGCCAAATCCGACAGTTGTCATTGTGACAACAGAGAAATAAAATGCATCCAAAAATGTACCGTAATTTTGAGGATTAACCGGATGCTCGACTTGATAAATTAAGCCAGAGTAAATAAAAACAATTGCAAATAATGTAAATAATATTCGCGTAAAAATCATTCCATCTTCGGTGCTGATGGTGGCAAATAAAAATTTCCTATCTATAAATCTGATTAATCGTAAAATCCGAAACCATCGTAGTAGGCGGATAAAGCTAATATCCATCATTCCTAGAAAGAATGGCAAAATCGCTATTAAGTCAATAATCGAATAAAAGCTAAAAATATACTTAATTTTGTTTTCCGCACTCCACAGGCGGAGTGAATATTCCACCGCGAAGATGAGAACGATCGCAGTATCAGCGACATTCAACTGAAATCGCGTATAATCAGGAATATTATATGTTTCTGCCACAAAAATTCCTGATGATATTAGCACCAAAGAGGCAAGTGTTAAATTAATCGCTTTACCTATTGGAGTTTCGAGGTCTTTTAAGTAAAATTCTGTGTCTTGTCTGCTCAGTAACATATTCGACCATTAACTAACTCTTAATTTCCAGTTATAGCATTAGAAATAGGATATTATTAACCATGATCCTTATGTTAACCTCAGCTTAAGCTTATATGAATCCAGAATATTTTATGAATTTAGCATTAGCAGAAGCAAAAGAAGGCGATTCGCCTTACGGTGCAGTGATTGTTAAAGATAAGGAAATCATGGCCGTAGCTCATAATACTGTTACGAGAGACAATGATCCATCAGCCCATGCGGAAATTAACGTCATTCGTAGTTTAACAGCTAAACTTCAAAACCCTTCTTTAGAAGGTTATAGTATATATACAACTGGCGAACCTTGTCCGATGTGTGCAACTGCTTGTGTTTGGAGTGGTTTATCAGAAATTGTATATGGTGCTTCAATTCAAGATTTAATCTCGGTAAATCAATCACAAATTAATATATCTTGCGAAGAAGTGATCGCTAAGTCATTTAGAAACATCAAAGTCACAAAAGGCGTTTTAAAAAATGAGTGTTTGGAGTTATTTAAATAAGCTCTAACAAAAAATTGAAGTTTTCCAGATGTAGGGTGTGTTACGGAAGCCGTAACGCATCGAAAAACCAAAATAGTGTGTTACCGCATTAGAGTGAAGTACATCTCAAAACCTCACCCCCAACCCCTCTCCTTAGTAAGGAGAGGGGAGATAAATTTTAATGTGTACCTCAGTTGCTTAGGAAACGCCATAAAACACCCTACAGCTAATCTAGAGGTTAAAATTACGAATTAGGAATTAGGAATTAGGAATTAATTAACTTGGCTCATTCAAATAGGATAAATATGTATTTGCCCAAATTGCAGCTTGAGTGCGATCGCGCAAATTCAACCGGTTTAAAATATTTGTAACATGATTTTTTACCGTCCCCTCAGAAATGTAGAGTTGGTGAGCAATTTCTCGGTTACTAGCGCCTGTAGCAATTAACTGCAAAACCTCTTTTTCTCTAGGAGTAAGTTCAGCTAAACTAGATGGTACAGGCAGTGACTGAGTTGCTGTCGGATGAGAAAACTGAGTCAACAGTTTTTTAACTATACCTGGACCTAGTTGAGTATATCCTTTATGAACAGCACGAATAGCAACAGCTAATTCTTCTGATGGTGTATCTTTCAATAAATAACCCATTGCTCCATTTTGCATCGCGGCTGACACATATTCATCATCATCAAAAGTCGTCAGTACTAAAATCTTAGTTTTGGCAAAACGTTTTTGAATCTCCCGCGTGGCTGCAACTCCATCCATAATCGGCATTCTGATATCCAACAATATTACATCTGGCTGTAATTTTGCAACTAAATTAATCGCCTGTTCACCGTTTTCTGCTTCTCCCACTATCTCTATATCTGGTTCTAGTTCCAATAAAGCTTTTAACCCTTGACGAATTAAACTTTGGTCATCTACCAGCAAGACTTTAATCATCATATCAACCTCGTTAAGGGAATATTAACTGTAATTTTGCAACCAGAACCAGGAGCACTATTAATATTAAACTCACCTCCAATTGCTAAAGTGCGATCGCGCATACTATGAAGTCCAAAACCAGTAGTATTTTGCCTTAAATCAAAACCTCTACCATTATCCTGAATTATCAATCGTAAATTTCCTCTCATCTCAGTAAGTTCTAATTTAACCTCTGTTGCTTGTGCATATTTAGATATATTTGTCAATGATTCTTGAGTAATCCGGTAAATAGCAATATTGATTTCAGGTGGTAGAGAATATTCCAGATTGATTTGATAAATTGGTAAAATGCCATTAGAGCGATGAAAATTTTCTGAAAGACTAGCGATCGCCCCTTCTAAAGATTGCTCTTGTAAGGGATTAGAACGCATAGTAGAAACAGATTGACGCACATCTTTTAGCGCTTTTGAACCTAATTCTTTTGCTGTTGCTAGAAATGTTTCAGCCCTAATTGGGTTAGATTGCCATAGTTTTAAAGCCGTTTCTAATTGCAGATTTAAAGCAGTTAGAGAGTGTCCTAATGAATCATGAATTTCACGAGCAATGCGGTTACGTTCTTCCAAAGTAGCTTGATTTTCAATTCGCATGGCATATTGACGGAGTTTTTCGTTAGCGATCGCTAGCTTTTCTCGACTGTGCCGTTCCGATAATACTGCATTCATCATCAATAATACAAAAACTAAACTTAAGCCAAATGTCAGCGACCAATTAAAGCTAAAAAAACGAGATCGCTCTTGTGCTTGTGGTGATGCTTGAAAATTAAATAGCTGGTATTTTAGCTGTGTAGTAACTAAAAATAAGGAAAATGATAAAGTTGTAATGAATAAACGCCCAGGTAACTGAAAAATTAGACAACTGCGAGTAACTAAAATTATGTAGAGAACGGGGAAAAGGCGAGCAAATCTCTCACCAAAAAGTCCAGTTGTTAAAATCAATAAAATTTCAATGGCTGTGTAGATTACCTTAGTTAACTGGTTACTACTGGGTAATATTAAGCCCATTAACGCAAAAATAATCAGACTATAAATTGACAGTTCTGGCAATATGCTACAAACTGACAAATCTGGAAATACACCACAAATTGATAGTTCTGGAGGTGGATGCTTAGGATGAAATTGCCGTAACGGAGGTGGTATAACTGCCGTCAATGCAGTAATCGCTAGTAGTGTCCACTCCAGATAAAGCAGAGATTGGAAAGGATGTTTATTAATTTGAATTGGACGACTCATCAGTTGCTTCGCTCCAGTTATGAATGAGTTAGGAGAGACGCGATTAATCGCGTCTGTACAGGGGTTAGGAGTTCCGAATATTTGAGCGGTAGCTTCTGGCGTTTAAACTTTTCGCTGAGTAATTAACAGTAAATGTAGGCTAGAAAAACCTTATGTAATAAGCTAAACAGGATTTATAAATTAATCATAATAAAAATCTTGATCATTCTAAACTTCTAACTCCTATCTACTTATTGTCAATCATCTTTGTCAAAATTCAATCATGACTTTAGTCATGGGTAAAACCATGACTTTATCCTCATGTGACTACTGAAGATAAGTTCTTATGATAGTGGCATCGAACCAAGAAAAAACCACGAGACAAGTAATGAAACTCAAAGCATTATCGCTAGTTGCTGGAGCTATCGCTCTAACTTTAACTACAACCTCCTTTGCTGTTAACGCCCAAACAGCCTCTCCTTCACCCGTGCTACTTGCACAAACTCCACACAAAGAAAGAGGCCCTTGGAAAGAATTGGGTCTAACAGATGCCCAAAAAACCCAAATTGAGGCAATTCACCGCGATAGCCGCACCAAAACGGAAGCAGTTTTGACCCCAGAACAAAAGGCAAAATTAGAGACGGCGAAAAAAGCGCATCGGGCTGAGTGGGAAGCGCGTAAGGCTCAGGGACAAGCAGGTCAAGGTCAACGGCAACCAGGCCAGCATCGTGGTGGCCGAAAAGGTGGTTTTGCTGACTTAAATCTGAGTGAAGCCCAGAAAACCGAAATGCGACAAATTCGGGAGTCTGAAAAACAACAGATTCAAGCAGTCTTAACCCCCGAACAGCGCCAAAAACTAGAGCAATTCCGTCAAAATGCTCCTTCACGTCGTCAACAAGGCAATCCCCAATAAGGGACTTCCAAAAAATTGGCACTTACCCTTGACTGATGTCCAGGCATTGTTTTTCATACTAAAAAATTAATAGACTTCTTGCAGAAGATGCGGAAAGGGGAAAAACTTCATCCCCTTTCCCTTTCCCTATTTATACCCACGCCCAATGCCCAATGCCCAATGCCCAATGCCCAATGCCCAATTCCCAATTTAGTAGACTTTCAAGCTAGTTATGAGTTATGAGTTAATCAAAACTCCTAGCTCTTTCAAGATGTCTAAAGAATTCGCAATTGGTAGTAAAGTCCGTGTCGTCGCACTACCAGCCTACGTCAAAACTGCTGAACCTATGCCCATGCTACGCCCACCCAATGTAATTCACATTGGCGAAGAGGGTATAGTCATTGACCGCAGACCCGGTGGATATTGGGGTATTCGCTTTACTAGGGGAGCCTTTCTCCTAGATAGTCAATACATCGAAAGCACAGATACCCCTCCTGAATCTCACTTAGAGGAGATTTCTGGCAACCAATAATTGTAAACTTGTGTAAAGTTGTGATTCTGGTTTGCACCATGATTTCTCGCCGCACTTTTTTAAGCATATTATTTGCCAGCTGTATTTCTGTGATCAGCTGGCTGAATTTTACCCCTGCTGCTGATGCCCTTGGTGGTAAACTTCCTGCAATTAATCAACCCGCACCAGAGTTTACTTTGCCAACCAACACAGGTGATGGCAAAATTTCCCTCTCTGCCTTGCGCGGTAAGTGGCTAGTCCTCTACTTTTATCCTAAAGACTTCACCTCTGGTTGTACTATAGAGGCTCGTCGTTTTCAGCAAGACTTACCCCAATACCTCGAAAAAAACGCCCAGATTATTGGCGTAAGTGCTGATGATATTGATTCTCACGCCAAATTTTGTGATTCAGAGGGACTAAAATTTCCCCTGTTGGCTGATACTGATGGTTCAGTGAGTAAAGCTTACGGTTCGTGGCTCGGCTTTTTATCTATGCGTCACAGTTTTATCATCGATCCTCAGGGCGTCTTGCGCGAGACTTTTGTCAAAGTCAACCCAACTATTCACAGTTCACAAGTGCTGGCACGACTAGAAAAATTACAGTCCGCAACTTCTTAAACCTCAATTAACAAGATTTGGGGCTTAAGCACCAAGTTATAGCGTTTCTCGGTAAGAACCCCACACCCAACCCCCTCCCCGCAAGCGAGGAGGGGACTATGATGCACCTGGGAACTGCTATATCTGCATTCTTGTTTAACGCACAATAAAACCATCTTTTTTAAGTAGAGTTTTAACTTGACTGCCAGATAGAAACTCGACAAACTCTTTGGCAGCAGAAGTATTTTTACTGCTTTTAATTATTGCTACGGGATAGACAATTGGTGAGTGAAACTTATCATCAGCAGCGACTACGACTTTTACCTTGTTAGAAATTTTGGCATCAGTGGCATAAACTAAACCCGCTTCGGCGTTACCACTTTCTACTGCTGCCAAAACTTGACGCACATTGTTAGCAAAAACCAATTTTGACTTGACCTGATCATAAAGTTTCAATTTCTTTAATACTTGCTCTCCATATTGACCGGCCGGTACACTTCTGGGTTCACCGATCGCAATTTTTTTAATCTTACTATCTCTTAAATCGTAGAAGCTACTGATGCCAACAACATCCTGAGCCACAATCAAGACTAGACGGTTATTTGCCAAGTTAGTACGGCTACCTGGTAGCAACAGTCCTTTTTCTTCCAAGGCATCCATTTGCTTTTTGCCAGCAGAAATAAAGATATCTGCTGGCGCACCTTGCTCAATCTGTTGCTGTAAAGCACCAGAAGCCCCAAAGTTATAACTAATGTTGACATCTGATTTACTTTGTTGGTAAAGAGGCTTAATTTCTTCCATCGCCTCTTTTAAACTGGCGGCTGCGGACACGAGTATGCTGGTGTTTGACTGTGCTATTACAGGAGAAGGAGTAACCAACGGTA
Organism: Nostoc sp.; assembly: GCF_036919555.1. Taxonomy (GTDB): domain Bacteria; phylum Cyanobacteriota; class Cyanobacteriia; order Cyanobacteriales; family Nostocaceae; genus Nostoc. Next base: position 48,645 of record NZ_JBALCS010000089.1, read on the forward strand.
AACCAATTGCTAGCATTAAGCCAGCAATCGTTATACCCAGGAAGCCAAAGATTTGTCTTCTTTTCATAGTAAAAGTGTTTGAGAGGTTTTTTTCTAAAATTGATGCTACGTAGAATCGTAACAATAATACCAAGATTTGCCCAACTATATCGGTAAAATTATGCCTAGAAAAGAACAAGGGTGGGTCACATTTCAAACCTCAGAAGAGGAGCGAAAGATATTGGAAGAGTTTTGTGACCAGTCTCAGCGAACTAAAACCGAGATTCTTCGGGAATTGGTACGTGGTCTTAATCAACACTCTTCACGATCCAACTCGCTACGAACTATAAACACAGAAGAGGAAAATATCGTATCCCCTCAAAAGTCGGAGATAGAAATTAGTATTGAAAAGAAACCACTCAAAGTTAGCTCCCGTAATATTCTCAAGGGTGTTATTAAACGAGTTGTGACTGGAGCCGTTAATAGTGAGGTGACGCTGGAGATTGTTCACAAAGTTGTGTTAACTTCGATTATCACCAGAGTATCGGTAGAAGAGTTAGGTTTGTTTGAAGGGAAAGAGGCTTATGCGGTTATTAAGTCCAACGATATAGTTATTGCCAGCGAATAGGCTGTGGCGATCGCTATTCTTACAACAATTTTCGTCTTAAATAGACCACGCGGTAAGGGCACAACATTGCTGTGCCCCTACAACATATGTGGTTCAATTAAATGAAAAATGAAACAGCCTTGCTTTAACCCAATACGCTTGGGTTAAGTTTTGTCATACTCTATTTGTCCATAGTCAAGTTTGATAATTCGGTCTGCTAAATGAAAATAGTGATCGTCGTGGCTAATTACCAGCACTGTTTTGCCCCGCGATCGCAGTTCTGGTAGAAGTTGAGTGTAGAATATTTCTTTGAATACTGGATCTTGATCGGCTGCCCATTCATCAAATAGATAAATTGGTCGATCTTCCAAGTAGGCAGTGAGTAAAGCTAACCGTTTACGTTGTCCTTGAGAAAGTGCTGTGGTGGAAAGTTGCCCATTTTCAACTTTAACTTTATGGTCTAGTTGCAGTTGCTTTAAATATTTTTTGGCTTGAGCATCCAAGTGATAATTTTTTAATCCTAAAAGTTCTTCAAATAAATAAAAGTCAGAAAATACCACGGAAAAATGCTGGCGATACCATTCTCGGTTCTGTTCGCTAATTAACTCATCATCAAACCACATTTCGCCGTTATCAGGAATATAAAGTCCAGTAATTAGTTTCGCTAATGTAGATTTACCGCTACCATTACCACCAACAATGAAGACTAATTCTTGAGGATAAAGTGTCAAGTCAATTGGCCCAAAAATAAAGCTATTGTCTTCTTTAACTGTGTCGTAAGTATGGGTAACACTTTGACATTTCAAGCTGTGCCAGTCAGATTTAATCGCAGGTGGAACAGTCGATATTTCAGTTCGACTAGCTAGAGATAAACCCAATGACTCGATTTTTTGCAAGGCAATGCTAGCTTTGCTTAATAGGGGAAGTTTGCTGATGATGTTATCCATTGGTAACACCAAGTAAGTAAAGGTCAAAATGTAGCCAGAGAGAGTTTCGCTATTGATGGCAAGCAGATTAGGTAGCACAAACAGTACAAAACCGAGGGCAAAAAAGAATACGAGTTGACCCCAGCTTGTAGTTATGGCAAAAAGGGTTAGACCGTTAACGTTGTGATGACGGAACTCGCTAGCAGTTGATTGCAGTTTTTCTTCTAAAAAGTCTTGACGCCGCCTGTAATTTAGCTTGAGTTCCTTGACTCCTTCGGTAATGGTGCGAAAATGTTTAAATAGATGATCTTCATCTTCACGAGCTAGAGCCAGCAATTTCCCTCCTTTGTTGAGTAGCCACTGACAACTAGCGATCGCTACTACTGAAATACCACAAACCATCAACAATACTAACCAAGAGAGCCAGGTTATATACGCTACGCAACCCAAAACGATCGCTAAATTAATAAAGATGAAAGGCATCTGATACACAGCATTAGCAACCGCCTGAATATCTTCTGTGAGAGTTGCCAATAATCGAGGATTCCCTAAGCGTTCCAGATGACTCAAGTTTGAAGCGAGAATTTGGCGACTCAAACCCATCTGTAATTTCAAAACTGCATTCTGAGAAAGGCGAATCAGCATCACTTGGGAAATGATACTGGTAATCAGTGCAACTATTGCTAGCCCCACAAAACCCCAAATTATCGATGTGAGCCGGGAAGCGGCACTGTTACTAGCAGCATGACTGATTAAGGCAATCAAGCCAGCACTACTACCGCCACTCAAGAATCCAGTCGCGATCGCGATCGCTACCATCCCCCACGAAGAACGCACTAACCATCGTAAAATCAACACCTTCAGCCTTTATTCTCTCTCAAATGCTTATAATACGATGCTCAAAAAGTTTTATGCAATTTCTCTATTCTACTATCAGACTGAGCTTTCACGTTAAGTTGACACTAATGTACAGCTAGCTGTGCGCCGCTACTTGTAGTGATTTTTAATCCGGTGAGGTACATGCAAACAGACCTAACCCCCTTCCCGAAGCGGGAAGGGGGAAAAATTCAAAGGCTCTCTCCCAAAAGGAGAGAGGTTTGGAGAAAGGTCAAAATTGTATCTCACGCTTGTCGAGAACCGCTATATATCAGTTGATAAAACTAATGATCACCATTGATTAATATCACGCTCAATTCATAGATAAAAAACAATAGCTATTATTGATTGATCAAATAGTTGATTATATAACCCAGATTCCGCACTTCGTTTTGTAATATTGTTATATTACAATTTTTGGTCTAATGCTAGTTGCATAGCGATCGCCAAAAGCCTAAAAAACATCAGTGTTAATACTTAATAGTATGAAAAATTTTTTGTAAAATTTATTGAAGTGTTGAGGTATGACATTTTGAAGTGCGGAATGTGGGATATAAGAATTAATTAGAGTAACTATCTCAAATTTGTTTAGTTAATTAATTCCATTTTGACAAATATAACGGTAAGCTGTTTCTTACAAAATTAAACAAAGATAAATTTGGATTATCTGCGACGCCAAATAGCCCGTCGTAGACATCGCTGGGTTAACTGGGATCAACGCCAGTTGATTCAAAAACCCTGAACTTTTGATGTAAATCTAGAGGTAAGTTGATGGCTCAGTTTCTAGTTGAGACTGTTTGGCTAGTTCCTTGCTATGCCTTAATAGGTGGCTTATTAGCGGTGCCTTGGTCGCCGGGGATCATTCGGAAAACGGGGCCAAGACCGGCAGGTTATGTAAATTTGGTGATGACATTTTTGGCATTTGTACATAGTGCGATCGCCTTACAAGCAACTTGGAATCAGCCACCCCAAAATGTATTTATTCCTTGGTTATCTACAGCTGGTTTAGACTTAACCATTGCTTTAGAAATTTCTTCAGTGAGTGTGGGGGCTTTAATTGTGATTACTGGCTTGAATTTGCTGGCGCAAATTTATGCCATCGGTTACATGGAAATGGATTGGGGTTGGGGACGCTTCTATTCCTTATTAGGATTATTTGAAGCGGGACTATGCGCCCTCGTTCTGTGTAATAACTTGTTCTTCAGCTATGTAATTTTGGAAGTCCTGACGCTGGGAACCTACCTATTAGTGGGCTTATGGTTTAGCCAGCCGTTGGTAGTCTCAGGTGCGAGAGACGCTTTTTTAACCAAGCGGGTGGGAGACTTATTCTTGCTGATGGGCGTGTTGGCATTATGGCCTCTCGCCGGAACTTGGAATTATACAGAACTAGGGCAGTGGGCGACTACTGCAAATGTTAACCCGACAACAATGGCACTCGTAGGTTTAGCCTTAATTGCCGGGCCAATGGGCAAATGCGCCCAGTTCCCCCTACATTTGTGGTTGGATGAAGCAATGGAAGGCCCTGTTCCCAGTACGATTTTGCGGAACTCGGTAGTAGTCGCTAGTGGTGCATGGGTGCTGATTAAATTGCAACCTGTGTTAACCCTCTCGCCCATAGTTTCCTCGGCAATGGTGGCTATTGGGGTCGTGACAGCCTTGGGTGCTTCTTTAATTGCGATCGCTCAAATTGATCTGAAACGCTGCCAATCCTATTCTGTCAGCGCATACATGGGTTTAGTATTCATCGCCGTGGGAGTGCAACAATACGAAACGGCGCTGTTGTTAGTACTCACCCATGCCATATCCGCAGCCCTTTTGGTGATGAGTACTGGGGGAATTATCTGGAATAGCATCACCCAAGATGTCACCCAATTAGGCGGATTGTGGACACGTCGCCCGATTTCAGCAATAGCCTTTATTGTCGGAACTTTGGGATTAATTGGTTTTCCACCCTTGGGTAGCTTTTGGGCGTTAATGGAATTAGCAGATGGGTTGTGGGAAACGCAACCTTGGTTAGTGGGAGTAGTGATAGTGGTAAATGCTTTAACAGCCGTGAGTTTAACCAGAGAATTCGGTTTAATTTTTGGTGGTAAAGCTAGACAAATGAGTGAGCGATCGCCTGAAGCACATTGGCCGATGATTCTGCCAATGATGATTTTACTTGGTGTCAGTCTACATCTTCCTTTAGTGTTGCAAAGCTTATCACTTTTACCCGATTGGGCAACTTTAAATAAAGATGTCGCACTACTTTTAATTTCGTCGAGTATTTTCGGTTGCAGCATCACTGGCGTGATTTATTTAGGCAATATTCCTAAACCGATTCGTCTCCCTTGGCAAGGTTTACAAGACTTGCTGGCATACGACTTTTACACCCCAAAACTCTATCGGATTACCATAATTTTCAGTGTTGCCAAAATTTCCCAACTGGCCGATATGATTGACCGCTTTGTAGTCGATGGCATCGTTAATTTAGTTGGTTTATTTTCGCTATTAGGTGCCGAAGGTCTCAAATACAGCACCTCTGGACAAACACAGTTTTATGCCTTAACTGTTCTTCTCGGAGTAGGTGTTTTAGGAATGTGGATAACTTGGCCATTTTGGGGAGTACAGTTTTTAAATTTGATTTTCCAAATTTCGACAGTTGGGTAGCAGTAACTATCCTACTAAAAGTTAACAGTTTAATATTTTGAGAAGAATTCCATGAGCAGACAACATCCCCAAATCAATCTTTCTAGAAGAAGTTTATTCAAGTTTGGTGCAGGTGCGATCGGTACAGGTGTATTGACAGCAGGAATAGGTTCAAACTTACTTGCGCCACAAAAAGCCTTGGCAGAAGATGATATTACCCCCGATAAGGCATTGCAAGAATTATTAGATGGCAATCAAAGATTTGTCAAAAGTAAACGTAAAAATCCTCATCAAACTCATTCACGTTTAGTCGAAGTTGCCAAAGGTCAAAATCCCTTTGCTTCTATTCTCAGTTGTGCAGATTCACGAGTGCCTTCAGAGATTATTTTTGATCAAGGACTTGGAGATTTATTTGTCTGTCGTGTAGCTGGCAATATTGCCACACGAGAAGAAATTGGTAGCCTGGAATTTGGTAGCTTAATATTAGGTTCTAAAGTGATCATGCTAGTGGGACATGAAAGATGTGGCGCGGTAAGTGCTGCAATTAAAGGTGGTGAAGTACCAGGACAAATTGGGAGTTTAATTGAGGCAATTAAACCGAGTGTAGAAAGCTCAAAAGACCAGTCAGGAGATAAGGTAAAAAACGCTTGTAAGGCAAATATTTTGGCGCAAATTAAAAAGTTGAACTCATCCACAGTTTTATCTGACTTAATCAAGGCAGAAAAGCTGAAAATAGTCGGAGCTTATTACGATTTAGATACTGGCATAATCAGTATAGTCGGTTAGCTTTTAAATTTCGTTCCCAGTCTCCGACTGGGAATGCACCTCATTGCGGCTCTGCCGCCAATTAGAGAGCAATACGCTTGGGTTAAGGATAATTGTAGGTTGGGTTGAACGTAGTGAAACCCAACAAAGTGTAGAAAATGTTGGGTTTCGTTCCTCAACTCAACCTACACAAATTAAGGTTTTTGGCGATAACTGAACCATATTGATTTATAGAGGCGGAGCCTCTGAATTTGCATTCCCAGTCTGAGACTGGGAACGAGGAAAATTACCCATTTTGTAAAACCCTAAATTATCATGTTAAGTGTTTTGATTTGGCTCCCAATTTTCGCTGCTATTTTCATCGCGGTACTACCTCTAAATATCCCTAAAAATCGCATTCGTTTAACAGCATTAGTTTTTTCTGGGATAGTTCTATTTTGGAACCTTTTTATCCTGCTAAAATTTGATATCAGCGATCCAGGAATGCAATTTAAAGAGTATTTGCCCTGGAATGAAACCCTTGGTTTGAGCTATCAATTAGGTGTTGATGGGCTTTCTATCTTGATGTTGGTGTTAAATAGCCTGCTCACCTGGATTGCTATTTACAGTAGTAGTAAAGAAACTGAACGTCCTCGGCTGTTCTACTCGATGATTTTATTAGTTAGTGGAGGAGTCGCAGGTGCTTTCCTCGCGGAGAATTTGCTGCTATTCTTCCTGTTCTACGAACTAGAACTAATCCCCTTCTACTTACTAATTTCCATTTGGGGAGGGGAAAAACGGGGTTATGCTGGGATTAAATTCCTGATTTATACTGCTGTTTCAGGAGCCTTAATTCTGGCGACATTCTTGGGTATGGTTTGGTTGAGTGGTTCTACCAATTTTGCTTTTGATGCAGTCTCTACAGAAAACTTGTCAATAGCCAAACAAATCCTTTTACTAGCAGGAATAGTATTAGGTTTTGGGATTAAAATTCCCTTAGTTCCCTTCCATACTTGGCTACCCGATGCTTATGTTGAGGCTTCAGCACCAATTGCGATTCTTCTTGGTGGCGTTTTGGCAAAGCTGGGAACCTATGGATTGCTGCGATTTGGGTTGGGTATGTTTCCCCATGCTTGGAGTATTATTGCACCGACTTTGGCAATTTGGGGAGCAGTCAGCGCTATCTATGGGGCAGTAATTGCGATCGCTCAAAAAGATATCAAGCGCATGGTAGCATACAGTTCCATCGGTCACATGGGCTATGTATTGCTAGCTGCTGCTGCTAGTACTTCTTTAGCACTTGTGGGTGCAGTCGCCCAAATGTTTAGCCACGGTATTATCCTGGCGATTCTCTTTCATTTGGTGGGAGTTGTGGAAGCTAAAGTTGGCACCCGCGAGTTAGATAAACTCAATGGTTTAATGAGTCCCATACGCGGTTTACCCCTAATTAGCGCCCTACTGGTTTTAAGTGGTATGGCTAGTGCAGGTATTCCCGGTTTAACAGGATTCATTGCGGAATTTATCGTCTTTCAAGGTAGTTTCTCTATCTTTCCCATCCCGACAATTTTGTGTGTAGTAACTAGTGGATTAACCGCAGTTTATTTTGTCATTCTCCTCAACCGTACCTGTTTTGGCAGACTTGATAACTTCGCCTACTATCCCAAAGTTTTATGGTCTGAGAAAATACCAGCTTTAATTTTGGCAGCTTTTATCATCTTTTTGGGAGTACAACCCACTTGGTTAGTGCGTTGGAGTGAATCCACAACTACAACAATGGTGGCTGCAATTCCCCCCTTAGAAAAAACCGTAATCTCTGAAGTGATAAATAATTGAAACTTGGAATTTACAGCAGAATTCAAGTATTTGAATCACATCTGTTGTCAGGGCACAGCAATGTTGTGCCCCTACCGCGTGGTCTATTTACCTGAAAATAGCTGTAAACGCAGAGTTTGGGAATTCGATTCGCGATAAAGTTATGCAATTTAGCAAATACCATTACCATGACAGCAATTAAATTACCTCCTTCTAATCACGAATTTGCGGAAGTAATTCATCGCTTAGAAGCAGGCGGTGCAATGTTACCCGATACCCCAGAAAATTTGATGCAAATCATCGGTTTATACAAAGCTTATGCTGTACCGATGGATTTTTACTGGCGTGACCTACTTTATATTGCCGAACGCGAATTTTTAAACCCGTTGCCTTTCTTTAAATACTTCTTGCCGAAAGAGTATTTAGAACGGCATAATCATTATGCTGGCGATGATGCCGATTTACGAATTTGGCGCGGCGAAGCTACTGCACATCCAGAACTTTTGGCATTTATTGAGAAGGGTGAAACTTTCAAAATGCCGAAGTTGTTGCACCACTTGTTCCACGATCGCATTAATATGGAATTTGCTGAAGCTTGTATGCGGGCAATGTTGTGGCACAGAGGGATGGGTGGGCAATTTGACCCTTACCTAGATTCAGAAGAATACAAAGCCAACGCCCACAAGGCAATTAAAGCTTACTTCCAAGGGAACCCCGTAATGCTGGGACTTTACAAGCTGTTCCCCGATATGTTTTTGGAACAGTGCCGCCAGATGTCATACTACGCTAACTTGGGCTTATTCTGGGAAGTCATGGCCCCAGTATTCTTTGAAATGTCCGACCGCTATGACCAAGGGACCATTAGCAGCGTCCCAGAGGCCATGAGCTTCTTAGTTAATGGTATATTTGCGATCGCAGGTCGTCCCATTTACCATCACGTTTATATTCGTGGCGAATGCTACGAAATTGTGCCTAAATCTAAGGGTTTTATGTGGCTATATGAAGCCGCGTTACCCTACGTAGAAGCAGTTTTCTACCGCACTGCACCCTTCCGAGGCACAAAATCTTATAATGCTCAAGCGCGTCAAGTACCAGAAGACCAAAAAGATTTTCACTATGGCATTCTTTACGCTGATGTATTTCCAGTGGGCACTGCTGGCATTCCTCCCACATTATTAATGCAAGATATGCTACATTTTTTGCCACCATATCTTGTTGATTACTACAGCCAACATTGCCGAGGTGAAGAAGATATGTTGATTCAGTTGGGAGTTAGTTTTCAACGGTCAATGTACTGTGTTACTTCTGCGGTAATTCAAGCCTTGCGAACTGCACTTTTATATCCTTTAGATGACCCAAATCTTCAGCATTTACAAGCTAATCGAGATTTTTTTGAGATGCAGCTAAATCGCTTTACTCGTTCTGAATATAACATTCGTGATGCTGCTCGTTTGGGGAGTATTCAAAAGCAAGATTATAGATAAGAAATCCTCCCGGACTTTAAGAGGATGTTTGAAAAGTGGTTGGCAACGAGCAAAGCCTCATCAGGCTAATTGCTTTATAAAAATGTCTGATTACTTTCTCAAAATACTTAAATGCTTTCACAAAATGACCTTTGACTTTCTAATTCCGGTGTTTTCCGCAAGTCAAATGACCTTTGATATTATGTCCGCTTGATTGCTTATTAAACCCGAAGAACCCCACCCCGTCAAAGCTATGCTTTGTCTCCCCTCCCCGCAAGCGGGGTTGGGGGTGGGGTTCTTTTATTATGGGTAATCTGGCGGACATGATATGACTTATTCAAACCCCAGTTTGCTTTCTAATTTTGGTGTTTTCCGCAAGCAAAAGGCAGTGAAAGCCTTGATTTACTGTAGAGGCAATTCATGAATTGCCTCTACATTTCGTACTTGATACGTAAGATGATTACTTTCTGGCAAATATGCAGTTTTCTAGTGGTTGTCCTGATTGCTGTGAGTTTTGTGATATTCCCGAACTCTATAGGACTCCTACTTGATTTTTAAACAAAACTCAGTACACCTTTATTCCTTTGCGTCAACCGCCACTCCCACTTTTCGCGGAATCAGCCACTTTCTTGCTTTGAATTCTTCTTGAATGAATCATTTAGGACTGCGATCGGCTATGCTACTTTTGAGGTTTTATCCTAAAGAAGTGTTAGGTAGAACCTCCGAACTATAAGATGAGGAAATATACCTGTGAAAAAAACTTTGTTTCTCAGCCCTCCTTCCTTCGATGGGTTTGATGGTGGAGCAGGTTCCCGATACCAAGCCAAGCGCGAGATTACTTCCTTCTGGTATCCTACATGGCTAGCCCAACCCGCAGCCCTTGTACCTGGTAGTAAGCTTGTGGATGCACCACCACATGGTCAAACAGTAGAAGATGTCATCGAAATTGCTCAAGATTACGAGCTGATTATCATGCACACCAGCACGCCTTCGCTGCCTAATGATGTGAAGTGTGCCGAGACAATCAAAGCTCAAAACCCTGATATCCAGATTGGCTTGATTGGAGCGCACGTCGCAGTATTACCAGAGCAGACGCTGAGTGAAAACCCAATCATTGACTTTGTGTGTCGTCACGAATTTGATTATACCTGCAAGGAATTAGCAGAAGGCAAATCTTGGGAGGAAATCAAAGGTCTAAGCTACCGCGATCGCCAGGGTAATATACGTCATAATGAAGACCGCGCCTTAATTCACGATTGGGATTCTCTGCCCAGTGTATTGCCGATTTATCACCGTGATTTAGATATTACAAAATACTTTATTGGTTACTTGCTGCATCCATACATTTCCTTTTACACTGGGCGGGGCTGTCCGGCAAAATGTACCTTTTGCCTTTGGCCACAAACAATTGGTGGACACTTATACCGCACTAAAAGCCCAGAAGCAGTGGGGCGCGAAATGGAAGAAGCCAAAGCTATCTTTGGCGACAAGGTGCGAGAATATATGTTTGATGATGACACCTTTACTATTGACAAACATCGAGCGATCGCGATTAGCGAACATATGCAGCGACTTAAACTAACTTGGAGTTGCAATGCCCGCGCCAATCTCGACTATGACACCCTCAAACAATTACGTGATAATGGTTTACGTCTACTATTAGTAGGATTTGAATCTGGGAATCAGCAAATTCTGGATGGGATTAAGAAAGGAGTCAAGCTAGAAGTAGCGCGGAAGTTTATGGACAATTGTCATAAACTTGGCATTACTGTACACGGCACATTTATCATTGGTTTACCCGACGAAACCCAAAAAACAATTGAGGAAACAGTCCGGTTTGCTTGCGATATTAGTCCTCATACAATTCAGGTTTCCATCGCAGCTCCCTATCCCGGAACAGAACTTTATCGTCAAGCACAAGAAAATAATTGGTTTAGCAATAATTCCTTAGTTGCCAGTTCAGGAATTCAAATGTCCTCACTACAATATCCAAATCTCTCCAGTGCTGAGATTGAGGATGCAGTTGAGAAGATGTATCGGAAGTTCTACTTTCGTCCCAGAGCGATTATCCCAATTGTCAGTGAAATGCTCAGTGATCCTCAAATGTTAGTACGTCGCTTGCGTGAAGGGCGGGAATTTTTCTCTTACTTGAAAGACCGTCGTACCCAAGCAAGTGCTAAAGCAAAATCAGTAATTGTTGGTTAGTAGTTGGTTGCTCTTTTTGGAGCAATTAACATAACCCAAGCAATGAAAGGGAAGAGAGAACTCTTAACAGGGAAAACTAGGTCGCCCACAATTGGACTCGCTTTCAACCTACCCTGTAATACGACGAAGTACGGCTTTACACCTTTAACTTATTGCGTCAAAAAATCCAAACAAAATATATGCAAGCAAAGCGATTCGCCATTATCAATGGTGATGACTTTGGTTTCTCTGAAGGAGTTAATCAAGCAATTATCAAAGCACACAAACAAGGAGTACTAACTAGTACTAGCCTGATGGTGAGCGCTGATGCTGCAAAAGAGGCTGTCACCTTGGCAAATGCCCACCCCAACCTCGCTGTTGGTCTACATCTTGTGTTGATATGTGGGCGCTCTATCCTACCGCCAGAGCAAATTCCCCATTTGGTTGACAAACAAGGTAACTTTTCCAACAGTCCATTAATCGCTGGATTGCGCTATCAATTTGTCAGCCAAACCCGTCAAGAACTGCGGCAAGAAATTCGCGCCCAGTTGGAAAAATACCGTTCAACTGGTTTGCCTCTCTCTCATGTGGATGGGCATTTGCATTTGCATATGCATCCAGTGGTCTTGCGTATTTTAGTTGACCTGGCACCAGAATTTGATATCAAAGCAATTCGTCTTCCCAGTGAGGAACTGGGGTTAACCCTCAGAGTTAATCGCAGTCATCTGCTAACAAAGCTAGTTTGGTCAGCAGTATTTGGCAGACTACGCCGTTATGGTGAGAAGATGCTAAAATCCCAAGGCATTAGCTTTACCCAAAGAGTTTATGGTTTATTACAAACTGGTGGCATTACAGAGGAATACTTACTTGCATTGATACCCCAAATCCAGGCAAACTTAGTGGAGATTTACTCTCATCCAGCGATGCCTAGTTTGGGCTTCTCTACGAGAGACTGCGCGAACGCCAACGCAATTCATGGCGATCCTTTGAATGAAGCACCAGGGGCAGGTGAAGCAGAACTTGCTGCCTTGTTAAGTGATCAGGTACGCGAAGTACTCCTTAGTAACGGCTTTGAAATTACCAACCACCATTTACTATCCCAACGTACCACCTAAAGAAGAAGGCAGAATTCAAGTATTTGAACCACATCTCTAGTAAGGGCACAGCAATGCTGTGCCCGTACCGCGTGGTCTATTTACCTGAAAATAGGTGTAATATACATAAAAAAGTCCTAAACTTCTCGGCAGCGAACCTAGAAAATCCTAATATTACTTGTCTGCTAATCAATGGCCATCTTTGCATCTACTTTGTTAACAAATTTTCACCTAATTATCATTGTTTTCCTCCTAATTTTGTGTATATCATCGGTCTTGTTTTATTGCTATGCAATTTATGCAGCAATAACTTTTTTTGCTGATCCCCAGCTAATTTATCTAGAGTTTCATCCACCTGTTAGTATTCTCAAACCCATTTGTGGGCTTGACAGCAATGCTTATGAAAACCTAGCCTCATTTTGTCAGCAGGATTATCCAGAATATCAAATCATCTTTGCTGTGCGAAACTCTGAAGACCCTTGCATAGAGGTTGTAGAGAAAATCATCGACAATTTTCCAGATTTGGATATTTTGTTAATAGTAAGCGATCGCGTCATCGGCACAAATCTCAAAGTTAGCAACTTGGCCAATGCCGCAGCCAAAGCTAAATATGAAATTTTACTCCTTGCTGATAGTGACATTCGAGTTGGAAGAGATTATTTGCAAAGAGTTATCCAGCCGTTACAAGACGAAAGCGTGGGTGTAGTTACCTGTATGTATCGAACCTTAACTCAAGGATGGATATCGACATTAGAGGCTATTGGTACTACTACTGAATTTCATGCTGGGGTTTTAGTCAGCAACATCAAGGAAAATGGGATAAAATATGCCTTTGGTTCCACCATTGTCATCCCGAAAAAAGTACTAGAAGCCATCGGTGGATTTGAAGCAATTGCTGATTATCTGGCAGATGATTTCCAACTTGGCTATCTACCTGTCCAAGCAGGTTACAAAGTTGTGCTTTCCGACTATGTTGTTGAACATGTACAAATAAGCCACAACTTAGTTGATGCCATCAAGCGCCAGATTCGTTGGGCGCGTGGTAAACGAGTTTCTCGTCCTTGGGGTTATCTAGGACTAATTTTTACCTACGGTGTTGTCAGCAGTTTGCTGCTGCTAATTGCCACGGATGGTTCAATACTAGGATGGCTAGGACTATGTATCTGTTGGGTTATAAGATTGGTGATGGCTTGGGTTGTTGGTACTATCAGTCTGAAAGATCCAATTGTCAAAAGGTTTTTGTGGCTCGTTCTTTGGTGCGACTTGTTAAGCTTTGCTATTTGGTGTCTGGGTTTTATTGGCAACACTATAGAGTGGCGGGGGCAGCAACTGAAGCTAACTAAAGATGGAAAGTTACTAATACAAGAAGACAGAAGTTATGAATTATCAATTATCAATGAGACATAGGAATGAAAGGGAACAGGGAACATTAGGTCGCTCACAAGAGGCGATGTTTGAACCTTAGGGCTATTTCGTTCTAAACATAAACCGCCCAGAACTAAAGTTCCTTTTCTTATAGCTAAAGTCCGTTAAAACGGACTATAACCCAATACGCTTGGGTTAGTGCCAAAACCTTAAACTGCGTAGGTTGGGTTGCGGAATGAAACCCAACATTTTTCATGCTTTGTTGGGTTTCACTTCGTTCAACCCAACCTACAACTATCCTTAACCCAAGCGTATTGGACTATAACCTTGTCTCAGTCGTCTTAAGACGAGACTTTCGCTATTAGACTCAGAATTCATTCTGAGGCGGGCTAGATGAGAATGAAATAGCCCTGGTTTCAACCTACCCTGTAATACAAGGGTTTTTTCGCCCACAAGGGGCGAAAGCGCGTAGCGGGACGAAGTACGGCTTTAAACCTTTAACTTATCTAGTGAAAAAGAATATCGAGACGTAGCAGTGCTACGTCAGAAAATTCGATAATTTCGATTTCCGATAAATCCCCAACTAATTCAATTACGAATTATTTTAACAGGGCATCAAAGCATTTAATCTCCCCAGTACTGCCATATCTTCTGCATCTAACTCCGCCGGAATCCCACTGCGAATCAATTCCGAAAAGTCTTCATTGGGAACCATAATAGTCAACGTATACAAGCGAGTAGAACCTGTATTTTTAATCAAATGAGTACCAGTGGGAGGCATCAAGAAACTATCTCCAGCTTTGATCATGGCACTCTTGCCGTCACAGATAGCGATCGCTTCTCCTTTGAGGATAAAAAATATTTCCACCGCCCCCTGATGGCGATGTGGCGGTGTTTGTCCACCAACATCAAAAATTTCTATGCAGCAAGTTAATGAAGTATTAGCATTTGTCGAATCGCAGATAATTGCTAATCGATTAGAGTCGTTTGGACTGATGCGATATACTTGGTAATCTTTGAGAGATTTGATCACCGGAATTACACAACTAATAGCGTACATTTATTTATCCCCTCTGAAGTTATCGATGGGTATGAAAATTCCTAAAATCACTAATTACTAAATCTTCCTCACTCCTCACTCTTCACTCCTAACTCCCCACTCTTTTGCAGCACTCTTAAAATCGCTTGCGAGTCAGTGACAAAACCGAAGCATTGTTTGACATTGTACAATGTCGCCAGCCAACAATATTCAGGAGAAGTTGTGGCGGTGCAGTCTTTAACTAACACACAGTCATATCCTAAGAAGTTGGCATCACATAATGTGGTTAGCACACATTGATCAGCATTAACACCAGCAAAAAATAATGTAGTCCTTCCCAGATTCCGCAAGATACTATCTAACGGCGTATCCCAGAACCCACTCATGCGGTATTTGTCCACACGAATATCTTCGGGAATCTGTTCTAGTTCGTCTACTACTGCTGCGGCCCAACTACCTGCCATGAGTACTCTAGCACCATTGCTTGGCAGTGGATCGCCTAATCCCACACCTTCCCCTGTGGGATTATAGACGTGACGCAAACTAGCACTAATATTGAGCAAATCGGGACGATTTCCCCAATTTACCCAAATGACTGGGACACCAACCTCACGCAGTTCTGGAAGTAAGTTGTTTAAAGGTTCAATAGGCTGACGCGCCGGAGTTACGTCCACGCCGATATGCGCTAACCAGCCATCAGGGTGACAGAAGTCGTTTTGCATATCAATGACGACGATAGCAGTTTTTGCCAAGTCTAGGCGCAGGGTTTTAGTTTCTGTTGACAAAATAACGGGTTGTGGGGTCTTTTGAAGACGAGTGATATCTGCGATCGCATCATTCACTGTCCACGCATTTGGCGCAACTCCCAATGTCCGAAAAGGCAAATTCATAAAATTGCAACACCCAACACCATTTTCTATTTTGTAACTTGAAATTTAGTTGAAAATACAATTACTTAATCAAGGTTAAATATGGTAAGTTTCACCATCCAGAATGTTTTGACTGCCGTCAGTTATGATTATGCAACAGTAGATGTACAGATTGTAGATGGTGCGATCGCAGCGATCGCCCCCAATCTACAGGTAATCGGCACTGCGATCGATGGCAAAAATAAGCTACTGCTACCTGGCTTTTTCAACGCCCACACCCACTCATCAGAGATGTGGCAGCGAGGAATCATGTCAATGTTCCCTTTAGAATTATGGTTGGCGGAGCTGTATGATTTTGCCTCCCTCGATCCCGAACAGATTTATCTGGGCGCCTTGGGTACTGCGGTGGAAACCTTACTTTCCGGTGGGACGAGTGTAGTAGATCATCTGGTGTTAATTCCCGGACTTGAGTTAGAAACGATCGCCATTGCAACTCGCGCTTACAGAGAAGTAGGGATTCGCGTATTTATCGCCCCCTTAATTCAAGATGAATCCCTCAGCGCAGGTATCCCATCCGGGGAATCAGCAAAAACTCATCAACCTTATTTTCGCTCAACTGCGGCAACATTAGAAATCCTGGAAGAGGCGGTGAGACAGTTTCATCGCCCAGATGAGGGTGTAAATATTTTGGTCGCACCAACGGGGTTTCAATTGTGTACTGATGCTTTATTTGCGGGATGTACTGAGTTAAGCGATCGCTATAATCTTTGTCGTCACTCCCATTTACTTGAAACTAGGGCACAGCAAAAACTTGCTCAAGAAAAGTACAGTTGTACTGCTGTGGAACATCTTAAAAGAATCGGATTTTTGAACGATCGCACAACACTTGCTCATTGCGTCTGGTTGAATGATGCTGATATCGCCATTCTTGCAGAAACTCAATCTACAGTTGTTCATAATCCCTTAAGTAATTTGCGTTTAGGCAGTGGCATCGCCCCAATTTTAAAATATCGCCAAGCTGGAGTAAATGTGACTTTTGGTTGTGATGGTGCTTCGAGTAATGACTCTCAAGATTTGTTAGAAGCCATCAAAATTGGTTCTATATTACATAACGTTACAGACTCAGATTATCAACACTGGATTACACCCCGACAAGCCGTAGAAATGGCATCTTTGGGAGGTGCCAAAGGATTAAATCTTGCAGATAAACTCGGTTCATTGACCGTAGGCAAACAAGCAGATTTGGTACTTTATGACCTCACCAATTTATCATTATTACCCCGTACAGACCCCATTGGTTTATTAGTTTTAGGGCGTCCCACGAATGTTGTTAATAGTGCTTGGGTAAATGGTAAGCAAATTATAGCCGATAATAAAGTGATAACAATTAATGTTGATGATTTGCGACAAGAATTATTTAACCGTAGTCAATGGGAGACAAAGCGCAAGTCTGAAACCGTCGCGCAAATTGAAGCACATTATCGCACAGTTATGGGTTTGTAAAACACAAATAAATACAGAACTGCGGTAAAAAATTCGGGCTTTGGTGTTTAATCTTCAGTTAAAAAATGGGAAAGATATACTTACTAAGGTTGACGAGTATAGTCTTAAACATTACAGTAGAACTTGAGTGATGAGTTTTTAGATATGAAATCCTACACCGACATATATAACCACTATTGTAAGAATGTTTATCCCTGTGCAGAGGAGGAATATTCTTGGTATAAACAAGCTGACAATTTAAGAGATGCTGTCAGAAAAGCTTTTCTTAGCGAAGACAAACAGCGAAAAGTTGATGATCATCAAAGACTTGTTGGTCGCGAGTGTCTATGTTTAGCGGCTAAGATTGCTTTAGAACATTTTGATACTCAGTGTATTAGTGATTTTGACAATTTTAATAGTATTCATCAATTTGTTGAGGATGTTAGAAATGAAGTAAGAAAGGAAGTAAAAGGCTTTGGTGAATTAGCCAATTATGATGTGGCGCTTCGTATTAGTCAATATCTAGGTATTGAACTTCACGAAGTCTATCTTCATGCAGGTACTACGATTGGATTTCGCGCTCTACGTTTGAATATAAAAAATAGAGGTATCATACCTGTAGACAAATTTCCTGAACCCTTTAACCAATTAAGCGGAGATCATCTAGAAAATTTACTTTGCATATACCAAGAAGTGTTAGCTGATCCTTCAGCCGAGTTCCCTAAAACTTGTATTCGCCGAAAAACAAATTCTTCTTACAGCAATAAAAACGGTTGCGCTTAAAGTGGTAATAATAAAGGGGTTGAGTTTGCCTAACTAGTAGCCTCTGGTCGAAAACATCTACCTCCGCTTATCTTGGTCGTTATGTCGTTGTGTGTATCTTTACATAGTGAGTACATTTCAAGATTAGTTCTGGGAAATCAATGAGTGCGGGCAAAGCCCTAATTACTACTTCAGTGCCACTTTTGCTCCGTGTGATGCTGAACATCTTGCTGCTTTAGTGCGCCAATATCTCCCCACTTCGGTATGTTTGGGATATTCCAACCTAAAAAAACGCGAATTTGCGTTAACTTTGAGCTTTAACGCGGCTTGTAGAGGGAATCACTCACTTGAGTACCTGTATAATTAGGAACCCAGCCATCAGCGAGCGCAAAATAGCGTACCGCTTTGAAATTCAACGATGCAGTTGGGCTGCACCAATGCTCAACGCCAACGGGGATGTAGAGATAGTCTTGTGCCTGAACTAAAAGCTGTACTTGGCTGCCATCAGGTCGCACGAAGCCATAGATCATTTCTCCTGCCAACACGTAGAGGGGTTCAGTGACAGGATGAGTATGGTAACGGCCATAGGTTGCTATCAGGTGGTGAAGATTGAAGAAACCTGGATGCACATTTAGTCTGTAGGGTGTGTTATGCCGTAGGTTAACGCACCTTGAATTCTGATGGTGCGGCGCTTGGCAACAACACACCCTACATTTAAATTTCTTAACATAGCTTGAAATATTAGCGCTGACTTACTTAGGGGCAAAGTGCAATGAGCAGAAAACCTAATGAAAATCAGCCTGATAATTCCGAAACTATGCCAATCGAGATGCAGCTAATGGGAACCGAAGAAGATTTAGAAAAAATGGGCTTGGCTCTCCTCGGTTAAACAGGTTGAGTCTTTGAGGTAATCCGCGATAAACTCACCATACTTTTTCTTGATCTTGACGGGAAGAAACTTGAATCCATGAGTTCTTAATCGACAGCTGGGGGAACCACAACCACATTCTGGAACAGCAATAGAAACAAACTCTGTTGTCTCGTAGTCCCATGTAATTTCATTTCCTTCGGTAATATCGACCAATGCGACGAAATCGTATGCGCCAAACTTATTGTTGCGAACCCCTGTGTTTGGGCTACAGGAGTGATTGATCAATCGCGCTGGTTCATCCAGTTCTATATGCAGATCGAAGTCTATTTGGAAAGAATGATTAGTTCGCTGGGGTAGAATCATGACACGGCGTCCAACTACCACAGTCTCACCCTTAGAGAAACTCCGGCTGGCAAACACGCTTCTTCCTTTATTTGTCAGCTTTACTTTGACATCGATCAAACTTGCTAAGTCCATACTCTCGTTCTTTTCCCTAATTTTATAGATGAGCAATTGTGGTGGTGTTTGTAGCGTCCAACATAAGCAATGCAGTTGTCCGTCAATGATCCACCTGCACAGCAGAATCAGTTGGTCTATTGCTCTCAATTTGGCATCAAGGTCAGAGTAACGTCCTCGTGGAAATCAACATCAACATTCTAAAGTTTTCATCAAGGTCAGCGCGATCGCGCAAGTATCCCATGCACAAGTACCCCACGCGGGTAGGAAAGCACTGAAGCGAGCGTTGATTTCGTAGTTAGCCAAAAAATAGCGATCGCTAGTCATCAAACTCTTGTACAGAGGGCATTTTTCTCTATCTATTTTTTAGACTCACGCCAAGCTTTAACTTAAATTTATGAACTCACGGCAAGTATATAGATTTGAGGCTATTTTTTGAGTGCGCCTCAAATAAACCCGAATTTTTCGTCATGATTCTGATTAATGAATCGGTGTTCTAGTAGCCTCTGGTCGAAAACATCTACCCCCGCTTATCTTGGTCGTTATGTCGTTGTGTGTATTTTTACATAGTGAGTACATTTCAAGATTGGTTTTGGGAAATCAATGAGTGCGGGCAAGGCCCTAATTACTATTTCAGTGCCACTTTTGCTCCGTGTGATGCTGAACACCTTGCTGCTTTAGTGCGCCAACATCCACTGTCTGGTTTTGAACACTGCCACTTTGTTGGCAAATTAATCAATGCGCCATGTGGAAACTCCAATTATTCAGGTTCTTACAATTTGTATGTTGACCAGAGCAACTATGCTGAAGTAATGTCGGGTATAGAAAGAGATGAACCTCTAGTTACTGTTGCACACTGTGTTTGGCAAATTATTGGTGTTTGCGATCGCAAATTTGGCATTGAGTCTGGTTCTGGTGGGATAACTGGCACAGATAACCAAGCTGATACCTCACTGATTCTGGCATTGGCGCAGTCGCCAGAACTCACCTTAGTTGATTGGAGAGTCGTTTCTGGGGGAGACGGTTACGCATCGGTATTTTTTAGAACTGGCACATCAGCCGCAGAACTGCTTGCTTACTTGCAGATGCAGCCGGAAAAACCTGACTTCATACAAATAAAAAGAGAGTTACGTCTGGCTCTATCACATCCAACATTGTCTAAAATTTATCGCTTGGGCGAGTGCAAAATAAATGGTTGGCGGCTTGAAGTGGTCGTCTTGCATAATATTGAAAAAACCACAAGTTATGGTGGCGAAGGATGGGACATGACACCACACACCACTGAGCTTTACAAAGTCGCCCAAACTGTTAGCGATAAGTGCAAGGTTCCGGGTTGTCCAGGGGGTGCTGCACACGCTACCAATGACTTCTACACACTCATTGGCAGCCATCTCAGCTTTGGCTACCCGCGCCAGGATGGGTAATTTTAAATCGGAATTTGAATCACAAATTCTAAACCTTTCCCTGTAAAGAATTAACCTCTAGATTGCCGCCATGTTTTTCTACAATAATTTGACGTGCGATCAGCGATCGCAATTATATCTTCTTGTAGTAGTTTTATGCTGTCCCCACTTCGGGATGTTTAGGATATTCCAACCTAAAAAAACGTGAATTTGCTTAACTTTGAGCTTTAACGCGGCTTGCGGAGCGAATCACTCACTTGAGTTCCTGTATAATTAGGAACCCAGCCATCAGCGTAGGCGCAGCCTAACCCAGGCATCGCAAAATAGCGTACCGCTTTGAAATTCAACGATGCAGTTGGGCTGCACCAATGCTCAACGCCAACGGGGATGTAGAGATAGTCTTGTGCCTGAACTAAAAGCTGTACTTGGCTGCCATCAGGTCGCACGAAGCCATAGATCATTTCTCCTGCCAACACGTAGAGGGGTTCAGCGACAGGATGAGTATGGTAACGGCCATAGGTTGCTATCAGGTGATGAAGATTGAAGCAACCTGGATGCACATTTAGCAAGTCACACCAGATAGCGCCATTCTCTTGCTGAATAAATTCAAAGACGCTGTTATGGAGTTCTACACAATAACGTTTCTCAGACTCAGTTAAAACATGTTGGTCTAGCAGATTGGCGAAGAGGAGCGATGTTCCTGGGTCGTAGTGTCTGAGTTGAATGCCAAGAAGGCCAAGTTCACGAGCTATTTCGTCTAAATCACTCTCAATTGTGCCGTCGTCAAGTAGTAGGTTTGCCATGACAAAAAGACTAATTAATTGTTAAGAAGAGTATACTAAATTTTAAGCTAAAAAGCCACTATTCCCGACTGACAAACCGGAGATTTAGACTGGTAGAGAGGTGGAGGGGCAATGACCAATGACCAATGACCAATGACCAATGACCAATGACCAATGACCAATGACCAATGACCAATGACCAATGACCAATGACCAATGACCAATGACAAAATAAATTTATCGCCAGAATGATGCTCATTGGTACCACTAGCATCTAAGCTAGTACGGGTGAACTATATACAGCATGGAATGTCTGACTTAATTTTGTTTTGGCATCGGCGTGATTTACGCATTTCTGACAATACGGGATTGGCTGCGGCAAAACGGCAGAGTCCGAAAGTGGTGGGCGTGTTTTGCCTTGATCGACATATTCTCGAACGGGATGATATTGCTCCTGTGAGAGTAACTTATATGATTGGATGTTTGCAGAAACTCCAACAGCGATATGCCCAAGTTGGTAGCCAGTTATTAATACTTCACGCCAATCCTGTACAAGCGATACCAACTTTAGCAGAGGCTTTAACAGCCAAAGCCGTTTTTTGGAATTGGGATGTAGAACCTTATTCACAAGAACGCGATCGCACCATTATAAATGCCCTCAAAGAAAAAGGTATTCAGTTTCTTAACCAAAACTGGGATCAAATCCTCAACTCCCCAGATGAGATCCGCACGGGTGGTAATAGTCGTTACACGGTTTACACCCCCTTCTGGAAAAATTGGATTACCAAAGCGAAGGCTCAACCACTAGAAACACTGCAAAATGTTGAGGGATTAACAGAAGCTGAACAGGAAATTGCAAAACTTGCAGGAGCCTTGACATTACCTTCAGCGAAAGATTTAGGGTTTGTCTGGGATGGAGAATTGATTATTTCACCGGGAGAGAGGGCGGCGCAAGAACGATTAGAGGAATTTACTACTAAAGCGATTACTGAATACCAAGAACAGCGCAATTTTCCGGCAGTTGATGGAACATCGCAACTGAGTGCAGCTTTGAAATTTGGGGTAATTGGCATTCGCACCGTTTGGCAAGCCACCATAGAAGCACTAGAAAACAGCCGCAGTGAGGAAACAGCAGTTAATATCCGCACATGGCAACAGGAATTAGCTTGGCGGGAGTTTTATCAACATGCAATGTATAACTTCCCCGAATTAGCTGATGGTGCTTTCCGTGACATCTTTAAGAACTTTCCTTGGGAAACTAACGAAGAATATTTCCAAGCTTGGTGTGAGGGGAGAACCGGCTACCCCATTGTAGATGCAGCAATGCGCCAGATGAATGAAAGTGGCTGGATGCACAACCGATGTCGGATGATTGTCGCCAGTTTCCTGACTAAAGACTTGCTAATTAATCCCCAATTGGGAGAAAAATACTTTATGCAGAAATTGATTGACGGAGATTTATCTGCTAACAATGGCGGTTGGCAATGGAGTGCTTCTAGCGGCATGGACCCTAAACCTGTGCGGATTTTTAACCCAGCCAGTCAAACACAAAAATTCGATCCAGAGGGGGAATATATCCGGCAATGGGTGTCAGAATTGCGGTCTGTAGATTCAGAATGTTTAGTTACTGGTAAAATTCCATCTTTAGAACGTCATGCTGTTGGCTATCCTGAACCAATTGTAGATCATAAAATCCAACAACAGCAGTTTAAACAGCGTTATCAACAGCAAAAAAACATTAGTAGTGGTGAGTAAAATTGTGAGTTTTTTAATGTTTCTTTAGGATTGATATCGTATCATAATACGAATGTTGCTATAGGGCAAATGTATCTAAATATTGATATTGACGATAACCCTTGTAGAGAAATGTAGCGCTGCTACGTCTATATTTACGCGTTGACAAATTAGATAATAAATACAGTAGTAAAAGAAGGGCGATGTCTAGATTGGGCTACGCCTACGCTAGTTCCCAGAAGACATAATGTGATTAAAAAGATAAACAAACTTCTCGTCATTTTCATGACTAATGCAGCAAAAATACACCTAACAATCTATCATAAGTATAAAAAGATTTTGCAGAACATAAAGATGTGTAATGAAAACACATAGCAGTACACAATTAGAATCAAACAGATAAGGAACATTAATTTATGATATCAATCACAACTTACACTTACGATGTCAATGGCAAAGTGATATCTGAGAGGACAGACAACAACAGTGATGGGATAATAGACTCCGTTATTACCTACCGCTATGACCGGACATTCAATAGCCGTGACGACAACGGCGACGGCAAAATTGATTATGTCGAAACCTCTACTTATGATGCCAACGGCAACAATACATTCAATAGCTATGACAGGGACGGCGACGGCATAGGTGATAGAGTCGAAATCTTTACTTATGATGCCAAGGGCAAGTTGACATCCGAAAGCGATGACTACAACGGCGACGGCATACTTGATGTCATAAGCTATACTTATGATGCCAAGGGCAAGTTGACATCCGAAAGTGGTGACTACAACAGCGACGGCAAAGCTGATTATGTCCGTACCTATACTTATGATGCCAACGGCAACCAGACATCCATAAGCTTTGACCAGAACGGCGACGGCATTGCTGATGAGGTCTACACCTATACTTATAATGCCAACGGCAAGTTGACATTCCAGAGCTATGACCAGAACGGTGACGCCAAAGCTGATTATGTCACTACCTATACTTATGATGCCAACGGCAACCAGACATCCATAAGCTATGACCAGAAGGGCGACATTGTCCGAACCTCTACTTATGATGCCAAGGGCAACCTGACATCCGATAGCCGTGACGAGAACGGCGACGGCAAAGTTGATTTGGCCTTCACCTATACTTATGATGCCAAGGGCAACCAGACATCCCTTACCGTTGACTACAACGCCGACGGCAAAGTTGATTCTGTCTATACCTTTACTTATGATGCCAAAGGCAATCAGATATCCGAAAGCATTGACAACAACGCCGACGGCATTGCTGATTCTATCGAAACCCATACTTATGATGCCAAGGGCAACCAGACATCCTATAGCCGTGACAACAACGGCGACGGCAAAGTTGATTATGTCGAAACCGATACTTATGATGGTAAGGGCAACCGGACATCCTATAGCCGTGACAACAACGGCGACGGCAAAGTTGATTATGTCGAAACCTATACCTCTACTTATGATGCCAAGGGCAACCAGACATTTGATAGCATTGACAACAACGGCGACGGCAAAGTTGATACAGTCATAACCTCTACATATACTTATGGACACGCATCCGCCAGCTATGACTTCAACAATGATGGTGTAATTGATGCAGTTGGCATCTACAGCTATGATTTTAGCGGCAACCTGACATCGCAAAAAATTGACAATAATCGTGATGGCATCTTTGATGAAGTCACCGCTTACAGTTACGACGTTAACGGCAAACTCACTGCACAAGTTGCTGACAAAAATAATGATGGCATCCCTGACGAGATTACCACTTTCAACTACGATCGCAATGGCAAACTAATTTCCGCAGATATTGACAACAACAGTGATGGCATTACTGATGCAGTTGCCACTTATCTGTATGATACCAACGGTCAATTAAACAGCAAAACCACCACAGCGGGAAATGTGCCAAACATTACCTTAAACGGTGATAACGGTGCAGATAAACTCACTGGTGGGGCTGGTAATAATCAAATTTCCGGCAAAAACGGCAACGATCAACTCTTTGGATTAGCCGGAAATGACAAAATAGTTGGTGGTAATGGTAATGACATCCTCAATGGTGGTGCTGGGCGTGATACCCTCACAGGCGGTTGTGGCGCTGATAAGTTTGTATTCAGTAGTCTGAGTGATTCGCTGCTGTCTAGCTTTGATAAAATAACTGACTTGAACATTTCTCAAGATAAAATTGATGGGCTGTATGAAGTTAGCGCTGCTAATTTAGTTCAATTTGGCAAAGTTGCGAGTCTAAATCTCTCAGATGTACAACAGATATTGACTGCAACTGCTTTTGTGGCTAAAGGTGCGGCAACTTTTACCCTCGGTACAGGCAATCATCAGCAGACTTTTCTAGCACTCAACGATAACACTAATGGATTCTCTGCCCTCACGGATGCTGTGATTGAGATTAGTGGCTACAAAGGCAGCTTGAATAATTTAGCAGTTGTCTAACTTCATGCTGCTAACCAAAACTAGAGCGCCGGTTTGTACCCCCAAATTTGAATTTATCGGAAATTGAAAGGTTTAAGACCTGTACCATTACACGTAGCTTGCAGATAATCTCGCAGTTAGATATAAATTGCCTAGCTCTCAGCCCAGGAGAGCATAACTTTGGATATACTACCGCAAATGCGCTGATACTTTAATTTCCTCTCTTCATAAATTCCGCAAAAACACTGTTACGCTATTTGTGCTTGTGATCAAAACTTAGAGCATCCAGTTTATTAGGGCGTGTTTATGACCAACCCTGTAAAGACGGTTATCCAAGTCAATCTAGAGATGGCTCTAGAAGTAGCTCAAGAATTGGAGGAAGCTCCATACACTCAATTCAGTACTTATTGTTTGGAGATTTTACGGGAGATCGGATGTCCTAGTACTGAACTTCCAGTGAACTTACGAACTCGTGATCAGCAGCTAAACTTTATCACAGGCTTTGCATCTTATGCTTTTGGGGAGGTACAAAGTGTCTAAAGCATTAATTGAAGATACATTTCATGATTCAGAAGGGGCAGAAATAACTACTTTCGCTGCCACAGATAAAAATTTGTTAGTTTTAATAGAAAAATTTTTAGGGTTTGAAATTCCCCCAAAAGTTTTTTTGCAAGCTATAGCCATTGCTGATTACGACTGTGCAGCTGCTTTTCGCTATGTTGAGAATTATTTGACTATCCTCAAGAATAAGAATAAGCGTAAGCATAAGAATTTACTTGTGTTAGGGTATTCAACTAGGTTTGAGAATAATTGAAGTGCATTTTCACGAGCTAACTAACAACGAATGCAATTTAGATCAGATAATTTGCTCTACCGATGTAGAGACGTTGCATTGCAACGTCTCTACACATATTTATCCCACACCGAGACAAAAGAACAATTAAAATTTATAAAGTGGGAACTCAATTAGTTCAAGCATCTTTAGGTGTGTCCTAATTACGAATTACGAATTACGAATTAGTATTACTCTCTCCCAAGACAAACTTGTTCATAACTTTTACCAGCTATATCCCAAGTGAATTCTGTTTCTACCAGTTGTCTGCCGTTATGAGACAATTCTGAACGTAGATGTGGATGATCAAATAGTTGAATAATAGCGGTGACGTACTCTGCTGGTTTATTGGCTCGTAATGCCCGTAATCTATGACTAGCACCATCTACGGCTAATCCTTCTAAGCCGCGATCGCTGGCTACTAGAGGTACACCAGCTGCCATTGCCTCTAAAGTTTTATTTTTAATGCCAAACCCAGTCCGCATGGGTACAACGCAGATGGTGGCTTGATGTAAATATTCTACCATCGAAGGCACACGCCCAATCACATTAATTCCTGGTTTTTGAGCAAGTGCTAAAACTTCTGCCACTGGATGAGAACCAACAATATCGAAAGTTGTATCAGGATACAATTTTTGGATTTCTGGCAAAACTTCGTTGCTGAAAAAGCAGACAGCATCAATGTTTGCTAAATTATCCATTGCACCAATGAAAATTAAGCGATGTCCTCCTGGATCGGTGGTACGGTTGGGGAAAGAAACTAAATCTACGCCATTGGGAATAACTGTAATTTCACTATTGGGGTTAAACTCTTGTAGTTGAATTTTATCTTCTTCTGTTGTGGCGACAATTGCTGAAAATTTAGCACAGTAGTTTTGCTCATAACGACGCAAAAGTGGCAGATTAATTTTATCTCTGAGGGAATTTTCCGAAATTCCCGTTGCTAGTTGGTTCCGACAGGTAGCATAAACAGAACTATGAACATTAACTATGGTTTTTAACTGTTTCTGATAATGAGATTGGATGTAAATTTCATTGACACTATGTTCGCAGTTAATTACATCACATTTTCCCGCTTTCACCCAGTTATCAATCCATGTTTGCATCTCAACTGAGTAGCGGTTGAGTACACTTGGCGGTGTTCCCTGTTGCAAAAATCTACCAAATCGCTGTATTTTCTTTAATATTCCAGTGCTTTCAGAATCTGGCGGGCGTTCAAAAATGGCTAGATGATCCACACAATCGCGTAATCCTGCTATTTCTGCGTCTGTAACATCCCCCTCGCGTTGAGTTACGAGGCTAACACTATGGCGTTGACTCAGGTATTTAAGTAAATTAAATGTCCTGACTTGGGTTCCCCCGCGCGTTGGTGGGTAGGGAAAGGTGGAAGAGAGCATTAAAATGTTCATACAAGTGATGAATCAAATGTGATATATACACCATGACCTCATTGGAGGCTGTATGTCACGTCGCTTCTCTACCAAACGTGCGATTTACATTCATAGATAAATTACAGGGTTGAATTTAGTTCAGCGCTGATGTTGACGAACAGGAGCGCGGCGATCGCTACCACAATCAATCCACTCAACAACAATCGCACCTGTTGCGGGGCAATTTCTCCCGGTTGAATCGCTTGTCTGCCCCCAATCACCCAACCTCCTAGTAGCCCAACTGCCAGCAAAATCACAACCAGGATACCAAAGTAGCGGAACTTTAAGGAATTTTCAGGCAACGTCAGCGTCAGCTTTTGCTGAATCGGCTCAAACGCATTGGCAACGAGCAAAGTAACTGCTACCAGGAGTTGATACGTTCCCCGGATCGGCAGGGTTTGTTGAACCTGCAACTGACCTGTTGGTGCATTGCCCTCAATGTCCAGCAACTTTGTCCCCTCGACAATCGGATGTAATGGTATTAGAAAGCTGCGACAGCTGCCTCAGCTACAGCTTGATCCTGTTCACCGCTACCACCACTTACTCCGATTGCACCAACTATCTGCTCATCGTACTGAAGTGGTATACCCCCAGCAAAGATCATGATTCGTCCTCCATTTGAGGCGTGAATACCATAAAATTGTTCTCCTGGTTGAGCATCCTCAGCAAGGGATTTGGTAGAGAGATTAAACGCACGAGCAGTAAATGCTTTGTTAATTGAGATATCGATACTTCCGATCCACGCACCATCCATACGAATATGAGCAACAAGATTCCCGCCAGCATCAACAACCGCAAGATTCATTGGTTGTCCGATTGCACGAGCCTTCGCTTCTCCAGCCGCTAGTATTCGTCGTGCGTCATCCAAAGATACAGAATGTTTGTCAGAAGTCATGGTAATTCTTTCAATCGTAGGAATGTGTGCGTTGAGGGGTGTGTCAGCCCCTTTGGGGAAGTCAAAAGTCAAAAGTCAAAATTAAGATTAAGATTAAGAACCCCATAAATAAATAATGGGGCTTGAGTCAACTTACGTAGTATTTCTTGTACTATGTATCTCGAAATACATTTTTTTATTTTCCATAAATAAATTTAGGCGATGCACTGAGCGTAGCCGAAGTGGGCTTGTACCTTTTTCTTTCTGGTCATCAATAAAGGATATCATAAGCAGAAATTCTCGATGTACCCCTTCAAGACCGGGAAGACTTCAAGCGCTGGTTAGACGGGATCTAAGCTCATGATCAATTGCATTCAACTGATAATAACTACAGATCACAGCATAATCAAACCCAGTCGCACACCCACAGCAACAGCCTCGGTGCGGCTGGAGACACTGAGCTTTTGAAAAATGGATGAGAGATGAAATTTGACGGTATGCTCAGAAATATGCAAGCGTTTAGCGATCGCTTTATTTCCCAACCCTGACCCAAGCATTCCTAAAACCTCTATCTCTCGTGGTGTCAAGGTTTGTACAGGATTCGTTACTACTTTTTCTCGGATAGATAGTAATTCTACAGCATCCGGGTGCAGTATTACTAAACCAAAAGCGATCGCCTCCACAGCAGCGACAATTTCTGACTCTGTGCTACTAGTGGGCAATATCCCCCGGATACCAGAACGTAACGCCGTCTCTAAATCAATGCTGTCGAGTTCCTCAACAATAACGATCATTGCTAATGGGTATTGCTTTTCTTGAATGAGCAGCAATTTTTCCCACACCGATTGTTGAAGATTGCTGCTCAAATCTACCAGCACTACATCTGGTTGTAATTGCCCAACTTCCCTTGCCAATACATCCAAATCGGATGTACTCCCCACAACCGTCAGCCGAGGATTGGTAGTTACCACAACTGATAACCCTGCCCGGACTACAGGGGAAGTCGCAACTACCATCACTCGGATCATGTCGCCTCCACAGCAGTTTTCCCAGCTTGCACGGCAACATAAATCACTAATTGCTGCCCACCTCGTAGGAGTTGTAGCGGCACAGATCCTTTACTGTCATGGAGATATTTGGTTAAGTCATTCATGCTAGTGAATAATCGCCCCGAAACTCCAATTAAAACATCGCCGATTTGTACACCAGCAGTTTCCGCCGCACTGTCAGGTAGAATTGACAACACCAATAAACCCAAGCTACGCCGATTTAAAAGCACAGGTTGGAGTGTGACTCCCAGTTGCGGACGACTATTTACTTGTAAAAAACGCTCAACTGTGTGGCTGGGAACTGCCACAGCTAAACCATTAACAATCATGGTGTTAATTCCCACGACTCGGCCGAGACAGTCGGCAAGCGGCCCCCCAGAATTTCCCGGATACAGCCGCAAATCGGCCATAACAGCCCGCGGATTATTTGCATAGATAATCCCAGTTGTCACAGCACCACTCTCAGCAAACGGATTACCCACCGCTAAGACTAATTCACCAACTCGTAGCGCCTCAGAATTGCCAATGGTTGCAGCAGTTAAATCAGTGGCGACAATTTTCAGGGCTGCTAAATCTTGCTGTGGATCAAATTGTGTCCGCACCGCATCAAATACCCTTCCGTCTGCCAATTCCACAGTTGCGCGGTTGCTGGTTGCCACATGAGCATTAGTGATAATTAGTCCGTCAGGTTGCCAAATTACACCAGAACCGACTCCCAGAGAGCCGCTTTTTACTTTGACAGTGCGTAGGCGTAGTTTAGCAGCTACCTCTGTCAATTCAGCAGCGATGTTAGGTAATGTTGTGTTTGCCATAATCTCAAAGTTCCGAATTACGAATTACGAATTACAAAGGTCTTTCGCCAAGTGCGATGGCTAACTCAACTAACACCCCACCCCGCACAACTTGGACGTTGACAGTTTTACCAATGCGATCGCTACTATTGAGCAGTGCCAGTACATCACCTGTATCGCCCACAGTTACGCCATCGAACGTTACTAAAACATCGCCAAGCAGCACACCTGCATTATCAGCGGGCCCGGAAGGTTCAACATTAACGACAATTACCCCAGTTGCAGAAGTTAAATTGAGAGCAGTTTTCAGGTTCTTTGGTAAGCGTACAGGTTGCATTCCCACACCCAAGTAGCCTTTGGAAATGCGTCCTTTTGCTACTAATTGGTCAACCACGCGATCAACTGTAGTAGTGGGAATAGTCAAAGCAGTACCACGTCGCCCTGATGTATTCATACCTACCACAAAACCAGCAGCATCTACGAGCGGGCCACCTGCAAAGCCAGAGTAAAGGGTGATGTCTGGGCGGATGAATTGGTCAATATTTCCGCCACTCATACTCCGCCAAGCACCGCTAACCACACTCACTGCACCCATCGCCGCCCTTAAGTCACCTTCGCTACCTCTTGCCAGTCCTAGTACCAGATGACCAACTTTGAGCGTTTTGACATCGCCAATTTTTGCCACAGGTATTTCGACATTTTCTAGTTTAAAAACAGCGATATCAGTGCTAGAGTCATGACCGACGAGTGTTACTGGTGCAGTGCTACCATTTGATAAGGTGATGCTGATATCATCATAGCGCTGAAGAGACTCATCAGAAGTAACAATGATCCCATTACGCCAGTGAATGCCACTTGAGGAACGACGTGTACCCCCATTCACCGCAACCACAGTACTCCCAACTTGTTCTACGGTGTCAGCTAAACTGTTGGACAAAGCCAGTAATGAAGACATAAGATTTATCTACAAACGTTCTTAGATATTCATATCGTGACGTTTTGTATGCACAGATAGCATCGGAAAAATGGGGAGAATTCACCCTAGAAAAATGGCTAGGATTTATATTAGGACTTACGCACAAGCAACGGAAAATCGAACCACAGAGTCCGCAGAGAAGCCAGTGCGTTGGGCGGGTTCCCCGACTTGTACTCCTACGGAGAAGCAAGCTACGTGCAGCGTCTCCTTTAGGAGAAGCAACTGGCGCGACACGGAGGAATAAGAGTTTGAGAGATTTTTTGCGTAAGTCATATATATAAGCTTTTTGGCGTTCGTTTCAGTAGAACTCTTGCATAAATATTTTGTGGTATAATATTTATGCAAGAGTTCTTATAAATTTACGCTTTGCTGCACCGCTTAATTGCTCAGCAGTTTCCTTCAACAATTTTTTCAGTGAATCCGTTAGTTGTATCGACACCTCTTTCTACCTATCAATTCAATCATTATTGAATTTACTACAAAAGGGGTAGGGAGAGGCTGCCGTCGGCAGCCTCTCCCTACCCTCCATAATGATTATCATTTTTATTTACTGTATATTTTATTCTCTGGAAGTCCCTTACAATTAGCGATCGCCTATTTTTTTCTGATTTCCCCTAATACATTTATTGTCTCATTTGTCAATGCGTAAGTTCTGCAATATTACATAAGGTTTCAGACGCTGAAACCCTTGACTTCTCGTTAAGAGGTTACTTAGCAATTTCAAAAATGAGCTAGTACAATCCTCAATAAAACCCTTATGCAATAAGACTTTTAAGCTTAACCCGGTTTTCTGTTCCAATGATACTTGTACCCAATTTTCAACACTTTTGGCACCTTCCTTCCAATAGCTCTAAATTTCCCTTGAGTGCAGTTCCAATAAAATCAATGAATGTTCGAATGCGAGTCACATTTCGGATATCAGCGTGGGTTAGAATCCACAAATTTTTCGCTAACTTAGGAATGGGAGGATGAACCGCTTGCAAGTCAGGATCGCGATCTGCCATGAAGCAATACAATAACGCGATTCCTAAATGCTCTTTGACCGCCGCTAGGATTCCTATTAGCGTGTTAACTCGATATTGGTAGCGAATGCCCGGAAAGGCTTTTTGTAACCATTGCTCCCACTCTGGTTGTACCACGCTCTCATCTAGTCCAATCCAAGTGTAACGTGATAAATCCTCAATCTTTGGGTGAAATGCCAGATAAGTTTTTGAGCCATAAATAGCAGAGGCGACACTAGCAACCCGCCGTCCTACCAATGTTTCAGGGGGATGATTAGTTGCCCGGATGGCAATATCTGCATCCCGTTTCGTCAGATTAAAAATTTGGTTTGAAACAATGGTTTCCAGTTCAATCTCTGGATAAGCAGTCTGGAATGCAATGAAGTGAGGAGTTAACAACTTAAGCAGCAGGGAATCTGTTGTGGTGACTCGAATCGTGCCACGAAGCTGTAAATCCTGTCCACTGATACGGCGATCAAGTGCTTGGATGTTTTCCTCCATCTGTCCAGCCGTTCGATAGACTTCCTCTCCTGCAGGCGTGGTGAGGTAACCGCCAGGAAAACGTTCAAATAAACGAGTTCCCAATTGCTTTTCCAAGGAATTCAGCCGTCGCAACACCGTTGATTCGTGTACGCCCAGCGTGGGAGCCGCTGCTGTAATGTTGCCTGCACGAGCGATCGCTAACACATACCGTAAGTCGTCCCAATCCAACATTGCTACCTTTACTTGCATTTTTGCAAATTAATAAGTCAATTTTGCTATTAACATCAGTAAGATTGCAAGCAATAATTGAAAGTATCCAAGCAAGATGCTTAACGAGGTCGATATGTTCAAAGCAATAAAATGGCCGGAGGAAATGGCCCCCAGCCGCTCCCCGATCCATTTCACGAACGAGCTTGAGGTGGTAGCCTCTCCTGAAAGGATCTGGTCCCTGCTCGTGAATCCCACAGTCTGGCCCAGCTTCTACCCAGGCGTCAAACTCGTTCAACTGCATGACGGACATGAGTCGCTGCGCCTTGGCACGCGGTTCAAAACCAATCTGGCCGGTCAAGATGTATTTGCGTCCGTGCAGGAGTTCAAACCTATGACGCACATCGTCTGGGGCGGCTACCCGAAGGTTTCTGAGGAATCCAAGGCTTATCACGCTTGGATCATCACACCCACGCCGAATAGCTGCCACCTCTGGACCGAAGAGACAATGCAGGGCCCGCACTGGATCGAACTGGCTAAAAAAGCTCCCGATGCTTTTTGGCGTACACACGAGAAACTCCTTCATGATCTCGCCAAAGTCGCCACCGAACGCGGTGGCTCTCGCACATAACAAACAACCGGTCGGTCAACGCCCGAACCAGTGACCGCCTTTCATGCCATCACGGCAATCGACTCTGCAATACCAAACTCAACACCAACATGGAGGATTACATGAGCTACGCAATCATAGGTGCCGGCAAAGTCGGCCAGGCGCTCGCCAGAGCGTTCGCCCGCAAGGAAATCGAAGTGGCATTAGCAAGCAGGCAGCCGCCCGAAGCGCTCGCGTCGGTCGCAAAGGCGATCGGACCAACGATCATCCCCAAGTCGTTGCAGGACGCGGTTAAAGCCGAAATCGTCCTTTTGGCTGTTCCCTTCGGGACGCATGAAGACGTTGCGAAGGCCGCTGAGAGTTGGCAGGGCAAGATCGTGATCGACATCACAAACGCGTACGGTGTCCCTCCGGAAGAACTGGGCAACCTTCCTTCCTCCGTTGTGATATCCCAGGCTTTACCCGGCGCAAGACTGGTGAAGGCCTTCAACCATTTACCTGCGGAGAGCTTGGCCGAAGATCCGAACGTCAAGGGCGGGCGGCGCGTTCTGTTCCTATCGAGTGACGACGAAAGTGCTGCTGCCCGAGTGGCGGCCTTGATTGAACAACTCGGCTTCGCGCCAATCGGGCTGGGAAGGCTTGCAGAGGGAGGTTTACTCGTCCAGGCGCGGGGAAACACCTGGGCTCCGCTGATTTTTCAGGATCTTTTCAAGAAAGGGGAATAAGAAATGTATAACCACGTGAATTGGCCTCACCAATACGACCCGAGGCGTTCGGCCATCTACGCGCTTAACGACGTTGACGTGAAGGCGCCGCCCGAGGTGGTCTGGAAACTCCTGATCGACGCCCATAATTGGTCGAAGTTTTACCCTCACGCGAAGGACGTCAAGATCGTAACCAGAGAACCTGTGTTGGCGTTGGGTGCGAGATACACCTGGAAGACAGCCGACATTCCTCTGGTGAACACCGTGCAGGAGTTTATTCCCGGCGAGAGGCTTGCATCGGATTCGTTTCTCGCGGAGGGCCATGAGGACTCGAGCGCCTATCACGGCTGGGTCATCACTCCGATGGACAGCGGCTGTCATCTGCTTACCGAGGAGACGCAGCAGGGTCCTTTCTTTGTGGAGGAACTCGGTCGCAAACACCCCGGTACGCTGTACCAGTTCCATCAGGACTGGGTGGAAACCCTTGCCTTCGCGACCTCCGTCTCGGCCGCGAAGGCAAGGGCCTGATCTCCCAGTTTGCTACCGGGAATCGGTCTTCAACGCACCGATTGTCCGGCTCACGGCCAACGTCGGGACGTATCATGCCATGCCCGCCGATCCAGTCCCCAAGTCCCAACTATCCGAAGGAGATAAGACATGGCAAAGAGTGACATCGAGAAAGCATTGACTGTGCTTCAGGGCATCGGTTCCGGGAACCTAGACCTTGCAACTAAGTACATCAACCCGAAGAAATATATGGAACACAATCCGCGCTCTGCCGATGGTATTGACGGGTTGAAAGAGTACATCAATCAATTTTCAGAGGAAGAAAATCATTTGAAGGTGGTGCGAGCCTTCCAAGACGGGTACTACGTCTTCACTCAGGAAGACGGACTCATTCTCGGTCAGAACACCTTCTTCGACGTCTTCAGATTTGAGGACGGTCTGATCGTCGAGCACTGGGTGTTTTCGACGAAAGCAGCTCCTCCCAATGAGAGTGGACACACGCAGACCGACGGGCCGACCGAGGCAAACCCCTCGGAGAACACAGAGAAGAACAAGTCAATGATGCAGGAGTACTACGAGACGGTTCACATCTCAGGAAACCACAGTAAGATCCTGCAATACTTTTCCGGAGATTATTGCGTCCGCCACGAGCCTGGCGTCCGCGATGGAGTCGCGGCGTTTCTCCATGACGTTGTAATACTCATGCAACACAGAAGCATAGACGAGATAAAGTTCCTGCTGGGAGAGAGAGACTTTGTTTTCATAGCTGCTGTGGGAACGGTTGAGGACGAGCCTTGCGTCTATATCGACCTATACCGAGTTGAAAACGAGAAGATCGTTGAGCACTGGGGATTCCCCGAAAAGGTTCCGCCTCAAGAAGAATGGAAAAACAACAACGGCATGCTCTAGGTTGAACTTGGCAGCCTGTTTTCAGAGCGATAAATGTGCATGATCCTTCGGAAGTTCAATCGAGATAGCAACTAATCATATGGGAGAGATCAAAAGAATGATGGACAGATTTGAAGGTAAAGTTGTCATCGTCACGGGGGCCGGTACTGGCATCGGTGCTGGCACCGCGCGCCGCTTTCTGCAGGAAGGCGCAGTTGTCGTGCTCAATGGACGGCGTGAAGCCAAGTTGCGCGAAACCATCGCTGGCTTTGATGCAGCAAAGTCACTTGTTCACCCCGGAGATGTGTCGGATGAGACGTACGTCAAGCGCCTAGTAGAAGACACGGTCACCAAGTTTGGGAGGCTGGATGTGTTGGTCAACAACGCGGGGTTCGCAACATTCGGTCCTTTCGCGCAGATTACTACGCAGGACTGGCGGAAGATGATGGCTACTGATCTCGACGGTGTTTACTTCGGTGCCCGCGAAGCACTGCCTCAGCTTTTGAAGACGAAGGGTTCCATCGTCAACCTCTCCTCCGCGTCTGGTCTGGGCGGAGATTGGGGAATGAGCGCTTACAACGCGGCGAAGGGTGCCGTCACGAACTTCACGCGCGCTTTGGCGCTTGAATACGGCTCGCGTGGCGTGCGCATCAACGCCGTGGCACCTAGCATCACCTCTACGGAGGCCACTGTCGATTTCGAGAAAAGTGAAGCAGTGATCGCAGCTTTTCGTGACCGCCTCCCGATCGGAAGGAGCGCCAAACCAGAAGAAGTTGCGGGTGTGATTGCATTTCTCGCAAGTGAGGACGCCCGCTTTATCAATGGAGTGATTCTGCCGG
Organism: Nostoc sp.; assembly: GCF_036919555.1. Taxonomy (GTDB): domain Bacteria; phylum Cyanobacteriota; class Cyanobacteriia; order Cyanobacteriales; family Nostocaceae; genus Nostoc. Next base: position 85,356 of record NZ_JBALCS010000089.1, read on the forward strand.
TTGACGGTGGTCTCCACGCATCCAACGGGCAACCGAACTTCCTCTCACTCCTCGGACAAGCCTGAGTCCAGCTAGTACTCTGTTAACTTTGAATTGATGGATAGAGTCGCTTCAGTTTTATCCGTGCGTCTGCGGTGGTAAACCGCCAATCAACACGGTTGCCCAAATTGTTTCTTTGTTCTTCCCAAACAGCAATCTCTTGTTTTAATGTTTGTTGATCAGGAATCCGTCGGTCGAGACATTGACGAGTTAAAACACTCAATTCAATCTCTGCTATATTTAGCCAACTGCCACGTTTAGGAGTGTAGTGAAATTCCGGCGTTGCTGAATCAATGTATGAATCATGCGATCGCCTTAAGCTTGCGGGCGCTATGCGCCCGCAGTGCATCGGAACCATACTTAAGATAATGTATGACTAATCGAATTGAACTTCTAAGCATTTTCTTGGAGTTTAAGTATAGCAACCGCCGTGGTGGTTAGGACGCTAGAGATAAGATATGCTCCATCGCATCCCGTAGACACTCACATTGGTCAAGTTGCTTGCGAATGCGACTTTTGAGCCAAGACCAGCATTGCTCAATCTTGTTGAGATCCGGTGAATAAGGGGGTAAGTACAGCAGTTTATACCAAGTTGCAATAGATAGTATTATTTAATGGAAGTAAAATCGGTGTACAGTGATGCCTCGTACTCGGATTAAGATCATTCCTCACCTGGATTATGCAGAATTAACCCAACGCTACCGTCGTTGTAGAGACGTAAAAGAACGCACCCGATGGTTGGTGATTCGTCTGTTGAGCCGACCAGGAAAAGTAATGAAAGTAGAGCAAGTAGCTGCCATTACAGGTTTTAGTGCTGATTGGGTACGAAAAATTGCTCGCTGTTACAATGCTCTAGGTTTAGAAGGGATTGTAGACGGACATAAAAACAACCCTGGAGGTAAAGAAAAAGCCTTAACTCCAGAACAGCAAAAGCAACTTTTTGAACGATTACAATCACCTCCAGATGACGGTGGGTTATGGAGTGGACCAAAAGTAGGGGAATTGATTAAACAACAGTTTGGTATCCGCATACATCGGACAACGGCGTGGAGACAACTAAGACGACTGGGTTTGACCTTACAATTACCAAGACCATTGCATGAAAAAAGTGCAACCCAAGAAGAAAGGGCATTTTTTAAAGCGCAACTGAAGTTTTTTGTCCGATTAATGCGTTGGTTATGCCCTCATAAACATGTAGAAGTCTGGGCACAGGACGAGGCTCGTTTAGGACTCAAGCCAGTTGTTCGTCGAACCTGGGCATTGAAAGGTCAACGTCCAACTGCTAATCATTATCCACCCTACAAATGGCTCTACACTTATGGTTTTGTTCATCCCCAAACAGGTAATAGTTGTTTGTTTATTTTGCCCAGGGTAAATACAACTGTGATGCAAATAGCCTTGGATGCTTTTGCTACTCAAGTTAATTCCCGTAAAGACAAGTTAATTATTTTGCTTGTAGACCAAGCTGGTTGGCATACCACTCGTCACTTGAGTGTCCCACAAGACATCATCATGTACCCCATTCCTCCATATACTCCTCAACTTAATCCTAGCGAGTGTATGTGGCCGTTACTTAGAGAACGATTGGCAAACAAGGTGTTTGATAACCTTGATGCTCTAGAGACTGCCTTGATTGATCGTTGTCAGTGGCTGATGAATAACCCCCTAACTGTTAAGGGAGAAGTCGGATTTTCTTGGCTCTGTTCAATATAACGGAATGTAACAATACTATCTTTGGCAACTTGGTATTAAAGAAGTTCATTGACGAATTAAAGAAGTTCGTTATTATATTTAATCGACACGCCAAGAATCATTGGGACACAACCTCAGCATTTGGATACAGCACTTCCCGCTATTGTGAGGTACATGTTTAGTGCTGAGAGTTCTAAAAGGAGGGAATGTGGAGGGGAGGGAGATACTGTACTTCATAGCAGCAGGAACTGCTGTAAAGTCGAGCTTGGTACATTACCTTGCAGAAAATCAGCGTAAGTTGAAGCCGCGACAACCTTTAATTCACTAGCAAGTATTCGTACCCCTACGGAGAAGCAAGCTACGTGCAGCGTCTCATAAGAGAGCGTCACAGCCCGTCGTAGACATCGCTTCGAGACAACCCCTAAAAGCTTGTTTTAGACAGGCTTTTGTTTTAAGTTGACACCTATGCATATCTGTGCATCCCTACTACACGTTTGACTTGTAACGATTTTGGTAAATTTGCTTGCATTGGGATGCTCCCTATCCAAATTAGAGATTGTTAGCATACCTCATCCATATGAAAATCGCTAGAAATTCAGCAACGCCCATTCTAAGGTGGAATAGCAATGAAATGGAAGACGAACAAATGTACACCCAATCAACAGAAATCGACCTGCTCACTCCATCTAGAGAATTACCTCTATATGGCAAGAGAATTTTAGTAACAGCACCGAGAAATTATGCTTTTAGGCTATCTGAACAAATCATCAAACAAGGTGGTCTACCTGTTCTCATGCCTACTATCGAAACCTGCTATTTATCAAACTACACTAAATTAGATACTGCTCTGGAACGCATAGATGAATTTGATTGGATTGTCTTCACCAGTAGAAACGGGATCACTGCATTTTTTCAGCGGATGAATGATTTAAATATTCCCGTATCTGTGGTAAAAAGCTGATCCCGGCTCCAGAAATTGTTGGTTTACCTGAGCCTGATGTTGTACCCAATTTAATTACAGATTTGCAGAAATTGGGTATGAAAGTAACTCGCGTACCCACCTATATTACACAGGGTTTAGATAAAAATATCTACAGTATTGAATTAAACCTGATACGTCAAGCAATGATCAATGTAATCGCCTTTAGTAGCACGGCGGAAGTAGAAAGCTTTTTGACAATGGTCAACTCGCAAAGCGATTATGAACGTTGTATTATTGCATGTTTCGGCCCTTATACAACTGCCAATGCCCAAAAGTTGGGTATGAATGTCTCTATTGTGTCCAAAGATTATAGTTCATTTGAGGGATTTGCAGAAGCGATCGCAGAATTTTTTACTCTCAGTTCTAGTTCACGGTAAGCGCATCAGGATGTAGAGTAATCAACCACATTGCACTCTAGACTAGCTGCACATAAACCCGTAGTATCGGAAATGGAGTTTATCTTAACTAGGAATTTTTACATGGCAACTTACAAGGTCACATTACGTACCCCAAATGGAGAAAAAACAATTGAAGTTCCTGATGATGAGTATATCTTAGAGATCGCTAACGAGGAAAATGGGCTAGACTTGCCCTATTCCTGTAACGCTGGTTCTTGCTCTAGCTGCACCGGTAAGGTGATTTCAGGTACCGTTGACCAATCGGATCAGAACTTCTTAGACAACGATCAAATTGACGAGGGATGGGTTCTCACCTGCGTTGCCTATGCCACTTCTGACTGTGTTATCGAAACCAATCAAGAAGAAGCGCTTAACGCTTAACTAAAAAATGTGGATTTAATCAAGAGCAAGTTTTGTCGGGTGCGTTAGAACATTCACCCTAGCGCACTTCAAATCTGAGGTGGTGTCGTACTCTCGGCGATAACACACTCTACTGGATTTAAAATTTTGCACTTTTGTAATAAATCTGTATAGGCTGAGTAATTCACATTAAAAAGCGCTCTCCAAAAGGGGAGCGCTTATTATTTAGTTTCATAGATAGCTAGCAGATATCAAGCGTAAATTAGCCAGAGGATGCTAGATTAACTTTGACAACTTTATTCTTTTCTTCTTCGGCTTTGGGTAGTGTCAGGTTCAAGATGCCATCTTTATAATCTGCCGTGACGTTGGTATTTTGAATCCGAGCAGGTAAAGGAATTACACGTTGGAATTTACCATAGTGGAATTCGCTTTTGATCACACCTTTATCTTCAGATTTCGCTTCAGACTTCCGCTCACCACTGAGGTATACAGCATTTTCTGTAACTTGCAAATCCACGTCTTTAGCTTCAATTCCCGGAAGTTCTAGCTTCAGATGAATTGCATCTTCAGTTTCTTTTAACTCAGCAGAGGGAACTCTAGATAAACCTCTATCCAAAAATGCAGTTGGCAAAGTATCTTCATCAAATAAGCGATTGATTTGACGTTGTATTGCGTTAAATTCTTGCCAGGGGTTCCAACGTACTAATGTCATATTTCTACCTCGGATATTCAGTATCTTTGCTGTCCAACTAATTGAGGATTTGATACCTTTGTTTGTTCTCTCTCATAGTATTTAAAAATAAAAGTGGTGTAAATTCGGTTTTTGTCACCTGATTTAGGAAGATTACCGAACCAAAAATCTAGTTAATAACAAGTACGGTAATTTTCAATAAGTGTGTTCGGTAAACTCTACAAAAGCCGACTTGAAATAGAACAATTACAGCAGATTGCAACTTGGTGAGGTACACATGATTTCAAGGGCACAGCACTGTTGTGCCCCTACCTGTGTAATTCATTTACCTGAAAAACGCTGTATATTTAAAAGATTGGTACGAGCTTTACCCACACCCCTACTCCTAAAGCTTGCTATGCGTAACTGATATTACAAATATTTAGTATATTCACGCGACTAATGATCATAATTAGATCTGTTGTATTTTTTGAATTTCACAGAGATAATAAGGCATTCCTAACAAACTGCTAATAACAGATATGTCAACAAGTTGGTTTTACCTGATCGCAGCAATCATCTTTGAAGTTTCAGGCACAACTTGCATGAAGTTATCGCAAGGATTTACTAAAATAGTTCCTTCGGTATTAATATTTGTCTTTTATGGACTTTGTTTTACTTTTTTCACCTTTGCTCTCAAGAGACTTGAAGTGAGTGTGGCTTATTCTGTCTGGGCTGGATTGGGAACTATCCTAGTTGCTATCATTGGTCTTATCTGGTTTCGGGAATCTGCTACATTCATCAAGCTCATTTCCATGGCCTTAATAATCATCGGGGTAATTGGTATAAATGCAAGTTGATGGGGGATAGGAATTAGGCGGCTCATGTATCATCGGGTTTACCAAAACATCCCACTACAAAACCCACTTTTCACTAATTTGCATGTGATGTGGAAGTTAAGTAGTGGGATGTTTTTTAGCCACTTATACTTGGAGAGAAGTTTTGCAAAGCAGAAGGCTTTTACTCACTCTTTTGAATGCCCTTGGCTTAACGTGCATTCCCTTTTAGAAAGAGAGTCTGTCGATTTCTGCTCCCAATTGAGATCGCACAGCAGTCAGCATATTTGTATCCCGTGTCCAATTTCTCCAATCTTTACCAACGGTTCGGCTAATATTTAATGCCCAATCTCCACGACCAAGTTTTTTGAGAATCTCGATATATTCGTAATCCTCAACTCCATCCCGCAACCATTTGAGTCTCATAGATGGGACAACTCCTTGAATCCCTACCTGAACGCCGGGATAAACTAGCATTCCTTCTCCAGGAAAATACTCACCATTCTCTTGATAGGTTTGAACATCATGCCAGGGATCTTTTGTCCATAAATCAACCCGCCAATACAAGATTCCAGTTAATCCCAGACTCTGGTTAATGAAACCTGGCTGAATCCTAAAGTTTATTGGCTCAAAATCTATCTCCCATTTAGGAGAGTATTCCTCTTGTGGTAATGCATTGTAAGACCAAACTTTGTCTCCTTTTTTCAGCACTTTAGCTACTCTATCAGTAGCTTGCTCATACATATTAGGAAGGAGTACCCAAATGTCAACAGCAGAACGCCCAGTCCCAGAACCATCGTCATAAAGCTCAGGTGTGGGTATCATTGTCACAAGGTTAAGAACCCTCGATTCATGCAGATTTCTAGACCAGTGCTTTATCTGTTCAGAAAGGGCTGGACAATCATCGATTTCATCAGCCGTGTAGTTATATAAAAATAGATCCGACTGATAAAATGCAGCAGTTTTTTGGAATTGATCCTTTGAAGGCAGTGGACTCATCTTACATGTATTGGTATTCGCTCCGCTCCAATAACCGAGATCAGCAGAAGTAAGCCCTTGCTTAATCAAAGCTTGCTGATCTTCTGGGTTGACATCTTTAGGCATAAGTTTATGCTTGAGAAGTTCTGAGTTAGCAATATAGGTTTTGTTATCCCAGAATTGAAAAGAAGACTTTAGTGAGGGCTTCAAAGGTAACTCGAAATTCCAAACGTTTAAGACTACCGTGCCTTCAGTTTTGCCTTGATCGCTTGTGACAATAAAGTTACCCGTATATTCATCAGATTGAACGTTGCGAGGTACAAATACATCGACCCAAATAGGTTGGTTATATTCGGACTTTAAATCAAATGGAACTGCTTTTAACTCACTTGGAAGCGGAGGCTTTTCGGTTATTGGATCTACAAATGGTATAAGTCCATCAGGATACCATCCAATACCCAGAGGAGGGTTCAGATTACCTTTGGGATTTGGGCTAGAATGATTAACATAAACATAATGTTCTCGATAGAGAGTGATGTTATTTTTCCCAATTGTCTGACCTTGGGAACCCAATAAATCTGATACCGAAACTTTTAGGTTAGTCAATCCACCTGCCCTAGCTCCAATTACTAATTGGAACGATTCATATTCGCCTTTAGCTGCAAAAATATTAATTGATGGTCTGCTTACTATTTTTTCAGTCTGTCCTATCCTTTTCAAACTTGGAGCCATATATAAAACTGGCACTGTTGCCGAGTTAGCTGAAGGACTAAGGATTTGCCAAGTGTTTAAACCAACCAATACAACTAATATCAATATCAGCCATCGAATAAATTTAAGTTTTTTCAAGTAACCAATAATCTGCATATACTTAGGTGAAGAATCGTCATGTTGTATCATTTTATCAGTCAAGTAATACAGTGACAAGGGGAGCTAATATCATGTCCGCTTGATTGCTTATTAAACCCGAAAAACCCCACCCCCGCCAAAGCTACGCTTTGTCTCCCCTCCCCGCTAGCGGGGAGGGGTTGCGGGCATTCGTGAGAGATTAAGATAAAATAACTTTTATCAATTAGTAATTATGCTGAAAATTGCTATAATGATGAGGTATCAAATTAAGCTTATATTAAAAAATAAAGGCTTCAACTCTCTTCCTATATGAGGTTAAAAAGTTAGCTTCGATTTTTAGTTAGTGAGAGTGATGGAAGAACGATAATCCAGGCTGCATACCCGATCTACTTAGACTCACTAGCACTACTCCGACAAATGGCAGCGATCGCAGATTATGCAACTGCGTTTAACGCCGAATTTGATTCTGAGGTAATCCAGCAATTCGTCCCCAACCTCATTTTTCAGCCTTGGCTTTAACCAAGTTTATTAGCTCAAAATTTATTAAACCCAGCAGAACGACGATAAAGTAACCAGATAAATAGCGGTGAACCCAGCAAGGCAGTGACGGAACCGACTGGTAGTTCTACTGCTCCTAATCTAGAAAGTAAATCTGCAAAAGTCAGTAACCATGCACCTGCAAGGGCGGAAAGTGGTAAAACAAAGCGATGATCTGTACCAACGATGAGGCGGACACCGTGAGGGACAACAAGACCAACAAATCCAATCAAACCACTGATGCTGACTGCACCTGCGGCTAATAGAGTGGCTACACCACCAATTAATAGGCGCGATCGCATTAACGAAACCCCTAAACCCACAGCCAAATCATCTCCCAAAGCCAGCACATTTACCGATCGCGCCAGCAAGCATCCCCCGATCAATGCAACGATGATGTAAGGACCAGCCGTCGCAATTTCTTGCCAACCCCGTCCATTCAGGCTACCAACCAGCCAACTCAGTGCAATTTGAATTTGACCGTCTTCAGCCAAAAGCAGCAATGTAGTTTGGACAGCACCAAATAAAGAACTCACCGCCACTCCGCCTAAAATTAACCGCTCAACAGAAATTCCCGACCCCGAACGACCGATCAAAATCACAATCGCTGAAGTCAAAATTGCTCCCATCCATGCTGCTAAAGGAATTGCGATCGGGAATATTTGCCAGACAATCATCAGAATCACAATTAATCCTGCACCGGCTGAAATGCCCAGAATAAATGGATCAGCAAGACTATTACGTAACATTCCTTGCAGCAGTGCCCCCGACATTCCCAAGGCTGCCCCGACAATGAGAGCGGCTATAATACGCGGGAGACGCAAATCCCAGAGAATTGTCTGTTTAACCGGATCGCCTTTGCGGAGAATAGCTTGCCAAAATTCCGACATACTTAAGGGTACTGCTCCTTGAGAAAGCGACAGCGCTAGTGTTACCATCAGTGCTGCACTAAGGAGTAAAACAGTCCAAAGTACGCGGTGTTCAGTAAAAATTGCCTGAAATAGTCTAGTCAAATTCCGGTCTAGTATTTTCATTAACTATAATCCGTCCCAAACAAAGCTGCATTTACATATAGCTTCTCTTCGATGAGGGAGCAGGAGAGTAAAATTTGAGCCTCAGAAGGTGGACGTTGAGCCTCAGAAGCTCAATTTTCAAGTTTTAACTTCCTCTTTTCGCCCTGCCCCCCATTGGTATCAACTTAAGCTAGAAATAGCTTAACTGTTAGCTTCGTCACCCGCCTTGAACTTTAGTTCTCTGGCTTTTAGCTAAAGTCTACTGAAGTAGACTAAAGATTTTTGCGGATATTTAGTAATCTTTAGATTACTTTTGCTATAAGCAAGGAACTTCAGTTCCTTGCGGGACATAACTTTTACGTTAAGTTGACACCTATGCTTGCCCCTGCGCCCCTACGTTAACTCCAGCCCACCTTGATAACCAGTGACAATGCGGCCACCATCCTTGAGGATATGGACTTCTATCTGATCGCTAGCCCAAGTAATCTGGTCTTGAAAAGCCGGGTTTAAGACACGAACCCGTTGATTGCTAGAAGAAACTGGAGAGTTGGGAGAATTAATTGCCAGAGATTCTACAAAAGGCCCGTCAATCAGGATATCAAGTTGTTCTAACAATGCTTGGGAACCTGGCGGCGCGGATTGGGACTGTAGCTGCTTAAGAGTGAACCCAGTAAAAGACATTACATTTAACCCAGCAGCTTTTACCTTTTGAGCTAAAGACGCCAGTGCAGTTGCTTGCCAAAAGGGTTCTCCACCAGAGAACGTTACACCCATATTGCGGGGATTGCTGAGAATATTCTCGGCAAGGGTATCAACAGCAATCAATTGGTTAGCCTCAAATGACCAGGAGTTCGTATTAAAGCAGCCAGGACACTCACGAAGACAACCTTGTACCCAGACGACTGCACGACAACCAGGGCCATTAACTTCTGACTGATCAACGTAACCCATAATATTGAGATAGCCAGAGGTAATTTCTATGAGTGCTAGCGATGGGTCAGTTGGCTTAATTTCCATCTCTTTAACTCCTTTTAGCCGTTGCTTGTTAACCGTTAACTATAGCGAATCTCCAGTTATATAACCGTGAATAATGGTCATATAACTGGAAAAGCAGGAGGCAGGAGCAAAGCCGGAGACGTTTCCTGTTTTCTTGGGTCAGGAGTCAAATCAATACGGTTTGGTTAAGCCAAAAACCAGATAGACTGGGGGATATCACCCAAAGTTTACTATAAAAGCCTGTGCTGCCAATCAGGTTATAACGGTGTTGATGATAATGTTACTTACCACATTATTACTCTGAGAGTTATAAGCGATCGCACTGTTGTAGTTCACTGTGGTAGTGCCAGAGTTAGAGTTATAAATACTACCATCATTTATCTTGTAACCATAACCATCAGAAGTGAGTTCGATCCCGAAAGCGGGATTGAGCTTGATAGTGCTGTTGCCCACCATTAGGGTAGCATTATTGTAGATATCACTGCCAAGGGGTGCCTGATTGCTACTAATGGTACTATCACTCACAGTAACGATGCCTAATTTATTGGAGCTGCCGTTATTAACGGTAGATCCATAAATGTCGCCGCCATCGTTGCCATTATTGTAAATGCCACCACCAGCTTTCCCTGCCTGATTGCCACTAATGATGCTATTAATCACGTTAACGATGCCTAATTGATTGTAGTCGTCGTACTCGTTAGAGGTAGAGTTGTAAATGCCACCGCCGTAGTCGCTGGCATAGTTATCACTGATGATGCTGTTACTACTCACCAATAGGTTGCCATTATTGTAGATGCCGCCCCCAGTGGATGCATGATTCTTAGTGATAGTGCTATTGCTCACCTTAAAAGTGCCATATCCAAGAATATCAGGGGAATGGTAGCCGGGAATGATAAAGCCTTGGTTATACATACCGCCGCCTTCGATTGCCGTGTTGTCACTGATGGTGGTCTGACTCACAATTATGATCCCATAACCAGCAATACCGCCGCCGTATGACGCACTGTTGCCATTAATGGTGCTGTTATTCACGGTTATAGTGCCGGCAATTATATTAGGTCCGCCGTCTCTCTCCCCGCCATTATAGATACCGCCGCCGTATGATGCACTGTTGCCATTAATGGTGCTGTTATTTACGGTTATAGTGCCATCCCCCTCGTTAAGACTGCCGCCGTCATCATAGATACCGCCGCCATCATAGATACCGCCGCCGGATGACGCACTGTTGCCACTGATGGTGCTGTTACTTACTGATAGGGTGACAGCAGTGTAAATACCACCGCCGTCGCTGGCCTTGTTGCCACTGATGATGCTGTCACTCACGGTTATACTGCCTTCATAGATACCATAGATACCGCCGCCGTATGACGCAGTGTTGCCACTGATGGTACTCTTACTCACTGATAGGATGCCAGAACTGAAGATGCCACCGCCGCCGTAGTAGCTGGATTGGAAGCTGACGCTGTTCCCATTGATCAGGCTGTTAGTCACGGTTATAGTGCCAGAACCACCATAGATACCGCCGCCGTCGTATGACGCAGTGTTGCCGCTAATGGTGCTATTATTTACGGTAACAACGCCATAGTTGTAGATGCCACCACCTTCGCGGCCTGCGGAGTTATCACTGATGGTGCTGTTATTTACAGTGAAGGTGCCAGAGCTAGAGTTGTAAATGCCGCCTCCGTTCTCAGCCGAGTTGCCAGTGATGGTGCTATCACTTAAAGTAAAAACGCCTTCATTGGAAATAGCACCGCCTCCTCCAGCATTTTTGTAGCTATTAGTAATAGTCAGCCCGTTGATTGCAGCTGTTACAGCACTGCCAATGTCAAAAACGCGTGTTGCACTATCATCACTAATAGTTAGTAAGCTCGGACTTGTGCCTTTAATGGTAAGATTATCTGTGATACTTAGACTACTACCAGTCAGACTGATGGTATGAGCGATCGCATCAGTAAACAGTCCACCAAATTCGATGATGTCGCTTCCTGTAAGAGCATTGGCATCTAGAATTGCCTGCCGCAGTGAACCTGTACCATCGTTGTTGGTGTTAGTGACGGTAAATAGAGACATTCAGATTACTCCGATTTTTTTTCAGGTGTATAAATATTGCGCTCAAGGCTCGTTTTTTACTAATACGAGTCTTGAGCATTTTTTCTACTGCTCACTCAGTATTCAGAACTGAGTTTTGTCAGATAGCATGAACTACAACGCTGTTTACAACAGCGTTGTGTCAGGTGTATCAAAAATTACTGATTTTCATAGCCAAATCTTTAGTACAGACGGCGCAAATCCAGCTACCATGTCAATTAACAAGACTTGGGACTTAACACCCTTGTCAAAAGCAGGCCAACTTCCGCCAGAATGTACTAGGGAACTGCATTTTCAAATCTTTTAAAGTTTGAAAATATACTTAAACTTCAAGACTCTTCTAACACAGATATGACGTGATAATTTTAAATTTATTCAGAGTTTATTTTACTTTATATTTGCTTGTATCGGAATCCAGTTTTATCTGAAAAAACTAAGTAATAATATGGAGAGATACATTTTGTCTAATATCGAAATAATGTTTAACTGATGACTAATGACTAATCCAATACGCTTGGGTTAGCGCCAAAACCTTAAACTGCGTAGGTTGGGGAGCCACTGCGCTCTTGCGGTTTCCCGACTTGTCCCTGCGCGTCTGTCCGCAGGAGTTGCAAGTGGCGTTTGAGGAACAAAACCCAAAGTTTCCAGGACTTTGTTGGGTTGCGCTTTGCTTAACCCAAGCGTATTGATGACTAATCCCTCAAAAACTTTAGGGGGTTTGGAAAAGTCCGCTTTAACTTACTAGACTGAAGTTAGTTGCTCAACCAGTATTGACTGTCCCATAAATAGAATAGATGACTCAACAAACTTCTAGAATTTGTATCCTTGGCGGAGGCTTTGGTGGTCTCCACACAGCCCTGCGCTTAAGCCAGTTACCTTGGGAATCTACGCAAAAACCCGAAATTGTTCTGGTAGATCAAAGCGATCGCTTCCTATTCTCTCCTTTACTTTACGAATTACTCACTGGCGAACTGCAAACCTGGGAAATTGCCCCACCCTTTGAAGAAATTTTACAAGGCACAGGGGTGCGTTTTTATCAAGGAGTTGTGTCTGGAATTGACATCGACCAGCAACGGGTAAATATACAGTCAGGGCCAGAAATCCCTTACGACCGATTAGTGCTGGCACTAGGAGGTGAGACACCACTAGATTTAGTACCTGGTGCAACATCTTACGCCTACACATTCCGCACAATCTCTGATGCTTATCGTTTGGAAGAACGCCTGCGGTTTTTAGAAGAATCGGATGCTGATAAAATTCGGGTGGCGATCGTTGGGGCTGGCTACAGTGGTGTAGAGTTAGCCTGTAAGTTAGCCGACAGACTAGGGGAAAGAGGACGCTTTCGGATCATTGAAATTGCTGACCAAATTTTGCGAACTTCCCCAGAGTTTAACCGGGAAGCAGCAAAGAAAGCAATAGAAGCCCGTGGTGTGTTTCTGGATTTAGAAACCAAAGTCGAATTAATAGAACAAAATAGCATCTCCCTAGAATACAAAAGCCAGGTAGACACGATTCCCGTAGATTTGGTAATTTGGACTGTGGGAACTAGAGTTGCGCCCGTAGTGAAATCTCTTCCCCTGAAACAAAATCAGCGTGGTCAAATCAGCACTACATCTAATTTGCAAGTTTTTGATCATCCAGAAATCTTTGCCTTGGGAGATTTAGCAGACTGTCATGATGCTGAAGGACAGCAAGTTCCCGCCACCGCCCAAGCGGCTTTTCAACAAGCTGATTATACTGCTTGGAATATCTGGGCAACTCTGACTAATCGCCCCCTCCTTCCCTTCCGCTACCAACAGTTAGGAGAAATGATGGCACTAGGAATAGACAACGCCACTCTCACTGGTTTGGGAATTAAACTAGATGGGCGCTTGGCATACGTCGCCCGGCGTATTGCCTATTTATATAGATTGCCAACTTTAGACCATCAACTCAAAGTTGGTTTTAATTGGCTAGTCCGTCCGCTCATAGAAACACTTTCTCAGTAACTTAAGGTTGGGCATTGGGCATTGGGCATTGATGCCCCATTCCCTATTCAATTTTGAGTTAGTCGAGTACAAAAGTTTTTAATTAAGCCAAAATCTAAAATTCAAGATTTAAAATCTTCAGGCTTTGATGGAACAACCAAAAGTTATTTTTTTAGATGCTGTGGGTACACTCTTTGATGTCAAAGGTGGTGTGGGTGAAGTTTATAGTCAGATAGCTGAGGAATTTGGCGTTACAGTTGCAGCCGAAACATTAAATAGAACGTTCATTCAAAGCTTTAAAGCAGCGCCGCCGCCAATATTCCCAGATGCAGAAGTGCAAGATATTCCGCAACGCGAGTTTGATTGGTGGCGGATAATTGCCCTGAACACTTTTGAAGGTGCAGGTGTTCTCAAAGAATTTTCTGACTTTTCGGCTTTTTTTAGCGAACTTTACATCCACTTTGGCACTGGCGAACCGTGGTTTGTTTATCCCGATGTCTTACCAGCTTTAATTAACTGGCGGCGGTTGGGAGTTAGCTTGGGGGTGCTGTCTAATTTCGATTCTCGGATTTACTCAGTATTGCAAAGTTTGGGATTGAGAGAGTTTTTCACCTCCGTCACCATTTCTACTCAGGTACGTGCAGCTAAACCTGATCCTCAAATTTTTGCCATTGCCTTAGACAAACATAAATGTTCCCCAGAGGCAGCATGGCATATTGGCGATAGCATCATAGAAGATTACCACGGAGCTAAAGCATCTGGACTCAGAGGTGTTTGGATCAACAGGGGAAAATGAGGCAGATAGGTAAGGTCAATCAATTTTGGATTTTAGATTTTAGATTTTAGATTGACTCATAGCAATCAAGTCACGATCTCTCTTATTTACACCAGAATTCAAGTATTTGAACCACATCTGTCGTAGGGGCACAGCAATGCTGTGCCCTTACTGCGTGGTTTATTTACCCCACATTCCGCAGGTATGTCAAAAATGTTCGTTAATTTTCAAACCCTTGTAGGGCAAGTCTTCCAGACTTGAATATCGTCATGTGATCGCGGCTGAAAGACTAAGTACCAGTCACCTACTCGGAGCTTATTGAGATTATTATCAATTAATTAGATAGCGATCGCTCTTGGTTAGATAAGTCTGTTATTGTTTGTGGTTCGATTCAATCAAACTTTCTCGTCTGCCTCACACATAGATATAGTGGCGGCTTCAAGAGATGATACTAGTGTTGTCTTTTTGTGGTAAAATCCTTACAGGATAATAACTTTAGCGTTATTAAAAAAATACCAAAATCTTTGTTTAAACCTGCGAAATGTGGGATTTACCTGAAAATAGCTGTAATTTTAGATTTTGGATTTTAGGTTATTTGCGATCGCATACCTGCCAACTAAGGGACTGACAAATAAAAAAATACTCAACTACTTCTTCTGGGGTGGGTGTCTCGCCCGCCCGTAGCCAAGGGCTGGATGTCCACCCCACAAGATTGGATAATTTAATTGTTGTCAGTCCCTAACTTGATAGCGATCGCCACAGAGTTACTCGAAAAGTTTGGTCAGGCTTCGGGAAATCTTTTCGTTTTACTGATTGTTACTCGCACACATAACAACATAGGAGGATATCACTTTGAAGGATTTTATGATGGTATTCTGACCATAGACTAGATTATTTGTCCTTGTACATCGAGGGTAGTAATGTCTGATTATTAGCTCAAAAAGGTATGCCAGCCCCGTAATTATCCTTAAATGCTGAAGCAAACTTTTCCTTCCCCTGAAGCACTCCGCCGGTTCCCTTTTGGCCTAGCTGATATTGCCCTGATTCTTGGCACATTGGTTCTGCTGGCGCTAATTGCGCGTGTCGGTGCTGGAACGTTGGTAAGCTTTGTACCACCCGATGTAGTGCCAGGTATCAGCCTCGACCCGCGTAATCTACCGTATTATGCTGGGCGCTCAACCCTGCGAATGTTTATTGCCCTGTTTTACTCAACGCTGTTCACCTTAATTTATGGCTACATTGCTGCCAAAAGCCGCCGCGCTGAACGAGTTCTGATTCCATTACTCGATATTTTGCAGTCGGTTCCGGTACTAGGTTTTTTGTCGATCACGGTTACAGGTTTTATTGCCCTGTTTCCTGGAAGCCTATTAGGACTAGAGGCAGCATCGATTTTTGCAATTTTCACCAGTCAGGTCTGGAATATGACCTTTTCGTTCTACCACTCACTGAGAACACTGCCACCGGAACTGGATGAGGCAGTAACGCTCTATCGGTTGTCGGGATGGCAACGGTTCACCAAGCTGGAATTGCCTACAGCGATGATGGGGCTGCTTTGGAATGCGATGATGAGTTTTGGGGGTGGCTGGTTTTTTGTGGCTGCGAGTGAAGCTATCAGCGTACTAAACCAGCAATACACACTACCGGGAATTGGCTCCTACGTAGCAGCCGCAGTTGTAGCGGAGAATTTACCTGCTTTGGGTTGGGCGCTATTGACGATCGCTGTGGTGATTGTGCTGGTAAATCAACTGTTCTGGCGGCCGTTAATCGCCTGGGCGGATAAGTTCCGCTTAGAACAGAGTGCAGCAGCCCAAGCACCTGAATCCTGGGTCTACGATCTGCTCAAAGCAGCCCGAATTCCTTATCTATTGGGGCGGGCGCTAGCTCCTTTGGCTGAAGCTATCAACCGCATTTTGTCATTGCTAACGCCACCGCAGACTCCCCGGGCTGTGGAGACTAGTCGGCAGGAAATGGGCGATCGCCTTTACAACTTGATGCTGCTGGCTATAATTGGTGGGCTGTTGGTTGTCGGGTTGCACTTCATTTTCACAACGGTGGGACTAGCTGAAGTTGTCAAAACCTTTGGGCTGGGATTACTCACTCTGTTACGTGTGCTGGTGTTGTTGGTATTTGCAACTCTAGTTTGGACACCTGTGGGAGTGGCAATTGGGTTTAATCCCCGACTGGCAACTTTGTTGCAGCCTGTGGTGCAATTCTTGGCCTCCTTTCCAGCAAACTTTATCTTTCCCTTCGCTACACTGTTCTTCATCCGTTCCCATATCAGCATTGATTGGGGTAGTATTCTGTTGATGTCACTGGGCGCCCAGTGGTACATCCTCTTCAACTCCATTGCTGGAGCGATGAGCATCCCAACGGATCTACGCGAGATGGCAACCAGCCTTGGTTTACGTGGTTGGCGGCTGTGGCGCAAGTTAATCATTCCTGGCATCTTCTCCGCCTGGGTAACAGGTGGCGTCACTGCTACCGGTGGGGCATGGAACGCCAGCATTGTCTCAGAGGTTGTCGCTTGGGGGCAAACCACCCTAACTGCCAACGGGTTGGGAGCATATATTGCTCACGCAACAGGAGTAGGTGACTGGCCTCGCATTACACTGGGGATTGGGATGATGAGCCTATTTGTCGTTGGGCTGAACAGAGTATTTTGGCGACGATTGTATGAACTAGCAGAAACCAAGTACCATCTCTAAACCATCGCTCGCTAGAGGAGCAAGCATGACATCTACGCAAGTTACTAATAATGTACTAATCGCTGTCGAACAGGTCTATAAGAGTTTTCCGCGCCCAGAGGGCAAAGGTGAGTTTAACGTTCTCCGCAACATTAACCTGATGGTAGCTGCGGGTGAAGTATTAGCGTTGTTGGGGCGCAGTGGCAGTGGCAAAAGTACCTTACTGCGGATTATGGCAGGCTTGATTCCCCCAAGTGAAGGAAAGGTGATCAGCAATGGGAAACATCTGCAAGGTGCTAACCCTGGTGTAGCAATGGTATTTCAAAGCTTTGCACTGCTACCCTGGCTGACAGTACAGGAAAACGTCGAGTTAGGGCTAGACGCGCAGGGCGTCGGGCGGGATCAGCGACGACAACGAGCGCTTAAAGCCATTGACTTGGTGGGCTTAGATGGTTTTGAGAGTGCCTATCCTAAAGAGTTGTCTGGGGGGATGAGGCAGCGAGTTGGCTTTGCCAGGGCATTTGTGCTAGAGCCGCAAGTACTATTTATGGATGAGCCATTTAGCGCCCTAGATGTGTTGACAGCTGAGAACCTGCGGGGTGAAATTGATGATTTATGGAATGCTGGCACCTTTCCCTCCAAAAGCATTTTGATTGTCACTCACAACATTGAAGAAGCGCTGTTTCTGGCAGATCGGGTAATTATCTTGGGATCAAATCCGGGGCATATTCGCGGTGAGGTTGTGATTGATATGCCACGACCTCATGACCGTACCAGCATCCGCTTCAAATCTCTGATAGACTATATCTACACGGTGATGACTAACCCAGAAGTAGAAGTGACTGGGGCTGTTGCAGCACCTACATCACCTGTACAAGTATCGCGATCGCCTGGCACAATCCAACAATCGCCCTATGCAAAACCCCTGCCCCACGTCAGAATCGGTGGTATTAGCGGTCTACTGGAGCTAATTGTGGATCAACCAGAAGGTAAGGATGATATTCCTCGCCTAGCAGAACGAATCCAACTATCGGTCGATGATTTGCTACCGATGCTTGATGCAACCGTAATGCTGGGGTTTGCGGAAGTTGCACAGGGAGATGTCAAGCTGACCGATATAGGGCAAGATTTCGCAACCACAACCATTCTTCGCAGTAAAGACTTATTTCGGCAGCAGGTGCTGTCAAATGTGCCAGTCGTAGTTAGCATGGTGCAGACATTGCGTGAAAAACGGAATCGGTCAATGCGTGCGGATTTCTTTATCGATTTACTTGAGGAATACTATCCTCATGAAGAAGCCGAGCGGCAATTTGCCACGTCCGTAGATTGGGGGCGTTATGCCGAACTGTTTGAGTATGATGCTAGTGAAGATAGACTGTACCTGCCAGAGCCAGCAGCAGCCCAAACTCGTGAATCTGAATCGATTGAGGGATGAGGGAGAGTTAGAACTTGAAGTATTAAGCCCAAAGATTAATTCATCCACCTCAGAGACTCATTACAGCAGAATTCAAGTATTTAAACCACATCTGTCGTAGGGGCACAGCAATGCTGTGCCCCTACTGCGTGGTCTATTTACCTGAAAATAGCTATAATCCCAATGTCCAATGCAATACAGTTCAGCTAAGGCTAAAAACTAACACTGGCGTAGGTTGGGTTGAGGAACGAAACCCAACATTATCAACACTTCGTTGGGTTTGGCTGTCGCTCAACCCAACCTACTAATTCTCAAAGACTCATTCATCCCAATGCCCAATTCCCAATGCCAAATGCTGCCCCAACACTCGTATGATCAAAATATCAGGAAAACATAACAGCCAGATTTTTACCGCAAAACATGGGCAGTATTTGGGAAATCGATTTTTACTCGCGTCCGATTTTGGACGCTAATCAGAAAAAAATTTGGGAAGTCTTAGTCTGCGAAAGTCCTTTGGATATCAGCACAAAAGCAGATTCTTTGTTTCGCTATGCTCAATATTGTCCCAGTACCCAGGTAAATTCTGGCTGGTTGCGGACAGCGTTGCAGGAGGCTATTAACCAGGCTGGAAAAGCACCAATTAAAATCCGCTTTTTCCGCCGCCAAATGAACAATATGATTACTAAAGCTTGCCAAGACTTGAGCATTCCTGCCCAGCCTAGTCGCCGCACTTTGGTTCTCAACCAATGGTTAGAACAGCGCATGGAAGAAGTGTATCCTCAAGAAGAAGGGTATCAAGGGGGAACTAATCCCTCAGTCCGCTTGGAGAAACCTTTGCCGCAACGTTTACCAGATGCTTTAGAAGGACAGCAGTGGGTATTTGTTACCTTAGATGCTGCGGATTTGGCAGAAATGCCAGAGTGGGAAATTGGCTTTGGTGAAGCTTTCCCCCTAGAGTTGGTGAAAGTTTCACCCGAAGCCCGTATTCCTGGTATTTTGATTTTCTCACCGAGAGCGTTGCCTTTGGCAGGCTGGATGTCTGGTTTGGAGTTAGCTTTCTTAAGATTTGACACCAGCGAAGAGGCAAGATTGCTTTTAGAAACTGGTGTAACTGAAAGCTGGATTGTGGCAAATATCAAAAAACCTCAAATCTTAGCAGAAGCCAAAGGTTTTGAAGAAGCCAAGCAAAAAGCTAACGGAGTACATTTTATTGGTGTACAGTCTGATCCCAAAGCAGAATCTTTTGCTGGTTTTTGGCTGTTGCAAGAGGTTAATCTTTAAAAATGGGCATGGGGCATTGGGCATTGGGCATGGGGGAAGAATGACAAATGACTAATGGCCAATGACTAATGACTAGATCCGTTGAGACATGACAATGATTTGGGATAATTAACTGCGTCCATCAGTGTTGATCTGCGGTTTCAAATCGCAACTGCAAGGAGACGCTGATGATTTTTGGATAGTTATCTGCGTTTATTAGCGGAAAGTCTGATCGTCGGCTTTTGGCGATCGCACTTTCTTCAACGTGGGTTGATATGCGGTTCCAAATCCACAATTCACTAAGGGTCATGGGTTCTGAAAATTTGTCACAAGATACACTAGCCGAACAGCTGCTGGAACTAGCGATAAAATCTGGAGCTGAAGCTGCTGAGGTGTATCAGTCGCGATCGCTTTCTCGTCCAGTGTTTTTTGAGGCAAACCGACTCAAACAGCTAGAAACCAACCAATCTGAAGGTACAGCACTACGGCTTTGGCGAAACGGGCGACCGGGACTGATGGTGGCTTACGGTTCTGTGCTCGCCGAAGTAATGGTGGAAAAAGCTCTGGCACTGAGTCAACTTAATCATCCAGAAACAGTAGAATTAGGCTCTAACTTTCAGCCCTCCTACTCAGATTTAGGGGAAAGTGTGCCGATAGAGGTTTTAGTAGATTGGGGCAAAGAAGCGATCGCACTCATCCGTGATGCCTATCCAGATGTTGTTTGCAATGGTGACTGGGAATGTGATGTTGAAACCACTAGACTAGTCAATACCAAAGGTTTAGATTGTTACTACACCGATACTACCCTCAGTTGCTACATATCAGCAGAATGGGTACGTGGTGATGATTTTTTGAATGTTGCTGATGGACAAACTCAGCGTGGTGAACTCGACCCGGAGAGATTAGCTAATCAAATTTTACAGAGGTTAATTTGGGCCAGAGAAAACGTCTCACCTCCTACTGGTCGTGTCCCGGTTTTGTTCACTTCTAAAGCTGCCGATATGCTTTGGGGTACTGTGCAAGCAGCTTTGAATGGCAAGCGAGTTTTAGAAGTAGCTTCGCCTTGGGCAGAACGCCTGGGTAAGGCAGTAGTTGCACCCAGCCTTACCATCTATCAAGACCCGGAAGCGGGTCCTTACAGTTGTCCTTTCGATGATGAAGGCACTCCGTCTCAATCTTTAGTATTTATCGAAAACGGTATTTTACAGCATTTCTATGGCGATCGCACCACTGTCCGCCAACTCGGTACTGACACCACTGGAAATGGTTTTCGCCCTGGTTTAGGCAGCTATCCCACCCCTGGTTTATTTAATTTTCTCATCCAGCCCGGTTCGGCATCACTACCAGATTTGATTCAACAACTAGATGATGGCTTGATTGTGGATCAAATGCTGGGGGGTGACGGCAGTATTTCTGGAGATTTTTCAATCAACGTTGATTTAGGCTACCGCGTCCAAAATGGTCACGTAATTGGGCGCGTTAAGGATACGATGGTTGCAGGTAATGTCTATACAGCCCTCAAGCAATTGGTGACACTGGGCAACGACGCTGATTGGAATGGTTCTTGTTATACTCCATCTCTGATAGTCGAAGGGCTATCTACCACGGGGAGAAGCAATTAAAAATTCTAAATTCATCGCCAGTAACGGGTTTTGTAAGTAGCAAATGTTGCCTTTGATTCGTTGAAAGTTTAATGAGAAGGAGTCAGAAGACAGAATTCAGAATTCAGAATTCAGAATACCCCAAACAGTCAAGTCAGGGGTAACAGTCACGGAAAAATTTTTTCTTCTCCACGATTCAAATCGGGGGCTTTAAACCTTGATTCTCCATCCAGTCCAGACTCCATGCTGAATTCTGGCGACTGGCGCCTTTATTCTTCTTCGGTAAATAATTTCCGAATAACACAAGAAATTTGACATCATGTGGTATATACGTATCTTCCAGCGCATTCGGCAACAGCTACAACCACGGCGTCGGTTAGCAATTTTTGAAGCTTGTTTGATTGGTTTGGTTTCAGCACTTGCAGCAGTCTTACTTAAATCGGGGGTGGGATTGCTAGGTGCCTGGCGAGTGCAGACATCGCTGTTGCTACCAGCTTGGTTCGTGCTACCAGGTATCGGACTCGCCTTCGGATTTCTCGCCGGATGGCTGGTTGAGCGCGTAGCCCCAGAAACTTCCGGGAGCGGTATTCCTCAAGTCAAAGCAGTGTTAGCCCGCATCCCAATTGCTCTAGATTTGCGGGTTGCCCTAGTCAAGTTAGTCGGTGGTATTCTGGCACTAGGCTCTGGGCTATCTTTAGGGCGGGAAGGTCCAACAGTTCAGGTGAGCGCAGCTTTAGCAGCTCAACTCAGTCGGTGGTTTCCGACTTCACCAGACCACCGTCGCCAGTTGATTGCTGCTGGTGCAGGAGCAGGGTTAGCGGCTGCCTTCAATACGCCGATTGCAGGTGTGTTGTTTGTCGTCGAAGAACTATTACAGGATTTCTCGGAATTTACTCTCGGCACTGCGATTCTGGCTTCTTTTATCGGTGCTGTCGTCTCGCGCTTATTGGGTGGTCGCAGCCTGGATCTGAATCTAGCATTAACTGCTTCCAAGACAGAGTTTTTTGTTCAAGATATTCCTTTCTATTTGGTGTTGGGGATTGTAGCTGGGTTGATGGGAGCGCTGTTCAATCGCGGGATTATTGCCAGCTTAACTGTTTACCGCCGCTCTCTGCGTTTTGGATTACCTGCTCGTGTGGCACTAGCTGGGTTAGTTTCTGGGGTAATTGTGGCATTCCTACCACTAGCGTTTCGAGACAACACGGGACTGCGGGAAATTTTAATTACAGGTGAGGCTAGCTGGTCAATGGCCGCGATCGCCTTTTTATCCCAGTTTATCCTAACCCTGGTAGCCTATGGATCTGGTGTGCCCGGAGGATTATTTGCCCCCGCTTTGACCCTTGGGGCTGCCCTTGGCTACTTGGTGGGTATGGGAGAACACAGTCTGCTTCTTCCTTTCGGGATAGCGACTGGATTACCAATGACCTATGCCTTGGCAGGAATGGGCGCATTTTTTACTGCGGTGGCCAGAGTGCCAATGACGGGGATAGTAATTGTGTTTGAAATGACTACAGATTTCAACTTAGTGCTGCCCTTAATGATTGGCTCTGTAACCTCCTATCTAGTCGCCGAAAAGTTAGCGCCAGGATCACTATATGACAAACTTTTGAAGTTCAATGGCATAACTATCGAAAAGGCACCACCTGCGGGGGGGATAATGACAAATTTGACAGCCAGAGATGTCATGCAGCAACAAGTAGAAACTCTAGATACAGAGATGCCTTTAGATGAAGTCATCCAAGCATTCGCCCGTTCCCACCATCGTGGCTTTCCTGTGGTAGAGAACAGCAAGCTTGTAGGGATTGTGACACAATCAGATTTATTAAATATCCGCGATCGCAATTTAGCAAACGATACTCCCTTACGAGACATTATGACAGCCGCTCCGGTGAGCGTAACACCCATCCACAACCTAAGCAATGTGCTGTATTTGCTGGATCGCTACCAAATCAGTCGCTTACCAGTGCTAGATGGACGAAAACTGATTGGAATTATTACTCGTGGAGATATTATTCGGGCGGAAGCAGACCATCTCAATGGTGAAAATGACACGCCAAGACTGCGACCAGATCCTTCATATATAGTTTACCAAACGCGATCGCCCAGCATCGGCAGAGGTAGATTATTAGTGCCAGTAGCTAATCCCGAAACAGCCGGGATTTTATTACAAATGGCAGCAGCTATTGCCCGCGATCGCCATTATGAAATAGATTGCGTCCAAGTGATGCTGATACCCCGCCACAGTTCACCATCGGAAACAGAGGTAAGAACGGCAAAAAGTCGTCGCTTGCTACGACAGGCGGAAGTCTTAGCAAAAAAATGGCAAATTCCTCTGCACACGCAGATTCGAGTTACCCACGATGTCGCTCAGGCAATTTTGGAGACAATCAACGAACAACACATCGACCTCATCTTAATGGGATGGAAAGGTAGCACATCTACCCCTAATCGGATTTTTGGCGACGTTGTAGACACCATAATTCGCCAAGCCACCTGCGAAGTAGTATTAGTAAAATTAGGCACAACTGGGCAATCAACACTCACAACTCACAACTCCTTCAATCGCTGGCTAGTCCCAATGGCTGGTGGCCCCAATTCGCGGCTAGCGATTAAATTGCTCCCAGCTTTACTGACATTAGGAAATGATCCCCAAATTCGCCTTGCACAGGTGTTTAAGCCATCAGAATTAAAGCCAGACATGACAATTTCAGAACAAGCCATCCGCCATTTGATGCGGCGTCGGAAATTGTCTAGTACTGTAGTTGCTCTCCCAGTCCAAGCTAATTCAGTCGCTGAAGGTGTGATTAACCTAGTGAAAACCGAAGGTTACGATGTTGTAGTTTTGGGAGCTTCACGCGAGGGATTGTTGCAGCACGCGATTCAAGGTAATATTCCAGAAGCGATCGCCTCTGGTGTAGAAAGTACAGTGATTTTGGTTAGGGGTGCAATTAACAAGTGAACAAAGAGGGATTGTCAGATAAATATTGATTTTACTAACGATAAAATATACCAATAATAAGAGAAGCAATTATTGGTATTAGGATTGGAATAGCAACTATAAGTCCCCACTTACCAAACTTAATTTCCTCACCCTCAGATTTTAAAAACGCAATCCAACCTACAACTCCCATCACAATCCAAATACACCCAAAGACCAGAAATATAACAAACACTGAATCTTCCATTCTTCACCAATTAAATGTATACAAAGAAACTGGGAAATAAATTTTAATTCATCTTCGTTCACCAGTTATATTTATAATTTGGAGTCATAGAAAAACCAAAACAAAGCCTGCATCGGCAGGCTTTATATCATGTTCGGTAAATCACTTACGATTAAGCTCCGATTTTAATCCACCAGTGAAAACCCGTTAACCCTTGAATCAAATCTTGCTGTTGAAG
>NZ_JBALCS010000090.1:0-4796 GCF_036919555.1 Nostoc sp.
TAAAAACTCGCCCATAACCAACGATAAATCAACAAGCATTATTAAATTATTTGGGATTTTTATGAAACGTCGCCAGTTGATAATTAACACAGGAATTGTTTGTGTTACCGGTTTATTATCTACTACATTACCATCACTAGTAAAGGCTCAAAATAAAAAACCTACCTTCTATACTGAAGGTCGATATCTTTATAATAGATTTGGTGAAAACGTAATTCTTAATGGAATAAATTTACCCATTTTGGATGACTGGAATTTTCCTCAAAGCGATAAGTTAGCAGAACTAGAAAAAACGGGAGCTAATGCGGTCAGAATTCAATGGTACAAAGATTATGGTCAACCTAATCGTCCTAGTTATTCGATTTCTGACTTGGATAATGTTCTCACTCGCTGTCGTCAAAGTCGAATTATTCCCATAGTCATGTTATCTGATTTGACCTGTAATAGCGATCCACAGTTGTTAAATACCCAGTTAATTCCTTGGTGGACGCAGAATGATGTGCTGAAGGTACTTAAAAAACATGAATCCTATCTAATTATTAATCTAGCCAGTGAATTGGGATTTTATCGGTGGACAGATAATCAACAAGCTGCTTTAAATAGTTTCAAGAATGCTTATAAAAGTGCGATTAGCAGTATTCGCCAATACTTACACCTACCAATTATGATTGACGCACCAGATTGTGGTACATCAATCGAAGTTTTTCCCTTGATTGGACAAGAATTAATTGCTCATGATCCCGATCATAATCTCTTATTTAGTGGTCATGCCTATTGGTCTGACTATGATGGGATACCATATATTGACACCATAATTAATGCTAATCTCCCCCTCGTTTTTGGTGAAATTGCTAATAAGCAAGATGAAGATATTAATGGTGCAACTGAATATTGTTATTACGATCTAGATGGGACTACAGAAAATCACCCACCTCTCATAACTTTTGCCTATCAAACTTTATTACCAATTCTCCAACAGAAACAAATTGGTTGGATGGCTTGGTGTTGGTATAAAGATAATTGTACGAATCGTCAAATGACATTAAATGGCAATTTTGATAACCTAACACCCTATGGAAATGATTTAGTAAACAATCCGATTTATGGTTTAAAAGTGATTGCTAAAAGATCGCGGTAAAGTCTCAATGCTTCTCGGTTAAGAATTAAGCAGTATTGAGAATAAAAAAGTGCGTGGTTGACATTTAGTACCCGTTCCTCTGTGGATTGGATCAGCAGCGTTGTCGCTGATCTTATTTTAAAAACCTCACCAACTCTGAGGAAATGTTGCGGATTGTGCGGGACGAAGCATTCCCATTTATAAAAACTTTGGGTGCAAGTGCGGCAGAAATTGAAGCGCGAGATTCCCTTTCAGAAGATCACGCTGGGATTACTGAAGCGTTTACCCTGATTCTGGCAAATCCACTTCTGCTGCCCTACAAATTTGACCCCAGTTTTTGCAAAACTCCATAAATATCTAATTAGGTGTAGATAGTTCTACAGAAGTACCCAGGCTTTATAAACATCCTCTCATGACGACTGTTCAATTCTTATACCATTTCTGTATGAAGCTGCGCTAAATTAAGAACAAGGGTGCGTTTGGTTTAAATGTGATGGGTTTAAGATTGCAAGTCGAGATTAAAGAAAGCCTTGAAGAATTGGAAAAAGCCGTTAAATATGCGACGCAGGCAAGCAGCAAAGAGCGATTACAAATGCTCTACTGACTCAAAAGTAGTCAAGTCACAAGTCGGAGTGCGATCGCAAAACGTTTAGGACGGGATGAAGCAACCATAACTCGTTGGTTAAGAAAGTATAAAGATGAGGGGAGAAGTGGATTGCTATGTGTGAAACATCCACCTAGTAAAGAGTCTATAGTTAGTGGAGAAAATTTGGAACGGTTGAAACACCGATTGGAGGAGCCACCAGGACTTTACCAACATTGAGATTGGGGTAACGAATCATTGATTACAGGAAATGGCAGAGGGAATAGAAGAACTTTGCCCAGATTGAGCCACAAGGATAATATCACCGTTAGCATCGACAATCCATCCTTGAGCCTCCACAATCTGATTAGTAGATTTGGTAATAGATACAATAGGTTTTTTATCTGGAATTTCCACAGCTAATTTATCTCTTACTCTCTCTGTTGCTTGTGGAGGCAAATCTACCCAACCTGTAATCACTGCTCGTCCCCGCAGAGGCTCGTTGGGGCTTTGGGGTAATCCACCGCGTCCTGTAGCGATAAAATAACTGGCGTTTTTTCCTCTTCTGGGTGTGCAACCTTGGGTGATTTGTTGGGATACATCCACGAGGTTAGAGGGTAGTTGAATTAAACCGTGACTAGGGTCAGTATCCAGAGTTTTGATAGTTACCTCCCCACTCACTCCCAATTGGGAACTCGCTGTAATGTCGCTCTTTCCGGTTGGACTTTTTTGCGGCACAATACCGAAAAGCCCGTCTGTTGTAATGTCAACTCTACCACCAATCCCTGTGAAGGCGTTAGCGCTGATATCGCTGTTTTCGTTGGGGACGGCGACAATGAAGGGGGTATTGATGCTGATGTTACCGCCATTTCCTTCTTTTTGGTCAGTACCAGCAGTAGTGGAGATTTGGCTGGTACGACGCAAGGTTAACAGGTCTTGCACGTTCAACGTAATATCTCCACCATTGCCTGATATAGTTATAGCTTGAATACTGCCTTTGTTATCAAGACGAATAGAACGGGCTGTAACTCGTATGTCGCCTGCATTGCCCTCTCCTATACTACTGGTACTGCCCTGGCTGTTGACGGAGATCGTGGCTCCATCGTGAACAAACACAGACAATACTTGATTAACAGCCTGGGGTTGGAGGATAATGCTTCCACCCTGCCCGCTATTTGTAGTTCTAGCAAGCAGTCCGCTTGGCTCATGGAAGGAGCCTTGGTCGAGTCTTCCACTGAGAGAAATAAAGTCACGGGCATTGACAATAATGTTTCCAGCATTCCCTTGCCCAAAGGTGTTGGCGGTGAGTTGTCCACCATTGGTAACGAATAGAGATCCGGTGGTGATGCGAATATCTCCCCCTTGCCCACTGCCACTGTCTACACCACTAATGATTTGACTGAGTGCAGGTTCTCCATTTTTTGGAAGCATCACTTGCCCATTTTGATCCACTCCAAACCCATCCACCTTAACCGTATCCCTGGCATTGATCACTACATTCCCGGCATTCAATCCATTAGTGGTGTTGGCAGCAATTTTAGCACCTCCGGTAACCGAGAGCGATCGCGTATCAATGAAAATATTGCCTGCATTTCCTTGTCCAGTGGTAGCTACATTTAGCGTTGATCCGTTCGTGAGAGAAAGGGTATTCGTCTTAATAAAGATACTCCCGCCTTCTCCACTAACAGCTGGAGCCGGGTTCGCATTACTGAAAATCCCACCCCCCTGAAACCCTGTATCCAGGAAAACCGTTGGAGCGGCGATCGCGATATTGCCTGCATTGCCTTGCCCAAAGGTGCTGGTGTTGATTTCGCCGCTATCGGTGACCGAGAGCGATCTGGCTGTAATCAGAATGTTTCCGGCATTGCCAACAGAATCCTTACTACTCACCGTGTTAAAAAGGCGACTCCTTTCTCCATGACTGGATTGACCGCTCAAGGTAATTGCACCCGTTGCATTTAACCTAATATCTCCTGCCTGCGTTCCGTTTAACCCTCCCCCAATCCCAGCTAAAAGTTGGCTGCCTTCCAAAATGCGGATATCTCGTGCATAAATTGAGATATTGCCACCACTTTCAGCAAGAACATTGATTGTACTTCCGTGCCTGAATGATACATCTCCCCGTGCCAACTGATCTGGAAAACTTAGGCTCAGAAGGTTACCATCCGGTGTTGGCATTCTGGAGAGTTGGACAATGCCAGCCCCAGCGATACTCCCCAGTTCAACTTGCCCTTCCAGAATGTCAGCGGTACCTAAAACGCTTGATGTACCGTCTGGACTACTGCCTTCAGAATCGAAGCTGAGATTTCCGCCGAGTAAGACCAAACTCTGCCTTCCCTGAACTGTGAGGAAACTACCGAAGGTTTGAATGCTCCCAGGTTGCCGCTCAGAAGCCAGGAAACCACTCGGATCGCCTACTATCGTCAGTAAGCTACTCGGTTCACCGGGATTAGTTGCACTAAATTGAGCACCATTAGGAAACACGATCGCATCGACCGTTGTTGCCAACAAAGAACCGACACTTAAACTGGCATTACGTCCAAAAATAATTCCATTGGGATTAAGTAGAAACAGGTTAGCGGTGCCGTTAGTTTGGATTAACCCATCAATATTAGACACTGCTCCACCTGTTACTCGGCTGATAATGTTATGAATATCAAGAGCATTGTTAAAAAAAGCAGTGCCACCAGTAGGAATAGAAAACTCGCTAAAACTGTGGAACAGATTGCCACCCACTTTGGTTCCGCCTTCAATAATTCTGGTGTTCCCTTCTAGTTTGATGGTGGAATTATTCGGTAGAGTGGTATCGGGGGTAATTTGAGCAAAAGCGCAATTTGCCCAAAAAGCTGCGATCGCAATTCCCATCCCCACAGAAACAGCAATTGTTGAATCAAGGTTAGTTTGTATAGTAATTGTAGTGATGGGTATTTTAGGCTGTGTCATCGCTTTGGTAATCACTTTAATCCTTTGGCCTAATTTTATTCTGCTAAGAGGGTGTTTGAAAAGTTTTGAGGGGTCAAATTTTATGCTAATCGCCTCACCATGATCCGGATCATGGCAAGGTAGATAAACGTCTCTGATGTTTCCGGCAATAAC
>NZ_JBALCS010000091.1:0-138768 GCF_036919555.1 Nostoc sp.
GACTATTAGCCTTGAAATCCTTATTCTATCGTCAGACTAGTGTCAGCGATCGCCTGTCCTAAATAATGACTCAAACCTATTACTAGCATAGATTTAGTAATTCGCGGATAGGTCTATTAATACCCCGAAGTTACAAGCTTTATTAAACTGGGCAGAACAGGTAACAGTTGGATCGCCAGGGGATTTTAAGCCTGTGGGTAAACGCGCAGTTGCGATCGCCTACGCCTACGTCATCGCCATGGCCATCAAATATACTGATGAGCTAAAAAAATCAGACATCTTCAATAACCTCAACTTTACTGGGCTGATCGCCCAACTAGAAGCACTTAAAGCTAGAATTCCTGATGATAAACAGCCAAGGGAAGCACGTCTGGCATTTGGTAAGCGCCTACAAAAAACCTTACTTAATGCTTTCAATCTCAATCAAGAAATGGTCAACTTATCTGAGGCAGAAGCGAAAGCACTCGGCGATTATCTCTACGCCAATCATCTTATCATCCAGTGCAAACAAGCAGCAGTGCGAGTGTCGTCCCAAACCTGGGAAGCAATTGAGGCGCTAATGTTATTGGTTCCAGATAGTTAAGCAACAATAGGATAAATGAAAAGATAGCCAGATAAACGCTTTATCAGTTCATCACAACAGGCTAAAAATACAAAAACTCGAACCTTTACAGCAATCTTGCATTAGGAAGAGGATGTTTACGTAGCTGAATGTCCAGATGTGGGAACCGCCAGCCAAGGAGAGACGATAGAAGAAGCGATCGCTAATTTACAGGAAGCAACATTACTTTATCTAGAAGAGTTCCCGCTTCCTGAAACAGCACCTCGCCACTTCCTAACCACATTTGAAGTAAGCAGTGCCTAAAGGGAGCATCCCAAATGTGTAAAACATAATTTGTCATTGCGAGCGTAACGCAGTCAAGCAAAGCGATCGCAAAGTACAGATGTTGCGATCGTTTCATTGCGCTTGGCTTCATTCGCAATGACTTGTAACGATTTTGGTAAATTTGCTTGCAAGAACTCTCTGAAACTCTTATTCCTTTGCGGTAGCCTGCGGCAAGCCGCTCCCCGTCTACGTTTTATCATGATTTTGCGTAAGTCCTGAATGTATCAGAATGCATTGGCATTGTAGGGTATTGTCAATTAAGTTAACTTCGACGAGAAATCAAAGTTTTAGCCATGTACTGAGATACTTTGCTGTTTTTTGAAGCACTTGGAATGTTGATTGACTACCTTTAGTGAATCTCTGTTGTGGGAACCTCAGTTAGGAACCCAGGTGTTAATTTTTGACCGGGAAAACTTATCCTTAGTTAGTCGTGGCGAAACCGATCCCTGGTTTAATTGGCATTTTGGCAATGGCTATGAAGATGAAGACGATTCTGTGATTCTGGACATGGTGAGATATTCAGATTTTCAACAAACTAATGAATATCTCAGAGAAATCGCAACTGGTGAGACACACACAGTTCCTAGAGGAAGATTATGGCAAGTGAGCCTTAATCCTCAAACAGCTAAAGTGACAGCAATGCAAGAAGTTATCAACCGCAGGTGTGAGTTTCCCGTAGTGCAGCGATGCCTACGGCGGCAAGCTACGCAAGTTGGGCAACCTTGGCGTTATACTTATGTATCATTAATGCCTCAAGGTACAGATACAGGCAAAGAATGGTACGGTGCGATCGCTCGCTTTGACTACAAAACCGAAACCCTCACTGAAGCAGACTTAGGAGAAAACCGTTATCCTTCAGAACCCATCCACGCGCAAGACAGCCAAAACCCTGAACAAGGTTGGGTGCTAACTGTTGTCTACGATGGTAATTCTCATAGTAGTGAAGTTTGGGTATTTGATAGCGATCGCCTGGATGCCGAACCCGTTTGCAAACTTGGATTACCCAGCGTCATTCCTCACAGCTTCCACGGTACTTGGAACCCAGGCTAACAAACCCTCTGCGTTACCTCTGCGTTTCCCTTAGCGTTCCTCTGAGTTAAAAAAACAACGCTACAGTAAAAACTAATGGCATTGATCAGACATAATTAATCGCATCTGGTCAATGCAAAATCAAAAATCCCAAAGATGTCCTATGCAATTACAAGAACAACGCCACTATTCTCCCACAGAATACCTAGAACTAGAAGTCATTTCCGAGTATCGTCATGAATATATAGATGGTCAAATTATACCCATGATAGGTGGAACACCAAATCACAACCAAATAGCTCTTAATCTGAGTGCAACCCTCAATTTTGCTTTGAAGCGACAACCTTATCGAGTATTCATCGCTGATCAACGTCTATGGATTCCCAAAAAGCGAATTCATACATATCCTGATGTCATGGTTGTTGCAGGTTCATTAGAATTTTCTGAGGGACGTACAGATACAATTACTAATCCCTTAGTGATTTGTGAAGTGCTATCCAAATCTACCAGAAGCTATGATAGAGATGAAAAATTTGCGGCTTATCGCACCATCCCCAGTTTTCAGGAATATGTTCTGAGTGATCAGTACAAAAATCATCTAGAACAATATTCTAAAACTGATAAAAAGAAATGGATTTTCTCAGAGTATGAAGAAGAGAATAGTATCCTAATACTATCCTCTCTTCAATTTCAAATCCCTCTATCAGATATTTATGATAAAGTTGACTTTGATGCTAAATAATAACCTCACTCTAATTAGTTAACTAAGCAATAACCTAAATATCAGCATTTATCACTGAGTTACGCGGGTTAGAATAAAAATAAACCTTACATACATTACGCTGATTAAGCAGAATTGCCCATGACCACTTCTAAACGCCACTACCACATTACTACTTTCGGTTGTCAGATGAATAAAGCTGACTCAGAGCGCATGGCTGGCGTTTTGGAAGACATGGGCTTTGAGTGGTGCGAAGACCCGAATAATGCAGATGTGATTCTCTACAATACCTGTACAATTCGGGATAATGCTGAACAAAAAGTATATTCCTACCTTGGCAGACAAGCGAAGCGTAAGCATGAGCAGCCTGATTTAACCCTGATCGTTGCTGGTTGTGTAGCCCAGCAAGAAGGAGAAGCGCTCTTACGGCGAGTCCCAGAATTAGATTTGGTCATGGGACCACAACACGCCAACCGTCTGAAAGATTTGTTGGAGTCAGTGTTTGAGGGCAACCAAGTTGTGGCAACCGATTTGGTTCATATTATTGAAGATATCACCCAGCCGCGACGAGATAGTAAAGTGACAGCTTGGGTAAATGTAATTTACGGCTGTAACGAACGCTGTACCTATTGCGTGGTTCCTAATGTGCGTGGTGTCGAACAATCTCGCACGCCGTCAGCTATCCGGGCTGAAATGGAAGAATTAGGACGCCAAGGTTACAAAGAAGTTACTCTACTCGGTCAAAATATTGATGCTTACGGCAGAGATTTGCCTGGAACAACGCCAGAAGGTCGGCATCTGCACAACTTCACAGATTTACTTTATTATGTGCATGATGTGCCGGGAATTGAAAGGTTAAGATTTGCTACTAGTCATCCCCGTTATTTTACAGAGAGATTAATTAAGGCTTGTGCTGAGTTGCCCAAAGTCTGCGAACACTTCCATATTCCCTTTCAATCTGGGGATAATGAACTTTTAAAAGCGATGGCGCGGGGTTATACCCATGAGAAATATCGCCGGATTATCGATACCATTCGGCGGTATATGCCAGATGCTTCGATTAGTGCTGATGCGATTGTCGGTTTTCCTGGGGAGACAGAAGCGCAGTTTGAAAATACCCTGAAACTGGTGGAAGATATTGGCTTTGATATGTTGAATACAGCAGCATATTCGCCGCGTCCAGGGACACCCGCCGCTTTCTGGGACAATCAACTGAGTGAAGAAATTAAAAGCGATCGCCTCCAACGCCTCAATCATTTAGTAAACTTGAAAGTAGCGGAGCGATCGCAACGTTACTTTGGACGCATTGAATCCGTTTTAGTAGAAGACCAAAATCCAAAAGATCAAACCCAGGTGATGGGACGTACTGGCGGTAATCGTCTGACATTCTTCAGTGGCGACATCAAAGAATTGCAAGGGCAGTTAGTCAAGGTAAAAATTACCGAAGTTCGCCCTTTTAGCTTGACTGGTGAACCAGTTGAAGTCAAACAAGCCTTGTCTGTCTAAGAAAATGTTTTAAAAGTATTGGGCGAATATACAGCGTTTTTCAGGTAAATGAGGTACACAGGTAAGGGCACAACAATGTTGTGCCCTTACAATAATCTGTACAGAGGCACTTGTTGCAATCTGCTGTAATTCGCTACTACACAAGACATCTCCAGAAATTAATTATGTGTTATCTGAAATCCTTGTAGAGAAACGAAATTGGACTGGGCTACGCTAACGCGCCTCTACATTCTTTTTCGGAGATGTCTGGTAATATCATGTCCGGGTAATTAGTTGTGATTCCTATAGTCATTGCACCCCACACGCCAGATGCTCCACTTGGGGAGACCCCAAGACCGCACTGGCTCCCCTTAATCCCCTAAGAGCCGGCTCTTAGGGGAGACAAAGTGTAGCTTTGGCGGGGTGGGGTTCTTGGGGTTTTATAAGTAATCAAGCGGACATGATATAATTTCTTCAAAAATCACCTGAAGTAATATACAGCTTATAAAATTGGACTTACAGCAGTTTTCATGTATTTGAACCACATCTGTCGTCAGGGCACAGCATTGCTGTGCCCCTACCGCGTGGTCTATTTACCTGAAAATAGCTGTAATTTTTGATATTATATCACGTTCGGTTAAACACTTATAATATCTGCTTTGTTGGGTTGAGGAACGAAACCCAACATTTTATCGTAAATAAAAGGGTTTAAGACCCCAACCATAAAGGTAGCTCCAGTTTCAGTCGGGGTTTAAATCCCCCGGAGTTGCTCCTCTTGGGGAGACCCCAAGACCGCACTCCTCTTCTCTGCGAGACGCTACGCGAACGTCTGAAATTGTCTAAAATGTTTGAATTTTGAATGCGTGAATTTTGAATTGTTAACCTTGTTCATGTTGGGTTGAACGGCAGTGAAACCCAACCTACATTGATAGATTTTATTATAAGTAATCATCCGAACTTGATATTACCTGGAGAAAATTACACTAGCTTGATAGTAAACCTATAGTTGCTGTTAAAGTAATACTAAATTTTTACAGTAAAAATAACTATATAATATAAAATTTGCTTAAAAAAAATATATTAGCTTGATAGTAAACCTATAGTTGCTATTAAAATAATACTAAATTTTCATAGTGAAAATAAATATATATAATAGCCTATACTTGTGAAAAATTATAGTAGCTTCACATTAAACCTGTAGTTGCTATTAAAGCAACACTAAATTTTTACAGTAAAAATAACTATTTACACATAAACTTTATAATATGTTTGTTAAAAATAATAGAAGCTTGGCAGTGTAAAGAAATAAAGTAGGAGCATCTGCTTGATAATACATACGTACGTATTCTAGTTAGAATGCCAAAAATAAATGAACATAAGTCACTTGGTGCGAAAATATGTTTGTATATTTCTTGGTGTGAATTTCTTCAAATTTACAAAAATGCTAGAGCATTTTTATCTGCTACAATCCACAGATAAATCACAAAAAAAAAATCAAGGCTTGTTTTGTTTACTTAGATAATAATTAGTTTCCGCCACATAATATTGTGAAACTAATTTTCGATTCCGAATTAAACAATTATTCCATTTCACTCAAGCTCATGCAACTTTATACAACTCTTGAAATCGGACAACTCCAGCAACACGAAGACCTTCCTTACTTAATTGAAACTATAGATTGGGTGAAAAATTTTTTAGGAAGACCTCATCCTAATTTAGGAAGACCCGGCGCAGTTTGCCCTTTTGTACCTTACTCTCTCAAGTCAAACAGTATTCGTCTGGCAGTTATTCGCGCAAAAGATTTGTATCCAAAACAAGTAGAAGACATTGTTGGAGGCTACCGAGATATCTTCCTTGGGACGGAACTTAAAGAGCAGGAATTAGCTATCAATAGAGCTTTTTTACTTATCTTTCCTGACATCCATATAGAAGAAGCTTCTAAACTAATAGATAGTGTCCAACAAAAACTTAAACCTTTGTTTGTTGAGTCAGGACTGATGATCGGAGAATTTCATAAACGTAATCAAAGTCCTG
Organism: Nostoc sp.; assembly: GCF_036919555.1. Lineage (GTDB taxonomy): Bacteria > Cyanobacteriota > Cyanobacteriia > Cyanobacteriales > Nostocaceae > Nostoc. Next base: position 6,156 of record NZ_JBALCS010000091.1, read on the forward strand.
GTCTGCACAACCCAGACTTTCGTCCACTTCGTAGCCCTATCCCCTTGTTGGCTATCCGGTTTATGGTTGAAGCTGATCTCCCCTTTCTTGAGAGTCCGGCTGATCCACGCTTACGTATTCGGTATCTGGAAGCTTATTTAAAGTGTTTTGGTAATAAATTTACAGATGAAACAAAGTTTAAAAATGCTCATCAAGCATTAGCTTTAGCGAAAGAACAACTTAAAGACGAAAATTTGGTGAGTTATTACATATAAATAAATATCAAAAAAAGGTGGTGGGAGACAGTTGCCATAAATGTTCCGGGAGGTTGAGGCGATGAAACAACTCCTTTATCTTGGCGATCGCTGCGACCTTTTCTTCACAATCATCATCGTGGTAAACTAAGGAAATATCGTAAGTATGACCAAGCTCAACTAATTGCTCAACTTGTTCGTATCCTTTCTACGATCGCCGCCAAACTTTGGTAGAAGAAGCGATCCCCAGACATTATAATTTTACAATTGGGCTATCTAACATAATTTTGAGCCACTTTCCAATAGCGGGAGAACCGCTTCAGGTCAATATAGCCATCATAATCAAAAAATGGTTCTACCTTTAGCACTTGGACTGCTAGCGATCGCTCCACTTGATTGCAGATATGATCAAACTGGGGACTGGGACTGTTGGCTGTGACAACTAAATTCCCATCATGTTCTTGAGCAAAAGCTAAAACCTCTTGTGCCACATCGCCACGACGGATAACAACGGGTAACTCTAGCAAGCATTCGTAGATGAAAGCGAGACGTTTGAGACTCAGTTGCCATTCCTCTATCAAAGCCTCGTCCCAAACCCAGATAGCTGGCGCATCGGGGTATTTTTGCAGTCCGGGGTTGTATGGACTGAGGCAATCTCCATGCACCCAAACAATTGGTTTACTCATTAGATTTTGGTTTTGTTTCCTGTTAAGACGCAAAAAATCTTAGTACAGCATTTCATTAATTCGTAGCAAATTAAATTTGGCAATGCCAATGCATCCCTCTGCAATGCCAATGTATTCCTCTGCAATGCCAATGCGTCCCTCTGCAATGTCAATGTATCCCTCAGCAATGCCAATGTATCCCTCTGCAATGTTAATGCATCTTTCTGCATTTAAAAACGCTACGATTTTATGCGAAACTGTACTTACCGCCGCTTCTTCCCACGCTGCCAACTTTGGCTATTGGCTTGTTTGCTAAATTCCCCTTTAGGAAAAAGTCGTTGTTCTAATTCTTCATAGCTGCCTTCAAAATCACAATGACCGTAAAGCGGACATTCTTGGCAATAAACGCTTTTCGTATAGCGTTCTAAGTTCTCACGGTTGAAAAAATACGGTTTATGACTAAAGGTGCTGGCAACCCACTGCCATGACATATTATTGCTAGCAGGATCTCCATCTAAAAGGTGTTCAAGAAACCACTTAGCTCCTGCTTGCCAACGAATACGCCGCCAATGGACAATGTAAGCCGCTAGCCACATCCGTGCGTGATTATGTAAATAACCAGTTTCTCTTAAATTACCGCTAAAGCTGTCGATACAAACTCTGCCTGTGATTCCTTGTCTGATATCTTGCGGCAATTCGGGTGTATATTCAGCCACAGTGTAACCAGTTTTGTACTCTTCCTGGTCTTTCCAGATTCCATCCCCTAACTTCACATACAACCGTTGCCAATAGTCGCGCCAGCCTAACTCGTTAATTAGTTTCGTAGCATCGTTTTGGTGCTGTACTTGTTGAAGGACATAATCTCGAATTTCTCGCAAACTCAAAACGCCATAGCGGATATAAGGCGAAAGTCGCGTCACAGCACCTATGAAAAAATTACGTGTTTGCGCGTAGCCTACTGGGTCAATTTTTTGCAGCGCTTCTTCTGCCGCTTTGCGTCCTCCTAGAGTTTCGCTGATGTGGTCATCGCGTTCTGCTGCATCTGGGAATTGTTCGCGGAGGTAGGCTACCAACTCATCACGGTTGGTAAATTCGCGTTGCATATCTTTAGTCATGTGAACTTTGAAGGGTGGGAATAAATAAACAAAAATACTTGTAGGCTAAGTTATTATTATCGCGGATAAACACAAGCGATCGCTCTCAAACTGATGAGAGAAATTTTTCAAGAAATGGGTGCGTAGGCATAGCCCGCCGCAGGCATCGCTCTGATACTGATTTTATCCAGGTTATCAGTAATTAAAGCTAAGATATCAGATAAATCTGTCACTTTTGAGACGATGAGCCTGTGCATCAATCCTAACTGCCAAAATACTGACAACCCAGACAATCACAATCTACTGCGCTGTCAAAGCTGTGGCTCTGAATTGCTACTAGAAGGGTGTTATCGAGTAACACGACCTATAGGTAAAGGTGGCTTTGCTAAAACATTTGAGGTAAATGATAGTGGCAAGCTAAAAATTTTGAAGGTTCTTACACTCAATCAAAGTAAAGTAGTATCACTTTTTCAGCAAGAAGCTGAAGTTTTAAAGCGACTAAATCATCCAGGAATTCCTAATGCTGAGGAATATTTTCAGTTTTTTCCTCAAAATAGCCAAGAGCCAGTTCACTGTTTAGTAATGGATAAAATTGATGGAGAAAATTTATACGAATGGTTAGAAAAACGTGGTAATCGTCCCATCAGTGAAAAGCAAGCAGTCCTTTGGTTAACACTGTTGGCAAATATTTTGCACCAAGTACATCAGCAGCAGTTTTTCCATCGAGATATAAAGCCTTCAAACATTATGCTAACTGCTGATGGACAATTGGTATTAATCGACTTTGGTATCGCGCGGGAAATTACCGAAACCTATGAAAGAAAACAAGCAGCAGGTCAAATCACAAAATTTGTTTCTGATGGCTATGCTCCGTTAGAGCAAATCACTGGTCATGCTGTTCCACAATCAGATTTCTTTGCCTTGGGTCGTACTTTTGTCCATCTGGTTACAGGAAAGTATCCTCCTGAGGAGTTGTTCGGTCTGTGGCAATCAGCCCAGATGGGCAAACTCTAGTTAGTGGCAGTGATGACAAAGAAATCAAGGTATGGAACTTGATTAGCGGAGAACTTATAAGTACTCTGACTGGTCATTCAGGTTCTGTATTATCTGTAGCAATTAGCCCTGATGGACAGACTTTAGTTAGTGGTAGTGAAGACAAGGCTGTGAAATTGTGGAACTTAAGCACAGGGGAAGAAATGTACTCTGTAATCAGACATTTAGATGCTGTTAACTCTTTAGTATTTAGTCAAGACGGACAAACCATTTTCAGTGGTAGTCAGGATTCAACAATCAAAATGTGGAGAATCAATTAACTTGAAACTAAGAAAACAGACCCATTTTATGCAAATCGCCTTGCTGCTGATGAATTGGTGACGTTGGTAAATACGCAATATCGCTCAATATATGTACAATTTTAAAGCGATGTTTACAACACGCTACGCCTACGCAATCTCTCACATCACCATCATGAGCAATATTCCCCAAGTCGGACAACCAGCGCCAGATTTCTCCACACCTGACCAAAATGGCAATTCAGTCACTCTCGACGATCTCAGCAGTCAGTGGATTATCCTCTACTTCTACCCCAAAGATGACACACCGGGCTGTACCACCGAAGCGAAAGATTTCACCGAGTTGTATCAAGACTTCAGCGCACTGGGAGCGAAAATATTAGGTGTAAGTCCAGATTCGGGTAAGTCCCATTGTAAATTTATCAGCAAACATAACTTGTCAATCACCCTTTTAAGTGACCTAGAACATCTTCTGACAGAAGCCTACGGCGCTTGGCGATTGAAAAAATTTATGGGCAAAGAATATATGGGTGTTACTCGTTCAACCTTTCTAATTTCACCTGATAAAATTATTGTCTATGCTTGGCCTAATGTAAAAACTAAAGGTCATGCTCAGGCAGTTTTAACTAAATTACGGGAATTAGCATGATTCAAGTCAAAGAGTCTACTCAGAACAAGAATTGTTAGAATTATGCCAAACACAACCAGGTTTTGTTTAGATAGTAGTATATCCAGTTGAATGATACTATGGTTCAAGTCATCCAAGCGCATAATGTCAGCCTTGCTGATTTAGAAGCAAAGTTTGGTCTGCAACAAGCTGAAAGCGAAGATTTTTTTACAGAGTGGTTTGACACTCTCCCAGAAATCATAGATATAGAAAAACAATATCTAGACAGAGTTAAAACTAATTTTCTGAGATTGGTAAAGCACCCACCAATCTTAGAAAATGCAGTCAAAATGATAGTGTTATCTCCTTTATTAGACTTGGCAGAATTCTATCGTGAGCCATTTTTTATTGCTACTGAAGAATCTCTACAAATTGCCTTAGAGGATGAAGGAGAAATTATTAGAGGTATAATTGATGTTTTCGTTATTAAAGAACAATTATGGTTGTTAGTAATTGAATCTAAAAGGTCTAACTTTTCTCTTTTAGAAGCCATACCTCAAGCACTTGTTTATATGTTGGCTAATCCTAATCAAGACAAACCTACTTTTGGATTAGTAACAAATGGGAGTGATTTTATTTTCCTGAAACTTACCAAAGAAAATCAGCCAAAGTATGCTATTTCTGACCAATTTACACTTTTGAAACGAGAAAGTGAACTGTATCAGGTTCTAAGTGTATTAAAAAAACTAAGTCAAGTTTTGAGTTAATAATTATGTCTATTCGTCCGATATACCTTGATTGCCACGCAACTACACCCGTAGATGAACGGGTACTAGCAGCAATGCTCCCCTACTTCACAGAACACTTTGGCAACCCATCAAGTATTAGTCATATTTACGGTTGGGAAGCAGAAGCTGCTGTGAAACAAACGCGAGAGATTTTAGCAGCAGCAATCAACGCCACACCAGAAGAAATTGTTTTTACGAGTGGTGCAACAGAAGCGAATAATTTAGCGATTAAAGGTGTTGCTGAAGCTTATTTTAAAAAAGGTCAGCATATTATTACTGTTGCCACTGAACATAGTGCAGTTATTGATCCTTGTAATTATTTAAAAAGTCTCGGTTTTGAAATTACTATTCTCCCAGTTAAAAAAGATGGATTAATTGATTTAACTGAGTTAAAAAAAGCTTTCCGTCCTGAGACGATTTTGGTATCGGTAATGGCTGCAAATAACGAAATTGGTGTGTTACAGCCATTGGCAGAAATTGGGGAAATGTGCCGCGATCGCAATATCATTTTCCACACCGACGCCGCCCAAGCTATTGGTAAAATTCCCCTAGATGTGCAAGCGATGAAAATAGATTTGATGTCGCTAACTGCACACAAGGTATATGGCCCAAAGGGCATTGGGGCGCTGTACGTCCGCAGGCGCAACCCCAGAGTGCAACTGGCTCCTCAGCAGCACGGCGGCGGACATGAACGGGGAATGCGTTCTGGTACATTGTATACACCGCAAATTGTCGGCTTTGGCAAAGCTGTAGAAATCGCTTTAGCAGAACAAGCAACAGAAACCCAACGCCTCACCCAGTTAAGGCAAAACTTGTGGGAACAGCTTTCGCAAATTGAAGGAATTCATCTCAATGGACACCCTCAAGCGCGATTGCCGGGAAACTTGAATATCAGTGTTGAGGAGGTGGATGGAGCCGCACTTTTGCTAGGATTGCAGCCAGTAATGGCGGTTTCTTCTGGTTCTGCTTGCTCGTCGGCAACCACTGCACCCTCCCATGTTCTCACAGCACTGGGACATTCAGAACAGCTAGCTTATGCCTCAGTGCGGTTTGGTATTGGACGGTTTAATACCCAAGAGGAAATTGATATTGTGGCGAAACAGGCGATCGCTACCATTGAAAGTTTACGCAAAACCTCTTTTATGGATTCTCGCGCAAGAAAATACCAATCTGATCTAGCTCCTGCTGATTGAGGCGAAATTCCCCAGCACCGATGATTCCTTCCACCTGCTTGGGATTGCGTCCGCCAACGATCGCCGCAGTCACTGCCGGATTGCTTAAAGTCCAAGCGATCGCCACCTCACCGGGGGAGCGATCGTGTTGTTGACCAATGTGTTCCAATACCTCCACCAACTTCAGATTGCGAGATAGACGTGGCTCCTGAAATTCACTATTATTTTTGCGCCAATCATCATCTGGGAAATTGGCAACCCGCTCAGGTGTCATCTTTCCTGTGAGCAAGCCAGATTGCATCGGTGAATAAACAATCACACCGATGTTATTTTCCTGACAAAAAGGCAGAATCTCCTTTTCGACATCGGGCTTAACCAGTGAATAAGGCGGTTGCAATGAGGTAACTGGTGCAATCTCCTGAATACGTTTCAACTGTTCTACATTGAAGTTTGAAACCCCAATATAGCGAACCTTACCCTCATCCTTTAGCTTGCTGAGAGTCGTCCAGCCTTCTTCGATATCTGAGTCAGGATTGGGCCAGTGGATCTGGTAAAGGTCAATGGTTTCAATGTCGAGTCGGCGCAGACTAGCTTCAACTTCCCCCCGCACAGAATCTGCCTTGAGGCTGTTACCAGTTTTGCGCGTTTCATCCCAGATCAGTGAACATTTAGTGAAAATGTAGGGGCGATTAGATCGACCTTTGAGCGCCTTAGCAACAATCTCCTCCGAATGCCCCAGACCATAGACAGCTGCGGTGTCAATCCAATTAACGCCGAGGTCGAGAGCGCGATTGATCGCTGCGATCGATTCCTGGTCATCCTGCTCTCCCCAACCAAAAGCCCATCCACCTCCACCGATCGCCCAGGCTCCAAAGCCGATTGGGGTAATGTGAAGCTCCGAATTGCCAAGCTGTTTGGTTTGCATATCTACTTTATCCAAGAATTTTTGAGTCAATTGCTAGTTTAAGCTGCAAATATTTTCTCAACCGCTATCTGAAGTGTGAATGGCTATTGGTGGAAACACGACAGCCCACTACTTGTGTAGATTACTAAATCCTGAATGTTGTGTTGTTCCTTACTTCTTGTACACTAGTACACTGTGGCGGAAAACAAGGGACAAAATCCCCTTGTTTTGTCTGGTTAAATTGAGATAAACCTCATCTATGTTGAGAACCGTAGTTTTTGCCCTCACCCTAAATCCCTCTCCCAAGTAGGGGGAGAGGGACTTCTTTCCGGCTCCCCTTCTCCCAAATTTGGGAGAAGGGGCTAGGGGATGAGGGTTTTTTCTTTTCATCCGGAAAGAACTACAGTTTTCAAGGTGGACACGGTTTAGTAGCTGGATTTAGGCGCCCGCTGTACTAGACTTGCTCAAAGATAGTAACATTTGTCAGTGTTTATCAAAATAGAGAAGTAATATGTCAGAAGATTTAAAAGGCAAAGTTGCGCTGATCACAGGTGCAAACAAAGGTATCGGGTATGAGATTGCACGCCAACTAGGTTCTAGAGGTGCTACTGTTCTTGTTGGTGCAAGAGATATAGGACGTGGTGAAGAAGCGGCGAATAAACTTCGTTTAAATCAGATTGATGCCCGAACAATTCAGCTTGATGTCATCGACCAGAAAACAATCGACTCTACAGCTGAACAAATCGAGAGCGAATTCGGAAAACTTGACATCCTTGTGAACAATGCTGGGATACTAAGTGATGGCGATCACCTTGCACCTAGTCAAGTTGATATTGAAACACTGCGACACACTTATGAAACGAATGTATTTGGAGTGTTTGCAGTTACAAAAACGCTGTTGCCACTCTTAAAGAAGTCAAAAGCAGGGCGAATAGTGAATCTATCAAGTGGCTTAGGTTCTCTGACTCTACACTCTGACCCAAATAGTGAGTTCGCTGATTCTAAGTATCTTGCTTATAACTCATCAAAAACAGCAGTGAATGCGATCACAGTTTTGTTGGCTGCTGAACTTAAAGATACCGCGATTAAAGTCAATGCTGCTAATCCTGGTTACACAGCAACTGACATTAATCAATACCAAGGGCATCGCACTGTTGAGCAGGGAGCGATCGCAGCAGTGAGACTTGCTACTCTACCTGATGATGGTTCTAGCGGAGGGTTTTTTGATGAAAATGGCGTGGTTCCCTGGTAGAAAGTAGGGGGATGGGGCATTGGGAATTGGGCATTGGGCATTGAGCATGGGGCATTGGGCATTGGGCATTGATTATTTCCTCCCCTGCTCCCCACTCCCCACTCCCTACTCCCCACTCCCCAGTCAATAAGGATTTGAATCAATCCGTCCCTTTTTGACACTCCTGAGATAGTACCCAGAGGTTGGTCGGTTTCTCAAGTTGAAGGTGTCGCCACTGCGAACTTTCCAAATTTTGTAATTAGAAAAAGTCAAAGGCGATCGCGGTTCGCATACTTCCGGTATATGATTGCCAAGTACAAAGTACGCCGCACCCCTACCCATAACTTTCACCAAACCGTTTTTATCCACAAGAACCGATGTACTTTCACTAACTGCTATGCCTAAAACACTGTTAGATACACCGTCCTTAATTTGACGGGCAATGAAAGTCATAATTCGACCCATTCTTTGGCGTCTATCAAAGTGTGTATCTACAATAGTTCCCTTCAAATTACCCCAGTTGAAAAAGTTGTAAGTAAAAGTAATATCTCGGTAGGGATCTTCGAGTGCGTCTCTAGTTTCAATGCCTTTTTCGGAAGAAGCGCAAGCATCGTAAACATACTCACTTTGGATCATCGCACCCGCACTAGTGCCACCAACACCGCCTCCTTTAAGGTAAACTGACTTAACAGCAGTTTCAAGCTTGGTATCTTTCCAGTTGCGGATGTATTGACATTGGTCGCCGCCAGCAAAGAAAATCACATCAGCATTTTTGACTTTTTGAAAAATCTCGGCTTTATTTGCTTCTTGCCTATTGCTAATCACAAGAGTTTCCACAAAGTTTACGCCCTTCATGGCATAAATTAGCCGATTGTAATCGTGATTACCATTAGTACGGATAACTACAACATTAACTTTAGTGGCGGAGTTAGTACCTCCCCGAACTTGGTTAATCATCCACTGGATAGCATCATCGACATCGGGGCCACCCCCACCTAAGCTCAGGACTGGTCCCGCTAAGGAAGGACGGACATCAGAGGAGGGGGAGGGGCGGACATCAACAGTGTCACCCAAGAAGTAGCGTTTCCAGTTTTCGATAAAACGGGTTATTTGGAAGGTTCCCATATTCAACAACTTGATTCCTGTACTTTTCAAGCGCCTTGCTATGCTTGGGAATGCCTTTGTCATACTAAGCTTCTGGAGCAAACTGCAATTATTGCTAGGCTGTTACGCATCTTAATTGCTTATTTCTTCGTGATCGTGCTTGATCATTTGGACTTTGGACAAACGACTAATGACAGTTTTAACAAAAAAATCTGCAATTTAGACGCGCACTAGCTTAACTCTCGCACTAGAGTGGGTAGAATTTCCAGCGTACAGGGCTTGTACTGTTTTTTAACGCGATAATAACTCAGAGTAATCATTAATTCTCTGCCCTACTCTGGGAAAATCTCCACATTGCTTGTATCCTTTATTTATTAAACACTCATGATCAGAGGCGATATACTTTAAAAAAGTTGATTTGTAAATTAAATCTTCTACATCCAATCACTACATCAACTCTCTGAGGTAACATGTTTTTAAAACTGCAACAAATTATTGTTAAATCTGGTCAACAAATGTTGTTTAAAGATATTAATTGGCAGCAGTTAGAAAATATTTTATCAGAAATGGGAGAAAAGAGTTCTGCACGTATTTCTTATAGTGATGGTTGGTTAGAAATTATGGTTCCCCTACCAGAACACGAAAAAGATAAAGAGCTTATTGGTGATTTAGTTAAAATCTTGTTAGAAATACTCCAAATTGATTTTGAGCCTTTTGGTTCCACAACACTTAAAAATGAGCGATCGCGGCAAGCAGTAGAACCAGATACCAGTTTTTATATTCAAAATCAAGCTGCTATAATTGGGAAGAATCGCATTGATTTAAATATAGACCGACCACCAGATTTAGCAATCGAAATTGATATTACCTCTCGGACTCGATTTGATAATTATGAAATTTTGGGAGTTCCTGAACTTTGGCGACATACACAACAAGGTTTAGAAATTTCGTTGCTAAAAGAAGGGAAATATATAAAATCTCAATCTAGTCCTAATTTTCCTGATATCCCAACTGTTGAATTAGTTAATGAATATGTTCAGCAGTGTTTAACAATTGGGAGAAGTCAAGCTATGCGTAATTTTAGAGATTGGGTTAAGAATAATTTATGATAGAAATCTAAGGCTTTCTGAGAAAGGCGATCGCTCATGACTACTGAGAAGAATCCAGCAGCCATTGTGGACTGGGAACCCCCCATAAACATCCTCCTGCATCAAAATTCGGTTTTGACAAATTAAACTCTATTTTTTTTTCAATATTTTGAGTAGCAAATGATTGAAATTGAGATGTTAAGGAGCGACCATATTCACTGGAAAAATTATAAAAAAATGCCACATTGTTTTTCTGTGATTTTTTCAGCATTAACTTTACTAATAGCTGCGCTGCAACTGCATCACTGGGAACTGTGCGAAAAACGTAAGGGCTTAATCCAGAAATTGTAACAGCAGCTTGTTCAATGGCGGCCGCTAATTCTTTCTGACTGCTAGCTTTAACTTTGAGTTTTTTACCGTTAGCTTCTACTTCAAATTCAATGGTTTTGTTACCCAAGTGATCGCCCAAAAATCCCAACAATTTCTTAAAATTGGCAATACTCACCTCTGTCTGCAACACTCCCACCAGAAAACCTCCAACAGACCTAGCTCCTGCGGGTATTTCTGTAACTGCTACGAGTTCAGCACTCTCTACATCTAAGTCTCTGATTTCTCGCAGCAGATTCCGTGTTTCCCGTTCTTGCTCCTCTGCATCTAAATCTGGATTAGAAAGAGCGATCGTTAGTTTGACGTTAGATTCAAAACTCATTTTGTACCCTTTTCGGTTTTTAGGCAGTTGACTGTCAACTATATTTCCGTGATTTCTCTATTGACATCATATCTGCTCTGTAAATTTCCTGAAACTTTTTCAAGATTTTTACAAAAACTCATAAAATTTAGGTAAAAATTACTAGAAATCAAAAAGACGTAGCACTGCTACGTCTCTACATTCTTTTTTGGAGATGTCTATTACCTTAGGTTAACTAAAATAAGTCCAAATCTGTTACAGCACCAATACTGCTAGAAGATACCAATTTGGCATATTTCGCCAATACGCCTTTAGTGTAACGCGGAGCGGGAGGTTGCCAGTTGGCACGACGACGAGCCAATTCTTCTTCGGATATATTCAATTGCAATAAACGAGCCGGTGCATCAATAGTAATACTATCGCCTTCTTCTACAAGAGCGATCGCACCACCAACTGCTGCTTCTGGAGCAACATGACCAACTACCATGCCGTAAGTACCGCCAGAAAAGCGTCCGTCGGTAATTAATGCCACAGCATCACCTAAACCAGCACCGATAATTGCTGAGGTGGGAGCCAACATTTCTCGCATCCCAGGTCCGCCCTTAGGCCCTTCGTAGCGGATGACTAGAATATCACCAGCTTGAATCTTACCCGCCAAAATTGCATCTAAAGAGGCTTCTTCCGATTCAAACACCCGTGCGGGGCCGGTAATTACTGGTTTTTTCACCCCAGTAATTTTAGCGACAGCCCCTTCCGTTGCCAGATTACCTCTGAGGATGGCTAAATGTCCTTGAGCATACATCGGGTTATTCCAAGGACGAATCACATCTTGGTTGGCGGATGGTTCTTCTGGGATGTCTGCTAATATCTCTGCAATTGTTTGGCCGCTAATGGTGAGACTATCACCATGTAATAAGTCATGCACAAGTAGCATCTTCATTACTTGCGGAATGCCACCAGCTTTGTGCAAATCTGTAGCGACATATTTACCACTTGGTTTTAAATCACACAAAACGGGAACACGGGCGCGGATAGTTTCAAAGTCATCCAGCGTTAACTCTACATCAGCCGCGCGGGCGATCGCTAAAAAATGCAATACTGCATTTGTCGAACCACCCACCGCCATAATTACAGAAATGGCATTCTCTATAGATTTACGGGTGATAATTTGGCGAGGCAAGATTTGTTTGCGAATAGCTTCGACTAACACAAACGCTGATTTTTCCGTACTGTCGGCTTTTTCAGCATCTTCCGCCGCCATTGTTGAGGAATAGGGTAAACTCATCCCCAGCGCTTCAAATGCTGAAGACATGGTGTTAGCTGTGAACATTCCCCCACAGGAACCAGCGCCAGGACAAGCCCGACTTTCAACTTCTAATAATTCTTTGTCGTCAATTTTTCCGGCACTGTATTGACCAACAGCTTCAAAAGAACTGACAACAGTTAAATCGCGTCCGTTATAGTGACCGGGTTTAATTGTGCCACCGTAAACAAAGATAGCCGGGATATTCATCCGCGCGATCGCCAGCATTGCCCCTGGCATATTTTTATCACAACCGCCAATTGCTAGCACACCATCCATACTTTGTCCAGTACAGGCGGTTTCAATGGAGTCTGCAATGACTTCCCGCGACACTAGGGAATATTTCATCCCTTCAGTTCCCATCGAAATACCATCGCTAATGGTAATCGTGCCGAACACTTGCGGCATCGCCCCGGCGGTTTTAATACTAACTTCTGCCCTCTGGGCCAGTTGATTTATCCCCATATTGCAGGGAGTAATCGTACTATAGGCATTGGCAATGCCCACAATAGCTTTATTGAAATCTTCATCTTTAAAACCAACTGCCCGCAGCATAGCCCGATTAGGCGATCGCTGCACCCCTTGCGTCACAATTTGGCTTCTTAAATTCTCCGACATCTTTTTTCCTTACGTGGCATTATCGCAACTGCTGCGATTGTATTACCTGATTTTCTCATGTATGTGCGGTGCGATCGAGCATGAGTAAGCATTGGTAATTCTCTATTTCTCGGATATGCTTGTGTTGCATAGCGTTTCCTAATCAGAATCAGGTACTGCTTAACCTCACCCCCAGATGTGTTTCCTCTCCCCTCTCCGATGCTTTGGAGAGGGGTTGGGGGTTAAATCTATTAAATTAAAGGATAATGTCGCTTGCCACTAGTGGTGGTGCTCCTTTGAGCTGAATCTCAAACTCAGCCGATAGATCCCCATCATTGCTAGCTTGAAGAATACCTCCTGAATAACGAACCTGACCGGGTGCGGAGAATGCGCCCGATCCAATGAAAGTGAAGGCTTGGTTGCCCCCGATAGTGGAGTTAGCGTCAATGGTAGATAGATTGATTTGATCACCTGCAAAGATACCGTTTCCAACAAAGTCAGTGATAACATCCCGTAACAAACCACTAGGACTATCTGAAACTGAGTTGAAATCAAAAACATCGTTACCTAATCCTCCAGTGAGAGAATCAGTCCCAGCACCGCCAGTGAGGATATCGCTACCGACACCCCCATTTAGGCTATCGCTGCCAGCACCCCCATTTAGGATATCGTTGCCAGCATTACCGTTGAGGATATCGCTGCCAGCACCGCCATTTAGGATATCGTTGCCGCCATTGCCGTTGAGGATATCGCTGCCGCCATTGCCATTTAGGATATCGTTGCCAGCATTGCCGTTGAGGATATCGCTGCTAGCACTCCCATCTAGGGCAGGGCGCAGAATAAGCGGGGAACCGTTGACGGTATTGTTGTCATTGAAAATGGTACCGTTGATAATTGCCATTAGTAAGTTTCTCCTGAACTTAGAGGGTAAAAAAATAACCTCGTCACTTACCCATCAGAAAACGGTGTTGCTGATTAAGAGTATGAATTTGGTTTCCCTTAAAGGCACAAAGGAAACAGTTTCAAACATTAAATTTTTGAATTTCACACTTTTATTTAGTAACACCGAGAAAACAAGATGGAGAAGTAACGAGTTGGAAGAAATAACTGAACCACACCTGATTTCAACAGGTCTTTGCTGTTACAGCAGAATTCAAGTATTTGAACCACATCTGTCGTAGGGGCATAGCAATGCTGTGCCCTGACTGCGTGGTCTATTTACCTGAAAATAGCTGTAAGTCTGAAGATTTGAGAAGATTTGAGAAGCACTGGATGTATTGATAATGTTGGCATCAAAATTGTGCCACGACTGATGTTATATCCTTGTGCCTTATGTATTCATTGGTTACAGTACTAGGCTGCTAGGGAAGAAGCAGATTTTCTCCTACGGAATTGCATAGGTTTTAGGATGTTGTGACTGTATTCATAATACTACAAGACTATCATATTACCCTCAAGTATACTTTTTTCTATCTATAAGAAATAATAATTAATCCTCTTTTATTCCTCTCACCATAACAAAATCTGAAACCTTTGTTCAGATAGGGTTGGTTTTGGCGATTAAGATTGGTTTGGTGGTTTCTGTAGTTATATATAACGAAGTAATTGCCAATAAGTTAAAAGGCTTGTTGACCAGTGCGATCGCTGCACCTCTTGGTTTACAATTTGGCTTCTCAAATTCTTTGATATCTTTGAAAATAGGGAGTGGGGAATGGGAAAGATAAATTTTCATTGTTCTTTGTGAACAATGAAAATTTATTTACCTCCTGCCTTATTTTCAAGGCAGGTTAATTAAATTAAAGGATAATGTTGTTTGCCACTAGTTCTGGCGCTCCTATAAGCCGAACTTCAAAGTCAGCAGACAGATTTCCATCAGTATTCCCTTGGAGAATACCTTCTGAATAACGGATCTGACCAGGTGCGGAAAATGCGGCAGCCCCAATGAAAGCGAAGCCTTGCTTGCCCCCGATAGTGGAGTTGGCATCGATGTCAGATACATCGATTCGGTCGCCTGGAAAGATGCCGTTTCCAACAAAGTCAGTGATCAAATCCCGTCCAACAGGAAGACTATCTGAAACTGAGCTGAACTTGAAAACATCGTTACCTGGTCCTCCAACGAGAATATCAGTCCCAGCACCACCAACGAGTGTGTCGTCACCCAATCCGCCAATCAGGGTATCGTTGCCATTACCGCCGACAAGGACATCGTTGCCACTACTGCCGTTAACGGTATTGTTGCCATCACCAGTGAGAAGGACATCGTTGCCACTATCACCATTAACGGTATTGTTGCCATCACCAGTGAGAAGGACATCGTTACCATTACTGCCGTTAAGGCTATTGTTACTACTAGTGCTGTTAATGCCACCACTAGGAGTGTTAAAGACATCATTACCAATAATGCCGAAATCCATACCGTTGATAATTGCCATTAGTAAGCTTCTCCTAAACTTAAAGGGTAAAAAAATAACCTCGTCACTTCCCCATCAGAAAACAGTGTTGCTGATTAAGAGTATGAATTTGGTTTCCCCAAAAGCGCAAAGGAAACAGTTTCAAACATTAAATTTTTGAATTTCACACTTTTATTCACCAATATTGATAAAACAAGGTGGAGAAGTAACGAGTGGGAAGAAATAACTGAACTACACTTAATATCAAGAGGTCTTTGCTGTTATGTCTGAAGATTTGAGAAGATTTGAGAAGCACTGGATGTATTAATGATGTTGGCATGAAAATTGTGCCAAAAATCATGTTATATCCTTGTGCCTTATGTCTTCACTGGTTCCAGTAGTAGGCTGCTAGGGAACAAGCAGATTTCCTCCTACGGAATTGCATGAGTTTTAAGATGTTGTGACTGTATTCATAATACTACAAGACTATGATATTACTCTCAAGCGTACTTTTTTCTATCTATAAGAAATAATAATTAATCCTCTTTTATTACTCTCGCCAGAACAAAATCTGAAACCTTTGTTCAGATAGGGTTGCTTTTGCCTATTAAGATTTGTTTGGTGGTTTCTGTAGTTATGTAAGTAAGTGGGTGTGAATAATTAAAGCCGCATGCCTTTTGTCGCAGTTGGAGCGTCTTTGGCTTTGCACCGGAATTCTTCTTCAACATTAGACATAGGAGTGAAAATGACGTAGGCACAATACCCTGCGGGAAGCCGCTTTGCGTCCACATGAATTGTGCCTACCAAGGATTTCGGGCAACGCATAATTAATTTCACAGATGTCTATTATACCTCTTGCATAAATCAAAAATAAGAACCCCACTCCTTAAAGTAACCCCTTAGAAGTGGGGTGTTAGGGACTTTTGCAAGAGGTAGATTAAAGAATTAAAGGATAATGTCGCTTACCACTAGTTGTGGTGCTCCTACAAGCCGAGCCTCAAAGTCGGCCGACAGATTCCCATCAGTGTTAGCTTGGAGAATACCTCCTGAATAACGGATTTGACCGGGTGCGGAGAATGCGGCAGCCCCAATGAAAGTGAAGGCTTGGTTGCCCCCTTTAGTGGTGTTGGCATCGATGTCAGATACATCGATTCGATCGCCTGACAACTTACCGTTTCCAACAAAGTCAGTGATCAGATCCCGTCCAGCAGGACGACTATCTGAAACTGATGTGAACTTGAAAACATCGTTACCCGCTCCTCCAGTGAGAATATCAGTCCCAGCACCGCCAACGAGTGTGTCGTTGCCATTACCGCCAGTGAGGATATCGTTGCCACTACCAGCGTTAAGGATATCGTTGCCATTACCGCCAATGAGGGTATCCTTGCCACTACCAGTGTTAAGGATATCGTCCCCATTACCACCGTCAAGGTAATTGTTGCCATCGCCGGCGGTGATGACGTCGTTGCCATTACCGCCAATGAATCTATCGTTGCCACTACCACCGACAAGGACATCGTTGCCACTAGTGCCGTTCACGAGATTGTTGCCACCAGAGCTTTTGACGATATTGTTGACACCAACGCTTTTGAGAACGTCAGTCAAATTGTCCAAACCGCCAACGCTAATTATGCTTGCCATTAATGAGCTTCTCCTGAATTTAGAGGGTAAAAAAATGGAGGGTAAAAAAAATTACCTCGCCACTTCTCCATCAGAAAACTGCGTTGCTGATTAAGAGTATGAATTTAGTTTCCCCTAAAAGCGCAAAGGAAACAGTTTCAAACATTGAGTTTTTGAATTTCATACTTTCATTTAGCAACGCCGAGAAAACAAGGTGGAGAAATAACGAGTGGGAAGAGATAACTGAACCACACCTGATTGAAGCAGGTCTTTGCTGTTAAGTCTGAAGATTTGAGAAGATTTGAGAAGCACTGGATGTATTGATCATATTGGCATCAAAATTCTGCCAAGAGTCACGTTATACCCTTGTGCCTGATATCTTCAGTGGTTCCAGTACTAGGCTGCTAGGGAACAAGCAGATTTTCTCGTACGGAATTGCATGAGTTTTAGGATGTTTTTACTGTATTCATAATACTACAAGACTATGATATTACGCTCAAGCGTACTTTTTTCTATCTATAAGAAAGAATAATTAACCGTCCTTTTTACTCTCATCAGAGCAAAATATAAAACCCTTGATTTCAGATAGGATTTTTTAATCTATATCGGAATAAAAAGGTCATGATAGTGATTAGGTTAGCGAGGAAAAACTAAATCATCTAAAAGTATGCAAATGAGCAACCAAGCTTAATGCAAACACATCTCAGAATCTTTACAAAACTTTACATAGTTAATTTTAATAGTACCAACCTACTTACACTAGGGGGTAGTCTGTTTTATTTATAAAACAAAAGTGGCATTCATTTGTAAAGACTGAATACCACTTTGTATTTTCTCAAAATTCCTGATGACAGAGATATTTTATCCAGGTAGAGTTATTCCAGTGACAGCGATCGCACTAGCACAAAGGTAAGTTATAGCTGCCCCAAATATTCACCAAGGTTTCCTTGACACTGGTATGATGTCGGGCTTGGCTGGGGTAGCTGGAGAGATTGGCTCAGGTGCGATCGCTCTTATGATGCGGTTGGGGTCTGGGCGGCTCGTGGTGGATTAGCCTGGATAATAGGGGAAAGTCCGCTCACGTCGATTGTGGCGGACTATCAGGGGATGAGGAGGGGGATGAGGGATGGGGTTAGGTTGGGGAGAGTGTGGGGCGATCGGCTTGGGGTGGGGCGGGGAACGGGGCGAGGGCTTCCCCAGTATTGTTATTGAGGTATTAATAGACTTTAACGACTGTTGTATGCTTCCATTACCGGATCTATGCGATAGCCATTAGCATCAAAGAAATCACCATCATAAAATGGGTAATCCGTGTAGCCGTGCGCGTCGAAATCATGGATGCCGTCTCGCGCCAAACGTGGCTTTTCGTTAGGCATTCGTTCCACCGTCAACGGTCAGGTTAGCTCCGGTAATGTAAGACGCTTCTGGACCAGCGACAAACGCCACTAACGCGGCGACGTCGTCAACACTCCCGTAGCGGTTGAGCGCTGTGTTGTTCTTCTGAGACACCGCCCAATCTCCCGTAGCGGGATTCAAATCCGTCTCGATCGGACCCGGCTGGACGTTGTTAACCGTGATGCTGCGGCTCGCCACCTCTCTGGACAATCCCTGCGTAAACATCTTGATGGCTCCTTTCGTGGCTGAGTAGGACACCAGTTTAGGTGTCATCATGCGCTCGCCCACGCACGAGCCGATCATGATGATGCGACCGCCGTCCTTCATATACTTCAGCGCCGCCTGCGTCATGATGAATGTGCCGCGAATGTTGATGTCAATCACGCGATCTATCTCCTCCAGGGTCGTTTCCTCGAATCTCTTCACAATGGCTATGCCAGCATTATTCACAAGGACATCAAGTTGACCGAAGGTCTCGACAGTCTTTTCGACAGCAGCCTTGACGGCATCGACATCAACAACGTCGGACTGGATCGCGATTGCCTTCCCGCCAGCGCTTTCGATCTCCTTCACAACCGATGCTGCCGCGTCCACACCCTTTGTGTAAGTGATCGCCACACTTGCTCCATCGGCAGCCAAACGTTTGGCGATCGCAGCGCCAATTCCCCGCGAACCACCAGTAACAAGTGCTACTTTGTTCGTTAGTTTCGACATGATAGTTCTCCTTTACATTCTTGTGCTTGACTTTATCCATTCAAGCAGCATAGCAAAATCTCTGTTCGCACATTTTGTTAGGGAGAGAGGAATTCCTACTAAAAATTACATCTAAATAGATAATTTCTTCGCATAAATTTAGTTAGCTTTAAAACTAATATTTTAGACAAAACTCTGTGAAATAGAATAGTTAATATCTAATTTTTATCAAACATAATTTATTTGATACTGATACTTGAGATTTTTTACTAAATTTTAGATAAAAACACCTATGTCTAATGATAGAGAGAAAACTTATTCCAAGCGATTGATGGAAATTAAATCGAAACATGTATTAATGAGAGCAATTATGAGCTATGAATTAGTGAATAATTGGTTTCTGCTGAGGAGAAAAAGATAATGGTTGTAGGTCTACATAAACGTGGTGTTGGTGTATTCTCTAATCGTCGAGATGCTGAAAATGCCCTACATGAATTAAAAAATGTCGGTTTTGACATGAATAAAGTCTCTGTGATTACCCAGGATGGAGACAAAGATGATATTGCTGGGGCTGAAGTGCGCGATCGCGTCGGTGATAAATCTGACGAAGGCGCTAAAGTTGGGGCACTTACAGGCACTGCTTTAGGCGGATTGACTGGCTTATTAGTCGGTCTTGGGACTTTGGCAATTCCTGGAATCGGGCCAATTATGCTAGCTGGAGCCGCAGCAACCACCCTAGCAACCACCCTGACTGGAGCAGGTATTGGTGCAGTCGCTGGTAGTTTGCTTGGTGCATTGGTTGGTTTAGGAATTCCCGAAGAACGAGCCAGAGTTTACGATGAACGTGTGAGACGGGGACATTATTTGGTTATCCTCGATGGCACAGATACAGAAATCGCCAGAGCACAAGCAATTCTACATCAGCAGGGTGTGGAAGAGTTTGGCATTTACGACAACCCAGATGCTACAAATGCAACCACTGGTTATGTAACTCCAACTCCGACTGCGGCTCATAGCGGTGTTGCTAGACGCGCAATTGGGGTATTTTCTCATCGTCGAGATGCAGAAGCAGCACTTACAGAATTACGAGATGCGGGTTTTCCTTTAAATACAGTATCCATCATTGCCAAAGATACAAACGGTCAAGGGATCGCTGGTGTAGATGTAGATAGAAACGTTGATAGAGGTAATAAAGCAGATGATGGCGTAAAAACTGGAGCAGCTACAGGTGGTGTTTTAGGGGGTTTAACTGGCTTATTAGTTGGTCTTGGAACTTTAGCAATTCCTGGAATCGGTCCGGTGATTGCAGGTGGCGCAGTCGCAACAGCTTTGGCAACAACAGCGGCTGGGGGTGCGATCGGTGCAGCAGCTGGGGGTATTGTTGGCGGACTCGTTGGCTTGGGAATTCCTGAAGACAGGGCACGGGTGTATAGCGATCGCTTCCAAAGAGGCGACTACTTAGTAATTATCGATGCTACGGAAGCTGAAATCCACCAAGCTGAAGCGATTCTCAACCGTCGAGGTATTGAAGAATTTGCGATCTATGATGCCACTGATATCGGCGATGTTCGCCCAGGTATCAACCGTGCGCCGGATCACCGCACACCAGTTGTTAGTAGCGATCGCCCCAACTACTCAACAGAGACTAATAGAGACGATCCTGCCGTAGTCATTGTTGACCGTCGTGATGAAACACTCTAAGCTAAGGTAGTTTTCACTCAGACTAATTCCACAAAATTGCAGGAGCAATAATTTGAAAGCTTTGCTCCTGAGTGAAAATCTTGCTTCTCACTTCTGCCGTAAAGATCAACCAATTTCACTTTCCGATTCCGAATTAAACATATGCAAAAGCTAACCCCCTTTTTAATTAGCTGCCTTTTGGTTTTTGGTGTTGCTGCTTGTGATAACGCTTCTAAAACTAGTGAATCTGCACCCAATAATCCTAATGAAGCTGCTCAAACACCGACTGCAAAAACAACAGAAGCTGCTCAACAAGATGCACAAAGTGATGTCCGCAGAAGACAACTAAATGAGGATATTCGCGCCCGCGAACAGCGCCATAATACCACTGGTGGCGGTACACAA
This sequence comes from Nostoc sp., assembly GCF_036919555.1. Lineage (GTDB taxonomy): Bacteria > Cyanobacteriota > Cyanobacteriia > Cyanobacteriales > Nostocaceae > Nostoc. The sequence continues at coordinate 27,105 of NZ_JBALCS010000091.1, forward strand.
AGAGCTTCAGGGGATCTAAAAAGTGAAGTTCGCTCTAAGTTAGAGGCAAACATACCCAAAAGTCAACTAACAGTTGAGGCCGCAGATGATGGGACTGTCACTGTCGGAGGAACTGTGAACAATCAGAAGGAGTTGGCTAAAATTGAACCTTTAGCGAAGCAAATTAAAGGTGTGAAAATTGTAGTTAACAAAGCAACTGTTGTCCCACCAACAAAATAAGGCAGCTAACAAAAAATCTCAGTGAGTAGGTAGGCAGAAATAAATTCAGATGCTCCTACTCAATCTTAGTGGTCAGTTACACTTATTACTGACTACTAAGAGGATGTTTTAAAAGTATTGGACGAATATAATTCTATAATTCGCTATTAAACAAGCTCTCGTCCACCTCCGTGGACTAATACAAAATCAAGGGTTAGCTAACCTACAGAGGTAGGTAAAGTCTCGTATAGTCAAGCTATTGAATTCTACCTTGCGGTACTAGTCGTCCAGCTAACTAATAAATTAGTCTTTATAAAGATACTCTGATAATTAGCAACTGGTGATCTCAATAATTATATTTATTGATGCTCAGTTGAGTTATACAAGCTCTTTGTAGTCACCGGAAATAAAAATTATGGAAACCGAACAACAGCAACGTGAATCGATCAATGCTTCTTTATCACAAGATACGCTAGCACTTGAAGGTGTAGATACTGTAAACTTGCCAAGGTTATCACCAGCACCTGAACCGGAATCTCAATGGCAGCAAATTAGCAGACAAATTACTCAATTTTTGGAGCAATTTCCCCAATACTTAAGTAGCTTTTTTCAGAACTACAAGCAGCCTCTAATAACTATTGGCTTAATTTTAGCGGCGATCTTTACAGCTAAGGTAGCACTAGCAGTACTGGATGCAATCAATGGTATTGCACTACTATCACCACTCTTTGAGTTAGTTGGAATTGCTTACGCCAGTTGGTTTATTTCCCGTTATCTGCTGAAAGCTTCAACTCGGCAAGAATTAGTCGATGAAATTCAATTACTGAAAAACCAATTTGTGGGCGAATAAATTTCCCAACCAATGAACTAGCCTCAGCACAGTAGTCGGTATCATTCGCTAATTAAATATATACAATTCAAAGCTTCACATTCCCGACTTCTCTAAAACGTCGGGAATTTTGTAACTATACCTATAGCGGTTCTCACTTCAGTGCAATACAGTCTGAACCTCACCCCGTATTTGAGTAAACCTCATCCCCAAACTAGGCTCTGCCTCCAGTCAGACATTGAGCCAGAGACTCAATCAATGCATTCCCATACGCAGTATGGGAACGAGGAAAGCCTTATCAAGTTAGGTTTGGTTTTTAGGACTTGTGTGTACACCGTGGTGCTAAGGAGATGGGTTGGGGGTCAGGCGTAAAAATTTAGTTAATGCAAACGAGAACGGCTATACTTTTGGATGCAAAATCCAGTCAAGGCACAATAATGTTCATTGGTGTCAGTGTCAACTTCGGCCAAAACCCTTGTTTTACCGAATGAATGTGAATTATAAGTATTTAACCGACTTAAGATTAGTCTTTTGGATACATCAAAAGATAGAGATTATAACATTATTTTCAATTTCAAGTCACTTCTCAAGATAGTAGCTCGGAGATGAAAAAAAGCCTAATCTAGTTTTTGAGGTTATTCAATACATTCTTTAATGAGGACATAAATTATGGCTAATGAAGCAGTTAACAGAGACATAGATTCATCTGATCGAGCTAAAGTTGATACATACGATCGCGGCATTATCCCAGCTGAAACTGCTGCTCGAATGGAAAGAGAAGGAGGTAAGTACAAAAAACTCCCCACAGAAGAAGGGGAGGCAGATGCACCTACGGATGACCAAACTGATCCAGAGAGTATACGCACCACTGACGGCTATACCGTGGACAAAGAAGGTTTGTCTAACAACTATGCCGTTGAACCAGAAATGTACTATGAAGTACCGGGTGATGCACGCAAACAAGCAGCAGAAGATACGGCAGAACGTATTGAAGAACTTGGAGAAATTAATCAGGATGAGGAAGGCAAGTTAAGCGATAAGGGTGACAAACGCGGTAGAGGCCCAGGAATAATTTAATTTACATCATCCTTTTTGCTCGGTGCAATTACAGGTAAGAAGGCTAAATAGGCAGTTAGTAGAGACGCAATCATTGCGTCTCTACTTATTGTATAAATCGTTAATAATCTCTTGCGCCTTTAATTTGCATTAATATTTTTTTCAATATGATTGTGGGGTGGGTATCTTGCCCGTCCTAAAAGTTCAAGTTGTATACGTAACAACTTAACCTTTTCTCAGTCGTCTTATAGCAGAATTCAAGTATTTGAACCACATCTGTCGTCAGGGCACAGCATTGCTCATACGTGTCAACTTAACGTAAAAGCTATGTCCCGCAAAGAACTGAAGTTCCTTGCTTGTAGCAAATTAAAGGGGGTGATTCAAGGGTGTTAGTATTGGAATATAAAGCGGTTCTCAAAAAGTCACAATCAATAGCCATAAATGAAGCCATTAGGACATCTCAGTTTGTCCGTAACAAAGTATTGCGTTATTGGATAGATAATCGAGGCGTGTGCAAAAAAGAGCTTTATCAGTACAACACTCAGTTAAGGTCTGAATTTAAGTTTGTTAATGATTTAAACAGCCATGCAACTCAAGCATCAGTTGAAAATGTAGAACGCGCTATCAATAGGTTTTTTGATAATTGCAAGAAGAACAAGCCCGGCAAGAAAGGCTATCCGCAATTCAAAAAGCATTCTCGTTCTGTTGAGTACAAGGTTTCTGGGTGGAAATTACACCCAACTAAGCGTCGAATAACTTTCACGGATAAAAAAAGTATTGGTGAACTTAAGCTATTAGGTAAATGGGATATCCATTCTTACCCAGTTGAGTTAATCAAACGGGTTCGGATTGTACTCCGCGCTGATGGCTATTATGTTCAGTTTTGTATCAAGGTAGATAACCAACAAACAGCACCATCAACTAATTCTGAAATCGGTATCGATGTTGGGTTGGAATATTTTTATTCTGATTCAAAGGGCAACCATGAAGAGAACCCGCGATTTTTGCGTAAGGCAGAAGTAAATATCAAGCGGGTTCAACGCAACATTTACAAGAAGAAAAAGGGGTCATCTGGTAGGAGAAAAGCGCGTGGTATTTATGCCCGAAAACATCTAAGAGTAACAAGACAAAGGGAAGAACACGCAAAAAGACTTGCGCGTAACTTATGCCTAGCTAACGCTAAGGTCGTCTTGGAAGACTTGAATATTTCCGGCATGGTGAGAAACCACAAACTAGCCAAAAGTATTAGTGATGCTTCTTGGTACAACTTCCGTCAGTGGCTCGAATACTTTGGTAAGAAGTATGTCAGGCAAATCATTGCAATTCCTCCCCACTTCACCAGCCAGGAATGTAGTAATTGCGGTGCTAGAGTCCAAAAATCTCTAAGCACTCGCACTCATTCTTGCAACAACTGCGGATACGTTGAGCAACGTGATGTGAATGCTGCCAAGGTAATTTTAAGTCGTGCAAGCGCAAGGCAGTGCGGTCTTGGGGTTTCCCCAAGTAGAGCAACTGCCGCTACCGGAGGGCATCCGGGAAGTAACGCTAGCGGAGATGTTCTCCCTGCTTCTGTAAGACGCAAGTCCTGTAAAAGTAAAGAACGTCAGTGATGCTAGAATCCCCCGCCTTTAGGCGTGGGGAGTGTCAAACTCAGGATTCATGACTCAGAACTCAGGACTTTTTTTATGGTAGATTTGTTGCTGATCACAATCCTGGGGTTTCTGGGGAGTTTTGGACATTGCTTTGGGATGTGTGGCCCCCTAACGGTGGCGTTTTCTCTGTCTCATCAGCCGAAACAGACATCACCCTCAGAAAAGTCCGAGACTTGGCAACAGCAATTAAAATTTCATATCCTGCTAAATCTAGGGCGGATGTTGAGCTATGCTCTAGTCGGTGCTGGCATTGGGGCGATAGGTTCGGTATTGCTGCAAGGTGGACAGCTAGCGGGTGTTGGCAGCGACTTCCGGCGCTGGATGGCAATTCTAACTGGTGTAATGCTGATTTGGTTTGGCTTAGGACAAGTAAAACCCGATTTGCTGCCGCGCATTCCCGTATTACATCCCCTATTGCAAGGTAGTTTACACGATCGCCTCAGCACAGGAATGATTAAGCTTTCCTTAAAAACTAAATGGTGGACACCAATGCTTTTGGGGATGACTTGGGGTTTAATGCCCTGTGGTTTCCTGTATGCTGCCCAAATTAAAGCTGCTGAAACTGGCAATTTATGGATGGGTGGGGCAACTATGCTGGCTTTTGGCTTGGGAACCCTACCTACGATGTTAGGTGTAGGTGTCTCCACATCATTGGTAAGTAAAGACAGGCGCAGTCAGTTGTTTCGATTAGGCGGTTGGGTGACACTGATCATTGGCGCGATCACCTTGTTGCGGACTGGTGACACAATGGTAGATTACACCGGACACGCCGCCTTAGTCTGCTTAATCTTGGCGTTAATTGCGCGTCCTATTAGTAGTTTGTGGGCATCACTACTGCGTTACCGCCGGGGCTTGGGGGTGGGATCTTTTGTGCTTTCTGTGGTTCACACCACCCACATGATCGAACACTCATTGCAATGGAATTTTGCTGCCTTTGATTTTATGCCGCCAGAATTTCAGTGGGGTATGGCTGCGGGTGCTGTAGCATTGGTATTAATGGCCCCCGCCGCTTTTACAAGTTGGGAATCATTGCAGAAATCTTTGGGCAAGCGTTGGCGACAGATTCATCTATTGGGTGTGCCAGCTTTGCTCTTGAGTGCCATTCATACTGTGTTGATTGGTTCCCATTATCTGGGTTCCTTGGAATCAACTTGGGGAAATAAATTAGCGGCAGTACTGGTGGGAATTATTACCCTCGGTGTCTTGATGGTGCGTTCGCGCTTTTTTTGGTCAAAGTTAGCCGTAGAAAAGTTTTATGTTCCCCCAACCAAATCGCGTTAAATCATCCTTGTTCTCTGACTCAATCCCAACGAGTCAAAAACAGAGGCGTTACCTAAACAAAGGAACAAGGAAGTATTTATTATTCCTGAGTTCCTTAGTTATATCAATAACTAATCTTTACCCTGTTGCTGCTCATCAGGTTGAGGTAGCCGCAGATGTCGGCGCCACTCTCCACATTGAACCAAATGATAATCCTAGTGCTGGAGAACCCTCTCAAACCTGGTTTGCACTTACCCGCAGAGGTGGAAAGGTTATTCCTCTGTCACAGTGTAATTGTCGGTTGGCTGTTTATGCCAAACCCTATGCAGCCGGAGAGCCACCACTCCTAGAACCAGCCTTAGAACCTGTGGCAGCTGAACGCTATAAAGGCATCCCAGGTGCGGAAGTTGTCTTTCCCAAGCCAGGTATTTATGAGTTGCAACTAAATGGTAAACCAGTTTCTGGGGCAAGATTCAAACCCTTTAAGTTGAAATTTGAAGTTACTGTGGTAGGAGACGGATCTACAGATAGTACACGAAACCTGCGAGATGTCAATGGCGATTTAGTAGACGGTGAATCTCAGAAATTCCCAATTTGGGCGATCGCACTGCCAATCTTTGGATTTATCGCCATCTTAGTTGTCGTACTGCGAAGTATGAGAGGGAGTGGGGAGTAGGGAGTAGGGAGTAGGGAGTAGGGAGTAGGGAGTAGGGAGTAGGGAGAAACTAGAGAGCAATTTTTCTCCCTCATCCCCTGCGCTAGTGGTTGAGGTTGTCGAATTGAAACAGTTGTTCAATTCGGGATTGCATTAATAGAAAATTTGCACCCTTACAAACCGGAATCGAATTCAAACATCCCCATTGCTCCCAGGCGAATTGTTAGGAGTTCAACGTCTGTTATGGCTTTGTGGGGTCCCTGGCAAGTGTTACCAGGGGTAAACCAAAATGTTCCCGCAGACGATGTTGTTCCTCCGGTTTCTATTACCCCAGCAAGCACGTAAACATATTCATCACACGAATGGATGTGAATCGGAATTTCAGTGCCAGCACTCATTTTCAAACGATGAATTGACCCCTGTGGAACAGGTTCAGCCAATGGTAAAAACTGAGTTCCTGGAAATTGAGTCAACTCAATCCACGGCTGATCAATTGTGTTGATAAATATTTGCTCAGGCATAAAATATATCCATGAATAATATTCACTCGCCTCAGATTATCACCACTTGGTTATTTAGAGCAGCTTCGATGTTAATAATACAATGAGTGAAGGGGGCACAATTCCCGCAGCACATATACTTATTTAGTTTTTTTTACTGGTGTCGCTGTTGATGCCACTGCCACGCATGAGCGACAATATCTTGGATGGATGGATACTGAGGTTGCCAGCCTAAGATTGTTCTCGCTTGGTCGCTGGTGCCAATGAGAATTGGCGGATCGCCAGGACGGCGATCGCGTTCTTCTACTGGTATCGAAATTCCTGTCACCTGCTCGGCTGCTGCAATGACTTCTCTGACAGAGAAGCCACTGCCATTACCCAAATTGAAAACTTCGCTATCGCCACCTTTTAATAAATATTCCAATCCCAAAATATGGGCATCTGCTAAATCGTTAACGTGAATATAATCACGAATACAAGTACCATCGGCTGTGGGGTAATCGGTACCGAAAATTGAGATAGATTCTCGTTTGCCTAAAGCTGTCATTAGCACCAAGGGAATCAAATGGGTTTCTGGATTATGATCCTCGCCAAGTAAGCCACTGGGATTAGCACCAGCAGCATTAAAATAGCGGAAACGCACTGATTGCAAACCGTAAGCAACATCAAAATCAGAGAGAATCCGCTCTACCATCAGCTTAGTAGCGCCATAGGGATTAATCGGATTTTGGGGATGGGTTTCTGGAATGGGTACAAATTCCGGCACCCCGTAGGTGGCACAGGTAGAAGAAAAGACAAATTTCTTTACAGATGCCGTCAGCATTGCTTCTAACAGAGTCAAAGTGCCAACGACGTTATTGCGGTAGTATTTGGCAGGGTCTGTCACCGATTCTCCTACGTAGGCATAGGCTGAAAAGTGCATCACAGCAGCAATATCGCGGGTTTTAAATAGGTGATCGAGCAAGGCGCGATCGTTTGTATCCCCTACGATCAGTTCCACCTGTAAAACTCTTTCTACCAGGTCACGATGTCCATAAACCAGATTGTCAAGTATAACAACGTTATAACCCGCTTGCTTCAAAGCAAGCACCGTATGAGAACCAATATATCCAGCTCCCCCTGTTACCAAAATGGTAGGTTTTCCAGGCGACATAGTTTTTCCTTTTGAGTGGATTACTCAATCAATTTAGTTTACCGGTGTCACATTACTCTTTAGGAAAATTATAAATATTAGACGCAGTGGCAAAAAATTGCACTAAAATCACTACGACGGTAGTCTTTGGGTGTGAGGTTTAAGATATTTTAAGTCAAACAGTGCGATTACAATTTGACAATAAAATAAATCCATTTCCTGAAACCTCTAGGTTGACCCTTACGGGTGACGCTTTTAGCGTCGCGATCGCTAAGAAGTCCCTAGTTGTTTTATACAGGGAAATCATGCACGGCAGTTCCTCTTGGGGAGCCTCTGCGTTAGTTGCTGGGGTTCCCCCGGTTGCACTCCTACGGAGAAGCAAGCTAGCAAGAGCGTCTTTGACAGGAAAAGCAAGTGGCGTGAAAACCCCTATAAAGGTGGACTGCCTTACCACCATACTGGCTCACCGCACCAGAAAATTTGAGAGTTAATAATCTATGTTTCTATTGTTAAGCCGAGTACTGCTGTGGCTGCTGATTGGCACTATCGTATATTCTCTGTTCCAGCGATTTTATCCCTCTGGAAATTTTGTAGGGCGATTAATCTTAGTCGTTATCTTGGTAATCGTAGCCCTATCATTTCTTAACCCCAATGAACCAGCTGTGGCATCGTTGTGGAGGATGCTATCTTTTCCACTCAAGCCTCTAGGAGCCTCTGTTTTACTGATGATTTTTGCAGCTCAGAAAATCAAAGGAGGTGGAATAGAGAAACCAGGAGGATACTTAATCGGTTGGGCGCTGACGATTTTGCTGTTGGCAAGTACACCAGCAGTCGCCTATTTCCTTTATAGGGCACCTCTAGCAATGGCAGGTGAAACCTATGTAGCAACTGCTGCACCAACATCTGGGATACTGGTGGCATTAGGGCAACCAACCACCACAGCGAACATCTCAGATGTAACAGGCGATCGCATTCTTTCTTATAATTTGAGAGTGCCTCCCTACCTATTACAAGGAAATGTTCAAGATATTCGCACACGCGGTTTACGACTTGAAGACTTTGTACCGGACGCGCAAACGTTGCAATTGACAACAAGAACTTGGGAAAGTTATCTCGTTGAAATTTACAGGTTCTTGCGTGTTCAACGGTAATCAAAAGAATTCAGAATTCAGAATACAGAATTCAGAATGCAATCAGTGGGAAATTTAGACCCGCCACTGATAGCGTAGCGTTAGCGAGTGCGCGAGCATCTTGAAGACCACAAAATTTTGAATTTGGTCAGGGATTTAAACCCGTTTATATTCTGAATTCTGACTCCTGAATTCTGGCTTGTTAATCTAGGATGATAAAGTTGCAAAATTGCTTTAATGGCAAAATCTCGACGAATCGCTCAACTCAGTGCTTACTTACGACCCCATTGGCGGGAGGCATCCTTAGGGATTCTCGCTTTGTTGTCTGTAAATGCACTGGGCGTTTATATCCCTTGGTTGATTCGTGTTGGTGTTGATAAACTCTCGACAACCTTCAGTGGAGACCAAATAGTACATTACGTAGTAATCATTGTCTTGCTCAGTTCAGCGATGTGGCTAATGCGAATGGCATCCCGCATTTGGCTATTTGGGGTGGGGCGTCAGGTAGAATTTGACCTGAAACAACGGATTTTTGAACACTTACTCAAGCTGGAACCGGCCTATTTTGCCAGTAATACTGCTGGCGATTTGATTAATCGGGCTACCAGTGACGTGGACAATATCAAGCGTTTATTGGGTTTTGCAGTTTTGAGTTTGGCAAATACGGTGTTTGCCTACGCCTTGACCCTGCCAGTCATGCTGGCAATTAATGTGAATCTCACACTAGCCTCTCTGGCAGTGTACCCTTTTATGCTCTTCTTGGTGAGTCTGTTTAGCGATCGCTTACGCAAACAACAAGCAGCAGTCCAAGAGCAACTCTCTGACATCAGCGAACTGATCCAAGAGGATATTAGTGGCATTGCCTTAATTAAAATCTATGCTCAAGAAGCAAATGAGCGTCGAGCCTTCGCTAAGAAAAATCAGGAGCTATTAGCGGCTAACCTAGAAATGGCAAAACTCCGAAATACACTGTTTCCTTTAATTGGCGGGCTAGCTAATATCAGTTCACTGATAATCATTTGGCTAGGGACGGCGCAGATGTCTTCTGGAACCCTTCAGGTTGGCGACTTTTTAGCACTGTTAATTTATGTAGAGCGTCTAGTTTTCCCCACAGCTATTTTAGGATTCACAATTACTGCTTACCAACGGGGTGAAGTTAGTATCGATAGGCTGGAATCTATTCTCTCTGTCACACCGAAAATTAAAGACACAGCCGATGCTATACATCTACCAATAGCTGAACTTAAAGGGGAAGTGACAGCTAAAAATCTCACCTACACTTACCCTGGTTCCACTACTCCAGCTTTAGCAAATCTTAACTTTACCATTGCTCCCGGAGAAACCGTGGCTATTGTTGGGGCAATTGGTTCGGGGAAATCTACTTTGGCCAATGCTTTGCCGCGCTTGCTGGATATTGAATCAGGACAATTGTTTTTAGATGGGCTGGATATTACTAAAATAGCTTTAACAGATTTACGAGGTGCGATCGCCTATGTTCCTCAAGATAGCTTTCTATTTAGCACTACAATCAAAAATAATATCCGCTACGGTGATCCACTTAGCGAACAAGAGCAGGTAAAATCTGTCGCTCAATTTGCCCAAATTGAATCAGAAATTAACAATTTTCCCCAGCAATATGAAACTATTGTTGGTGAACGCGGTATTAATCTTTCTGGCGGTCAACGACAACGTACTACCTTAGCTAGGGCTATGTTGGTCAATGCTCCACTATTAATTTTGGATGATGCCCTCTCTAGTGTGGATAATCAAACAGCCATGCAAATCCTTAAAAATCTATCTGGTGATACTGAACGCAAAACAGTAATTTTCATTACCCATCAATTATCGGCGGCGGCGGCAGCTGACCGAATTTTTGTGATGGAAAAGGGAAAAATTGTTCAGATAGGCAATCATTTTCAACTGGTGCAACAACAGGGTTTATACAGAACTTTCTGGAGCCAACATCAAGTTGAAGAATTACTGCATTAACGTTCAGGGGACAGGGAGGAAAGATACTGGAATTCACCTGCGAAAAGGATTTCAGAGCAAGTAAATTCTCTCGTTCCCATGCTCTGCATGGGAATGGCTGATTAGAGGCTCTGCCTCCAGTCATATCATGTCCGCCAAATTACACATAATAAAAGAACCCCACCCCCAACCCCTGCCGGCGGGGAACTCGGGGTCCCCTCTGGGGATTAGGGGCAGGGAGACAAAGCGTAGTTTTGGCTCTTTGGGGTTCTTCGGGTTTAATAAGTAATCAAGCGGACATGATATCAGACATTGAGCCAGAGACTCAATGAATGCATTCCCATACAGAGTATGGGAACGAGGAAACTTAAAAATTACAGTATGCCCGTTCTGCTAATGTAATATCTAGCACAAATGGATTCTCATTACCTTGAAATTCAGCGAAAAGGGTTTCAGAGCAAGTAAATTTATTTATGTATGGGGTTTTCCCCCCTGCTTCCTGCCCCTTTTCCTCATTCAGGCAATATAATCGCCGAATCACTTACGGGTATGGGTTGGCTAACAAGAGGAATGGTATCAGAGGTAGACTGATTAGCAGGTAATGTAAACGCTGCAATCACCGGATCGTGGTCACTAACAGGTTTACTAAAGCCAACATTGACATGAACAATGTCAATCTCCGGTTTAGCAAAACGAGAAAGATTTTCACTAACCAACAAATGATCAATAAGTTCAGGATTTCCCCGGAATTTGAACGTAAACTGATCACTAAGAGGTAAACGAGCCGTCAGATTTTCAAGAATGTTACCCTTCAAGGTCTTCAAAGGTAAGGAATCTGGTAAATCGTTTAAATCACCCAATACAATTACTTTGGCTTGGGGGTCAACTTGTAGTAGTTGCGCTACGAATTCATTAACGATTTCGGCTTGTTTCACTCGTTTAGCATCGCTGGGAGAACCTCCAAGCTTGGAAATAAAGTGATTAGCAATGATAAACACTTTTTGATCATTAAATATAAATTCTGCTGCAAGTGGCTTACGACTTTGATCGAAAGCACTATTTGTCGGGTCAATCCGACCTGGGTTAAGCGAGAGGTCAAAACCATTTGAACCTTCAGTAATAGCCACAGCATCTAATGAACCGCCTTTTCTAGGCACTTTTGCGAGAGTTATCTGGCTGGGTTGAAACAATAAACCAACACGAATATTGCCTCCAGGTTCTCCACCATCTTGATCATCGCTGGGTGCAATATCCACAAAGTTATATCCTGGACTACCGATATTTTCAAGCGCCGCAATCAGTTTTTGGTAAGTCTGGTTGGCATAAACAACGTTATCATTAATTGGCCCGTTGTTATCCTGAACTTCAACTAAACTGATTACATCTGGTGCGTTCAAATTATTAGCAATAATTTTGGCAATCTTATCAAAGCGTCGATCTTTCGGGTCTAAATTCTCGACATTAAAAGTCGCAACAGTTAATACATCCTGTGAATTTTTCAGAGATGTTGTTTCACGTTCCGCAACTAAAGGTAAAGGAGTTGACAATTGAGCTATTGCACTAACTTGCAGTGGACTAATCCATGCAAAGAAGATGAGAGGAATACTAAGTAGTAGCAATTTGATGAGTTTCATTCTCTCTTCCAATGAACCTACTTTCTAGATTAGTCTTTTTGCTAATATAATTCAGTTAAGATAAGTTTTAAATTGGGTAAAGGGAAGCATTCCAATTGGGAAGAAATACCAGCATCAAAGGAAATTGCGGCTACATTTTTAAACTACATTTGCAGTCGAGTAAATACCGTGTTAAATGTCAAATGTCAATCATTAAGTAGGTAGGCGTAATTAAATATAAGATCAAACCTCACCCTCAATCCCTCTCCGTGAGTTCGGAGAGGGAAGCCGGAGGCAGGGGAGGTTTTATATTTAATTTGACCCACTTACTTACTGGTGGCGATCGCAACTCGTTATCAGAAGAATTTTGCAATAACCGTGGCTTTAGATAACTTGATAAAGCTAGTGTAATCTGGCATCCTTACTAAGGAATAAGAATTAAATAACATCCAATTTATGTCCCTGGCTTACCTCACCCTCAATCCCTCTCCTTATAAAGGAGAGGGATCGTGAGACAGGATGAAGTTTTGCATTTTATTTAATCTACGTTACTAAGTTAGTTAGTTTGGCTATGTGGGTAGTATAAATTACCGAAAAAACTAATTTGGCAGACACTAATGTTCAAAACTAAATTCTCACAATTCCGTGCATCAGGAGAATTTTATACATCGAAGCTAGTACATCGGCATATTGGGGCGATCGCAGCTCTAATTTTAATTAGCTTATTGAGTTCATTGAGTGGAATACCAGCCGATCATACCATCTCTAACTGCTGGGAAGGCTTTCTCTGGGGACTAGCAGATCCAGTAATTAGCTTGAATTGTTTAGTTGGTATTATTGCTATTGGTTTACTCTCATCTGTGTTTGTTCGTGGCGCTGTAATAGCTGGATGTTTTGTCTTAGCAGCAGTCTTGGGGATTGTAATTCATTTATTCCAGCTAAATTTCCCAGGTACAGAAATAGTGATGCTTTCTCTACGAGACGCTACGCGAACGGCGGGCGCTGCGATCGCTATTTCTAGCATCCTTTTTGGTACTATGCTGATCATGCCAAATCAACCAAACTTTATAGTACTTGCTCTAGTGGGCATCAGTGCTGGTTTATTTCAGGGTTACGCTGATGCTGAATCTATTATTGGGGCAGGAATGATCCCACTAGTTGCTTATATACTAGGCATTACCTTAACTCTGTTTGTGGTTGCCATGAGTGCCAGAGAAATTGGTGTTGCAATCGGTATGAGAGAAATAAACCGAATTTTACCCTGGAAAATGAGCATTGCTGGCTTCGCTTTCTGTGCGATCGGCATCGTGTTTTTGAGCAATTCGATCATTTAAATCAAATATTTCAATTGGGTAGAATACATTCATTACTGGGGGCGTACACTTAGTTGTACGCCCCCACTACGTGTTCAGGATAAATAAAACTTTACTATCTAACAAAAGTCAACATGGATATCATTAAAATTCTCAAAGAAGACTATCAAAGATTCCCACAAAATCAAACTTACAGCATTTACGCTCCAGACGTTTATTTTCAAGACCCACTGAATAAATTTCATGGTGTTAAACGTTACAAACAAATGATTAATTTTATCCAAACTTGGTTTTTAGATCCCAAAATGGACTTACATAATATTCAACGTTTAGAAGACACAATAAAAACTGAGTGGACACTTAGTTGGAATACTCCTCTCCCCTGGAAGCCACGGATCTCCATTCCTGGTTGGAGTGAATTAGGTATTAACTCTGATGATTTGATTGTCTCCCATGTGGATTATTGGAATTGTTCACGCTTAGACGTGGTAAAGCAGCATTTCTTTGCGATTAAATAAAATGCAAAACTTCATCCTGTTTCTAGCTTCCCTCTCCTTTCTAGCTTCCCTCTCCTTTCTAGTTCCCTCTCCTTTATAAGGAGAGGGATTGAGGGTGAGGTAAGCCAGGGACATAAATTGTATGTTAACGCGATGTGCGACTTATTGTTAAAACCCCACTTCCATTCCTCTCCCCGAAAGGTCGAGAGACTTTAGATTCTAGCTCCCCTTCCCTTGTAGAGAAGGGGCTGGGGGTTAGGTTTGAGAGAAAGTTGCACACCGCGTATGTTATTTAATTCTTATCCCTTAACGTAAATAGCTAGTCTAGAAGCAGCTTTTATAGATTATCTCGTCAAGAGTCTCCGACTGGGAATGCCTAATGTGAGGCAAAGCCTCAAGACTAGCGGCAGAGCCGCTTCTGAGGTGCATTTCCAGTCAAAGGCTAGAAACGAGATTTTAAAAGGGTTTGCGCTTAAGTTGACACCAATGGCAAGATGCCCACCCCACAAGATTAGATAATTTATTTCTTAGAAATCCCTCAACATTGCGACATCTCTGATGAACATCACAACATCTCTGATGAACATCACAACATCTCTGATGAACATCACGACATCTCTGATGAACATCACGACATCTCTGATGAACATCACAACATCTCTGATGAACATTGCGACATCTCTGATGAACATTGCGACATTCCTCATGAACATCACGACATTCCTCACTAACGTTAAAGTAATCGTCCAAAAAACCAGGTGCAATATAGCGGTTCCCGACAAGCGTGAGGTACAATTTTGACCTCTCTCCAAACCTCTCTCCTAAAAGGAGAGAGGCTTTGAATTTTTCCCCCTTCCCGAAGCGGGAAGGGGGTTAGGGGGTTAGGTCTGTTTGCATACCTGTACCTCACCGGATTGAAAATGGCTATATCTGAATTAATGCGACTTATACAAAAAAACCCAAAAAAAGAGCCTCAAATTTATATACAGAGAAACTTTGATATCCTTTTGCTTAGTATCCTGATATATCTGGGTTTGGACTATTTTTGAGCATTTGGTGTATTTACCTTATCCTGCATGGGTTTGAGGCTTGTTTCTCCATCAAAAATGTTTAAGTTCCGTTAAGAGAAATTACGCAGATTTATATATTACTTTTTTAATAAATAAAATTATTCACGAATTTTACTGAACCATAAAACAGCTTCACTAAGTCAAACTAGCTTTAGAGCATAAATTCAGTAATCAAAAATTTAACTCTCCAGTTCCCTTTCTTGGTAGGAAAGGGAAAGCCAAACGCTCCTTTGAGCTTTGCAGAGGAGTTCAGGGAAAGGTTTTTCCAAGATTACGATTACTGAATTGGTGTTCTATAACCCTCTTTAACAAATATATCTATGTCTCGTCCAAAACGTACATCCCGTGTTTTAGAAAAAGCTGAATTGAGATCCGCCGGACTGAAAGCAATTGATTCAAATATGGATTTTGGTGATAATTGCGGTTTGCAAAATCTGACTCAATCAATTCAGCAGTTACGCACTATGCTTGATGCTTATAACATTGATTTAGCTATGATTGACTCTTCCAAAACTAAAATTGATGAGATGGAAAAAACCTTGGACAATCTTACAGATAAGATAGTCAGGGGCGTTGCTTTTAAGTATGGCAAAAACAGTAGTGAATATGAGATGGCGGGTGGTATTCGTGATAGCGAACGTGTCCGCAAAACCAGATTAAGTCGCCTGCTGAAAGCTAGTGCCGCAAAAGTATCAAATGAGAATGTTAAAACCGTCTAATATAGCACGACAGAAGGCAGAAAGCAGAGAGAAAAAAACTTTCTAGCAAGAGATATCAGAATGAACAAACGCTACTTGTTCATGAAAACCATTTGTTGTTGACTGCTGCGATACCTTTGGTAGGCTTTGCAAACGCAATTTTTCCTACTCACTAATACTCTTTGATATGAAAGATTTATGTACAGTTAATATCGTGCATATTATCTTATACCTTTTGTAGTTTAGTTTCATTTTACGTAACATTGAGAAGGCTGTAATCTGCAAATCTCAACAGTTTTAGCTGTCTAAATTCTGAGAAGAATTTATAGTGATACGAAGTTTTGTTTAATACTTTCTTGGCAGATTTTTACCATGATTTATTCTCCCAAATTGCAAAATTATTTGACATATTTCTCATTATCTGTAGTATTAATAGCTGATTTACTAATCACACAAAAAGCTTTTCCAGTTCCTGCCCAAACCATAAATTCATCTATCGGGAATGGTGTGACATTCAGTTGCAATGATAGTGAAGCAACAATCAAAGCTAAAAATGGTCCGAAAGTAAGTAATGGAAATACAAGCATTTACATTGGTTATCAGCAAGTCTCATCTAATAACAAAAACCCTGTGACTATCCGCTTCAATAATGGGATCAAAACATGGTGTCGTAGTGATTACGAAACAACAAATGACGATGGTACAGGTTATGGATTGTTTTGGGATGGGGGGAATGTTTTATATGGCGTTTACTCTTCTACTGGCAGTCAAACTGGTAATGATTTTCGCCGCTTTGCCACTGGGCGTTGGTTGTCTAGCTATGGTAGGCGGGCCAAAAGTCGCAGTTATAGCCCGGATTAATCCAGCCAATGGTGAGGTTAACTATGCTACATTTTTATCTGCCAAAAAGCCGACTGATGGACAAACTAACTCTTTAGTTGTCAACAAGTTATTATGGAATGGCACAAATTTGACTGTGCAAGCAACCTCATGGTGGACTCCCCGCCGTGCTAATACAAATTCCATGACTTGCTCTGGTTTATCACCTTATCAATACATAGCAGTATTCACTGGCGATTTAACAAAGGTTAACTCGGCTTCAGCAGTTACTTGCAGTTAAAGTGAGTTTGATAGTTACAGCACAATTCAAGTATTTGAACCACATCTGTCGTAGGGGCACAGCAATGCTGTGCCCTTATTGCGTGGTCTATTTACCTGAAAATAGCTGTAAGTCTCATAACCTCACCCTAGTTTTGCTTCCGCAAAACCTGTCCCTCTCCTTAGTAAGGAGAGGGACATTTAATAGGACAGGGTGAGGTTTTGGAGAACTCGTGGGTAGCGATCGCACTTTATCATTTATCTACCCCTAATTTTACCCATGCGGACGCTGAATAATCGTCTCCACCACCCGCCGCTTGGCCTTTGGATCAATACCTACCAAGCGCACATACTCACCACTATATTCTGCTAAAGTTGCTTCCAAGTTTGAGATTGCATCAGACTCTGCATCAATATGGCTATGAACACAACTTTGCCAAGAACCTGTGCGGAAGCGGCGCTCATCTACATGTTCAATACTAATTTTGTAACCTTGAGACAATAATTCTCTAATTTGTCCTTGTGTCTCTAGGGTCAAATGTGGACTTGATACTTCCTCCTTCTGGAATCCATTAGTTTTTGCTTCTTGGGTTGCGCGATTTGACGGCTGACTAATTGGTGTTACAGCAGCAGGTGGTGGAGATTGAGAATTTCTACCTCGATTCAGTCGGTTGTAATCATCAACCAAATGGGAATTTTCCACCCGTCTTTGTTCACCAACGAGAAAGTTACCAGACTCGATTAAGTGAGACAGCCTGAAATCTGGTTTTTTAAATTCTGGTGGCCCTTCAACACTGTTAACCACACTCAACGATACCCGCTCAAAACCTACTTGATGGATGTAGTTGCGGATTTGTTCGTCATAAATGCGCGATCGCAAAGCGCTAAAAAAGTCAATCGATTGATTGACAAAAGTATCAACTAGCTGTTCAATTTCCTTCTGTGACAGTCCATCCGGTTCAAAAATCCCCTTGACAATTCCCACCTTGTCATCTCGGTTTGGTTCCCAATAGAACTTCTCCATCCGTCCATCCCGAATTAACGGTGCATAGAGGGTGGAAAAATCATTACCTGTGACAATAATCGGCACACGACGTAAAGGCGTGGAATCATAGCTTCCAGGCAACTGCACATCTGTGGGATTATCAGCAATATTCATCAGTGTGGCATTCACCAACTGCGTATTTACAGTATATTGAGTGCCTTCATCAAAGCGTCCAGCACCCGCATCTAAATCGTTAATCATCAGTACACACATTTTGCCGCGTACTTTGATCAGTTCTGCTGTTTCCCGATAGCGCAGCCGAATCAACCGCGCTGGATCTCCTGCATCTGGACTTTCCAATTCGCCGCCGGATACGTTAGTCACCTCAATACCCATTTTCTCGAAGACTAATTGACATTGAAATGTTTTGCCTTCTCCTTTGCGTCCGTGAATACCCAAAATCACGGGGACTCGCACACCAGGAAGCTTGAGAAAGTTTTTGGTAATGTGGACAGCCAGTTTGTCCAGAAAGCGGGGAGCGATGTAGTAACCCATATAATTATCTTTGCCTAGCAGTGCTTAAAGTAATGTTAAGTTTTTTTGGTGATAACTGTTTATTTATCTATCTTTTGGTATAAAAGGAGCGCTACTTACCACAAACGCTCAATTGGATAGGCGTCAAAAGTTTTATCAGCACTCAATATAAATATATTTTCAACTACCGACTGTGCAATTAAAATTCGATCGAATGGGTGACGATGATGCAGAGGTAGTGTGGCAACAATAGTAATATTGTCTATAGTAATTGGCAGTAATTCAATACCATTCCTAATTATTTGCTGTTCGATAAACTTGTCAAAAGCCAGACTAAAGTTGAGTTTACTAATACTGTGCTTAATTGCCATTTCCCAAACACTAGCAATACTCAGTAGATTCAGATTATTTTCAATTTGCGATCGCTTCCAGCGGGCGCTCCGCGCCATCGCATACTAATGCTGATTCTGGGATCACCTATCACAAACCAAATAAAAATATGAGTGTCCAGTAGTTGCCTCATTCCATATATTCCTTAAAATCTTCTAGTGGTTCATCAAAGTCATCAGATATTGTCACAAGTCCCTTGGCACTACTAAACTGAGGACGGCGTTGAACTGGTTACACAGGAGTTAACCTCACCAAATGTTAATTATCTTTGATGATAATAATTTCCTCACCACTGAGTGCTGCTTCAATTAAATCGGGTAAGTTTTCAGATGCTTCAGCGAGAGTAATTTGCTGCATAAGTACTATCTTTGAATAATAAAGACTAAGGTGCTACCACTATCCTACCTTTGGATTATCAATTAAGTCAGACGAAACCAATTTAACCAAGCGTCCCAATTTTCTACTATTTGGGCAAGTTCTGCATAACCGCCTGCTTGAGGATGAACACCATCATTGACTCTTGCTTCATTAATCCAGATGTTTGATTTTTCTAATATCGAAAAAACGTCTAAATAAGGTATATTCAATTCATTACAAATTAAAGCAAACTGTTTAGATAAATCAGTATTTCTGTTCCTTCTTTGACTATCTTCTTGTGCTGCGTATGGTGCTAGCCCAATCATCAAAATAGGATATAACTTTTGAGCTTCACTTAAAATTTCACGAGCATTTTTAATGGAATCGGCAAAATCCACGCGAGTTTTATCATTTTCTAATGTTGTGTCATTCAATCCAAAAGAAAATACAACTCTGCCATCATATTCTTTGGGTAATCGCAGTGATACTTCCTGTAACCAACGCTTTGCTATATCAGTACTCGTATCTCGCCTAATTCCTAAATTATAGTGGGTGATGTCATAACCTTTTTTATTAGCATTAGCACATACTCTCCCTGTCCAACCAAGACATTCTAAGTCGCCAGTGCCGTTAACGAAGGAATCACCAACAAAACAAATTCTTACTTCTTGTAGATGCTGTAATTCCATTTATTACCTTTTTAAAAAACCTTACTTTTCACGTCATGTGGAAAAGTCTACGAAAAACCTAACCCCCTTCCCGATGCGGGAAGGGGGAAAATTCAAAGTCTCTCTCCTAGAAGGCTACCGTGTACACACAAGTCTTTCTTGAAGCAATTTAGGCTTATATCGAATACTCCAAAGAAACCTCACCCTGGTTTTGCTTCCGCAAAACCTGTCCCTCTCCTTACTAAGGAGAGGGATTAAAGATAGGACAGGGTGAGGTTTTTGTTTTGTTTTGGGTAATTCGATGACTTGTGTGTACACCGTAGCCTAGAAGGAGAGAGAAATAGAAGTGAGGTTTTCCAGATCCCGTGAAAAGTCAGCTTAAAAAACGCAGAGAACAACTCCGCATCCCTTAGCGTACCTTTGCATTTCAAAACAAATCTAGCAAATAGGAGAGGCAGATAATTCTACCTCTCCTATAGGGATAAACCCATTACTTAAAGCTTGCTAACTTTAGTATTTGTTAGGTTTGTTGGGTTTGTGAACAATAAAGCTGAGAATTTGGCACTGCTTGATGTTGTCAAAACCCACAACCCGAATATAGCTGGTGTTGAATTGAGAACGGCATCCTTGAACTTCGCTCAATACTTCTTGAGTCGATCTAGCACCAAACAAAGGCAACTTCCACATTGTCCAATATAATTCTGTTGGCTCAGAAGTTTCGTTAAACTCAATCGCTGGAATGTAACCTTGATTCAAAATGTACTGGATCTGCTTGGCAATTTGAGCATCAGACAGAGGGGGGAGATAAGAAAGGGTTTCGTAACGACGCTCTTTTGGTAAAGTTTGCATAGCTTTTGATAATGGGTGGCGATTTTTTACTACTAGGTTGACCGAACTAATTAGATAAGTTATCTAAATTCGGATCTGAACTTGCTTGCTGTTCTGGTTGCAGACTGGGGTTTAATGTGTCTATTCGAGTGATGCGTTCTAAATGCTGGCGACGTTGTTCCATGTTGGCTTGCTGAATGCCAGTACGAACCATTTCGGGTAAAAATTCTATGATTTCTTCCGCAATGTGTTCCCTGACAGTCATGATTCGCAAAGCCAAATCTGGTTTTTCGTGCAACAGTTGCTCAATGTATGATTCACCATTCTGAATTTTGCCAGACGAAAAGTTATGCAACCAAAGTTCTAATGGAGGATTTGTTTCGCCTAGCTGTGCCAACACTGTCCTTAGAGCCTGATAAGTCAGATAACTTTGGAGAGTCTTGGCTGTGTCCTTCGCAATTTGCTTAAGATTCATGCTTGACCCCAGCCGTCAACAGTTATGAGTTATGAGTTAAGAGTTATGAATTATGAATTAATGTAACTCTTAACTCCTGTAGAGATGCGATTAATCGCGTCTCTACTTCTAACTCTTAACTTTTGATCAGACGGTATCCATCGCTTCAAACTCGAACTTGATTTCTTTCCACAGTTCGCAAGCAACGGCTAATTCAGGAGACCACTTAGCGGCTTCGCGGATAATGTCGTTACCTTCACGAGCCAAGTTACGGCCTTCGTTACGAGCTTGGACGCAAGCTTCTAAAGCTACGCGGTTAGCTGTAGCCCCAGGAGCATTACCCCAAGGATGTCCGAGAGTACCACCACCAAATTGCAGCACGGAGTCATCACCAAAGATTTCTACGAGTGCAGGCATGTGCCAGATGTGGATACCACCGGAAGCAACAGCAAATACTCCAGGTAGAGAAGCCCAGTCTTGGGTAAAGTAGATACCGCGAGACTTGTCTTGTTCTACGTAGTTTTCACGCAACAAGTCAACGAAGCCCATTGTGATACCGCGTTCACCTTCTAGCTTACCAACCACTGTGCCGGTGTGGATGTGATCACCGCCGGACATCCGCAGGGCTTTAGCCAAAACGCGGAAGTGGATACCGTGGTTCTTTTGACGGTCGATTACGGCGTGCATAGCCCGGTGGATGTGCAACAGGATACCGTTATCACGACACCAACGAGCCAATGTGGTGTTGGCGGTGAAGCCTGCGGTGAGGTAGTCATGCATGATGATGGGCTGTTTGAGTTCTTTAGCGAACTCAGCCCGCTTTAGCATTTCTTCGCAGGTGGGGGCGGTGACGTTCAGGTAGTGACCTTTGATTTCACCGGTTTCAGCTTGAGCTTTGGTAATAGCTTCAGATACGAACAAGAAGCGATCGCGCCACCGTTGGAATGGAGCGGAGTTGATGTTCTCGTCGTCTTTGGTGAAGTCCAAACCACCACGTAAGCACTCATATACAGCGCGTCCGTAGTTTTTAGCGGAAAGACCTAATTTGGGCTTAATTGTACAACCCAACAAAGGACGACCGTATTTGTTTAACTTGTCACGCTCAACTTGAATCCCGTGGGGAGGCCCTTGGAAAGTCTTCAGGTAAGCTATAGGAATCCGTAAGTCTTCCAGACGTAGCGCCCGCAAAGCTTTGAAACCAAATACGTTGCCCACAATCGAGGTCAACATGTTTGTTACAGAGCCTTCTTCAAACAAATCTAAAGGATAGGCAATGTAGGCGATGAATTGGTTGTCATCACCAGGAACTGGTTCGATGTCGTAGCAACGACCTTTGTAGCGATCGAGGTCGGTGAGCAAGTCTGTCCACACAGTTGTCCAAGTACCAGTGGAAGACTCAGCCGCTACAGCCGCAGCTGCTTCTTCGGGGGGAACTCCAGGCTGGGGTGTAACGCGGAATGCCGCTAAAATGTCTGTATCTTTAGGTGTGTAATCCGGTGTGTAATAAGTTAGTCTGTAATCTTGAACCCCGGCTTTATACCCAGTTTTGCTCTGAGTCTTAGTTTGAGCGTAAGACATATTTTATCCTTCTCAGAAGTCTCTCTTTTACTTTTGAACCTCACATGACTAAAAGCCACGCGATTCCTGCTTCAGCGATCTCCGCCTGAATTGCTCCAGGTCTTATAAGTTCTCTACAGGCGTTTAAAGCCTCCGGCGCACTGACGGCGGCTAATCAAATCACGTTTTGTGCAACTTTTCCTTACCGCGCTCCTTCTCCCTCTGAAGAGGGAAGAAGATCAGGAAAACTTTTTTTAAGGGTTGCTTTTGGCAGAGGGTAGAGTTTTTAACACTGGACACTTTAGCAGAGGTGGTAATCCTCCTCACCAGTGATCTCACCTTCTAGGGGTATACAACTTAGCACTTCTACTGTTCCCTGTTATACAAAACTTGACCAAACTTATTTAAAGCTAGCCATTCAACTAAAGTTTCCTTTAGAGGGTCTGCTTCTTGCTTCATCCAAAAGAGTCGGCTCCAACAGTCCCCAAGCGTAAAGAAAGGGAGTAGCCCTCCCGACTTATACGAAACAAAAAGAATTGCACACCACATAATTTGTAGCTTGTCTCACAATATATCAAGAATTTGATAAGTTATTCTTTGAAAGTTTTTAACTTATCTATTTAATTTTGTTATCACATAAAGATTTAAATACTTTGTAACAAAAAGTTTACAAAGTGTGATCAATAACTGTTGGGGAGTGGGGAGAGACGCGATTAATCGCGTCTGTGATAAGAATTCTTTGCCCAATGCCGAATACGCATTAAATTTGAAAAAAATTGCCTATGACGTTTAAAAAATGCCAGCTGGGGGAACACTGGAATTAACCCAAACAGAGTTTAGGTAGCGGCTATGGGTACTGTCTCCAAAGGAAATGTCACCGTGGTATTGTTTTGCAAGCGTACTAGTTTATCGATTAGTTCTATTTTGTTGGGGTTGATAGCTCTGCCAAGTATGGGATTGGCACAAAAAACCCCTGAGATTAATTCGTCTGATGTAACCCCTGCTTACCCACCTTCCCCACCGCCACCGCGAGTGGAACCCTTGCCCAATCAGCGAGGAGTGCAAGAACATTCGCCAGAAATTGATTATCGTGTGGGTAACTTACTGGCAGATGTTACAGGCAATCTTTGGGTAGCTTCTGGGCGGGGACTATCGCGGATTGATCCTAAAACTGGCAAGATTATTTCTCGTGTTAGCTTACCAAGTGTTGCCATCGGTGCTTTAGCCCAAGACAAAGTAGGACGTTTGTGGGTGGGAAGTTCTGAGGGACTGATCCGGGTAGACCCCCGCACTAACGAAATCACCGCGCAGAATTTATTTTTGCCTTCTAAACGGGTGTTATCTCTGTTACTTGACAAACGGGGTTATTTGTGGGCTGGAACTGATAATGGTTTAGCTTTAATTAGTCCCGACCAAGGCTTGATTATGACAACATTAAAAAATCTGCCTGGTGTCAGCGCTAACACCCTGACTTTAGATGCTGAAGGTCAACTGTGGGTTGGCACCCTTGATGGATTAGTGCGGGTAAATACTGGCAGTGCTGCGATCATGAAGTGGATAGCGGATTTACCAGGGACGACTGTACAAGCTTTAGCTATTAGTCCAGAAGGATTAATTTGGGCGGGAATGCCGAATAATTTGCTAGTTATTAACCCCAAAACTGGTGCAGTGTTGCGGTCTGTGACTCGCCTGCGTGGGCGTAACGTGACAGCAGTACGTTTTGCTAAAGATGGTAGTGTCTGGGTCGGAACTAATAATGGTTTGTTACGATTAAATCCCAATACAGGAGCTGTGTTAGATGCAGAAGTTGCTGGGCTTCCTTCTAGCCGGGTTCTTGCCCTTGCACCTGACATTAGCAATAAATTATGGATCGGCACTAGTGAAGGTCTAGCTTGGTTAATGCCCAAAATGGGTAGTGCAAAACCCCATATTGCTTTCAGTCACGCTGTTAAATGAGGGAATGGGGAGTGGGGAGTGGTGAGTGGGGAATGGTGAAATTCTCTACTCCCTCCTTCTACTTCCTACTCCCTACTCCCCACTCCCTAACTAGAAAAATGGCAATCACTACGCAGCAATTAATTCAATGGAAACAACAGGGACGTGCAATTGTGGCGTTGACGGCCTGGGATTATGCGATCGCTCAACTCCTTGACGCAGCTGGTGTAGACTTAATCCTGGTGGGTGACTCTATGGCAGTAGTTTTAGGGTATAAAACAACACTACCCATTACTCTGGATGAGATGATATACCACGCCAAATCTGTGCGTCGAGGAGTTAAACGCGCATTAGTGGTTGTAGATTTACCATTTTTGACCTATCAAGAAAGTCTCCAGCAAGCGATGCACTCAGCTGGGCGGGTACTGAAGGAAACAGGCGCTCAAGCGGTAAAATTGGAAGGTGGCTATCCAGCGATCGCCGAAACTATAGCTCGTTTGGTAGAAGCTGGAATTCCGGTAATGGGCCATGTAGGTTTGACACCGCAATCAATACATCAACTGGGTTTGCGACAACAGGGAAAGAGCCAGGAAACGGGAGAAAGAATTTTAAATGAAGCGCTCGCTCTTGAACAAGCTGGTGTATTTTCTTTAGTGTTAGAGCATATCCCCGCAGATTTAGCAATGCAGATTACAGAAAAACTGAGCATTCCGACAATTGGTATCGGTGCCGGATCTCACTGCGATGGACAGGTTTTAGTTACCTCAGATGTCATCGGACTTACCGAAAAGCATCCACCATTTGCCAAGGTTTACACGAACTTGCGGGAGACGATTACCAAAGCTGTACAAGATTATGCCCTAGAAGTGCGCGATCGGAAATTTCCATAACAGTTTCCAGAAGCATGGATTTTATTCTCAAAGAACACAAGACGCTGCCAAATAGCTAGTTTTCCCTATGAGATAATTTATGCAATCAGAGAGCAGCACATTATAAAATTGCTAAAGTTCAAAACTGTGCTACAACATCCAGAGTGAAAACTGACAGCATATTTTATCGCCTATTTCAAGAATTCCCCAGTATCTTCTTTGAACTAATTGGCAATCCTCCCGAAACTGCAAATACCTATCAATTCTCTTCAGTTGAAATCAAACAAACTGCCTTTAGAATAGATGGTGTATTTCTTCCTATTCAAGACGAAGAAAATCCGATTTATTTCCTTGAAGTTCAATTTCAACCAGACTCAGATATTTATTTGCGCCTAGTTTCGGAAGTATTTCTCTATTTGCGGCAAAAGAAATCTAAAAATTCTTGGCGAGGAGTGGTGATTTATCCTACTAGGAGTATTGATACAGGAGATACAAAAGATTGTCACGAGTTTTTTACTAATCAACGTGTGACGCGAATTTATTTGGATGAATTAGGAGAAACAGCATCACTTCCCATAGGGATTGCTACTATAAAATTAGTAATTGAAAATGAAGATACAACTATTACCACCGCCAGAGAACTAATCGACCGTACCAAACAAGCGGTAAATTTGCAACTGCCACAAAAACAATTACTAGAATTAATAGAGACAATCCTGGTTTATAAATTTCCTAACATAAGTCGAGAGGAGATAGAGGCGATGTTTGGGTTAAGTGAGTTAAAGCAAACGCGAGTTTATCAAGAAGCTAAACAAGAAGGTAAACAAGAAGGTAAACAAGAAGGTAAACAAGAAGGTCGTTTTGAGGCAAAATTAGAAGCTGTACCTAAACTGTTAGCACTGGGTTTAAATGTAGAACAGATAGCACAGGCGTTAGATTTAGATATTTCACAAGTCCAGCAAGCAGTACAGGAAACGCCTCTAAATCAATAGTATCGAGAGGAGATAGAGGCGATGTCTGGCGACAAGCCGCTTTGTGTTTACGCATCTTAAGATTAACGCGATCGCTATCTCAACTAGAAATATCAGCTAAAAACCCCATATTTGGAGGTACAGCAATGGTACAACAAGTCACACCAGAAACCACCATCGAAGTCATCTACCCGGAAAGCGACGGACAGCCAATGGCGGATAATACAGAACAATTTGCATGGATTGTCAAAATTAAAGAAAATTTAGAAATCTTATTTGCATCCCCAGCTGATATATTTATCGCCGGAGATTTGTTTTGGTATCCAGTTAAAAGAAACTTTCTAGGATTTGGTGGTGTTGGCGTACCCATGATTCTACGGCACACAAGCGAATGGACGATCCGATTCAAATAAAAATTGATACAAACGAGTAGGGCATAGTATCCTCGCAACATTTTTGCGAAGATACCATTGACAATTTGCAGAGATCACAGGCAGTTATACATCGCAAATGCGTGTATATTGTGGAAGTATGCGGAAAACTGTCAAGGAGTGTAAAAACCAAATTTACCAACAGATACATCAAAACTATTGTTAAAATCAAATAATTTTAAGTTAATATTCATACCCAACTCCTATGAGAGAAACTGTCCTAGAGGTTCGCAATCTACAAGTTGAATTTCCCAGTGATGGCAATGTCGTTAGAGCTTTGGATGGTATTTCCTTTGCGCTGCATCGAGGCGAGACTCTAGGAATAGTAGGAGAGTCGGGAAGTGGTAAATCAGTGACAGCCTTAGCTGTAATGGGTTTGTTGCAAACTCCGGGTATAGTTACTGGCGGGGAAATCTGGTTTCGTCCGCAGGAGAATGCTAACGCCATCAATTTGGTAAAATTGCCTTCTGAGCAAATGCAGCTACATCGGGGTGGCGATATCGCCATGATTTTTCAAGAACCCATGAGTTCGCTCAATCCGGTTTATAACATCGGGTTTCAGCTAATAGAAGCGATTATGCGGCATCAAAATGTGTCAGCATCCCAAGCACGACAAATTGCGATCGCAGGTCTGCAAGAGGTAAAACTTCTACCGAGCGATGAGGAAATACAACAGCAGTATACCGAAACTTGGCATCAAACCAACAGCAATTCATCGAAACTAGATCCATCAAAGTTGCCAGAGTTGGTTAAAGAACACAAAGAAGTCATGCTAGAACGCTACCCTCATCAACTTTCTGGGGGTCAGTTGCAACGCGTGATGATTGCAATGGCAATTTCCTGCAACCCATTAATCTTAATTGCCGATGAACCAACCACAGCCTTAGATGTGACGGTGCAAGCGACAATTTTGGAGTTAATCCGAGAATTGCAACAAAGCCGTGATATGGCAATGATTTTCATCACCCACGACTTGGGGCTAATTTCGGAAATTGCTGACGAAGTAGCGGTGATGTATAAAGGTAAAGTTGTCGAATCTGGTACTTCTGAGCAAATTTTCAGCAGTCCTCAGCATCCATATACTAAAGGTTTGATCGCCTGTCGCCCCTCACTTGACCACCGTCCCCAAAAATTACTCACTGTTTCTGACTACATGAGTACAGAAGAGACACCAACGGGACAATTCGTAATTCAAGCGAAAGAACCCGCACAACCTACAGAAATCACTACCGAAGAGATTGCTGCAAGATTGGCAAACTTCAATGAGAAGGAACCTCTGCTGCAAATCCGTAACCTGAAAGTTGGTTTTCCAGTGCGCGGGGTGTTTGGTGGGACAAAACGCTACAATATGGCAGTTAATGGCGTTTCTTTTGATGTCAAACCAGGTGAAACACTAGGTTTAGTGGGAGAATCTGGTTGTGGTAAAACCACCCTTGGCAGAACCTTGCTGCGATTAATTGAACCGATGAGTGGTCAGATTATCTTTGAGAAACAAGATATTACTAGCCTCAAAGGAGAACCGTTGCAAAAACTGCGGCGGGAAATGCAAATAGTCTTCCAAAATCCTTTTAGTTCCCTTGATCCCCGGATGAAGGTTGGGGACGCGGTGATGGAACCATTATTAATTCACTCCGTTGGTAAGACCAAGCAACAACGACGTCAGCGAGTAGCCGAACTCTTAGAAAGGGTAGGATTGAGTGCAGATGCGATTAACGGCTATCCTCATCAGTTTTCTGGCGGTCAACGCCAACGGATTTGCATAGCCCGTTCTTTGGCGTTAAATCCTAAGTTTATCATCTGTGATGAATCAGTTTCAGCCCTGGATGTTTCAGTCCAGGCACAGGTATTAAATCTTCTCAAAGAATTACAGTCAGACTTTCAGCTTACTTATATTTTTATTTCTCACGATTTAAGTGTGGTGAAATTTATGAGCGATCGCATTTTAGTAATGAATCGTGGTCAAATTGTTGAAGAAGGGACAGCCGAAAGCATTTACCTGGAACCCAAAGAGGAATACACGCAAAAATTAATTGCTGCGATTCCGACTGGTAGTGCTGAACGTATGCGAAATCGTCATCTGAGGGCTTTATAGAAAGGTGAAAAGGACGGTTAGAAATGAAGGAGCCTTATTATGAATTACGAATTATCTTGACACTTGCGCTACGATATCCCCTATTGCCTTCGGGCAATATACGTGAGAAGTAATGTAGGTCAAACACAAACATGACAGAAGAATTTAATACACAGGGGGCAGAAAATCTAGTTGCGATCGCTGATCAATTCGCCCAATGGGGAAAGGTTACAGAGGTTAAAGCCTTTGGTAGTGGTAATATCAATGACACATTCTTAGTAACTCTGGATTCCTTAGAAGAACAACATTTTGTCCTGCAACGCATCAACACGCAGGTGTTTCTTCAGCCCCAACTGATTATGCAGAATATGCGTATCTTCACTGAGCATGTTCAGAAAAGGTTACAATATACCCCACTCAATCGTCGCTGGGAAGTGCCACGCGTACTATTAACCAAGGATGCTGAAGATCACTGGCGGGATGCAGATGGCTCCTTTTGGCGGGCGATTAGCTTTATTGGAAGCTCCCAGTGTTTCGATAGTATGCGCGATCGCTCATACGGGAAAGAAATCGGTTACGCCTTGGGGATGTTCCACAATCTGATCAGCGACTTACCACCGGAAAAACTCGCCGACACCCTTCAAGGGTTCCACATTACACCGCTTTATCTCCAGTATTATCAGGAAGTGTTGGCGAAAAGTAGTGTGCGTCAATCTTTGGAAGTTAATTATTGCTTAGAGTTTGTTAGCGATCGCCAAAGCTTTGCACATATCCTAGAAAATGCCAAATCTGAAGGCATTCTCCCCCTGCGTTTGATGCACGGTGATCCCAAAATCAACAATGTCATGTTTGACACTGTTACTCAGCAAGCCGTCAGCGTCATAGACCTCGACACTGTTAAACCTGGTTTGGTACATTACGATATTGGTGATTGCTTGCGATCGGGTTGCAATCCGGCTGGAGAAGAAACCGAAAATTGGGAAAGTATTTATTTCGATACTGATCTATGTCAGGGAATTCTAAAAGGTTATCTCTCAGTGGCAAAGGTATTTCTGACTGAGAATGACTATGCTTATATTTACGATGCAATTCGTCTGATCACCTTTGAACTAGGACTGAGATTTTTTGCTGATTATTTAGCAGAGAATGTCTACTTCAAAGTTAAGCACCCAGAACATAATTTGGCCAGAGCGATCGTCCAGTTTAAGCTGACCGAAAGTATCGAATCTCAAGAGACGCAGATTCGTAAGATTATCAAAGACATGAAATGAACCACCAGACATTTTCCCTGCAACCTTTTCCTTCGACAAAATCCCTGCCTAATTTCAAAATTGCAGGCAATATCGACCGAAATTCTCATCAGCTTACCATCCGCTACACCCTTGGAGGCGACTTAAAAGAAATTGCCATAGCCCCACCATCAAACGCACAATTGCGAAAGCCCGAATTGTGGAAAGACACTTGCTTTGAGTTCTTTATTAGCATCAAAGATTCTCAACGGTATTGGGAATTCAACCTTTCCCCCGCCGGGCATTGGAATGTCTATCGCTTTGATGGATACCGTCAAGGAATGCAAGAGGAAACAGCTTTTACAATACTTCCGTTTAATGTTCAAAATCAAGCTGAGGGTTTAGCACTTGTGTTAGATGTCGATTTGGATAAAATCCTCTCGGTAAAACAAGCGATTGAAGTTGGCATTACTACAGTTATTAAACACAGAAATGGTGAGGTGACTTACTGGGCATTAACTCATCAAGGCACCGAGGCTGACTTTCATCTGCGGGATAGTTTTATCGTTGAGTTATAAAGACTGATTAGCGAACGTCCGTAGAAGCGTCATTACGAATTAGTAATTATTTGGTTATTCTACATCCATTCCTTCCCACAGTTGAGATACAGGTAAAATGTTTACTGTTATGGCATCATCCCAACCGTGACGAAAACTTTCGATCGCAGATTCAGATATTTCCTTATCCTCGTGTTGGTTATTTTCTTCGTCAGCGTTTTCTGATAGCAGTACAATAACTCTGACGCGGGTATGCTGGTCTACAGTCAATGGTACATCTAGAGAAAGTTGACCTTGTTTATCAACATTTCCCATAACTTCAATAGCTTTCATCGCTCCTCCAGTGCGTTTTGCATTGACTACTGTTGAACCAAATCAGCAGTAGTGAGAAGAATCTAGTTCATATTATGGCAAAATTAAAACGTGATTGGCACGATGCTTGTGTTGGGAGATGCTCAAAGAGCCAGTTAAACCAATTCGCAATTCGCTTTTTCGCCCATTCGCAATTACGTTTTGTAACGAGGATTTAACCCCGCTTAAGTTGACACGCATGAGCAATGCTGTGTCCTACCGCGTGGTCTATTTACCTGAAAACAGCTGTAATACAGTAATTTGTAGCAAATTAAATTTGGCAATACTCTGCAATACCAATGCGTTAGCTTACAATACCAATACGTTAGCTTACAATGTCAATGCGTTGGCTTACAATGTTAATGCGATTCGTACTGCATCGATATCCCCAAACACATCAATTCATGAATTGCCTCTACATTTCGTATTTGATGCGTAAGTCTTAAACTTACTATCAGGTGGTTACAAAATTTGTGGCGATCGCATCCTCAACAACAAGCGATCGCATACCGTTAAGATGAATAAGATTAGAATAGTTTACTTACCAAATAAACGAGCGATGTCTCCAACGAGCTACGCCTACGCCTTTTTAACTCGACAACTGGTGTTAAAAAGTGCCTGCTAGAGGAGGGGAGCCTAAGAGGATGAATGAACAAGTCGTAAAGTATACCAAAAACCCCGCTTCCCATTTCTCTCCGCTTCGGGGAGAGGCTTTAAAACCCCCATTACCTTGTAGGGAAGGGGGGCTAGGGGGGTTAGGTTTTTGAGGTTTTGATGTTAGCAATAATACTTTTAAAACATCCTTTTAGCGTCAGCTACAGGCAAGAAGAGGTTGATTTATTCTGGGCAATTTGACGGACTTAAGATCAAGGGTAGACACGTAGCAACTTGCGATCGCACTGCCTCAATGCAATGTCTTGACCATCAATGCCACAAGCGAAAACCACGAGCTTTTAGGTGAGGCACTCCGCGCTTGCGGTTCCCCGACTTGAAGGAAGTGCCGAACCCGTAAGGGTACATGTCGCAAGAGAAAGATTTGGGTCTTGGGAACCAGGACTCCTGACAAGAGGAGGGAATGTCAGACCAAAAAAACTACGGAGTAATTGATGGCTATTCCCGATGAATTGGGAGCGATCAACTTCAGCCTTAGGCAAGTCTGAGTAGTTCACGCAATCATTCCTTCTTCGACGTTATCTGTGCCAGTGCGAGCCTCGCGTATGCGTTCCTCGCCGAGATTTTCCGGTAGAAATCCACCTGCTTGCATTTTCCATAACCTGTGGTAAGCGCCGCCGAGTGCCAGCAGTTTGGTGTGAGAACCATCTTCGATAATGCGACCTTTGTCGAACACTAAAATCCGGTCTAGATGGACGATGGTAGATAGCCGATGAGCCACCACAATGACCGTTTTCCCCTTCATTGCTAAGTTGAGGGTATCTTGGATCGCTTTTTCGGTGATTGAATCAAGGCTAGAGGTGGCTTCATCCAAAATCAGGATCGGCGCATCTTTGAGAATTACCCGCGCGATCGCAATGCGCTGTCTTTGCCCTCCAGATAACTTAACACCACGTTCGCCCACCAGAGAATTGTAACTATCCTGACTTTGGATGATGAAATCGTGAGCATTAGCCTTTCGCGCCGCCTCGAACACTTCCTCATCGGTTGCATCCAAGCGTCCGTAACGAATATTTTCTAGCAGCGTGCGATGGAACAGAGACGGATCTTGGGGAATCAAGCTAATCTGAGCGTGTAAGGCATCCTGAGTCATATCTCGAATATCGACCCCATCAATGATAATCTGTCCAGATTGTGGGTCGAACAAACGCAGAATTAGATTGACAAAGCTGGATTTTCCAGAACCAGAGAAGCCCACCAGTCCAACACGCTGTCCCGGTAGGATGGTAACAGAAAGGTTGTTAAAAACTTTCTTCTCATCTGTGTAGTTGAAATTCACGCGGCGAAATTCAATCTTACCTTGGGTAATTGGGTGTGCGATCGCGCGATCGCGATCAATCAACTCGTGGGGTTGAACGATGATGAAGACACCATTAGCAACATTACCGATATGTTCAAAAAATTCGAGAAAGCGTTTACTTAAATTGCGGGCTTCACTGATGATCAACAACGACAGACTGGTTGCCACAACGAAATCAGCAGTAGCTATCTTCCCTTGACTCCAGAGGGAAAGCGAGTAATACAGGGTGCTAATTTTCAGAATGGCTGCCGAGATGAACTGAAACCAGCGAATTCGCTCCGAATACCAATTGGAATTTCTTACCTCTTTGATTTCGCGGCTTAATTGCTCATTCAAATAGCGTCGTTCAAAACCCAAGCGAGCAAACAATCGGCTGCTGGTGAGATTTGTTACCGCATCTACGATGATGCCAGTTGTCTCACTTCTTGCAGCTGCGGCTTTCCGGGAGTAAATTCGGCAGCGAGTTGCCAACCAGAACGAAATAATAATGAAGAAAACTGCCCATATTCCCACGAGTGCAGCCAGTGGAGGATAGGCGCGATACAGTATTGTCGTGGCGACGGTATACACAACGATTACTGGCATAAATTCAGTAATCAGCATTTGCATCGTCTGAGTAACACCCAGAGAAGTTTCGCTAATCCGATGTGCCAATGCCCCGGAAAAACTGCTGCTCATGTAACGATGTGAATGGTGCTGCAAGTAGGCATATAGCGCTCGGACGATGTGCTGTCGGTGAATCGGATGGAGGATGGTTTGCAAGAGTCCAGCTGATCGCCCGAATATTACTTCACCCACACTCAAAGCGGTGAACAGCATTAGGGGTTGCCTCATAGCATCAAAAATGGGTTTGCTGTCGCCCGTAGATTTCGTCACGCCCCGGATGATCTCGCCAATGGCATAGGGCAACATAATGCCACAGGTTGCGTGTATCATCTCCAGGATCACCATTAACACATACCACCACCGGAACTGGTTAACGAAATACAAAATGAACCTGAATGGAGTTGATGGCAGGTTTGGTGCATCAGCAGCACGTTGAAAGGATTTGGATTGTCTGGCCTTTTTCGTCATGAAAGTCGATCCACTAGCATCATTTTGGCTTTTCTGAAAGATAAAAATGGACGACTGTATAAGCCGTCCGATGGTATTAAGGACTTCTGGCAGCACTCTTTAAAAACTTTTGCTGTTTGGTTGTAGCCGACTTACTTACTCGCTTAATTAATAAGCTTTTGGACATTGAATTTGCACATAAGCTAGAAGGAAAACTTTTTTTGTGGCTGGGCAAAATACTATCCAAGATTATGCAAATTAAAAGCTTGATGCGTGTCCTTTAGCAAGACTTATCGCAGTTACCAGGTAGATTAGGACATAAACTAATGAGAAAACAAATTACCAAAATACTTTCAAGTTTGTTCCTTGCTATACATCACTAGATCATAATTTCTGGCGGTGTGATCGCATTATAGATATTAGGCGGTAGTAACGCATCCTGAATATTGATTTCCTTTGGGATTACACCCTCTTTAAAAAATAAATCTGCCACACGCTGTTGTTCTTTGATCAGTGCAGGGCTGAGTCCTCTACGTCCTACAAAAATACGACGAGACATCACCCTTTCTACCACATCTGGCTCGAGCTTTTGTTCAGTGATCATCAATTTGGCAACTTCGCCTCGATTTGCCTCTGCCCACTTGTCGAGCTTATTAAGTTCCTCAATGATAATTTTTAGCAAGCCAAGATTTTCTTCGGCAAACTTCCTGTCAGCAATATAATAAGCACCAGGAGAATCTAGCCCAACAGAATCTTTGAGGACTCGAATTCGACCCATCTTTTGAGCGATCGCATAGTACGGATCTGATGTCATCCAAACTGGAATTTTACCTTCGAGAAAAGCATCCCGCGCCTCGATAGTCGCCAGATTTTTGATTTTAATATCTTTAAGGGTCAAGCCGATTGCCTGCAACGCTCTGATAATAAAGTAGTGTGATGCCGAGCCTTTTTGAAAGTAAACTTCTTGACCCTTGATATCCTCAAACTTCTGAAGTAAAGACTCCGGCGGAACAGCAATAACACTATTTTCCCTGTACTTTGGTTTCTTTGTGTCCCGACTACATAAACCAGGTCTGACCCAGCCACTTGGGCAAAAATTGGGCTTAAATCTTTAAGTTTACAAGCCTCTCCAATTTTTAATTCGTAATTCGTAATTATGAAAATCAGTTGAAACTAACGAAGAGAATCTCCCTTTCGGTATTCGGCGGTTAGGTCGTCTAACTTTTGTTTCAAACTGTCGTCGAGTTTTAGTTCCACTGCCTTCAGGTTGTCAGCAAGTTGTTCTGGGCGGCTAGCGCCAATGATCGGGGCAGTGATAATCGGATTAGATAAAACCCAAGCCACCGCTAGGGTGGTGAGAGAAAATCCGGCGAGTTCCGCTACTGTGCGTAAAGCCTCGACAGTATTGAACTCGCGATCGTGCCAGTAGCGATCTTGATAACGTTCTGCGGCAGCACCTAACGTGAAACGTGTACCGGAGGTGGGGCCTTGATCGAGAATATGTTTGCCAGTAAGCAGACCACCCGCCAAGGGATTGTAGGAAATTACACCCAGTCCTTCTTCTTTCGCTAGGGGCAATAGTTCTCGCTCAATTTCGCGGAATAATAGGTTGTAGCGGGGCTGAATTGAAATGAACCTAGTTAAATTGCGCGTCTCGGCGCGACCCAAGGCACGGGCGAGTCGGTAGGCCAAGAAGTTGGAAACCCCGATGTAGCGTACCTTGCCAGCACGAACTACCGCATCCAGCGCTTCCAGAGTCTCATCGAGGGGGGTGGAAGCATCGTCGGAATGCAATTGGTATAGGTCGATATAATCGGTTCCCAGCCGCCGCAGGGAAGCATCGATCGCATCCAGAATGTGTTTGCGCGAAGCCCCCTGATCCCAAGGTGCAGGGCCAACCCGGCCGACACACTTGGTAGCCAAGATAAAATGTTCGCGTTTGCTTTTCAGCCAGCGCCCAACGATTTCCTCGGTACGTCCAGCAGTGGCAAGCCCGCCACCGAGGGGATAAACGTCGGCTGTATCCAAAAAGTTGATTCCGCCATCGGCTGCGGTGTCGAGGATGTGCCTGGAAGTTTCTTCATCGGTCTGCAATCCAAAGGTCATGGTACCGAGACAGAGGCGCGAAACGGTCAATCCAGTTTTACCGAGATTAGTAGTTGGTAAGGTCATGGAGGTTTTCGTCGTTGTTGATTGAAAAAAGCAGAATTTAGAAACTGGGTTTTTTCGGTAAAGATTGCGATTGAAGATTAGTCAGGCTGTATTGCCTTACCCCACCAAACTCTTTTAAACGGCTTGCCTGTTTGCTCATGCAATATTTCGTAATGTTTTAGCTCTACATCTTTCCAGTCAGATAAAAGGTCTAGCAAATATTCTTTAGAGAAAAAATGCATAGTTTGTCCATCATGTTCTAGAAAGTAATTTGGCTCGATTTCGCGTATAGGTGGGTGGCGTTCTGCCCGAACTAAAGCGTCTTCTGTAGAATTAACGTGGAAAGCAAATAATCCGTTGGGGCGTACTATTCGTCGAATTTCTTTAAACAACTCGCGTGTAATCTGATCTGAAAACATATGGATGGCAACATTGGACATGACCGCATCCAATGTTGCACTATCAAAAGGCAAAGGTTTTGCCATATCCGCAACTACAAACTGCGTGCTTAGTCCTAGCTTTTTTGCTTTCTCGCGTCCTTGTCGCACTGCTTCATCTGAAAAATCCACACCAATTACTGTGAAACCTTGCCGTACAAGACGTAACACGTCGTTCCCTGTCCCACACCCAAGGTCAAGCACGGTTTTAACATTGGCGGACTTGAGGAACGGAAGGTGAACTTTTGTCCATTGGGTTCCCCAATCTAGATCGGTGCCAGCATCCTTCCATTTGGCGAAGACTTGATTCCAGTGATCAGATGGTGCATAAGACATAATCCATTAGACAACTACAGAAGTTTCACGACGACTCTGTGAAACCAGCCACTGTTGCAACTTCGGATCGCCGTATACTGCATCTGCAATAAAATGATCACCTTCTGGCAACACTGTTAAATCGACTTTCCCCCCGACTTTGCGTAAACGCTCAACAAAATTCTCTGTATCCTCAATCGGCAGATTTTTGTCCTGTCCACCTTGGAATATCTGAACGGGAATGTCTTTGAGTGCAGCTAGTTGGCTTTCTCCTAATGTCTTGGGTACACGTCCAGACACAGGTACCAGACCTGCGAAGCGATCGGGATGCAAAGCAGCGATATGCCAGATCCCCGCCGAGCCTAAGCTGAAACCGGCTAATATCACCCGCGCTGGATCGACGGGCTGGGAAGCGATCAGTTCATCAAGCAAAGCAAGTACATCATCTGCTCGATCTGCCCAAGTCTGTTCAGCCAGAATCTGGGGTGCGGCGAAGACATAAGGTAATGAGTCGGATAAATCCACGAAACGAGGTAGACCCCATTTCAGTAGCACGTTTAAATCTGTTCCGCGATCGCGTCCTCCGTGCAAAAAAAGCACTAAGGGTGCAGGTTGCTTGGCATTGTCAGAAACAGGCGAGAAAAGATAAGGCAAGGAACCATTATTGGTGTCGTGAGAGCGTTGTTGGATAGGCATAGTCTTGACTCCTAATTTATATTGGGCATTGGGCATTGGGCATTGGGCATTGCAAGAGGCAGAGGGGCAGGGCGCAGGGGGCAAGGGGGAGAATTCAAATTATCTCTTTCCCCTCTTCTCCCTGCTCCCTGCTCCCTGGCCTTTTCTTTCTCATCTCCCCTATCCCCGCTCCCGTCTCCTCAATCGCGGGTGGACTAGGCAGAATCAGCTAACCGCAGCCTTGATCGGCTGTTTCCACACTGCGGCGGTGTACAGTGAAGCATCGAAGTCCGGGGCGATATTGTCGCCTGTGATGCGTGCCTCGTGTAGCGCCCAGTCGGCGAAGAACAAGTCGTGGCTGATGCGTGCCACCACCGCCGGCACGTCGCGCCGGATGCTGGGTACGTCGCCGATTGGTAAGCCGAAACTCACAAAGCCTGCCGGGTTGAAGACGTGGATATCCTTCAGGTAGGGTGCGCTACCGGGTACTTTTTCCTGGTATTCGTGGGCGCTGCCAAGGTAGGGGTGCGTGCCCAGTTCGTCGTCACGCTGGTCGGTTGGTGGCTTGTAGCGATCGCGCCAAAGTGCAATCTGATCTGCGAAGTTGGCTAGTTCAGGCCGCTTTGTCGGATCAACGAAATAGCCTGTACCTGCGATCGCAAAATCGAACTCGAAAACATCATCGTTCACCTGGGCGACGATGCGCCCGCCCTGCTCGTGCGCTGATCTCCACGTCCCTGACAAGTGCAGGTGGAAGTTCGGGAACGCGATCGCCCGTTCAATCGCGTCGGCTGGGGGCGTAGAACCAACTTGACGAAAGCGCCAAGCCTGGAACCAGCGAGCTGCATCGGGCAGTTCTGGATAGTTGTAGTATGCGCCGGGATACCCGCGCACGCGATTTACTGGTAGCGATGCGATCGTCGGCCGCCGCGCAAACAAATGCACCGCCTTTGCGCCCGATTCGAGTGCCACCCCTGCGGCATCGAAAGCCGAGGCCGCAGCGCCCAGCACCGCCACGTTCTTGCCGCGTAGCTCCCTGAAGTCGATGGCATCGGCGGTGTGTGCATACAGGGTACGTGGCAGAACAGCTAGCACCGATGGCACGTAGGGGCCACCAGTGCCAGCCACACCGTTAGCAAAGATAATCTTGCGCGTGGTTTCCACTTGTGGGACACCATTCACCTCAAGGTGCAGACGAAAGAAACCTTCTACTGGCTCGATCCGCACCAGCCGCGTCCGGTACCGAACCGGGATACCCAAAAACTGCCGATACCAACTGAGGTACTCGGCCCACACCAAGCGGGGGATGCGGTCGATCGCTGCGTAAGCCTCAGCACCGTGCCGCGCCTCGTACCAAGCCTGGAACGACAGCGCCGGGATGTCCAGTTCAGGGCCGGGCAAGTTCTTCGGTGTGCGTAGCTTATTCATCCGCGCTCGATTGAGCCACACGCCAGCATGGGACTCGTCGTCGGCCGCGTCGATCACTGTTACGCCGCCGATGCCAGCGCGTCTCAGTGCAAATGCAAAGGTGCTGCCGCTACCACTGCCACCCACAATTGTCACGTTGTGATCCACGCCTGGGCGGTCGGGTATCCAGTTATCAGGATCGGGGCCGATTAGGCGTAGCGCCTCACGAGCCTCAATATCAGGTTCAGTCGTTATCGTCATATGATCTCCCAGGCTGAAACGCTTTAAAAATGAGGGGGATGACGAGGAATAATTTTTATGTTTCTCCCTCATCTCCCTCATCTCGTCTTTTATACCACTACTAAGTTCTTATCTACTTGCTTAAATTCGGTGTTACCTACTTTGGATTCGATCGCTGTACCCTTGAAGAATTCGGGGTTAGCTTGGGTGTAAAACTTGTAGGGATTAGCGAATACATAGGATCTGAAGTCGGCTTCGGAAATAACGCCTTCTTGCACCAAATCCCAGCTTTCAGCTAAGGGGGAGGTGAGGTCTGGCACATCCCAGTGAC
This sequence comes from Nostoc sp., assembly GCF_036919555.1. Taxonomy (GTDB): domain Bacteria; phylum Cyanobacteriota; class Cyanobacteriia; order Cyanobacteriales; family Nostocaceae; genus Nostoc. Next base: position 66,542 of record NZ_JBALCS010000091.1, read on the forward strand.
CAACATCAGAGGAATAGATCGCGTTGATCTTGACTCCCAAGGGATTGGCTTTGTCGTTGAATGCCGCAGCGATCGTGCGATCGTCGGACTCGGAACCAAAGAAAAAACTGTTCACCCAGCGATCGCGGATGTCTTCAATTGTTTCAATGCCTGCTGCTGCAAAATCGTCCAATTCGCTACCAATTGGCGCACGGCTATGACGGCTGAATGAAGCTCCCAGTACACTCTTGGTCAATTCGTCCTTGTCGAGGGAATGCCCTTGAGTAATTTCCGCACCGTAGCGCTCAAATATCTCAAATAGCTCATCGGCATTTGTCAGCGCGGGATTGTAGTTTTCCAGTGCCTTTAGATTGCGCTTGGAGAAGCGATCTACTAAATGAATGTAGACGTGGGCACCCCAATCTGCGCCACCTTCCAGCATCGCTACACGCAACTGCGGAAAACGCTTGGTAACACCGCCGAAGAATAGTGCCTTGGCAAATGCTTGCGAACCATCGCCGAAGTGGCCGATATGGTTGTTCATGTAGTTACTGATGGACGAGCGTCCAGTCCAACCCTGACTGCCGTAATGGGTGGTGACGGGTACGCCTAGTTCCACGACTTTCGCCCAGAAGGGATCGTAATCGTATTCACTATCTAGTCCGTAAAAGTCGATATAAGAAGCATACTTGGCGATTTCGGGGAATTGATCGGCTGGATATTTATCAGCGATCGCTTTAATCGGTCGCTTCACACCTCCAGTGATATTAATAACCTTTAAACCAAGTGTTTTTACGGCAAACTCTAGCTCCTCAATGCCTTCTTGGGGAGTAGTTAAGGGGATGCCAGCTACCGGTGTCAGGCGATCGCTATATTTCCGGTAGATATCAGCATGATAGTGATTGACCGCCCGTTGCAGTGCTTGACGGTTCTCTGCACTTGCTCCAGCCGGTGCCAAGACATTGTTGGGAAACAGCACCGAATAGTCTGACCCCTGCTCCGCCTGACGCTCATAGAGGAGTCCGGGGAGGGTATAAGTGGCGAGATCCAGTGTGTTTTTAGTCACTCTAGCCCACCAAGGCGATCGGATTGTGCGGTTGTATTGACGTTCTTCTGGAGTTTGTTGATACCAGTCTTTACCGTTGCTCTTGGAGTTAAGACGGGAGGCTTCGGTCTTGCGTAACTCGTCTACAAGTTTCACACCGCCGTACTTGGCGATGTAATCCTCAAAAGCTGGGGTGAAATCATTGGTGTGAACGTCGGTGTCGATTACCGGATAACCAAGGGTTGCTCTGATTGCGGCGGAGCGTGAAGTCTTTAAGCGGCTATATTCAGTCATGTTTTTTTCCTTAAAAAAATTACAGGGTTTTTTGTAGAGACGCGATAAATCGCGTCTCTCTAAGATTTTCAAGTTCCGTAGGGCGGCGATCTACAGAAGGTGCAATTTAAAAGGTATGGCTTAAACATCTGTGAAAAATTTATTTACACTACTACTAAGTTCTTGTTCACTTGTTTGGCGGCCAAACCATTGCCCGGACGACGTAATCCGAGGTTTTCACGCAAAGTACTACCCTCGTATTCAGTACGGAACAGTCCACGTTTTTGCAAGACGGGGATGACTAGGTTAACGAAGTCGTCCAACCCTGTGGGCAGAATTGGCGGCATGATATTAAAGCCGTCTGCTGCACCATTGTTAAACCATTCTTCTAACTGGTCAGCGATCGATTCCGGCGTACCGATAATGGTGCGATGACCTCGCGCGGTAGCGACAGAGAGATACAACTGGCGCAGCGTTAGGTTGCCACGATTTACGAGATCCGTCAGCAACTTAAGGCGGCTCTTACCACCGTTGGTATCACTAGGCAACGGTGGTGCAAGATCGTCGAGTGAATAGCCAGATAAATGGATGCCCTTATAACGTGTTTTGAGTAAGCCCCATGCTACCGATGGGTGAATTAGCGATTGTAGGAATTCGTATTTTTCTTGGGCTTCTTCTTCAGTGCGCCCAATCACCGGAAATACACCCGGCATGATTTTCAAATCGTCCAGTTGGCGACCATATTTAGCCAATCGGCCTTTCACATCGGCATAAAATTCTTGCCCGTCTTCTAGCGTTTGGTTGGCAGTAAAAATAACTTCAGCAGTCTGTGCCGCCAATTCACGACCGACTTCCGAAGCACCAGCCTGCACAATCACCGGATAACCTTGAGGCGGACGACCAATGTTCAAAGGGCCTTTAACAGAAAAATGTTTGCCTTTGTAGTTGAGTGTATGCAGTTTATCCGGGTCGAAATAGACACCAAATTCTTTGTCACGGATGAAAGCATTATCTTCCCAGCTATCCCACAAGCCTTTCACCACTTCCACAAACTCTTCGGCGCGTTCATAACGCTGGCTATGTTCTAGGTGCTGGTCACGGCCGAAATTAAGAGCGGCATTCTCATTACCTGTGGTAACTACATTCCACGCCGCCCGACCATTACTCAGGTAGTCTAGGGAGGCAAACTTCCGAGCAAGGGTATAAGGTTCTTCATAAGTGGTCGAAGCGGTAGCAACAAAGCCAATATGTTTGGTTAGTGGTGCTAGTGCGGAAAATAGCGTTACTGGCTCGAATTTCGCTAATTTGCCGTTGCGCTTCAGTACCTCCGGTTCACTGTTATCTTGTAGGCTGGGGCTATCGGCAAGGAAAACCGCATCGAACAAGCCACGTTCGGCAGTCTGAGTAATTTCCTTGTAATGCTCGAAGTTTAGCCCAGCATCTGCTTGTGAATCGGGGTGTCGCCAAGCTGATATGTGATGACCTGTGGCTTGAATGAATGCACCTAAACGAAACTTGCGTGTTGTACTCATAAGCTTTTTTCTATAGTGCCTTAGCGGAAATTACGATCGCGATCGCTGATTTGTGTATAACTGATGAATTTTTATGTCTCCTTAAGCACGGTGCAGATATTACAAACTCATTTACGCCAACACCAATCTCTCATCTACTTGTTTAGCGGCAAAACGATTGCCCGGACGACGCAATCCCAGGTTTTCACGCAAGGTACTGCCTTCGTATTCGGTACGGAACAATCCACGTTTCTGGAGGACGGGAACGACTAGGTTAACGAAGTCATCTAATCCTGTGGCAGGATTGGCGGCATGATATTAAAGCCATCTGCCGCACCGTTGTTGAACCATTCTTCTAGCTGGTCAGCAATGGTTTCGGGAGTACCAAGTATGGTGCGATGACCTCGTGCGGTGGCAAGGGAGAGATACAACTGGCGCAATGTGAGAGTCCCACGAGTCGCCAAATCTCTGACTAGTTTGAGACGACTTTTGTTAGTGTTGGTGTCGCTGGGCAGTTCGGGAGCCAGATCATCTAAAGAATATTTCGACAGATCCACACCTTTGTAATAGTTCTTTAAAATCCCCCAGGCGACATCGGGATGAATCAGTGATTGCAGGAATTCATACTTTTCTTGAGCTTCTGATTCGGTACGGCCAATGATTGGGAAAGCACCAGGCATAATTTTTAGATCATCTGGCGATCGCCCATATTGTGCTAGTCTACCTTTTACGTCAGCATAAAATTCCTGGGCATCAGTTAGGGTTTGATTGGCGGTAAAAATCACCTCGGCAGTGCGTGCTGCCAAGTCCCGTCCCGATTCTGAGGCTCCAGCCTGAACAATCACTGGGTAGCCTTGGGGTGGACGACCGACGTTCAAAGGACCTTTTACAGAAAAATATTTGCCCTTGTGGTTGAGTGTATGTAGTTTATCTGGGTCGAAATAGATCCCAGATTCTTTGTCACGGATAAAAGCATCGTCTTCCCAGCTATCCCACAACCCTTTCACCACTTCCACAAACTCTTCGGCGCGTTCATAACGCTGGCTGTGTTCTGGGTGATGCTCAAGTCCGAAATTACGTGCAGCATTCTCATTGCCTGTGGTGACTACATTCCACCCCGCCCGTCCCTTACTCAAGTAGTCCAGGGAGGCAAACTTTCGCGCCAGGATGTAGGGTTCTTCATAGGTGGTCGAGGCGGTGGAAATGAAGCCGATATTTTGGGTAACAGAGGACAAGGCCGAGAAGAGAGTGACCGGCTCAAAATGGGCGATTTTACCGTTGCGATACTGAGCTTCTGGAACGCCACCCCAGACTCCTGGGCTATCTGCTAGAAAAACTGCATCGAACAAGCCGCGTTGGGCAGTCTGGGTAATTACCTTATAATGCTCGAAATTCAATCCAGCATCTGCTTGGGCATCGGGGTGTCGCCAAGCAGAAACATGATGCCCAGTGGCTTGAATGAATGCACCTAAACGAAACTTGCGTGTTTTACTCATCTGCTTTTTTCTTTTCTATAGTCCGTTAGCGGTAGCTCTACGATCGCTAATTGCTAATTTACGTATAGCTACGTCAGTTATGATTCGACTGCTACTGCGATCGCTTGGCTAATTCCTAACTGCTCAAATCCACATAGGTACGTGGCAAGCGACTTATGAGCAGACAACAACAGTCTTGCTTTCAACCACTGACATCTAGCCCAAAAATACAAGAGTTGGCAGAGCGATAAAATCCTTGTTCCATAAAGCTTTGAGATACTTGTGTCTAGCTCTCAGATATTCACCTCTTGCTAGATACTGAATGTAATAATCGAATACTTTACCAGCAACTAAACTTGCACTTCCCTTGCCTACTAATTGCTCTACAAGGAATGAATGAACCGAACTGTAAATAAGGCTAATACCACGGCAGAACAGGGATGCTACTGCTTGGCGCTCGAATTACCATAAATTTATCTAGTAATCTGACTCCGCAGATAGAGTTTACACAATCAATATAAAAAAATATGTGTTGGAAATCACAATATCATGAGATACTAATTATTAGTTTATCGAATATTAAGTATTGCTAACTAACTTCTGCTCAAAGGCTTAGGTTTCGAGGTGCTTTGATTGAGTGCGATCGCACTTTTGGTTTTTGCCATATAGCAGTTCTCGTTTGCATTAAGTACATTTTTCAACCTCACCCTCTCCTTAATACATCCCTCTGTAATTATTCACTCCCCCCTGCAAAATGGTCAAAACTCTTGACTTATCGTTGAGAAGTAGGGGGGAGTGTGAAAGGTTACATCCCTCTCCTTAATAAGGAGAGGGACAGGTATTTGCAGAAGCAAAACCAGGGTGAGGTTTCTTTGGGCTATTCGATAAACCGTAAATTGCGTTAACAAGGGGTTGTTCCAAAATACTATTTAAAACTTCTTAAGTAAGTTGGTGGGAATAAACCAAACTATTGTTTTGAAACGTAAACAGGCTTAAAACCCTTACCAATGAATAATGACAAAGGACAAATGACAGTCCTCACCAGTTAGCTATTAATTGCACCCACCTACTTAATATTTCTCAACTAAGTTTAATAGGACTAGGACTTACGCAAAATTGTCTCAAAAACTTAATTTGTCGTAGCGGTAATTCATGAATTACCGCTACTTCAGAACTTTTTGCCTAAGTCCTGAGGACTTAGGCAAAACTACACGCGCTTAGGGGCAATATATGAATTCCCTCTAAGAAGAAAATCAGGATTTCGGCTATTGTTTGCGTAAGTCCTGAAATCTTGGAATTGAGTTAAGAATTAAGACCGATCGCTTTGTAAAGGTTAGTTGATATTTCTTGTTAAACTGCTGGTGAAGTTAGACACTAAGAAATACAACATACGCAATTATTTTATGACTACTATTTCTAACCTTGAATTCAAACGACCAATTTGGCGAACCGCGATCATATTGACTTTGGGCTTTTGGCTCAGTGCTAGTCTATTTTTAGACTGAATAATTATGCTTAGCCTTTATCTTTCTGGGATGATAAGCCAAGCTGGTTTTACGACAGCAGGCTATACGATTTTTTGGAACTTCAATTGGATGGAATTATTATCTACTGCTGTAGTATTGACTGGGGCGCTAGCCTTGGGCAAAACCCAATATCACTGGCGTATTGGCAGTATTGTTTTATCCGTGTTGCTGCTAACTATAGCTATGCTTGACACCTATTTATTAACTCCGCAGATGTGCACTATAGGAGTTCAACTCAACCTATAGGACTCATATCTGATTTTTGAACAAGATTTCGGATAAAACCCTGATCAAACGGGATTTTCAGTCTCAGTATGTTTTCAGAAATCAAATCGGATTCCTATATTTGAAGTTGCTACTGCGATTCCATCGACAATGAATTTACTACACGGCGGTTATTGGCTACTGGAAATAGTTAAGCTGGTGGCTGGTGGCACACTTTTAAGCTGGTGCTGGCGGGAGCAAGTTTAAGTAGATGGAGAACTAGAACGGTGAAAATGTCCACTTCTAAATTTCACGCCCAAGACGCAAAGAAATTCTTTGCGTCTTTTTGCTACATATACCTTGTGGGTTAATGAATGCGATGTCTACGAAGGGCTACGCCTACAATTTTCTGACTTTTCACATCATGTGGAAAAGCGCACGAAAAACCTAACCCCCTCACCTCCTTCCCAACGCTCTAAGGGGGAAAATTCAAAGTCTCTGACGCCACGTGCAACAAGAGTGGCTCGCCGCCCAACGCAGTGGCTCCTCCTTTTAGGCTACGGTGTACACACAAGTCCTAAAAACCTAGCTTGATGAGGCTTGACTCGTTCCCAGGTGGAGCCTGGGAATGCATTCATTGAGGCTCCGACTCAATTTTGACTGGAGGCAGCAGCCCCTAATCAGACATTCCCATGCAGAGCATGGGAACGAGAAATGGTCAATCGAGCTTCTTTCGACTTGTGTGTACACCGTAGCCTTTTAGGAGAGAGATTTAAAGAGAGGTTTTCCAGATACCGTGAAAAGTCAGGTACAATTTTGTATTTATATTTGTGATTTTTAAAACTTGAGATTTTTCAGGCAAATTGCTATCATAAAATGATTCACTCATTTATAAGTGTAATTAAATAAGCATCCAAAATTATCTTTTACTGTACATTTTCAGCATTTCCGGGCATCCTAAAAAATAAATATTTATGACAATTGTCTGGAAGATGCTATTAATTAGTTTTCATATTTGCTTTACTTATTTATCATGAAGTTTATATATTTCTGCTAACTTTTTTTGAAAATTATAGTAACCTGAATTTTAGTAAGTACTTTGCTTGTTATCTACCATCTAGCTGAAAATAGCTATTTTGCAGGTATATACTACCAATCAAGAATTTATAGCGAAATTCTTGAATTTGTCGCTCCAAACTGTACATGGTAACTATTTAGCCCTATACAACATTAGAACCCGTTTCTAGTACTTATGAAGAGATTCCATTCTGCTGATCTGGTCGCCTGTGCATCTCACCACATACCATCATGGCGGCAATTATCAGCTAACTCATCTTTGGTAGGAGGTTTACCATTCTTGTTGTGCAAGTGATAATGCTGCCCAATCCCAACACTAAGAGTTGCTCTATAATCACAAACTTAAGTAAGACATTGAACTTTTGGGATGCTTAGTTTTTAATAATACTTTTTCTTTTGATGAAGTTTCCCTCAAGAATAAACTTCTTGGAAAAGTACCCGACGACTTTCGTCACGGCTACAAAAACATAGTTTGTCAGCGCGGACTTAATGCCTAAAAGCCATGATATATAGCCATTTTCGTCTACGTTACAGTAGATTTTGGTCACTCCAGACTTTAATATTAGGGGTACAAAAACTTTTGCAAGAGAAGTAAAGTATTTGTAATTCTAGGCTGCAAAATACGGATAAGAATGATGCTTTTGTGACTGCTGGGCGAGAGCCAATGGTCTGTGCGTGACACTTGAGTTACTGTTAGATTGGCTAGATTAGCGAAAGATACAGAAAACCAATCTAATTTTTGAAATACTATATCCTGGCAACTAGTCGGGCAATTTTGCTATTGGAAAATAGCATGAATTGCTTTAGTTGTAACTTGTGGATTATAGCTTAACAGAGATTGGTGAATTAAGAGTTGGGGGGTGTGGAATCTCTGTACTAACTCAAATGTGACCGCTATATTTATCTGACAGTGCTTCCAACAAAATCGCGGTGAATTCCGAAAAGGTAATTCACTAATTTTGCCTGCAAATGTTAATTTTATTCCAGAGCCATCGCAATGAAGACACTTCCGATTAGTAGATACAGATTTTTCCAAAAGCTTCAGCCTTTATCTCTGTTAAAAAAAATTACTGGTAAGTCGGTTACTGGTTGTTTACAGGTGTTTAGCACCTCAGGCTCTTGGTCAATATATATGGATGAGGGTAAACTCATTTATGCCTGTTACTCAGAGAAAATGTTTGAGCCGCTTTACAGAAATTTGCAACGCTTGAGTCAGCAAATTTCTACTCTCCCTCGCGGAATAGACGAACAGTTGCGGGCGATATTTGAAACTGGTATTGAAAATCAAGCAATACCGAATCCAGATTATCTGGCTATTTGCTGGTTAGTCAATCAGAAATATATCAGTTTCTCTCAAGCGGCGATACTGATAGAGCAATTAGCGCTAGAAGTTCTGGAGTCATTTATGAACTTAGAAGAGGGGAGTTATGAATTTATTCCTGACAGCTTTCTGGATGATATGCCAAAGTTTTGTTATCTAAATCTCCGCTTATTAGTTGAACGATGTCGAACGCCCCGAAGCGTTGGCGTTGGCGAAGACTCTCGTAGAGAAGCGGCTTATCATCAGACATCGCCAACTTCTCAATCGCATCCCTCACAATTGTTCCAAATAAATCAGCTACAACCTCAAGCCAAAGCTACACCAAAGTTGCCTAGAACAAACGGCTATAAACCAGCAGCCTACCCTATTAATACTAATGATCATAGGGGTCAGCGAATCATCCAACGGCCTGTTGACAAAAAACTCTACACAATCTTTTGTATTGACGACAGTCCTGCGGTATTGAATGTTATTAAAAGTTATTTAGATGAGCAAACCTTTTCTGTTGTCGGAGTCACCGATTCTTTAAAAGCTTTAATGCAAATTGTTCGCACAAAACCCGACATAATTTTGTTGGATATTTCGATGCCTAATTTAGACGGGTATGAACTCTGCACTTTGCTGCGTAAACACTCACATTTTAAAAATACACCTGTGATTATGGTGTCAGGAAAAGTAGGATTTATAGATAGAGCTAAAGCTAAGATGGTTGGAGCATCAGGTTATTTAACTAAGCCGTTTACAGAAGGAGATTTACTAAAAGTCATCTTTCAACATATTTTTTAATTTCCTAATATAAAAAATAACTCCACTTAACCAACATATTTTTTGGAGATTTAAGGTTGAGTATTACCTGGATACCTACCATTCTGGTTATAGAAGATTGCCTGAGTAAATTGAAATTAATTAGTCATTATCTCAGCGATAGGGGTTACAATATTATTAAGGCGACTAGTGCTAAAGAAGCTCTAGAAATAATCTTAGAAGAAAAGCCAGATGCGATTGTTACTGATGTAGTAATGCCAGGAATGAGTGGATTTGAATTGTGTCGCTTCATCAAAACAAATCCGACTAGTCAAAAAGTGCCGATTCTAATTTGTAGCAGCAAAAATCAGGCAATTCACCGCTTGTGGGCAAAGAAGCAAGCTGCTGATGCCTATATAATTAAGCCATATACGCCTGAGCAGCTACTGAATGTCATTCAATCATTGGCGCATAAACCGACAAATTAGTTTATAGGACATAACGCAATATTGTTCAGTTACGTATAGTAGCCCATGTTATTAGTGAGCAAGTGACGCCTCCCCTAGTATTTCTAAAAGCGATCGCTCCATAACTTCACTGACAAATTTATTACCTTGCAAGTTGAGGTGAATGTGATCGTGATACAAAGCTTGCGGCTTGGTAGTTGAATTGAATATCGGTAAAAAGTCTATATAATTAATTTGCTGTGCTTTGGTAAAATCGTTTAATCGCTGGCGAGCTTTAATTTCGTAATCGCGGCAACCTGGTTCACCAATTTCTCGCAGTAAGGGAGTTATGACTAATAGAAATTGACTGTTGGTTTGGCGAGTCAGGGCTTGAATTTTGCCGATGGCCTCCAGATTAATTCCAACGCGATCGCCTGCTTCATTATGCACTGCTTTCATTTCGGGAATTGGCTTTTCTTTGACGATATAACGTTGCCACACTTCCACTAATGCTAGGGGAGGTTTACTATCGGGATAGTTGCGATCGCGTCCTACCGGTAAAGAAGTGGGAGGAGTAGCAAACAAATCATCGGTATTAATTAATAAGATTACCGCTTGGGCGTTGAAATTGCTAAACTTCTGTAAATAAGCTAACTCGTTCCTTGGACCCCAAGAGTTAGCTGAAGCATTCAATACTTCTACTTCCTGATAATTACTATTAGTGGATGATGCCAGAGAATGCATCATCAGGCCTGATATTGTATTAGTCTGATCTGTCCACCAGCCACCATTCGCAATAGAATCACCTAACAGTAAAACTCGCAGCCCAGAAGGTGCAGGTGTCTTATTTATCGGACTACTTCGCATCGAATACTGATTAATTTCAATGCGATTACCAAAACGATGGGTATACTGGTTAGGAGCCAATAAATAACCAATCTGCTCATCGCCAATGTAAATCAGGGGATTACCAAAGCCAAAGAGCGATCGCAGTGCAATCTCGACTACCACAAACAATCCCATAACCACCGCCAAAATTACGATCAGCGCCACTTTCACCTACTCACACCCTCTGATACCGAGTTGCCTTTCAACGATAGTAACTCACGCATTCGGCATTGGAAAGAGGCACAGGGGGGGTGCAGAAGGGAAAACTTTTCTCCCCAGCTAAGAGGATGTTTTAAAAGTATTATTGCTAACAGCAAAAGCTCCTAAACTTAACCCCCACATTCCCTTGTAGAGAAGGTAATATGGGAGTTTAAAAGCTTCTTGACCTTTCGGCTAGAGGAATGGAAGCGAGTTTTTTTAGTATACTTTTAGACTTGACAAACATCCTCTAAGAGTTCCCCTGCTTCTTCCCCACTCCCTAGTCATCTGACTAAGCGGATCAACTATGTATTGCAATATGTTTAATAAACTTGAAAAGCAGCAATTATATAGCTATTAACTGTCTATTTAAGAGGTTGCCAAAGTTTTGATATATTTAGGCTACTTTTGTGTAAGAGTGTAGCAGTGTTTTCTAGTGATATAATTTTATATTATAGGTATTAATACAACTACAATTGTCATCATTTTATCAATTAATTAATTTTGCAATTTTTTTTTCCGGGGGTTAGGTTAAGATGATAAAAATAGCCATACGTAAGTATTTAGGCAAACAAAATGTCTATGACATTGGAGTTGAGCGTGACCATAATTTTGCGATTAAAAATGGCTTAATAGCTTCCAATTGTTTCAATAAATCCCATTCGACTGCATATGGTTATGTAACTTATCAAACGGCATATTTAAAAGCTAATTATCCATTGGAATATATGGCGGCACTGTTAACGGCTAACAGTGGCGATACCGATAAGGTACAGAGATATATTACTAACTGTACAAATATGGGTATTTCTATAGATCCGCCAGATATTAATCGTTCTGGTGTTGATTTTACGCCGATAGCGGGAAAGATTCTGTTTGGATTTTCGGCGGTGCGTAACGTGGGACAGAATGCGATCGTCTGTATTTTGGAGGCGAGAAATGAGACAGGAGAGTTTAAATCCCTTCCTGATTTTTGCTCCCGCGTCGATTTACGTGCTGTTAACCGCCGGACTCTAGAATCGCTGATTTACTGTGGAGCCTTTGACAAAATTCAACCCAACCGCCAACAGTTAATTAACGACTTAGAATTAGTGTATGATTGGGCACAATCTCGCGCTAAAGATAAAGCTAGTGGTCAAGGAAATCTCTTGGATTTATTAGGCGACGGATTTTCTTCAACTCAGAATAAAAGAGCAAATAATGCCTTTGAAACTGCTCCCAAATCTCAACCTGTGATGGATTTTACCCCACAGGAAAAGTTGCAGAAGGAGAAAGAATTATTAGGCTTTTATGTATCAGATCATCCACTGAAATCCTTACGGCAAATAGCACCACTTTTGACGCCAATTAACCTTTCGCAACTGGGAGAACAAAAGGAAGAAATAAGGCTTTGTGCAGTTGTCATGTTGAATAACGTGAAAAAAGTGGTTACGAAAAAAGGCGATCAAATGGCAATTTTGCAAATAGAAGACCTCACTACACAAACAGAAGCTGTAGTCTTTCCCAAAACCTATGAACGCATTAGTTCCCTACTCCAAGTTGATACTAGATTGATTATTTGGGGAAAGGTAGATCGACGCGATGAGCAAACTCAATTTATCCTTGAAGATGCAGAACCAGTAGAAACAGTACAAATGGTGATGGTGGAGTTAAATCCCCAACAAGCAGGTAATATCGAAGAACTACATCGCTTGAAAACAATTTTGCAAGAACAGTCAGGAGACAAAGAAAAGGCAAAAATGCCAGTGATTGGAATTATCCAAACTGAAAATTCTCGTAAACTTGTTCGCTTGGGTTGGCAATTTTGCGTACAAGATTCTAGAATAACTGTTCAAGCTTTGCAAAACGCCAGTTTTACTGCTCATATAAAATCGCTGACTGGTAGGTAAGTCCAGAAGTGAAAAATCTACTAATACTGAAAATCAGGTTAAAAATTAGTTTTGCCCAACTGTCAACAGTAAATTACCTTAACTATTCAGGATTGGGATCATTTTTTTAGTTACTTGTGCGGATGATATTTTCCTTAAGGTAGTGGTATCTTTTTATGCTAATACCCTTAAGGCTGCGACCGGGGGAAGGAGTTAGGAACTTGATGATCGTAAACGAGCTAGATAAATTTGTTTCATACTGTAAAAGAATTCAACCCCAAACTCAGGAGGACATTCAGAAATTTTTTGAAGGAGTGATCTTGTTTCCTTATGATAAGGAACTTCTATTGCAAGCTTATTTATTTCTGAATATTAAAGAATTGTTTCCCTCGTGCGCTGAATTGCTGTTATTTGAAAAATCCCCAATTTCAGATTATACAGATTTAGGGAAGTGTGATTTTGTCTTCCTGACCTTTAAAGGTAGTCTGTTTTTAATTGAAACTAAGTTTATTGATACAGAAGCAACAGGAGCTACAGAAAGAAAAAGAAGAAATAAACATAGAAATAAGGTATTTGAGCAAGTTATTACTTTAAAAGGCCGATTTAGTGAATATTGGAATATGAGGCTAGATCAATTAGAATGCGGGGTTTTCACAACAGATTCAGAAGTTGCTTGGCGAGGAAATGGTGTGAACGTCACATCTAAATCAATATCTATAGATTATCTCGAAAAATGGCGAAGAAGTTATCACAGTAGTGAAAAAGTTTCATCTTATCAAGATGGGTTAAAGTTTGAGGGGAAAGTTAATTTGAAAGGTTGAGTTTTGACCAAGTATACTTTTGACGGTGATTTGCCTCCCATAACCTTGTAGAATTTGTTGAGCGATGCTTGGATTGGGCTGCTCGGTGTCGCAAGTCCGAGTCCAAATCCACCAGATTCCTAAAAGCAATTTCATCTTTGTCCAACCATAGGTAACGTTGACCCGGAAAACATGTGAGATTACTTGAATAAGTACCAAAAGCCTGACAGGAAACCATACTAATGAGAATTTGGGCTACTACTGCTGTGTTAGCTTCTTCTTGGCTAATATCTGGGGTCATAAGTTCTGAGCCAATCAACGCTACTTCTGTTTTGGTAGAAAATGCTATATTATCTCCTGCGCCAACGAATACAAAACAGATTACTGTTATTAACACCGAGTTCGGGCTTAGGAGAGTTGACTCCAAAGGTAACGTTACCATTTTCCAGACAACAAGAGTGCCACTTCAGGAAGGAAATGCCTACGGATGGCGAATTAAACTCAAAGACTACCAAGGTGAAGTTAAATGGCGCGAAGTCTTGCATTTACCAAAACCTCCAGAAACCTGGGGTACAGATAACGGTGAAGACTTCTCAATATCAGCAGACGGCACTACATCTGTGACACGGCGCACACAGCCGGCTCCAAAGGGTGTGATTGAGAATTTTTGGACGATCGCTCCTGGCGATCCGGTTGGTAAGCATAGAATAGAGGTCTATATTGATGACCGTTTGATCAGTACTTTCGAGTTTGAACTTATTCCAGTTAATCCAGTTAAGTAGATGTGAAAGGGATTGGGCATTGGACATTGTTTATTTCCCCCTGCTCACCTTAACCTTAAGCTGAGGAGTATCTTAGAGATAGAAGTTTGATTCTTGTTGGATGGCGATCGTGAATACAGAGGAATTCATCCGATTAATCGAAAAGCAGCGCCCATGTCCTGAGACACTGCCAAAAGGGCTGCAAGCAATGTGGTATGAGAAGAAAGGTGATTGGAGCAAAGCTCATGAAATACTTGGAAATGCCAGCGATGCCGATAGTGCCTGGGTTCATGCTTACCTGCACCGCAAAGAAGGCGATTTGTACAATGCCCGTTTCTGGTATCAACGCAGTGGTCAGCCAGAGTTTTTAGGAGAACTAAGCCAAGAATGGGAACAAATAACTTCTGTATTGCTAAGGAAGGTCAACGCGACGGATGAATGCTGAGGAATTAAAACGGCGTTTTGCCGCCGGGGAAAGATATTTTCCAGCCCTCAACTTGAGTAGGTACAAGCTGATTGGAGCCTATTTGCCTGGAATTAATTTATGGGGATCTGACTTGAGTGGAGCTAACCTAGCTAAAGCTAAACTCTGGGGAGCAGATTTGAGTAGAGCTAACTTATCCAAAGTAAACTTTACCAGAGCTAATTTGAGCGGTGTCAAACTGAATGAAGCAAATCTCCGGGGAGCTAAACTCAACCATGCCAAGTTGTATGGAGCGAATCTGACTGGCGCTTACTACGATGAAAGTACACGGTTTTCTAGAGGTTTTGACCCCATCAGTAAAAATATGCAGAAGGTGTAAAGAGGATTGGGGACTGGGGAATTTGTTACCCCTGACTCAGGCGTGGGGTATTCTGAATTGTGTCTTCTGACTCCTTCTCATATTTTTTCATATACATTGAATTTTTCTCGCCGACTTACTTATTTAACATAGACGATATCAACATTTGTTCAAAGACTTTGGAGAGAGCAGTTTGAAAACGCTGACGATGCTTGAGTTTGAAAAAAGGTCGAACTATTTCTGCGTAGGCGTAGCCCAACCTAGGCATCGCACCGTTACCCTCTCTATTATCAATAACTCGAATTGCCCGCAGAGTTCCTAGTTGTATTTCTTTTTTTACCATCAACTCAGAAATTCCAATTGCACCGACACCATCTTCGATCGCTGCCTTTGTCATCTCTCCACTATTGAATACTAAAATTACATTCAGTTCACTGAGATTGATTCCCCAATTTTGGAGGGCTTCCTCAAACCTTTGCTGGGTTCCAGAACCTGGTTCTCGCATCACCCAAAGGGTTTGAGTCAATTGGCTTAAGTCAATTTCTCCCCACTCAAACCAAGGGTGTTTTTGACCTACCACAATTTGCAAGCGATCTCTCCCCACTATTTCGTACTCTAGAGTATTCTGGAGCGCTGGCTTCACATCTCCTTCCACCAAACCTAAATCAAACTGTCCTGTGGCCGTTCCGACACAAATCTCTTCTGTATTAGCAAGGCTACAGTCAATCTGGATACCGGGATATCGGCTCTTAAACTCACTAATCTTACTTGGTAGCCAGTAGTTACCAATTGTCAGACTCGACCCTAATTTCAATTCACCCCGTTGCAGATTGTTCAATTCTCGCAATCCCCTTTCAGTCAAGGAAACTTGATCGAGAATTTTCCGCGCTTCCACTTGCAGTAATTTACCCGCCTCAGCAATCTCGATATGGCGACCAATCCGATGAAATAGTTTCACTCCATATTCTTGCTCTAAGTTGTGGATTGCTGCACTAACGGCAGGTTGTGTAATATAAAGCTCCTCTGCGGCGCGAGTAAAGTGTAACTGCTGTGCTACAGCTAGAAAGATTTTTAGCTGCTCAAGCGTCATTCCTGCCATTTATGGTATCCCTACAACTTTGTGTCAAAATTTTAATCACTTTCATTTATCATTCTGACAAACAAAAGCATTTGATTCTATCGGTTAGTTTGACTAAAGTATAAATCAAGGCTTTCTACTTAGTCATTAGTCATTTGTCCTTTGTAAATGACCAATGCCCCATGCCCAATTAGCAAGCATGAAAATAAGGACTTCCAAAAATGAACGATTTAGTAACTGCAATTACCACAGGGATTACCGCATTCACTGCCACCAACATCGATGATATTGTGGTTCTGACGTTGCTTTTTTCGCAAATAAGTAAAACGTTCCGCAATCATCACATCCTGGCTGGTCAGTATCTCGGTTTTGCTGCATTGATCATTGCTAGCCTTCCCGGTTTCTTCGGTGGACTAATCATACCGCAAGACTGGATTAGACTACTTGGTTTAATGCCAATAATCATTGGTGTGAGTAGTTTACTAAAACGCGAAGAGGATTCACCAGAGTCAGCCGAAGAAGAAACCGAGCCGTCTTGTCCTTCTATAGTTAGCAGTTTTCTCTCTCCGCAAACTTGTAACGTAGCTGCGATCGCCTTTGCTAATGGTAGTGATAATATCAGTGTCTACGTGCCTCTGTTTGCCAATTCTGAGTTAGATAGTCTGCTGATGATACTGAGTGTATTTTTTACACTAGTGGGCGTGTGGTGTTATGCCGCTTATAAGTTGACCTACTTGCCTGCGATCGCAAACTTTTTAACTGAAAATGGCAATACTTTTGTGCCTTGTATCTTGATTGGCTTAGGTGTATTTATTGTTACAGAAAATGTTACTTGGACTCTTTTATCTGTAGTTTCTAGTTATATATTCTCATTGATTTTAGGTTTCAATACTCAGCCGTTGAGTGAAGAACAAGAAAAACTAAGTATCTAGAAAGATGTGCATCATGGATTTTCTCGCAAAAATGAATTTAAAACTACAAAATATCTTACCTATCAACAGGAATCAAAACATGAAACTCTGGAAATCTCTGCTAATTCTGTTAATGATTGTCGCTAATCTCGCCTTTGCTCAACCTTCTTTTGCTGATAGACCAAAGTTTAGCAAAAACCCTGATTATATCGAAGTCACTAAAGCTCTTAAGGAACTGTCTCAGACAAAAGATGCCCAAACTCAAGTTGAAGGTCTTACACCAGAAGAAATTCAAAAGAGAACTGAGGAATTAACACTGCAAAAATATGCTTTAGAGACAGGAATCAACTGGGGTCAATGCGAAAACCAAACAGGTAAGACCATAGCAGTTTACGGCAAAAGACCAAATAGTGAAGACAATGAAGATGCCGTATACGACAATAATTTGTATTTTATTGCTAATGGTCAGTCCACTAAAAAGAATTGGGATTGTGATGGCATCTATCTAGCGAATGATGTCAAGGTAGCAAATTTCACTTCTAGTCCGAATGGTCAAGGTGAAGAATTGAGAGGGCCGGTGGCTCTGAAGATCCTTGATGGAACTCAGTTGGTGATTAAGACAAATCCAGCTACTGCTGCGATTGAATTGAATGTTCCGACTGTGAAAGTGATCACCGGCAAAGAGGCTAACTGGTTTATCCCAGATATATCGCAGGCTGTCATAGAGACACGAGTTCCTAATGCGCCTAGCAATCAGGCTTGAAATAGAACTGCATAGTCTATTTTGGAATTATTCTTCTCAATTTAAATACGGTAACAGCCAAAATCAGAGGAAAAACAGGACATACACTGGTGAAAAACCTCTCTGAATCTTGGCTGTTTTTTTAGAACCCCTTATTACTTACATGGTTGGGGCGTCAACCATTAAGTTAGGTGATGTCAGACAGTCCGAGACTGCAATTGCTGTTTGAGCTTAGAATCCCCCGTTTTCTAAACGGGGGAGTATGTCAAAGTTGCTCTGTACCATTAATTACGAATTCCGAATTATTCGGTCAGCTTGTTTTATTTCTATATCTGCATTAAAATAAATTTTGAAAAAAATGTACAATCACAACAGGCATATTTCAGTAGCGCAACTATTGCGCTGGGTGCAAGTCATCTGGAAAGAGATTTCCTACTACCTTCGCATTTTTTTGATAAGAGCCGCTTTGGGAATAAGGGTGTTATTGATGCAGTTAAAATTGAAACCTACAGAAGAAGATAAAGATAAAAAAAAGCCAGGACGACTCAACCCGTCCAGAGTTAGAGATCACTTGGCAAATGAGCGTACCTACCTCGCTTGGATGCGGACAGGGATCGCTCTTTTGGGTTTTGGTGTCGTCATCGTGCGTTTGCGTGCTTTCCAAGTACCTTTGATACCCCATCCTGGGAACGGTTGGAAGTTAGGTTTAGTCTTCTCGCTGGTGGGTTTAATCACGGTGTGGCTCTCAACTGCACACTATTTCGCAGTCCGTCGTGATATCGAAGAAGATACTTATGAACCGACAGACCGATGGGTGTTGCTGTTCAGTCTCGCTGTGATGATTCTCGGAACTGGGGTAATCTATTTTGTTTTTACAACTTCTTTAGATCCATTAAGTCCACTTATCCCTGAGTAATAGTATTTTCAAAACCGTACTTTATACAACTCAAATAATTCCCCTGATTTCTGCGCTATTACTTTACCACCAGCCGTCTTAATCGTTTTTTCCCATTCAGCCACAGGTTCTAAAAATACCTCAGCCCCCAAATAGGTTTCCAGAACTGCCCAATCTTCCGCTAAAGGCTTTTCTGGATTGAGGATGTCAAACACAAAATGTCCACCTGGTTTTAACACCCGCTTGACTTCTGCGATTACAGCATCCCAATATTCGAGTGGAAAATAGCAGCTGAATCCGGTGGCGATCGCTAGGTCAAATTGCTCTGATGAGTAGTTTAACTGATGGGCTGCTCCCAATTCAACACCTTTGAACAGCTTGGAATTCAACTGTGGTCCACGGGAATTAAGGGTATCACGTGCCACATTACTGATTTCTTGCCCATGAAAAAATGCTTGCCAATCCCGCCAAGGATAAATTAAAAAGCTGATACCACAGCCAATATCTATACAGTGTTGGTTTTTTTGAGGTTGAGCGATTTCCCAAAAAGGGGAAGCAATTCTCCCTGAGAAACTACCAGCAATCCACTCCCGGAATATTGGCATCGCCTGTACTTCTGTTGGGAGTTCAAAGGTTTCACCTTGATATTCTCGGTTAAAGCGGTAGGCTACTTGGGCTAATCTTTCGTCCCAGTTGGTTGATTTGGGTGAAGCAAAGAGATTTTGGAACTGCGAATCGGACTTTTTGGACATTATATTTCTGTTGGTCTTTCTAAGGATTGTAGTCAAATTCGCTTTGCGATGTCTGTTGACAAGCCACTTCTCTACGAGACGCTCCGCGAACGTGTCTACGCACTCCAATCTAATCTCCTGCGGGAGTTTGTCCGACTTCGTAGGTGTAGTCAACATCCAAAAGCATCAAATAGTATCACATTTCTCTTTGAGAGACGTAAAGATTAGATGGATAACAATTTACTGGCTTTTTTTGCGGGTGCTGGGTTGCTCGTCCTCTATCTCATCTTTTCTGCATTGACGGAAATGGGGACTAAACTACCCTGGAAGAAATAAGCAAATGGGGCGATGAATATAGGGATAGGGATGGACAGTTTCTAAAATCAAAAATATGTAAATTGAATACGCTGTGGTATTCTCGCGACGTTTTTCACAAAATGCTGACAATGAGAAGAATAACCCTCACACCTTACAGGGTATGAGGATAATAGGGTATTGATACTCTTGTTTTTTGACTGCTAGTTTAAATTACTTGCTTTCTCAACAGCTTGCTTTAACTCTTCAAAAGTAATACTACCGTCTTTGTCTGAATCATACTGTACTAGTAACTCCTGGGGACTACTGGTATTTGTTTCTGATGAGATGATTGCACTTAAGCCAGGACTTAAAAAAAGATCATTAATGGAGACTTTGCCGTCTTGATCGCTATCTAAGGTATTAAAAAGAGATTGAAGCTCTTGCTCGGTTGTCATAAGTTTCTATCTGAATTAATTTTTCAATTTAATATCTCAAAATCTTGACAAAGACGCAAGGACACTTAAGACAGTTAAGGTGTACGCTGTGATACAGGGTCTACAGTCTGACAATGAAAATCAATCGGCACGGCCGAGCCAAGATTCTCACACAGCAAGAGATACAATTAATTTTCAGTCACGGACTCGACAACGACCGCGATCGCACTTTGTTTGGTGTCTGCCTGTTTAGTACCTGTAGAATCCGTGAATGCTGTACGCTACAAACTCAATATATCTACACACCCAAGGGCAATGTCAGTCCCCGGCTGATTATCAGGAAAGCAAACATAAGAAAATCAAGATTTAGGAGTAGTCAAAGCTAGGCGATTGCCAGTCTCCAAGCTAGATTTATCCCCTTTTCCTGCGCCCTCGCAGACATTTGTGCAATTACCATAATCATAACTCTACTTAGGTTAAATAACTTTTTATAATATAAAAACCCTATTTTATACGGAGATAACCCCACAAATGAAAATTCCCCATCGTCGCGATCGTACCTCTCCATAAACCAAAAACCCCACAGATTTACTCTGTACTCCTTTCTAGCCATTTTAGGATGTCAGTGCCTGTAGAATCCGTGAATGCTGTACGCTACAAACTCAAGACATTTACACACCCAAAGGTTTTGTTAGACCACGGCTGATTATTAGGAAGTCAAACACCAAGGGGAAGCTAGCTACTAGGTCAATCCCAGTGATTGAAGATTTACGGCGGTTATTGGGTGAATACTACCCACTGGCAGGAGAGATTTATCTGTTTCCCGGTCGCAGTGAAGGTGATATCAGCGAAGACTCAGCCGCTAGGATTTTGAGAGGAGCTTGCAAACAAGCTGGGGTAATTGGCGTATCGACGCACAGTTTTAGGCGCACCGCGCTCACCCAGATGAGTAACGCTAATATTCCACTGCGGGTAATTCAGGAAATCTCAGGGCATCGGAATTTAGAGCAGTTGCAGAAATATTTGGAAGTGAGCGATGAGCAGGTATTGGGGGCGGCGGCTAGCTTGGCTATGCTATCCCCTGTGGCTAGAAGTGGTGTAGAGCTAGACACTGATAAAAAGCTAGAAATTGAAGCAAGGAGTATGTATCCCATTGATTAAATCATCCTCAATATTATTTTTTGCGATAATAATTGCTATGAAAAGATTTTTAAATTTTTGTATTAGCGTTAAAAATTTATGGTATTTATTGATTTTAATTTACTCAATGCAAAGTATAACTGAATCAAAAAGGGAGTTAGAGATGGTTAATAGTTTGACTGCTTGTCAAATTAGAAAGACAACAAACCGTTTTATTATTGGTACTGCTGCAATGGCTGTTGCTTGCAGTAGCATTGCTTTAACTCCAGCTACTGCTGATGCCGTTATTCGCGACTATTCATGTAGTGCTGGAGGTTTTAGAGGCACAATTCGAGTCGATTACAATCAAGGTGTCGGAAGAAATGCAAGCTCAATAATAAGAGTCAACTATATAATTAACAAGGGAAGAAATAGAGGCGGAAATAAAGCAAATGTTAGTTATAGTGACGGAGCAACCCTACCCATTAAAAAATTCTATACCGGAGATGCTGGCATCTAAGACAATAATCAGCATTACTTGGGTGGCAGCTATTCACGAGGTTTTGGAAGCGTTTCTGCTAGGTTCGTTTTTGATAAAAGCTTTGCTCCTGATCCTAGTTGTAATGTGAATATTACATTCTGAGGGAAGGATATCGTCAAATGAACCAATCATGTCTATATATTGGGGTGCGATCGCTCTACTCCACAAACCAAAAAAACACGCTGCTTAAGGTGGTTCTCACTTCCAACTCCACAAGATACCAAAGACAACATATCCAGGCTGCAATCCTACAAAGTTTTCTAGAACGTAAGTGATTTGATATTTAAAACTGACTCTACCAGTGTATTGATTTGTAGTTGCATCGAATTCTCTGAGTATGACACAATCTCCGATTTTAAAATCACGGTCATTCAATCTGACTTCAAAATTTTCTTACCATCTACCACAGCTTGAAAATATTCAAGCAATGTTTTTAATTCGTGTGTTTGCATAATTATCTATCGCTACCACTACCTAGTTGAGTGCCATTTTCGTTTCTCTTTTGCAACTTGCTGATATTCATAGTTAGAATATCTTCAAAATCAATATCGAACTCTTTAGCCAGCAGTACCAGATATGCTGTCACATCGCCTAATTCTTTAGTCAAATTTCCTTTGAAGTTTTCAGCTTTAGCGTCACCTCTAAAATGCCGTTTAATGATTCCCATTACCTCGCCTACTTCCTCAGATAATCCACTGCTATAAGTTGGCAAGGCTTTATCAGTTCCAAATATCGGGTAGTGTTTACTAATTTTGATAATCTCATCTTGGTATTCTTTGGGGGTCATTGAATTAATTCTTAGTTGTTTGCGGTTTTGTATTTTTGGTGAATATGTTGGGAAATGGAAATAATTTGGTAGTGGCTACGCTCTGTCGCTTCTCTTGCTTGACGATAACCAACTAACAATTCTTCTTCGCTCAAGTGGTTGGCGATGTCTACGACGGGCTATTCGGCGTCGCAATCTATTTCGGCATGGTACTCGGATAGATCCACTGCAACGATTCAACCTTATTATAATTACAGCTATTTTCAGGTAAATAGACCACGCAGTACGGGTACAGCATTGCTGTGCCCCTACGATAGATGTGGTTCAAATACTTGAATTCTGCTGTAATTATCCGAACTTGATATTACAGCTATTTTCAGGTAAATAGACCACGCGGTAGGGGCACAGCATTACTGTGCCTTAGGACAGATGTGGTTCAAATACTTGAATTCTGCTGTAACCCAAGCTGCTGAATTGTTAATGCTTCGACTTACAATGCCATTGCATGAGCGCTTATACCCGACCATCTCATCAGGCATTGTTGGCTTGACAGACTACTAGCTCCAACTATACATCCATCTGACCAGCCTTTTAGGGACTTGCAAAAGTCATCGACATCGTAAAAGAACTCTTCTAGACTGAGCATGGTGTCATTCGATTAAGCGAATGTTAGCAATGTCAACGTATCCGACAGCCTTTCCTTTATTTGGAACTTACGTTAATTCTTATAACTTACTTAAGTAGGTCGGCGTAAATAATTATTGTTGGGATAAGGCAGGGGACAGAAAGCAGAGAGCAGGGTGAAAAAGAGTTTGAGCCTTATTTACTTTTCTTCACACAGTTTGGTTTTATTGCACTGACTTACTTACACTTACTTCAGGAGAACAGTACTGATGTTAGACAACTGGTTGAGCAAAAAACAGATATGCCTGCTGCGTGGTGTGGCGGTTCTGATTTTTCTGGCACAGATTGGGGCATTTGTCTGGGGCAGTTACCGAGCCACGAATATCTGCAAGTTGTCGCAACCGCATTCCCCCTATTGCGATTTGACAGTAGTGCAGACATTGACCGGGGAAGCGTCAGCGATTGCCCTCGGTGCTGATGGTCATACCTTGATCAGTAGCAGCAACAAAACTATTACCGTCTGGCATCTGCCCAATCAGCAACCGCAATTAACCCTCCAAGGACATACCAACAATATCTATGACCTTGCCCTAGACACCGATGGTCAAACGTTAGTGAGTGGGAGTTTTGACAAAACTATTAAGGTCTGGAATCTAGCCACTGGAAAACTCAAATTCACCCTGAAAGGGCATTCTGAGGCTGTGAATGCGGTCGCGATCACGCCCGATCAGCAAACGGTTGTGAGTGCCAGTTCCGACAAGACCATTAAGGTGTGGAATTTGGCAACTGGACAATTAAGGAACACGTGGGCAGAAACACCGGATGCCTTGATAGCATTAGCGCTGAGTCCGAATGGTCAGACTTTGATTAGTAGCGATTCGGGCGATCGCATCACCCTGTGGGATTTGGCAACTGGACAAAAAGGCATCACCTTGACCGTACACTATGGTACAGTCTCCGCTTTAGCTATTAGTCGCAACGGCAAGTTGCTGGCCAGTGGCAGTGCCAAGCAGGTGAAGTTATGGAACCTGGCAACGGGAGAATTGTTGCAGGATTTTGAGGGCTTCTATTTTCCTCAGATCACCATCGCCTTTAGTCTCGATGGGCAGTCTTTAATTGCCGGTGGAGGATACAAACCATATCGAATTTGGAATCTGACAACGGGGGAGATGGAGGCAACTCTGGCGAAGGACAGCAACTGGTCGGGGGCAATGGTGTTTAGTAGGAATGGCAAGACCCTGATTACTGGAACTCAGGACGGAATCACAGTGTGGAGATTTGCTGCGCCGAGCGACACGGTTGATCATGCTAGGAATGAGAGAAACCTGGACGATTTTACGCAAGTAGAAACATAATTAAGGCACGATTTTTTCCGACGTAATCCACTGATTCACTTTGGATAGAGTGAAGTATCGATTTTCATTTTCCTTTAATTCTCAAACAATGTTAGCGCGATGCCTAGGTTGGGCTACGCCTTTTGTATCAGGTGCGTTACACTACTGTTAACGCACCTAATTAGGCCAAAACTACTTAGGCAAAACTTGCCTTAGTGCTGCTAAAAGTTGGTCAACGCTTTCCTTACGACTATTAAAGCCCATCAATCCTACGCGCCAAACTTTACCAGCGAGTTCGCCAAGACCACCGCCAATTTCAATATTATGTTCATTGAGTAACTGCCGAGCGATCGCTTTCCCATCTACCCCTGTTGGAATGCGGACAGTGGTGAGCGTTGGCAGTCTATACTCCTGCTCAACGTGCATACTCAGTCCTAAGTTCTCCAACCCTTCCCAGAGATATTCTACGTTCTTTTGATGCCGCTGCCAGGAGTTTGCTAACCCCTCTTCTGCAAGCAAACGTAGTGCTTCCCGCAATGCATAGTATAAATTAATCGGTGCTGTATGGTGATAGGTGCGTTCAGGCCCCCAATACTTGCCCAGCAACAGCATATCCAAATACCAGTTTGCAACCTTCGTTTGGCGCTGTTGCAATTTCTCAACTGCACGCGCACTCATGGTAAAGGGTGAAGCACCAGGTGGGCAACCTAACCCTTTTTGGCTACAACTATAAGCTAGGTCAACTCCCCAAGCATCCAAAAACAAGGGGACGCCACCCAAACTTGTGACTGAATCCACTAGTAAGAAAGTGCCAAATTCACGACACAAATCAGCGACTCCTTCCAACGGTTGACGTGCGCCGGTAGAGGTTTCGGCATGAACTAGAGCTAAAATAGTTGGACGATGAGTTTTTAAGGCTGTTTGAAGTTCATCGAGGTTGAAGACTTGTCCCCAAGGTTTGGTAATGGTTCGCACATCTGCGCCATAACGTCCAGCCATATCCACAAGGCGATTACCGAAGTAACCAGCTACACCAATTAAAACCACATCACCGGGTTCAACGGCATTGGCGATGGTTGCCTCCATTGCGGCTGTTCCCGTACCGCTGACTGCAATGGTGAGTGGATTTTCAGTTTGCCATACGTAGCGTAGCAATGACTGAATTTCATCCAGGAGTGCGAGAAAAGCTGGGTCAAGATGCCCAACGGGTGAAGTATTCATCGCCTGGAGAACTGTAGGATGAGCATTGGAAGGTCCAGGCCCTAACAGTAGACGGGATGGAATTTCTAGCGGTGTGAGTTGCAAGCGCCCAGAGTCGTTAATTGAAATTGTTTGCGTCATAATCTGTCTTCGCTTAGACAATACTTACCGGATCATAGAGCGATCGCATCACCGATGTTTTACCTGAACCGAATGTTGCCTCTGTTCACCGCAAATCGGGAGTGATCACATGAATTTTTGGGCGTTCTGAGTCCCACCCCTGAGCGATATTTGATTTTAATCATGAAAATAGAAAATATTGTCTGGATACTAAGAAATTGAAAAATGTTGTCTGGGTATAATAATTCTTTAGACGGATGCGGAAATGTTTGGAGTCTTATTAGATGTTAATTTTTTAGAAGGATGCGGAAATGTTTGGAGTCTCATATTAAAGTGTTTTTGTGGATTTACGCAGAACGGAACGTATTTCCGTCATTGCGAGCGAAGCGTTCGCGGAGCGTCTCGAATAGAAGCAATCTCAACTGCGTTTGCCTCGCAATGACCAATCATCGCTCAGTCGAGTCCTCGCGTAGTCCTAGTCCTGAGTGAAAAAATCTGAAAATGAAGAAAAACAACCAAAAACAAAAGAGTCCGGAAGTCAAATTAGTTCTCTGAACTCTCACCGGCTACGGAGGGCAAAATTCAGGGGGGCATCCAGCCTCAGCCTTTCCCTCCCGGCAGCAAGGACAAACTGGATTTACTCTTCACAAAGAGACCGGATTAGTTTAGTTACGACCGATGACCCGACCAACCATCCGTCTGAATTTACCACAGACCGTTCCTCATGTCAAAAGCCTTTTTCCACACCACACCTTGTGGCGTTCGATTCGCCTCTTTGAATTGACGCACATTAGGCGACATCGGTTTCGATTCCTGGCACGGCATCGAGTCCCTGGCACGGCGTCGAACCCGAGGTTAATTCGTAATTACGTGAATAACTGCATAGCTATTTTGGGGTCGTAGCAGTTAGCCATTACAAACTTAAGGGCTACCTTGATGACTTCCGAATCAGCAACTTCCCAATCATCCCAAAGTAATTTCATTTGACCAGGGGATGATTTATTTTTGTCTTTACGCTTCACTACTTTTGGTAGCAGTTAAGTTCTCCAGTGGTAGCGTTTCTCTGGCTTGGATCAAAGCGATTTCAATACGGTTCGGTTAGCTTGTTTATCACTCGAAGATCCCCCCAACCCCCCGATAAATTGGCTTGCTATTTTCCTTATTTACCCCCTTTTTAAGGGGGTCGCCGTAGGCGGGGGGATCTATATCCGAACCGTATTGAGAGCGATTTGGGTGTAAATCGTCAACTAATAGAGACGATTAGAGCCAAGTTAAAGTAAGTATTCTCCTATAGGTTTCAATTTCTTAGAGGGTTAAATTGGAGCGCGATACCTGCGGCGGTCACTGAGCCTTGTCGTTCGCGCAGCGTCTCGTAGAGAAGTGTGGGCAGAGCCAACGCTATTTAAGCCACCATTCGCCAGAAAGCTTCATGAAATGCCGTCGTTGCATTATGTTAGGGCGATATGGTTGAATAATTTTGGCGATCGCTAAACGCCACTGATGAGCAGCTTCATTCATTATGTCCCCTCTAAACAAGTGATATTTTCCTATTTAACTTACCCAAAAAGACTTGTATTATAACGGAGATTATGCTATCAAATTTTGCTCAAGACAAAAATCAGTAAACCACAAATTTTGGGGAAAAAACGTAAAAATTAAGGTTCGGGTTCTCCAAAGGGTAGCGCAACTGGAGTACAATTTCTAATCTCTATGACTTGGTGCAAGATATTTGTGAGACTTAATTTATTTAAAAACTTTGACCCTCGACCCCGACTAATCTTTGCTGTCGGACTCGCTGTATTAGTTTCAGTAATCCTTCCGCCTTGGCTGCACTTACCCACTCGCATTCTCTGCGCTTGGAACTCCGGTGTCGACTTTTTCTTAGCCGTAACGTGGTGGAAGATGATCAAGGCTACCCCAGAAAAAATTCGCCGTTATGCTGAGAATGAATATGAAGGACATTTTGCTATATTCATGCTGATGATAGCTGCGGCTTGTGCTAGTGTTTTAGCCATTGTGTTTTTATTAACTGATAAAAAAGGGGTGTCCAAACTTCTGCTTAACCTACATGTCATACTTTCAATTATGACCATTGTCGGTTCCTGGTTACTAGTGCATACGATGTTTGCAGTGCAATATGCACACAGCTATTACAAATACATTAATCGTAATAATAGTGAAGAAATCACCAGAGGTTTAGATTTTCCTCATAACGACTGTCCAGACTATTGGGAATTTTTATATTATTCTTTTGTAGTTGGCATGACTAGTCAAGTTTCAGATGTGGAGACGACATCACGCGATATGAGGCGCTTGACTCTGTTACATAGCATATTATCCTTCTTTTTCAATACCACCATTTTAGCTATGACTATTAATATCGTTGCATCGCTGATTTAAAAATTCCTTGACTCAGCCAAAAGTATTGACCGAGTTTACGATATTTAAATTTTGGATAATGGAAAAGAAGATTCAAAATCCAAAATTTAATGCATGTTTGAGACTTGCGAATTTAAACGCGAGAATAGGAGCATGTCACTAAATTAACTTGCGTGTTCCCAGTCACTGAGTAACTCATGCTGTTGTGCTGTTTTCTTGCATTTACGGAATGGTACTTTAAAAGTACCAATATTCATCCCAGGAAAAGACTGTTTTTTCGTCTTGGTGGGTCTATTTTCTTGTGTCGTTGAACTGAACTGTTGGGTTTCCATTGGTAAATAAATTTCTGATTAAAACCTGAGCACCAATCTATAACATCAATTGTCAAACGACAAATTTCACTTTAGATAGCTTATTTCGGACAAATATTCTGGGACAATCTGATCGCTAGTACACTGGGTCCGAAGTTTGCCTACCTTTAACAAGGGAATTTTGCCCCTTGTTAAGCCCCAAGTCTTATTAATTGAGATGATAGCTGGATTTACGCGCCTGCTGTACTAGTAACTGTGGATTCCATCCAATTTCTTTAGAGTTTTGCTCACGCTTGTTTAGTCATTACGGCTAAATTCACTACACATTCAGGAAACTGACGCTTTAATGCTGGAAACACGGGACAAGGCGCTTGTTCTTGTAAATTGTCCGGCTTACTCCAAGTAAAGGGGGCTTTCTGTGCTGCTGACATCCACACCAGACGCTTTGCTCGTGTCATCGCAACGTAGAGTAAACGGTACTCCTCAGATATTTTCAAGTGCTTTGCTTGTTCCCATGCTTGTGTGACATCTGGTATGGTAGATTCTCCGTGGAGAGCAGCACGAATTTGGGCGCGAGCTACTTCTGATAAGGTAAAATCCCCTAAGAACTGGCTTTGGGGAGGAACCCAAAATCTGCCAGGAATTAAGTTTTCGTGGAGAAAGGGAAGAAACACATAGTCCCAATCCAGCCCTTTGGCTTTGTGCATGGTAATAATGGTCAGTTGACCGCGACGAGTGTAACGTTCTTCCGAATCCTCGGTTTCCACTGGTTCAAACCGTTCGGAACTGACGATTTCACTTAAAGCTGACAGCATTTCCCCCATCGAACTATTGCCAGCTATCTGCTGGTTTACCCGTTCTGCGAGTTTGTCAGCAGTTGCCAATTCTGCCTGGTCATAATTTAAGGTCAAGGCGAGAAAGGAAATTAGCTGGTACAGGGGCAATTCTAAACGAGCGCGGAGTAAGCTGCGACATAAGCGAGCGGCTTTTTGGACTGTTTCTGGCTGGGGTGCCGCTAGGGGTCCAGGATACAAAAATTCTTCTGGGAGACTAGTAAGGGCGTTGAGGTCTTGGGTAGGAATTAATTGGCGCTGTACTAATGCTTCTAATGCGGCTTTGAGGTAATCGGGAGAGTGGGGGCGATCGCAAAATTGCAGTAATGCTAAAATTTCTTGGGGGACATGGGAACGGCGATCGCGTTCTCCCACATCGTAAAGTGTAATATTATGCTCTTTGCACACAGGTGTCAGAGCCTCTGCTAACCATCGTCCTTGGCGATTTTCTCGGACTAAAATCGCAGCACTATTTTTTGTTGGGTCTTCGCCAAATAATTCAATCACCCTTTGAGATAACAATTCAACGGTGTGATAAATGTCACGCGGTGTATAAAGTTCCAATCCTTGTCCGACTGGTGCGGGGTTGGCGTTAGTTTGTGGATCACCAACTTCAACAGGGCGAATTGTCTGCAAGCGAAATGGTACTTCTCGGTTGATAGGAGTCCGTTGTTTGTTGTTGGCTGCTGCTAACCACTGATTATTGATCCATTTGAGGGCAAAGTTAGCCGCTTCAATGATAATTCTAGTACTGCGACCAGCTTGATCCATCGTTGCCAATTGTTTAATGCGATCGCACTCTTCGCAAAATTGCCGAAAATAAATCGGATCAGCTGGGGTAAATGTGGAGTTAATCGCTTGGTTGGGGTCGCCAACTCGCACTAGATTGAGTGCTGAGTGGGGAGTGGGGAGTAGAGACGCGATTAATCGCGTTTCTGAGGAGTTATCTGTCTTGTCCCCATCACTTGCCAAAATTTCTAACAGATGCGTCTGAAGAGGGCTAGAATCTTGGGCTTCGTCTTCAAAGACGGCGAAAACTTGGTTTTGCTCGATGCGACGGGCACTGTCATTTTCTAAAACGCGCAGTGCTGCTAAAATCATATCGTCATAATCGATGAAATCACGCGATCGCATTAAGTTTTGATATTGCTCATACAATCCCGCCGCTACGCTCAAAATTGCATATTCGTCTGTGGTTTGTTTACTCCACTCCCGCAACTTTTCTGGGGATATCCCAGAACTTTTTGCTTCATGAATTACCGTATTAGCCAATTCCGGCAATACTTCTGTTCGCAGCACCGATTGGCGACGCAACCTCTCTGTCTCTTCTCCATCAAATTGATGACCTTCTAATAACCGCAAATATATTCCTGAATTATTTGCAATCCATTGCTCTACGGCTGTTCTGATCAAGCGGTGACTTTGGGTTGGTGTAATTAATGTGACATTTTCTAACTGCAAACCTGAGAAATCAGAATGGCGGCTGGCAATGTTCAACGCCAGACCATGTAGCGTATAGACAAAAAAGCCCATCTGAGGTAGAGATAAATCATCTCGTAAAAATTTGCGAATCTTCGCTTTAATATTGGCAGCAGCCGAGCGAGTAAAAGTCACAACTACCAAGTGACGGCGGGGGGATGAACGTTCATATTGACGGGCGATCGCGATCGCCGCCGCCGCTGCCATACCAGTAGATTTGCCTGCACCAGGAACGGCAGAAATAGCCAGGGGGCCAGATTGCCAGTCAGCCATTTGTTGCTGTCCAGGGCGTAGACTATTGCGGATTGCGAGAATCTTCTCCCGTAAAGGAAGAATAGGCGATCGTACAGACAATTCTGAGTGGAGTGATTCTTGAGGCACAGCAGCAGTAAAATTAGAGTCGGACATATCAAACTTTTATATTTTAAATAGATATTGAATGTAATTCCCAATCCGCAGATATGAATAATCTTCGGTGATTATTAATCCCAAATTACTAGATTGCTGATAGAGTCTGTAAAAATGTGAAGTGGTAAATAGCATCCAGTTTTACAGATTGATTCCTTTGAAATAACAGAGGCAACCCCAAGAGAAACCCTTGAATAGAACAAATAACGCTTGGCTAATCTGTTCTGAGGGGGACACGGCAAGGTGTCCTCCTAATCAGCAGGAAAAGTGTCCTTGAATCTGCCTTCTGATGTTTAAGTTACAGCAGAATTCAAGTATTTGAACCACATCTGCCGTAGGGGCACAGCATTGCTGTGCCCTTACTGCGTGGTCTATTTACCTGAAAATAGCTGTAATACGTTCTTATTTAAAACTAACTCCTAGCGTATAGGACAAATCAGGTTCAGAGTTGGTACCAAAGAAAGTTCCATTATTTTGAGGCAAGAAAGAATCTTTACTCACTGAAATGGAGTACGTACCTGCACCCAGTAAACCGGTGATTGATGAGGAATCTTGACTGGTGATTAAAGTCCCATAATCCTTAAACAGTCCGATATTTGCCTTTCCCGATGCCACTGTGTTGATAGTGACGGTTCCTGAAGTTGGTAAATAAAATGTAAAAAAGTCAACATCGGGATTGCCCGCCGCTTGAGGGGTTGCTAACTCGCCTGAAATATTAACTTTTGAGCCTGATGATAAGGAACCTAACCCTTCAGCGTTACCCAGTGTGTTGTTTGTACTTTGTCCAGCATCTTCCCGCTCATAGAAAAGGAAGTCATCACTACGAAGTTGGAGATTGTTTTTCCCCTGCACAATACCGATGAGCTCATCTACCGCTCCCGATTGCTCTGAGAATATTCGTGTGTTGCCTCCAACAGCTTGCAAGCGGTAGTCCTGTGGAGTTCCTTTGAGTTGAATTCGATCTTGGCTAGACTGGAAGTCAGTAATAAGAGCAAAGTCCCCAAAACCAGAACTCGTACTGTTGTTATCGTCGTAGAAAACATTTACAGCGTCCCCCAGGACAAATGTATCTGCCCCAGCCCCGCCAGTCAAAGTATCAATCTCCCCTAATCCAGGTGGAAGCAGACTACCAGGATAAACACCGATGAGGATATCGTTTCCAAGTCCCCCATTGAGTATGTCATTGCCAGGCCCGCCCTGTAGACTATCATTGCCGTCCTGACCATTGAGGATATCATTACCAAAATTACCGTCTAGTGTGTCATTGCCTGCTCTCCCATTCAGAGTGTTGTTAGCACTATTACCAAAGACGAAGTTGTTAAGATTGTTACCCGTCCCGTTAATAGGGTTAGTTCCGAGCAGCTTCAAGTTCTTCACATTGGCACCCAGTGTGTAGGTGACAGAAGACTGGACGCTATCCTTGCCGAAAATAATTGCCATTTTATCTCTCCTGAATTTGTCAGTAATGATTATAGGTACAAAGCCGATTTAAGTATTGCCCCTTTTAAGGAACTCCTAGAACAAGGGAAAATTACAGGCTAGTACTGCTTTGCAGAATTATATTTCGTTAGGAAACTAAATCGAAAAAACAGGAACTTGTTTTTGGCTCAATAATTCTGGTTATAAAATATGAAGATACCGCAAAAGCTAAAATCACAAAAAAAATGCTTAATTTCTTAAGCATTTTGCTCTCCTGATAAGTTAAGTAGGCGAGAATAAATCAAACTATATTAAGTAATCTTAAAAAATAGAAGTTGGCTCGTAGTCAGAGTTTTAGCCATCAAAGTAGGGCTGAAGCCCTGACTACAAACCTTTAATTATTAACGCAGTTCTACTTACATCTGTTGAGATTCTTGATCTAGTGCGTTCTATTAAAATTTATTCGTCAATCTGCCATGAATCCTTAGTTAATTCTTCATCCAGGATTTTCTTCGGACGCACAATCATAATAATTTGTCCTAGTAGAGGAATTTCCGGCTCAGTTTCAAACCACTGAAAATCTAATTCACCACCATTTTCAACAACAAAGTAGTTGGAGATATCCCATTCTCGTTGGGCACGATCTATGACTACTACTACGGGTTCTATTCGACTTTGGTTTTGGATGGGGAAGCGATCGCTATTCGCTATAATTACCACTGGATCTTCTGCTGCCAACAGCACTTGCCAACCCGGTAACGGTATCCAAGCTTGCTCTCCAGAAAACTTGACCATGCGAAATGGTTCAATTTCTGTCACTATGGGCACAGCTTGTAAGTCTTGCCGTGACAATGGCAACTCACCGACTACGGGAATGATTCGGGGTAATTGTTCTTCAGATTCCAGGCGGTAAAAAGGTAAAATTGGAGCCGGACGCTGGGGAACGGTAGTAAAATCAGTCAATAGCTGTTCGATTTTTGTCCTTGCTTCTGGCGTGTGAGCAAAGCGCAAACCTTTGGCGATCAGACGCGATCGCTGTTGCAAATCTGTATTTTGGCGTGCCCGTTTCCAAACTTGGTGAGCAACTGCATCCCCAGGATGGGCAGAAAACCCTTCTGGTAAAATGCGGAAATAGGAGAACTCTTTAATTGCTTTGGCCACTTCCCGCGCCTCATCGGCATCGACTTTCTGGACGAAAATCAGTTCGGCGGCGCTGGCGCGTTCTTCTTGGGTGAGCAAACGCAGTTCATATAAAATATCACTGCCGCGTATGGCATAGTGCGATCGCGTTGCTGGCGAAGCGCCAAATTTTTCCAAAGAATTGTAAACTTGAGAACCAACAACCACCTGATTTTGTTGAATTGGCTCAAATCCAGTCGCCTCAAAAATTTCTTGGGGATTGTAACCGGTTTTTAGCAACGAGGCGATCGCCATTCCCCATTCCACCCAGTTGCCTTGTTTTTGCCTCAGCTTTCGCAGTAATTCTTGTGCTACATCGTTGGTAGCATTTTCTTCGGGATTCTGAGCGTTGGGTGGTAGATCAGTCATAATCGGAGTGTAGGCTTGAACTTGAGAGGTTGATTAACACCTCATGAGCAAGTCTTATTCTAATCTATTCTATTAACTACCCAGACCTACTGCCTTGAGTTCATCTGTGAAGACTTATCTCGACTTTAATTTTGAGATCGTAGGTTAGCACAGATGTGCGCTCTTACTGCGCGTTGCATCCAAAGTCGGTTTGTTAACGTACCTGATCCACGATCAAAACTGCCATCGTTAGGCTGATTTAGTTAATCTTTCTAGGGCATTTTTTCTAATTCAGATATTTGGACAGGCAAATATCCTCTGTAGCATTCATAACTACTGTATTTAAAAATGCAAATTAAGTAAGTTAAAACACTTAATAAGTTTTAGCTATTCTCAACTAAACTTGGTATGGAATATAACAATAGAGTGAATATTTAAAGGAAATATCTTATGGATAATCCCAGTCTCGAAATTGATAAACTCCAACATCAAGTGATGACTCTTGAACGACCAAAAAAGCTGAAAATCCTGGTAGTTGACGATGAGCCAGATAATCTCGATCTGCTTTATCGCACCTTTCGACGCGACTTTAATGTTCTGAAAGCTGATAGTGGGGTGAACGCCCTAGAAGTTTTGGCAGCAGAAGGGGAGGTAGCGGTGATTATCTCCGATCAACGGATGCCAGAAATGAAAGGAACTGAATTTCTCAGCAAGACTGTACCTCAGTTCCCCGATACGGTAAGAATAATTCTCACCGGATTTACTGATATTGAAGACTTGGTAGAGGCGATTAATGCGGGGCAGGTCTACAAATATATCACCAAGCCTTGGGACCCAGGGGAACTGAAGGCAGTGGTGCAAAGAGCAGCAGAAACCTACGACTTGCTCAAGCAACGCACAGAAGAATTACGCCGTTCTCATGCTCAAATGGCGCTGCTGAGTGTTTTGGTACAGGTAACTCAAGCAGCTTCTAGCTTAGAGGAAACTCTGGCTCCAATTGTTAGGGCTGTGAGTCAGACTTTTGGAGCAGAAGGCTGTATCCTACAACTTACAGATGGAAACACTCTGATTGCGACTCAAGGAACTTACAGCGATACAGGTAGAATAGAGAATTGGCTATCTCTTGACCCACTAACAAGGGAAGCGATCGCCACCGGGCAAATGCAAGTTTCCTTAAATGTACTTAAAGACACTAAACTAGTTGATGCTATTCACTACCAAAATACGGGTGTGGAAGCACATTTAGTTATCCCAATTAGCTACCGCAATGAACTTTTGGGCGTATTGTCGTTACAGTGGAAACAACCCTGCACTTTGCGAGAAGATGAATTAGTGCTAATTAATTTATTAGCGCAACTGGTAGCGATCGCTCTTACTAGTAGTCGCTCCCATCAAACCATTGTGTAGTTGTCATTAGTCATTTGCCATTTGTCCTTTATCCTTGGCAAATGACGAATGACTAATGACCAATGAATGACTAATGACTTATTGACAAATGACTAACGAAATTCAGTCCATTTTTAACCGTATTGCTCCAGTTTATGACCAGTTGAACGACTGGTTGAGTTTGGGACAGCATCGAATATGGAAGGAAATGGCAGTGAAATGGAGCGCAGCTAAATCGGGTGATACTGCATTAGATTTGTGTTGCGGTAGTGGTGATTTAGGCTTACGTTTGGCGCGGCGTGTAGGAGCAACAGGACAGGTGTATGGAGTAGATTTTTCCCAAAACCTGCTAAAAACTGCTAAAGAACGCTGCCAAAGACAGTACCCCCAACCGGCGATCGCCTGGGTAGAAGCCGACGTGCTAAATTTACCCTTTGACGATAACCAATTTGATGCCGCAACAATGGGCTATGGTTTAAGAAATGTTAAAGATATTCCCCGCAGTCTCCAAGAGTTATACCGTGTTTTGAAGCCGGGTGCTAAAGCCGCAATTTTAGACTTTCATCGACCGAGTAATTTTCAGCTACGTACCTTTCAGCAGTGGTATCTGGACGGTTTTGTGGTGCCAGTCGCCAATTATTTAGGCTTAAAAGAAGAATATGCTTACATCAGTCCCAGCTTAGACCGTTTTCCCATCGGGAAAGAGCAAATAGAGTTAGCTCATCAAGTTGGTTTTGCTGTTGCCACACACTACCCCATTGCGAACGGTATGATGGGAGTGCTAGTGGTCAGTAAGTTAGGAGTTATTAGTTAAAAGTTATGAATTATGAGTAGTGATAAATTCTCATTTAAAATTTATCATTCCTAACTCCTAACTCCTGTACAGACGCGATTAATCGCGTCTCCTCACTCCTCACTCTCAGCTCTAAACTCCTAACTTTTTTAATTCTTCCCTGTGGACTGGTCTCACCTTTGGCTTTATGTGTCTCCCCCGGTACTGGGTGGAATTATTGGCTATTTCACAAATGATATAGCGATAAAAATGTTGTTCCGTCCTTACCGAGCAATTTACATTGCTGGGCGAAGAGTACCCTTCACCCCTGGATTGATTCCCCGCAACCAGGAACGTCTAGCTAAGAACATTTCTGATACAATCATGAAGTCACTGCTGACGCCAGAAGAATTGCAAAATCTGGCGCGGCGGTTGTTGCAAACAGAACGCGTGCAAGCAGCAATTCTCTGGTTGTTACGGCTGGCAATTGAACAAATCAAAACGGATAAAAACCAAAAAAGTGCCAAAATTGTGGCGGGAATTTTACGGGATTTACTAGGGGAATCCTTGCCACGATTACTCAAGGTTTTAGCACGACGTGAAGACTTTTTGGAAGCGCAAATCAATCAAATTTTTGACCAGATATTGCTGGAATTTCAACTGAGTGAAGAACAAGCCACGCGGCTTGCTGATTGGTTGTTGCAAGTAGTTCTACCGCCGGATGTACTACGCCAAGCGATAGTCGATTTTTTGACTGATCGCACAATTCAAATTATTGATGAAGGCTTCCGCGAAAAAACCAGTGGTACTTATTGGGTAGTAGCGAATTTATTTGGCTTACGTAATACTCTGACGCGGTTACGAACTTTTTGCTTGGATGAAAAGGAGGCTACCAATAGTCGCTTGCAGGAATTGACTCAAGATTTGAAAATGCGCGATCGCATTAGGAAATTACTGCAAAATTTATCATTACAAAACTTGCCAATGGGTACGGTGCGCCAACTACGAAAGACCACCCGCGAAAGTGTCCGCCATTACCTGCAAAACAGTAGCAGCGATTTTTTACAAGGATTAACTGATTCTGTTGATTGGGAAAATATTGCTGGAGTGCTGCTGAATCGTCTTAGTACTTCACCTGTTGTCAGTACTTCTTTAGAAGTGATGAGTCAAGAGTTGGCTCTAATTTTAGATAAATATTTGGAAAAAGATTTAGAAGTAATTGTGGCGCAGGTGATTCCGATCTTGTCGATCGATGAAATGATAGTTGACCGTGTAAAATCAACTTCACCGGCTGAGTTAGAAGCTGCTATTGAGGGAATTGTCAAAAATGAATTGCAGGCGATTGTGACTTTAGGCGGTGTTTTGGGTCTTGTCATCGGGTTATTGCAGACAGTGTTTTTAATATTAAGTAAATATTAATTTTTTGTTTTTCCTGTAAATTTTTATCAAATTATAGTTTTAAGTTGCTTAGATTCTGAAATTGAGCGATCGCCTAACTCAAAATCTGTGCTAAATCCAGCACAAACCCAGGCAATACATCCTCTCCTGATAAGCTAGTTGGCGAGCGCAAAACCTCGACATCCTGTCCTGGGCGGTAAATTTCCACCTGTTGGTTCTGGGGGTCAATCAGCCAGCACAGACGCACACCGTTGTCAATGTACTCCTGCATTTTTTGTTGTACAGTCTTTAAGCTGTCTGAAGCAGAGCGTAATTCTACCGCAAAATCGGGAGCGAGTGGTTGGAATGTTGCGGGGTCTGGATTCAGGGCTTCTAATCGCTCCCGGCTCACCCAGGATGCATCAGGAGACCGATTTCCACCATTAGGAAGCTTGAAGCCAGTTGAGGAGTCAAAAGCCAAACCTGTGCCATCAGCATCAGCCCAATTACCTAAGCGCTGTGTCAGTCTACTATTGCGATTTCCGCTTTCCCATCCAGTTGGTGGCATGATAACTAATTCTCCCTCTGCCGTGCGCTCAAGTCTCAAATCTCGATTATTTTGACACAGTTGGAAGAACTGCTCATCTGTTAGTTCAATGGTGGGGCTAAGGTTCAGAATCAGGGCAGTCATAGTTGCCTCTCAATCTTGCTAACTGTAGGGTAGCACTTGGTTAACATAGTAGGTTGACCATCTAATAATTACCATGCTTAGTAGAGAGCTATTTTCAGTCATATAAAAATTTGTTTCACTGTTATCTGTCTGATAACAGCAGATGAGAGGTGATGTTTTTTCTCTCAGCTTATACTAACCGAATGATGTATTTAATCACACTATATTATTGTTCTATTCACTTGGGGAATTAGGTCTAAGTTTCAGAACCTACCCTCGCCCAAAAGTAAAACAGAGAAAGCATTATAGCTATCGTTCAATGCTTATGACATCATTTTCCTATGCTATTACTCTTTTAGTATTAAATCTTACATATAGTTTAGAATTATCTTAGTTAAAGGCTTATATTGTAAATCTGATTAATATTAGAGAGTATATTAAATGAAAGAAAGGCAAAAAATCACTAGGTTTAACGGAATATCAAAGTGGTTATCTAACTCAGTTAGTGAATCTGAAGATAAGCGATACACACATCGTCTACTAACAGAAGATAAAAGCCAACGAGATGTAATTATCGATGAATTAATATTAATCGTTCAAAAAGTCCATGAAGATGCTCGATATCGCCTTCGTAAGTTAGCAGGAAATTCTCTGACTCCATTTGGAGATTTTTCAGACAACGCTCCAAGCGATGGCTATTATTGCTAAGGTGCTTCTTCATGGACATGACACTTATTCTTGGCTTTTAGGTAAGTTATGTGCTGAAGTTGCTTCTGTATTTATAGAAACTTCTCTACGACATCATCTAGAAGCACTTTATCAGATGATTACCCAAAGTGGTAAAACTTTCTTGGGGCGTTATTTACGCCAAAGTTATCAAAACCGAAAGCTTTAGCATGGCGTTCTCAAATTTGTGGAATTGAACGACTAGCAACAGCAGAATCATTTGCGCTCTGTACCCCTACAGGTTTAGGAAAAACAACAATAGCTGAAATTGCTATTCTGCAAAGCTTGTTCTTGGAAACAACAAATTATAGCAATTTTAGTAGCTCGGCTCCTTTAGTTCTGATTTTCTAAATACTTATGACTTCATGCTAGATGTGGAAAATCGATTTGTTTCATCAAAGATTTATGTTTGACTCTGCAAGGGATGCTTTGTCACCAAAGGCTCAATATATGCTTGTAGAGTATCTTTAACTTTAGAAGGCTGACGAACTGGAGCGATCGCAGAATAATCCGGTTTTACTGTCCAGTCATAATGGCGAAGCAGTGTGGAAAGCACAATTTTCATTTCCATCTGGGCAAATTCCATGCCTAAACAACTGTGCGAACCATAACCAAAACCTACTAGTGCTAAGGGATGTTTCTTATCTTCTTCACGAGGTGGTGCAAAGCGATCGGGGTCGAAGCGATCGGGATCTGTGTACAGTTCTGGTAAGCGGTGAGTCAACATCGGCGAAATAGTCACAAACCAACCGGCTGGGATGCGATAGCCTGCATACTCAATATCCTTGAGGACGCCACGATTATAGGCATACACTGGGGGATAGAGCCTTTCTGCTTCTTTTAGCACGTTGGTTAACTGTGGAAGTTGTTTGAGATGGGACAGGCTAAGGGGATTATTTCCCACAACTGCTAATTGTTCTTCACGCAGTCGCTCTCGCCACTCTGGGTGATTACCTAATTCAAATATTACCCAAGTCAGCAAGGAGGCTGTCGTCTCATGTCCAGCAAACAGCAGTAGTAATGCCTCGTTGATTACTTGTTTTTCGCTCAACTTATTGCCGTCTTCATCAACAGCTGCTAGCAGCAATCCCAAAACATCTTTTGATTCCTTTAAGTTACCCTGCTGGGTACGTTGGGCGATCGCTTGATTCAAGAAAGCCACTAACTTACCCCTAGCATTTTGACCACGACCATATAAAGTAAAAGGGACATTCCATTTGAATATTGCCAGACTGCTATCTATCAGTTGTGTAAACCACTGGCTGGTTTGCTCAACTTCGCTCTTGTTTTGACTTCCCAAAAAGAGGCGAGTTGCAACCATCAAGGTAAGCTGGCGGAAACTAGAATTTAAGGGAATCGTTCGCCGCTCTCCCCAATCTTTGAGGAAGTCTTGCACAATATTTTGAATCGTGTCGAAGTATGTCGCGATCGCTTTTCCGTGAAATGCTGGATACATTAAGCGGCGAGTTAGCCGATGTTCTTCCCCATCTTGTAATAAAATATTGTTGCCAAATGTTGATTCTAGGAAATACCACCCTATCCGCGACGACATATTTTCCGCTTGTTCCACCAGCACCAGCCGATTAGCATCAGGGCCAATTAAATAAGCACGTTTACGTCCCATGACGCTCGTCTTAAAAACTGAACCATGTTGCTGGAATCGTTGCCATATATACAGTTCTAAATCCCGGAATATTTCTAAAGTCTCCCCCAAGATGGGCAAGCCATAGCTACCAGGCATTGACTCGGCGGATTTTAGCTGCCGCATATTTGAGTACCTCCAGCAGTAATTAGCTACAGTATCTACTTAATTGTAAAGCGCAGTTAGGCTTTATAAATCCAAATTACCAATCACGGTACAGTTTTTCTGCG
Source organism: Nostoc sp. (assembly GCF_036919555.1). Classification (GTDB taxonomy): domain Bacteria; phylum Cyanobacteriota; class Cyanobacteriia; order Cyanobacteriales; family Nostocaceae; genus Nostoc. Next base: position 107,391 of record NZ_JBALCS010000091.1, read on the forward strand.
TAGAACATGATCTCTTCATTTGGCAATCTAATTTTTGATTTTTGCCGAGGATACAAACTTTCAACTACACCTGTATCCTGTTCAATAACAGTCGATGCTACTTGTAAAACTGAATTTTTAAACATAAATTTCATTAAAGGATTGACTACTTTGGCATACATCAAAATAAACGTCTTGGTGATTTTTTCTGTTTCAGGGTAGAGAATATGAATTTGAGCAATATCACCAAAATTATTCTCGAAGCTAAAACTCCACAGCCTCAAGAAGCACCACCTAGCCAGTTAGAAACCAATCTTTATCCAATGCGCGGGAAACTACTCCGTTATGATGACCCAACAGAACCCGTCGCTTTGTCAGATTGGGAAGTTTTGCAATGATTATACTTGATACACATATCTGGGTTTGGTGGGTTGACGATAACGAGCGATTAACTAAAAAATATCGGGAATATATAGAAGCATATCAATCTCAGGGTTTAGGAGTAAGTATTGTTTCTTGTTGGGAGGTCGCCAAATTAGTCGAGAAAAATCGACTTGTTTTTTCTTGTTAAGTTAATGAATGGCTGGAAACAGCTTTGGCTTATCTAGGAGTACAGCTATTAAATTTGACACTGCTACATATGAAGAATATACATTTTTAAAATGTCCTTTATGTTTGAAACCTTTTCTTAATTGTTTAATTTACAACAATGACTATGAGCATGAATTTAGAAAATTAAAAATTAAAATTTATAACTTTGTATCCCGTATCTGATAAGACTATTAATTCAGAGGTATCTATTTCTATAAAAAAAGCATTTGATGAAGCTCTTTGTTGTTTTGAAAACAAAACATTTACAGCAGGTGTGATTATATGTAGAAAAGCTATCGAAGGTGTATGTAAAGAACATAAAATTGAAAAGGGAAATCTTAAAGACAAACTAATCTTAATGAAAAAAGAGGGAATAATAGACCAAAATATTTTTTATTGGGCGGATGCTTTAAGGCTTTCTGGTAACCATGCTGCTCATGATTTAGATGTTACTTTTTCTTTGGAAGATGCTGAAGATATTATTGAATTTACGTATGCCATAATTGAATATGTTTTTACCTATAGAGAAAAAATTATTTTATTTATAGAAAGGAAAAAATCTAAAAATTCTTTACCCACTCACGATACTGACCCTACGACAGAGAAATAATCTTGATTTTTTGGGGTAAGTCGAGGTAACAGTGGATGAGAAGATGAAAGCGATCGCTAAATTAGGAGATACGCGATCGCACCTCAAAAAAACCTCTTAACGTAACGCGGAAGTCCTCGCCCTCAATGTACACGCACAAGTGGGGATTGTGAGCCAAGCTTTTAGGATTGCATCTGGAATTGATTTTAAACGAAGAGTAAAAACTCTCTTCTGGATGTATGACGAATCCCCAGGATTTTCTGGTAAGATAGGTAATGTCTTGACCATCAATGCCACAAGCGAAAACCAAGCTAATAGGTATATGTAGCAAGAGAAAGATTTGGGTCTTGGGAACCAGGACTCCTGACAAGAGGAGGGAATGTCAGACCAAAAAAACTACGGAGTAATTGATGGCTATTCCCGATGAATTGGGAGCGATCAACTTCAGCCGCAGGCAAGTCTGAGTAGTTCACCAAGATTATCAACAGATATACGACGCCGAATAGCCCGTCGTAGATGTGGTAATTGGGGGAGATTAAGCCACACCTCGCAACACTTTTGCTTAGTTGTGTTTTTTTCTCCACTGTTTGCTGCACCAAGATTGTTAGACCGCCGTCTCACCATTATTGCCTGCTGCTTGCATCTGCTTTCGAATTGCTGCTTGGATTTTGGCATCAAAGTCGGGATCATCTACAGTTGTTATAATATTGCGTGGGCGATCGCCAAGTCTATCGAGATATGCTCGAAGAGCTATTTTGTCCTCACGATGTAGGAGAAAATATTGCCTCAATTCCCCATCAGACATAGCTGCATAATTGACTTGACTCATTAGAACACCTCTCCATCCGGCGTAATTTGGAACTCAAGATTCTCAGTGCTTCCAGCCAAAACATAAAGATTGCTAGTTCGATCATCTATGCATACAAGATGTATGGGCTGAAGCGTAATATACGTTAGCCAGTAGCTAAGACGATATAGACCTCTCAATTGGGCATCAGTCGGCATTCAGGGCACTCACTCAACACCTCTTTATTTTATTCCATAACTGCTTTAAGCTTTTTCTCGCAAATTATGTGGATGTTTGCATCATCGCGCTACAAGCTCTGTTATTTCTATTCTGTCAGAGAGTGCTACTAGCCTTCAATTTCGGATAAGCAATCCGTTTGTGATGAAATTGCTGCCAAACATCCACAAATATCTGGGCAATTTGTGACATTTCTTCTCGTGTTAGTCCTGAATCTACGAGTTGATTGTCTTGCCATTTGGCACGCAGAATATTATTCAGCATTGTTAAAGCTTGTTCAGTCGAGACATCTTTGAGCGATCGCTTTTCTCCCAAATGCTTTGCTGAAGTCGATGCTTGCAGCGATCGCAGCGCCGCTTCGCAAGAATCTGCTAACATCACAATTCCTGTTTCCCGTGATTGGGGAATTGGACCATCGTAGCGAAAATCTGCGTCGTCTACCGTTAAACTTGGATCTTCCTGAGCCATTTGCTGGGCTTTGTGATGGAAATAGGCAATCAGCATCGTTCCCTGATGCTCTGGAATAAAATCTTGAATCGCCGTGGGCAAAAGGTGTTTACGCGCCATCACCAACCCTTCAGTTACGTGCTTTTTAATAATTTCTGCACTCTTCCAAGGGTCTTTAATCTCAGTATCATGTTTATTCGGCCCCCCCATTTGATTTTCAATAAAGCCAAGGGGGTCGTGCATTTTGCCAATATCGTGATATAATGTACCAGCCCTGACTAGTTCAACATTGCATCCTAGTTCTTTGGCAGCAGTTTCGGCAAGGGTAGCCACAAGTAACGTATGTTGAAAAGTTCCAGGAGTTTCAGTAGCGAGTCGTTTTAATAAAGGGCGGTTAGGGTTCGCCAGTTCTGCTAGGCGGATTGGAGTGACTAAATCAAAAACTTTTTCTAGATAAGGACTCAAGCCCAAAGCTACAACACTCCAGCCTAAACCTGATAAAGCAAATAACGCGGCTTCTCGGAAAACGATATACCAGGTTGAACCAAATGCTTGACCAATTAAGATTTTAACAACCAGGTAAATGCCGCCCTGAGTTAAGGCGATCGCAATACCTAATAATGCCAATTCTTCACGCGATCGCAATCGTTGTGCGATGTAACTACCTAATATTCCTCCCCCGACACCAGCTAAAAGGGCAGCCTTGCTCATATCCAAGCTAATGCCTAATATCGGCAACAGCAGTCCGACAACTGTCAACCCCAAAGTCGGGCCGTAGAAGCTTCCCAACAATAAACTAAGGGCACTCCAGGTTGTATAAGGCAATCCGATCGTGATCACTCCGGGCACACTCAAAGTCAGCAATAATACCAATAGGCGATCGCGTTCTCGCAATTCGTAATCGATATGCCGTTCTACCCAGACAAAAATGCCAATGGCGATCGCAATAATGCCGCTTAACTTCACCAACTCCAGCCATTTTACCTCTCGGCGAATCAGGTGATAATACTCCAGCACCTCAAAGTTCCATGCAGTAATCTGCTCTCCTTTTTTGACAATCACCTCACCATACCCTACCTTCACCATCACGGTTGGCACCCCAGCAGCATCCTTTTGAGCATTTTGTCTCGTTTGTTCTTCATCTTTTTGCAGATTCGGCTTCAGTACAGCTAACAACAGTTTGCTTGCCAAAGTTTCAGCGTCTTCTGGTACAAAGGTCTGTAATTGTAAACTCACCGCATCTTGTAAGATATTTTTTGGCAGTCCTTGTGGGATACCTTGGGTGAGAATCCGCTCTGTACTCTGATGGATTCCCATTTGTGTTTTTTCCCAATCCACATCCAACAAATTCAAGAGGACAGATTCCTCGTATACTGCTTCTGGGTTAACAGTCTCTAACTGTAAAAGTTTGCCAGTAGCTTGGGTGTATCTTTGGCGTGTTTGAAAAATTTTGGCAATCAGTAAGGACAAGTTTTTTTCAGAAGTTGTAACGCGGTAAGATTCTAGTTCTGCTACTGCTTGAGTAAAGCCGGTGTTTTGAGAAAAATCAACTGGCTGTGTCTTCTGTGGCGTTGGTGTTGTGCGCTCTTTGCGTTCCTGATTAGGTGCAGCTATAGATGATGGACGGGATGACGCGGTGGTTCGTCTTGTTCCTTTCTTCTGCTGATTTTTACTATTTTCTATAGCCAATAGCAATGCTTGCCATTCCGAGTCAGGACAAGAGCGGAGGTAACGTTGAGTAGAGATGGACAAAACTACAGGATCAAAAAAAGGAAAAGCTCCAGCAATAGAGCGAATTTTGTTGCCATCATCCAGAAGTTCTTGCAAATTTTTGTTAATTTGTTCGTTCATGCGCGCATCAACCATCAACATTTGTAAGGAGCTATTACTGACGGCTTTGCGCTCGGCTTGTGTTCTTTTCTGATCTTCGATGCTAGCTGTGTAAGGCGCTCTAATTGTCTGGAGTGCGAGATTTCCTACTTGGAGTTGAGTCTGGTTGTATAATTTATGCCCAATAACACCAGTGAGGGACACTATAGCGATCGCCAAAATTACCGAAGAACGTTGTTCATGCATCCAGTCTAAACAGACTACATAAATACTATTCTTAGTTTTGACCAATTTTGCTTTTGACTGGAGCGCTCTTTCTTGTTTTCGGCGATGTGTACGGCGGGCTACGCCTACGCTTTTATCATTGGTTTTTGATAAAAACAGAAGTACATTCTTCAGCATAGTCCTTAGAAGTTCCCTTCTATGGCTTATACTTTTGGGACTTCTCATTAACTTTCCCTTACGGCGTAGTGCTTTGTATTGTCGCCGCCAGTTAGTCAATTGCTGGGTGAAGAACTGCAAAAATTGCTGCATTTTCATTATCTTTGCCTGCAATTGCCGACTTTGATAGCTCAAAAAAAGACAATCATCAGGGAAGTTTGCTCTGCGGCTGTTGCAACTAGGGTGGCGGGGCTAATTCATAATTCGTAATTCGTAATTCGTAATTCGTAATTATTGTTAACGCGACCGAATAACGCGAGGAGCTGCATAAACTGAAAGCAAAGCCACCTCAGATCCCTCCTCTGTTAACTCGCTTGGATTTAAGGTAAGATCATACACTCCTGACCATACCGCCACAAATGCATCAGCCAATTTTAACATTTGGGAAAAGCTAGTTAGTCCCCATACTGGAGAATTCTTCTGCAAGAGTAAGACTTGCCAATTTATGGGAATTCCACCTCTACCGTTATATGCTCCTGATAAAGCACCAGTAATTGCACCTGTAGCCTGTGAGCTTAGAGGCGTAGCATCTTGCACTTTAAAATTGCCATTGTCAGTAGCCCGCAAAACTGCAAGGCGAAAGTCTTCCAAGGTACTTAAAAAGCAGTAGAATGCCATAGGAATAATGTTACTGAGTTTTTCTTCCCTAGCAAACTCAGCTTGCGCCCTTGACAATCCAGCCCCTTGCTCTAATAAATTCTGGACTCTTAATAAATTTTTTGGTATTGATGTCGGTGTTTCTCCGATAAAAGAAATTATTTGCGGGATGAGGGTTGAGGGGTCGAGTTTTTCAGTGAGGGCAAGAGATATCGCATATCCCACTGCTAGTGTTCCATCCCGTACTACTGGGTCATCCTCCCAGATTTTTAGCACATGCAGCAAGTTTTGTCGGAGCTTAATTGGATTTTCGTGAAAAAAAAGTGCTACTGGTAGTGTGGCAATAATTATTTTTATTGATATATCATCAGTTGTTACTAAATGAAGAGATTCTTGTTGCTGACGCCCGATCCAATCATCTAAATCTAATCTACCCAACGCAATCAAACTCTGGGTACCCAGAACCGCCATTCTGCCCAAATCTAGGTAACTCTGAAATAGTATTTCACCACCAGAGGCTAAATTTTCCCCCAGAAATGCTCCCAGCAAAGTACCTCTAAACCGACTTATAGGAGAGTAACGCATAAAGTATGTAGTTAAAAGTGAGGAGTGAGGAGTTAATTAAAGATTGTTAATTCCTAACTTTACTACCAATTCCTAACTCCTAATTCCTAACTGCTTCTTAAATGATTCACTAGTGCTTGTAAGCCCAATAGGTAACTTTGGACACCAAAACCACTTATCTGCCCGATCGCGACTGGGGCGATATACGAATGATGGCGAAAATCTTCCCGGCGGTAAATATTACTCAGATGTACTTCTACTGTGGCCAAGTTAACGGCAGCGATCGCGTCTCGCAATGCCACACTTGTGTGGGTATATGCCCCGGCATTAATCAAAATTCCCTGATATTGTCCTAATGCGCCATGAATAGTATCCACCAAAATTCCTTCATGGTTTGACTGCATAGAAAAAACTTTCGCCTGTAGCTTGAATCCTTCTTCTTCTAACAGGCGATTAATTTCAGCTAGTGTCAACGAACCATAAATTCCTGGTTCTCGCTGTCCTAGCAAATTTAAGTTTGGCCCATGCAGTGCCAGAATGCTTAAGGGTTGCAACGTCGAGTTCAGCACTTTGGGGCTAGTGGCGACGGCGCGAGCGATCGTTTACAGGAATCGGAATCAGTTCCGGTTCTGGCTCAACCTCTGGCCCTAACAAGCTCTCAATTAGTCTACGTGCTAACTCCTTAAGCTTTTCCAGCACCTTTTCTATATAGTCCATGAACTGACCGCTCCTGAGATACTACCTCAATTTTTGATTAACAGGTACGCAGAAAATGGTATATTTCCGCACCTCTGGCTTCCAACCTGACTGAAATACAATCCCTTATTTGGGATATAAGTCACTTCTAAAATTTGGCGTTGTGTTCTCCCTTACTTTTTAGAGTATCACACTTGCAACCTACCGAACTTCATCCTATCAAGGATGGAGATCAAGGGTCAAGAGTAAAGGGTCAGACTTTTGACTCTTGACTACTAATTTTAGATTTTGGATTAAAAGAATTTTGGGGTTCATGCCCCGCCCTTTGCGATGCCCTGAGCTTGCCGTACCCCTACAGGGAGGCAAGCTACGCAGAGCGTCTCGTAGAGAAAGGTAGGCGAAATAAATCTAAAATCTAAAATCTAAAATTGTTTGACTTGCAATTAACCTTCCGTGGCCTTTTTTTTCGCAGCAGTCGTTGATGACTTAGCAGTTGACTTCGATTTGGAACTCGTTGATTTACTCGTTTTGCGAGTCGATTTCGCTGTCGATGCCTTAGCTGCCAACAAGTTCAGCGCCGCAGCCAGCGTTATATCTTCTACCGATTCACCTTCTGGGATACTCACATTAGTTTTGCCATGCTTAATGTAAGGTCCATAAGGACCATCATAGATGTTGATTGTTTCCTCGTCCTCTGGATGTGGGCCTAATTCGCGTAAGGCTGCCTTGGACTTGCTGTTGGTGGAACTGCGTCCCTTTTTTGGCTCGGACAACAATTCCACTGCACGCTCTAGGCTAATTGTCAATACATTATCAGCAACTTTCAGGGAGCGGTAGTCTTTCCCCTCCTTACCCTGGTCATGAACAACATAAGGGCCAAAGCGCCCCAAACTTGCTTGGATTTTGCCACCAGTGACTGGATGAACTCCCAATGTCCGGGGTAATGCCAACAGACCAACAGCCATTTCCAGGGTAACGGTTTCCGGGGTGACACCTTTGAGTAGGGAGGCTTGTTTTGGCTTGGGGTTTTCGTCGGTTTTGTCACCCAATTGGACATAGGGCCCATAAGCGCCAATTTTCACATAAATCGGTTCGCCAGTTTCGGGATGCCGACCTACTTGGTCAGGGCCTGTGATTTTTTGTCGCAGCAATACTTCTACCTGCTTGGGGTCGAGGTCTGCTGGTGTCAGGTCTTTGGGAATTGAGGCGGTGATCACCCCCTCCCCATTTTCCACTTCAATATAGGGGCCATATTTCCCAATGCGGACTTTGGCATCTAGATTCTCCAGTACTACAGTCCTAGCTTTGGTGGCATCAATTTGACTTTCCTGTTCTCTGACCAGGGTTTCCAGCCCTTTTTCTCCGAGATAGAATTGCTGCAAGTAGGGTAGCCATTTCACTTCACCTGTGGCAATGTCATCAAGGGTTTGCTCCATCTTCGAGGTAAAACTGGGATCAACGATATCTGGAAAATGTTTTTCCAGCAAGTCGGTGACGGCGAAAGCGGTGAAGGTGGGAATGAGAGCGTTAGTTACCAATTGGGCATAACCCTTGTCGATGATGGTGCCAATGATACTGGCGTAGGTACTGGGACGACCGATACCTTCGCTTTCTAAGGTTTTCACCAAAGTAGCTTCGGTGTACCTAGCTGGCGGTTGGGTTTCGTGACCAACTGCTTCCAGTTCTGTACAATTCGGATGATCACTCACTTTCAGATTCGGCAAAATTACTTCCTGGTCTTCCAGTGCTGCTTCCGGGTCGTCTGAGCCTTCAACGTAGGCACGTAAGTATCCGGGAAATTCAATCCGCTTGCCAGAAGAACGAAATCCAGCGTCCTCGACTTGCAATTGCACGCTAATTTGAGTTTGGCGAGAATCAGCCATTTGACAAGCGACAGTACGCTTCCAAATCAAATCGTAAACGGCAAGTTCTCGACCGCCCAAAGCAGTTTCTTGAGGGGTACGGAAGCTGCTACCTGCTGGACGAATTGCTTCGTGCGCCTCTTGTGCGCCTTTGGATTTGGTAGTGTATTGCCGAGGTTGAGGACTGAGGTATTGTTTACCGTAGAGCTTTTCTACACAACTACGAGCAGCTGCGATCGCTTGATCTGACAAATGCACCGAATCTGTCCGCATATAGGTAATATACCCCTGCTCGTACAAATTCTGGGCAACCCGCATCGTGTCACGGGCTGAGAGGCGCAGTTTTCGGTTAGATTCTTGTTGCAGCGTCGAGGTGGTGAACGGTGGCGAGGGTTTGCGCGTCACCGGGCGTTCCTCGATGTCGCTAACACTCCAAGTTTTTCCAGTCAGGCGTTCCTTGAGGGCTATCGCTTGGTCTTCGTTGAGTAACAAGACATTGCGACCTGCGGTAATTTGTCCAGTCGCCGCGTCAAAATCGCTGCCGTTAGCGATTTTGGCTCCTGCCAAAGTTACCAATTGGGCACCAAAGGGGGTTTTTTCCTTTGATAAACTGGCTTTCAAATCCCAGTACGTACCTTCATGGAAAGCGCGGCGTTGGCGTTCCCTAGTGACTAAAAGTCGCACAGCTACAGATTGCACTCGCCCAGCAGATAATCCCCAGGCGATTTTTTTCCATAGCAGGGGAGACAGGGTATAGCCCACCAATCGATCTAAAATCCGCCGCGTTTCTTGGGCGCGAACCAGCTGCTCATCAATATTGCGGCAGTTTTTCAACGCTTTTTTGATCGCGTCTTCGGTAATTTCGTGAAACACCATCCGCTTAGTCGGAACTTTTGGCTTCAGCAATTGGTATAAATGCCAACTAATGCTTTCACCTTCCCGGTCTTCGTCCGTTGCCAGAATCAGTTCATCTACGTCTTTGAGGGCTTCTTTGAGCTGAGTGACAATTTTCTTTTTGTCTTTCGGGACAACATATACCGGTTCAAAGTCGGCGTCCACATTCACCCCTAGCTGCGCCCATGTTTCCCCTTTGACGGCAGCAGGAATTTCACTAGCCGACTGAGGTAGGTCACGTACATGACCCATAGACGCCTCCACCCGATAGCCTGATGGCAAGTAGTTGCGAATGGTACGAGCTTTGGTTGGAGATTCGACGATGACGAGAGTTGACATGGAAATTTCAAAAAAAGAATAGCTACTAAGCTAAACAGTCAAATTGAGTTAATTTTTGCAAATTGTCAAGATAAAAGGTCACGCTTAGGCCGGTGATTTAATCCTCACACAAACTGCCCGTTAGGGCGAAAATCCGCTTAACTTAGGGTGCAGTCCTTCCTAAAGGATAGGGTAGGGAAACGCTGGGTGTGAATTTCCAGCTATTTTAATCTTTAACTTATCTAACGCATAATTGGCGAGTAAAGTTTTCAAAATACTCCGCAAGTGTAATACGACGATATCTTTTGTCAATTAGGCAGCAGAAGGGAAAGAGGTAAAATTTTTCATTCTGCCCAATTCCCAACTTTCATAAAGCTTGTGCCAAAATTAAACCAAACTTGAGAGCAAAAGCGAAGTGGGGTTTGTACCTATGTCAGGAAACCAAAACCATGCAACCGATTCGTCAAGGTGATGTAATTTTACTGCCTGTGCAGCAAATTGAAGGACAAAAAATACCTCACTTAACTTTGGCAGAGGGCGAAGTTACGGGGCATAAACATCGCATTACTGAGGGTAACGCAGAATTATACGAAAAAGATAGCACACTTTATTTACGTGTGTTTTCAGAGTCGGCATTGCTAGCTCATGAGCAGCATAAAGCTATTTCTATTCCCCAAGGTGATTGGATGGTGAAAATTCAGAGGGAATACGAGCCTGAAGGTTGGCGTTATGTCGCTGATTGAAAATTTAACGCCTGAGCAAGAGGCTTTGATTCCAGTTTATTGAGAGAAGTGGCGGAAAATTGCGCTTTCAACTGAGCGGATTGATCAAGATAAGGCGGCGGAAGCCGTAAAAGCTGCCTATGTTGCAATTGACTTTGGCTATGAACAGCCTGAGATCCTTTTTCAGGACAGTCCTTATGCAGCTTGCAACTGGATGCTATTAAACTTGCACATTTGGGATGCTCCCCTTTCCCAATTTATAACCATACTAAAAACGTGTAAGACTTATTTTTTAAATCATACACAAAACAAAAGACGCAAAGCATTAACTTGTGTCTTATTTTAATATTAAAAAATTAGAAAGCAATACGATTCGGTTAAGGTTTTTTGATGGAAAATCTAGATTGCAAAGACGCGATAAATAGCCGTCTCTACGAAAGGCTGATTATTGTAGAGACGGCGATTCATCGCGTCTTTTGCCTTAACCGAACAGTATTGAATTAGAAAGTGAATGTGGTTCTTACTGTACCAATCACGATATCATCGTTTTGATTATTATGATCTGGCGCTGTTAACCAGATAACTCCTGGGGTAATGCTGATATTGTCACTCAGCTTATATTGATAGAAACCTTCAATATGATATGAAGTGTCTGGATCTTTATTAATACCTGCATTGCTGAGAGAGCCGCTCACACTAGTAACTTTAGGTTCCATACCCAGAACAATGCCTGCAATGTTACCTGTTTTCCCAAGATCGGGGAAAGCCAGTGTGACGGCATAGTTCCAGATTTCAGCATCACCAGGAGTAACTGAAAGGACGCGAGCTTTAGTCAAGCCAGCCCAACCGCCAATCACGAATTTTGAGCTAGGTTGAAAGGATGCTTCTATACCGTAGGAGTTGCTAGAAGCATTCTCCAATATGTCATTAGCGTTATTGCTACCACCACTACCATTGGCAAAAAAGGTATTTTTGTAGGCGTTAAGGTAGGTTAAACCAAGAGTAATTTGGTTGCTAGGCTTAACAGTTAACTGCGCCATAGCACCATAAGCACCGTTGAACAGTCCAGAGCCTGGTTGAGGATTAGCAGCATCATTGGCTAAATACCCCAAACTTAGTTCGAGGTTATCACTGAACTCGTGTTTTATTCCGATACCAGTACCATTGGCTAGATAATAAATTGGGTTGCGAGTTCCAAAATGCGAAAGGGCACCGGTACCACCGTCCCCATCTAGGTACGGGTTGACTGTGTTAGTGAAATCATCAATTGCACCTGCATTTGCTTCCAGGGTGACACCTGTTTTCTTACCGAGAGGGAACTGATACAACAGTGCGTCTATCACAACTCCATTATTGTTATTACCACCAGCAAATCGGAAGTCACCTTCTGGTGTAAAGGTAGCAGTCTGAGAGAAGGGGTCTAGGTTTGTTGCCTGAAGTCGTGTTCTGAGTAAATCTTGACCTGTGAAACTGGTGTCGAGGTTCAGACGCACCCGGTCTGCAAGGACAGTATTTTGGTTGACTTTTTGACCATTAACTGTATTCCCACTTACGACACTTGCGATCGCTATTACCACTTCCCCATTCAGTTTGGTTGTGGTTGAAAACTGATGTGCCTCCAATTCAGCAGTATGTGTTTCTACTGAATCTACACGACCTCGGAGTGTCGCCAGTTCGGCTGAAAAGTCTTCTTGCAGCTTTTGTAATGTGGCTAAATCTTCTTTTTTAACTAAATCGCCAGTGGCTGTAGCAATAAGTTCGTTAACGCGATCAAGACAAGCATTCAAACCAGCAGCAAACTCATATCGGGTTAATGCCCGATTACCGCGATAAGTGCTATTTGGGTATCCTGCAATACAGCCATAGCGCTCAACCAAGGACTGCAATGCTTGGAATGCCCAGTCAGTGGGTTGTACGTCGGAAAATTGAGATACGGAGGTAACTTGCGCCATTGTCTGATCTGGCGCTATGTTCGTAGCTCTTGTGTCTGGATTAGCTAAAACTTGCGGTTGATTGATTTCAGACGTGTTGGATATTTCACCTGCAAATGTAGCAGTATTCACAAATAGCATTACACCGCAGACTGCTGGACTAACTAGCAGATATTTACAGAATTTTTGCATTTTTTCCTCACACTGATCTCCAATTCACACCCAAACCACGTTTTTTTTAACGTGTGTTTTATAAGAATATTTGTCAGTAATTTTATCAGAAGTTAGGAACCTTTTTAATAAAAAAAGTCAATAAACTCTAATTATTCAGGGAAAACTAAATTGCAGAGGGCTGTACCATCTGAAAAAGTTTTGTTGTTACTCATTACACAAGAAACTCAGAATGATATTATGCGTATTGAATGAGAATGAGAATTATTATAGTATAAAATGCAGAATAGGAATTGTGACAGAGACAGACTTGCATCCGTTTTGAGGAGAAAACACGGTGATTGTGAATTGCAGAGGACTTAGAACAGGCAGACAAAGAAGCGGCATCTTGCCCATAATTGCTCTGTTAATGTTGTCAATGGCTACTGGCTGTAGTCAATCGAATCCGAATCAGGGAACAACTTCTGAACAGTCGCCGCAAGCACAGGAAGCTGCATCTACCCCACCAGCGCAGTCGGTAAAAACTAAAGTAGTGACGACATTTTTACCGATATATTTGTTTACTAAGGCTGTAGCTGGAAATGTGGCAGACGTAGAAATTCTAGTGCCACCTGGTACGGAGGTACATGAATATCAAGCGACACCAGAAAATGTTAAAGCGATCGCAACTGCGAATGTGTTAGTAAAAAATGGGTTAGGTTTGGAGAAATTTTTGGAAAATACTGTTAAAAATGCCCAAAATACCAAATTAGCTGAAATTGATGCCAGTAAAGGTATTAAACCCTTAAATGAAATTTCGCCTGTTGTAAAAACAGCGAAAGAGGAAGAAGACCACGAAAACGCCCAAGGTAATCCTCACGTTTGGTTAGATCCAGTTTTGGCAAAACAGCAGGTAACAAATATTCGGGATGGATTAATCGCTGCTGACCCGGCAAATAAAGCTACTTATGAAGCAAATGCTGCGGCTTATATTAAAGAATTAGAAAGTTTAAACAGCGAATTTCAGCAGACTTTACAAAAAACTCCTAGTTGCACCTTTATTACATTTCATGATGCGTTTCCATATTTAGCTAAACGCTATAACCTCAAGCAAGTTGCTGTGGTGCAAATTCCCGAAGATCAACTTTCACCAACCGATGTGCAAAATGCAGTTAATGTAGTAAAAAAATACAAAGTTAAAGCTTTATTTAGTGAACCAGGAGTAGATAATAAACTGCTGGTCAGCCTCTCCAAAGATTTGAAATTAACTTTACGTCCTCTGGATTCTCTGGAAACTGGCGAAACAGATCCACAACATTATTTTCAGGCGATGAAAGCTAACTTGCAAACTCTGGAAACGGCGTGTAAATAGGTTTTTCATTTGTCAGATGTCCTTTGCAAATGACCAATGACTAATGACCAATAACCAATGAAAGAATGACAAATGACATTGCTATTTTGAAAGTAGAAGGATTAACTGTCTATCAAGGCAGCTATCTAGCTGTTCGAGATGTTTCCTTTGAATTATTGCCAGGAACAGATACAGCCATCGTTGGACCCAATGGCGCTGGTAAAAGTACCCTGGTAAAAGCGGTTTTAGATTTGATACCTCGAAGTGCTGGGACGATTGAAATATTGGGTCGCCCAATTGCAAGGCTGGGGCGTTTACGTCACTTGTTGGGCTATATGCCGCAAAACTTCATCTTTGACCGCAGCTTTCCCATTTCTGTTAGCGAATTGGTAGGGCTGGGATGGACTAATGAAGGGAAAAGAAAGGATTCATTTTTCTCCCAGATGTGGAGACAAGACCGGGAAAAATCGGCAGCAGTAATAGAAGCTTTACGGCGAACTGATGCTTATCATTTACAGCATCAAGCTATTGGTACTCTTAGTGGTGGTCAACTGAAGCGGGTTTTATTGGCTTATTGTTTGGTAATGCCTCGAAAACTGTTGGTACTAGATGAAGCCTTTGCTGGTGTTGATGTGCAAGGTACAGCAGATTTTTATGCTTTGCTAAATGAATTAAAGCGGGAAGAGGGTTGGACGGTATTGCAAGTTTCTCATGATATTGATATGGTAAATCGCCATTGCGATCGCGTGCTTTGCCTGAATCAAAGCATTGTTTGTACTGGTAAGCCCGAAATTGCCCTTTCACCAGAAAACCTCTTAGCGACCTATGGACCAGGTTTCAGTCGTTACCAGCACCAACATTAAAATAATTCGTAATTCGTAATTCGTAATTAAACTTTCAGAATTAGTTAATGCCTATAAGTATGAATTTATTCAATGATTGTCAGATAGCAAGGCTTGCGATCGCTAATAGCAATGACTTGGTAAGCTTGTTACAATTCCCCTTTATGCAGCGTGCGATCGTAGGTGCTGTGTTAATGGGAATACTTGGCGGTATGTTGGGCAGTTTTGTCACCTTGCGCCAGTTATCTTTTTTCAGCCATGCGGTTGGTCATGCAGCATTAGTAGGTGTGGCGTTAGGTGTGCTGCTACAAATAAATCCTACTTGGATGCTGTTACCTTTTACCTTGGTTTTTGGGGTTATTGTTCTCTACTTTATCGACAAAACCGACTTAGCTAGCGATAGTGTACTTAGCATAGTGCTATCTGGGGCATTAGCGATCGGTGTGATTCTCACGAGCCTGATTAAAGGATATCGTGGCAACTTGATGGCGGTGCTGTTCGGGGATATTCTAGCGATCGATACCACAGATTTGATTTTGACGCTGCTAGTACTTGTAGGAGGTAGCATATTTTTACTATCAACCCTGCGGCAGCAAATTTTATTGACCCTTAACCCCGATGTCGCCCAAGTTCAAGGTATTCCCGTCCAATTGTACCGCTATGTATTTGTGGTCTTGCTTTCACTCGCCGTTGCTGTAGCAATTAAAGCTGTCGGCGTTTTACTGGTGAACGCCTTTTTAGTTATTCCCGCCTCTACCGCCAAACTGATGAGTCACCACTTTAGTCGCTTTCTAGTCATGTCGGTGATAGTTGGTTCCATCAGCAGCATTGCTGGCATCATGGTGTCAGGTATTTTCAACTTTGCTTCTGGCCCAAGTATTGTTCTTGTTCAATTTCTGCTATTTGTAGCTGTTTTCATCTGGTTTAAGCTGAGGTTAAAAGCTGCTTGACACTCTTTGGACTAAAGCCGAGGAGATTCTTGGTTCAACGAGTCCACTTAGCTTAGACTCCTTGCGTTGCCTAACCCAGAGGTGGTTCTCTCGCCAAGCTTTAACTTCCGTTATGCCCTACCGTAGTTGGATTGTGCCAAAATTTGTTTGATTAAAATGCTGTTTGTCTAGTCCCCATGAAGATTTTACCTATTCTTGGGAAGGAACTAGAACTATGGAATAGAACCCCATATCTTCAGTTGTCAAGGTTCAGCGTTTACGTGTTAGGTAGCAATCGGGTTTTTTAAGTGGTTTATTACCCTTCCACTGAGCTGATTTTACCATAGACCTCTTGCAAAAGTCCCTAACACCCCACCCCCAACCCCTAAGAGCTTGCGGGGAGGGGAGACAAAGCGTAGCTTTGGCGGGGTGGGGTTCTTATTTTTGATTTATGCAAGAGGTCTCATGTTGATGGCAAAAAAGTATCACTGGAGGCTAAAGCCTCCGCAGCCGGATTTCATTCTCCGTCTAAAGCACGAAATACGCAAGTACGTTGCTGTTTCTCCGGGGTTTTCACTCAGCCATCCTATAAATATTTATTTTTCTCCAAAGGCTTGCTATATTCTTGGATGTTTGCTACATTTAGTAATCGTGGCTCACAAAAGCCCCAGCCGGGATAGCTCAGTTGGTAGAGCAGAGGACTGAAAATCCTCGTGTCACCGGTTCAAGTCCGGTTCCTGGCATGCATTACAGAGAAATAGCACCCCTGGCATAAGGGATAAGCTGGCATAAACCTGACATAAGGTAAAAGCATTATACCAACGATATAGGATTACGTTTTTGCTTTGACTGCCTACGTTTAAGATAGGTCGTTCACGGTTAGTGCATTGCATTATTTGCTTTGCGCCAGTATCCCAGAGATAGACACCTTTATGTCAGTTATGCCAATTCAGAAAAATAAACACAAATAATTCCAACTTTGCGATCGCAACAACCATTCCATTTACCCTTACTTGAAAATGTAACATGATCAATTTGAAAACGTAACGAAATCAAGTTAAGTGATGGAAGGTATACAGAATAAGGATATGGCTAAATATCTAATCGAGATAAAGCAACCTACCACTGGGGACACGGAACTGTTACAGTGACAAGCTGAGTCACGGTAAGGTAACAAGATTTTAGTGGCGTTAGGGAGCCTTCTGTAGATGAGAGGCCAGATGCTCATGAGGTTGAATAGAGCTATAACTAATGGGTTAACGCCTTGCCACTGGCCAGTAGAAAGGTTTTTAATTAACTCGAATGTACCGGGTTGCTCAGGAGGTGCGAGGAAAAAAGCATAGATAATGAATCCTAAACACAGGAAGCCAAAAGCAATTTTTTTAACCATGAAAGATTTAAGTAGGATTAATTATTGATTTTGCCGCTACAAAATGGCATTGTTCCCCCGTCTAGACTCCTAGCAGCTTATTCCTAAACATTACCTTAAGGATTGAAATAATTGAAAGCTTCTGAGAGGTAATCAGCAGCAGATGCTACGACTGCGATCGCACTTTCATAATCTAGGCGCGTTGGACCCAAAACTCCCACACTTCCTACTGGTATTGAACCTCGGCGATAAGTGGAAGAAATTAAGGTGCAGGTGCGTATTGGTTCTAGAGGATTTTCTGCACCAATGCGAACCGTTACCTTTGGCTTGGCAACATCCTCAAACTCTGGTTCTTCAAATATTAATCGCCATAGTTGGTCTTGTTCTTCTTCCAGCAGGTGGATAATCGTTTGTACTTGCTGTAACTGGGAAAATTCCGGCTGGCGCAAAACTTCTGACACACCCCTAACCATAATTTGGGTTGCAGTCGGTGCAAGAGTGCGACGAGTCAATTCGGCAACTGAATTTTTTAAGAATTCCCCGTAGCGTTGGAACTCCTGATCTAGTTCGCTCCAGTCGAGGTTGGCTAATTCCAACAGGCTTCGCCCTCGTAAGTGGCTATTCAAAAAGTTAGAAACAATCTGCAACTCGCGATCAATTACTTCTGGATCGCGTTGTGTTTCCTCTGGTATTGGCGACAAATCCATCAACTTGGAATGTGTCTCATAACCATCTGTCACCACAATCAGCATGATCCTTCCGGCTTCTATTTGCACTAATTGCAGATGTCGCACTAGCGCTGTAGTGGTTTGCGGCATGGTAATCAAGCTAATGCAACCACTCAAGGTTGCTAAAATTTGGGCAGCTCCTTGCAGTAGGGTTTCTAAACTGCGATCTTCCCACTGGAGAAGCTTTTGCAGTTCTACCTCTACTTCTCGCCCTAAAGTTTCCGTTCGCGTAGCGTCTCGCAGAGAAGGTGTAATTAGCTGGTCAACATAAATGCGATAGCCTGAGTCTGAAGGTATTCGTCCGGCGGAGGCGTGTGGTTGATAAAGTAACCCAGACTTTTCTAAAACGCCCATCACATTGCGAATTGTAGCTGAACTTACACCCAGGTCGTACTCATCAACCAAAGCTTTTGAACCAACAGGCTCTGCTGTAGCAATATAGTGACGTACCGTTGCCCAAAGTATATGCTGTTGTCGATTTGTTAACTGGACTTCCATAGGGCATGTTTTACTGAAGGCAAATTTTAATCAAACTCTGAAGAAATTTCTAGATTTGATCGCAAACAAAGATTATTAATAATTAATTAAGATAGCAAATTATACAGTTCTCTAATGATAAGTATTTTTAAAGTTTACGTCCAGCTTTTATTGAGAATGCGCTTGAAATAGGATCTAGGTTTGTACTGTAAAAGCTGCCTTTACTGATAGCAGTATTTTTGCATAACTTTAAACTAATAACAGTATTATTGAATACGTATTTTTCTAGAATAGCTGATATATTTGGGTCGAAAAGCTCCGTGAATATATACTCACTAGCAAAAGGTGTAAAGTTTTCCCTCAAAACTTTAAGTTGATGCAGTCCTATTTTTAGGATAACAGAAGCCAGCTGGAAGAGTAAATCCCAGCTGAGTAATGAGATTCAGTCAGAAATTAATACTGGGGAATTGAGGGGTCAACTAATAGGGAGTAAGCATCAATACCACCAGAAATATTTTGCACATTTGTAAAACCTTGAGCAATTAACCACTGGCACATTTGGGCGGAGCGGATGCCGTGGTGACATAGCACAAAAGTTTCAGCTTGGGGATTGAAGAGATTGGGTACTTGATCTCCCCATTCAGCAAATTGACTTAAAGGTAGATTGACAAAGCCCTCAATGCTAGCGATCGCCAATTCTTCTGGTTCACGCACATCTACTAGCTGAATACTTGGATCACTAGAAGATAGACGTTGTGCCAGTTCTTTTACACTAATATGGTTCATGGGTTGACTAAAAGAATTCCCTGTCATGAGGTTTCTGTGAACAATCCTAATACTATTTATGGTGACAGAAAATCTCTGCCTTGGCATCAGCATCCATTCTCAACAGGGCTGATTAATTCTGGTAATCTTTCTGCTTAAATGGCTGTAAACCGTCTTTTTTAATAGGTTTAATGTGAATAGGCAACGTTCATTTATCAGTTTTATCGTCGCTGGTGCGATCGCACTGCTAGTAATTGCGATCGCTAGCTTTTACTGGTTTTTCGGCAAAAGTCCGGCTAACCTGATTGGTTCTACCTCCCAGCCTGGTGCAGCCATATTCGTGTCGAAACTTTCGCCTGTAATGGTATCATTACTAGCGAATCCTGACCGTTTGCAGGCGTTGGAACGGGAAGAGGAACTATCTAAACTCAAAACCAGTTTATTCGCCAAAAGTGGCATAGATTACAAACAAGACATTCAACCCTGGTTAGGGGACGAAATTACATTAGCTATCACTACCTTAGATATTGATCGGGACTTAGAAAACGGACAGCAGACAGGGTATCTATTGGCACTAGCAACCAAGGAACCGGAGAAAAGCCGCGAGTTTGTTGAGTTGTTGTTTTCCAAACGGGCGTTAGCTGGAGCAAACTTAGCTGTTGAACAATACAAAGGCGTAAAGCTGATTTATGACAATCAGGAAGTAATCACAGAAGAGAAAATCCAAAATCCAAAATCTAAAATCCAAAATTATCTAGCTGGTGCTGTTGTTGGTGAAGGTTTTGTGTTGTTTGCCAACGAGCCGAAGGTGCTGCGAGATGCGATCAATAACGTCCAAGCGCCCGATCTGAATTTGACTAGCTCGCCCGAATACCAAAAAGCGACAAGACAACTTCCCAAAGGGGGTTTAGCTGTAGCTTTCTTGAATCTTCCCACTGTGGCAAAATGGCAAGGGTTAGAGTTACCAGAACAACTTTATAACAGCCAAATCATATCCCTGGCGTTAAACCCTAAAGGATTGCTAGCAGAAACCACCTTTCTGACTTCATCGGAAATTGTCCCCCCATCTGCACCACTATCTAAACCTGTGGGAGCATTGCAGTATATTCCAGCGTCCGCAGGTTTGGCAATTTCTGGCTCGAATTTGAGTAATTTGGGTAACAGTGATTTAGCCAAACTCTGGAGACAAGCGACAGCAACTATATATGGTTCTGAGGATGTGGTTTCTCGATTAGCAAAACCCTTGGCGGATATTCAAAAAGACTGGGGGATAAATTTGCCAGAGTATATTTTTAGCTGGGTACAAGGAGAATATGCCATAGCATTGTTACCTGAGAAAGAGCAAACAACCCCTCATTGGATTTTTGTGGTGGAAAAATCCGAGGGTCTAGAACAAGGTGTTGCTCGTTTGGATGCGATCGCTTCATCCAACGGACTCAGCATTAATCCCCTGACTATAGACAAGCAAAAAATCTCCGCTTGGACAGAGTTAACCACTGCTACTAAAAAAAGTGATGTTAAAGAAGGAGCATCTTTCAGCATTGAAACAAAAGTGCGGGGATTGCATACGACTTTCGGAAATTATGAAATTTTCACGTCTGACTTAGAAACGATGAATGAAATCCTTATAACTAAGGATAATTCCATAATTGACAATCCCAATTTCAAAGATAGTATCGCTGCAATTCCCTTACCAAACCAAGGCTATATATATCTTGACTGGACAAAAAGCCAGAATTTGTTAGAGCGTCAAGTACCGATTCTCAAACTAGTGGAAGTATTAGGGAAACCGTTTTTTAATAATCTGCGATCGCTCACAGTTAGTAGTTATGGAACTGACACGCGATCGCTCAAAGGCGGCGTTTTCTTCAAACTCCATAATTCGTGAGATTTTCATCAAAAGTCAAAGTGCAGAAGGTAAAAGAATTATTTACCTTTTGCCTTTTTTTCAAGATATTTACGTAGATTTTTTATGGTATTTGCTATTGGTATTTGTAATCTAGCATTCACTTTCTAAAATTTAGCATATCTTGATTTAAGGTTTTCCTTTGTCTGAACATCCCAATTCCAGGAATCTATAGACTCCTTATTCATCTTTCTAATAAAAAAAGATTCTGGCTCTGACATATTTATGTCTATTAAAGTAAGTATACTAATAATCAATTCATTCACTCTAGGTTTCAAAATACTGTATGCTATATAGGACTAGTATTTGATTTCTGAAAAGATACGTAGGGGAGCCAGTGCGTTGCGGAGGTTCCCGACGCTCGATGACTCGCTAACGCTGCGTTATCCGTTGTAGCAACTGGCGTTGTGTTAGCGACAGCAGAACGCACCATCATCAAGGGTTTGGTGCGTTACGAACTGCGTTCTAACACACCCTACAATACCTAATTTTGTTCAAAAATCAAATATGATTCCTATAGTATGATTCCTGATATCTAACAATAAAAACTCATAATTAGTGTAATTATGTCTTACATAAGATATAAAAGCATTAAAAGAAAGATTTTTCCAGATCCCATCGTCATCAGACTGTATTATATAATAGTCATTTGCTTCTTGACAAATCCGTTCAGAGAACCTAACAAATTCTATTTTTTAAACTTTAGCAAAATCCAATTTACTCATTTTTCGAGGGCGAACTATTAGTAAATTTTTAGCATTTACTTCTAGTTCTACAATGGCATTTTGTTTCTTAATTTCCTGTTGATATATTCTTCTAGCACTTGCTTCTGCCGATTGAGCTTCAGCTAATCTTTTGGCAGGTATTTTCTCTTCTTCGTTTTGCTTTTTTTCTTCTAGTTTACGTTGCTCTTCTTCATGTTGCTTTTGAAGCAGTCTTTCTTGGTTTCTCTTTTCGGATTCAATTTTCCATTTAGCTAATTTTTGTTCTTCTTGATATCGTTGAATATGCCATAAAATAGATAGAAAAAGTAATACAAATATTAATAAATTTGCAATAAAAGTTAATTTTATAAATAAAGTACTGAAAATTAGAATAACACATAAGAATCCAGCCTTTTCAAGTCTTTCGGTAGTTAGCATAGAATCTTGCAGTTTAGTTTATTTAGAATTTAGATTATCATAATGCATTTTGAATTTTCGCGTAGTAGTAGAATCACTGATTAAAAATTGAGAAGTGCTGTGTGACGGCTTCAAGTTTTAATGCTAAAGATTGGAACGAAGCAAGCCGGGGATCAAAGTCCCTTTTTTTAAGGGGAATTTAGAAGGATCTAGAACGTTTTACTACCGACAATAGGACTTTTAAAACATTCCCTAAGCTCGATTTTATCCAAAATAAAGAACTCGGTTTTCTTTATCGGTAAAAACCCTGGCTTTATGGAAATACTTTTTCCACTTCACAGATTATCGATGAAGTTAAAAAAGTAAAACTCCTGTCCTACAGAGGTTTCAGCTTAGTCGATCACGTTGCCACGTTGCGAAAAAATGGATAAAATAGAGCTAAGATTTCATATAAGGAATTGCTTGCTGGTTAATTTTTTTCACCATGAGAATAAATCTTTTGAAGTTTTGAATAATAACCATAATTTGCATTAAATTAAATGATTTATTAAAATGATTGCTATACAATTTTTGATAATCTTCCATTTGAGTAAAGTGAGTAATTTCACCATAAAGCAAAGCTTATAAAATCTCCTTATTTGTATAATGTGTAGTATGATGTTCACGTTCATTAATCCAAATTATAGATTCTATTGAAAATAATGATTCTTTGTTAAGGAACTTATTAAAATTACTTCTAGACTCTACAAAAGCATCTTTTAATTCATTGGGTATCTCTGGGTTACTATCATAAATCTTACTGATATTTCTAATAGAAATACAGTCATTGTCTTGCATGAATAATCTTAATGTAATTAAAGGAGCTTCTATCAACTCATCAGCAGGGAGATTATTTGATATTGTCCCCTCAGATATTTGAGAAGTGGATTGATTATTCTCTATATATTTCCAAAGCGAATATTGCTCCAGTCTTTCTGTTTTTATATTAAATAACTGTAATTTTTCTATATTAGACAATCTTGTGGGTAATTGCTTTAGCTGACTCTTTCTTAGTAGCTCGGTTATATATTCATTTTCATCGGCATAGCCGCCTTCTGCTATTGCCTGTTTTATAAAATTATTTAAACTGTCAGAAAGTGAAATGGTATAGTTATTCATAGCTTTAAATTGAGTCACTGGCTCTGTCATTTAATTTTAGATTTTGCGGAAAGTTGCTCTTGCGGCTCTGCCGCGCCACTTCCTACAACGAGGGGAACCCCCGCAACGAAATGGCTTGACTTGAGCAAACTTCGCTTTTTGTTCGGCAATGATGCCGAGTGTTAAATTCAGATTAGCACCGTCAACTCTTGAAGGGAATAAAAATGACAGCAGATACTACTGTAAAATATCAAGTTCGCAAGGCAGTAGAGGAAATGCCCCAGGACGTTACTTTTGAGGAAGTGATGGAACGCCTTTATTTCCTGTACAAAGTTGATCAAGGTTTAAAGCAAGTCGAGACTGGTAATACCATCTCACATGCAGAAGCCACAAAGCAAATTAAAATATGGCAAGAGTAAGCTGGACGAGTCAAGCTTTAAATGATTTAGAAGCAATTGGCGATTTTATTGCACGGGATGCACCAAATTTTGCCCAAGCATTTGTAAATAGGGTATTTCAATCTGTAGAACGTCTAGAACAGTTTCCCTGCTCAGGGCGTGTAGTACCTGAGATCGCTCAAGAAGATATTCGAGAGATAATATTTGGTAATTACCGGATTGTATATAGCGGTTCTCGGTTGAGTGAGGTACAAGAACCCCACCCCCAACCCCCTAAGAGCAAGCGAAGAAGTGGCGATGATGTACCTCATGTGATTAGGAAACGCTATATATAGTGAGCAATGATGAGGTAAGTATTTTAACGGTATTTCATTCTTCAAGGCAGCTTAAACTTTAATAAAAGGTCATTTTTATATAGCGATCGCTCTTTGTATACAGGCGAAAACTCAGGTAGCAAAGGCAGCCAGTATTGCAGTAAACTAATTGGTAAACCGTAGTATTCGCATTATAGTACTGTACGGTCAACCAACAATAAAACTTTCGCCAATTCAAGGTAGAGATGATGCAAGAAGTAACTCGCCGGAAATTTATTGCAACAGCCACCCTAGCGACGGGTTTTGCCCTCGCGGTACAACCCATTTCTGCTGGAGTCATCACCACCAATGCAAAGGGGTTGGTAGCTGGTGCGGTGAAAATTCCCGTCAAAGATGGCGAAATTCCTGCCTATAGAGCAGCACCTGCGACGGGTGAAAATTTTCCCATCGTCCTGGTAATCCAAGAAATCTTTGGCGTACACGAGCATATTCAGGATATCACTCGTCGCTTTGCCCAGTTGGGATATTTAGCGATCGCACCCGAATTATTCATCCGTCAAGGCGATGTCTCGAAGTTAAGCAGCATAGACGAAATTCGCCCAATTGTCGCCAAAGTGCCAGATGCCCAGGTGCTATCGGATCTTGATGACACCGTACACTGGGCGGTGAAATCAGCTAAAGGTAATGCCAACAAATTGGCAATTACAGGCTTCTGCTGGGGCGGCCGCATTACCTGGCTGTATACAGCACACAACCCCAAGGTGAAGGCTGGTGTGGCTTGGTATGGACGACTCGTGGGCGATGCTACCGAACTTCAGCCCAAGAATCCCATCGATATTGCATCAAAACTGACAGTCCCTATTCTCGGACTCTACGGCGGCAAAGATACAGGTATTCCCATCAATACAGTAGAGCAGATGCGCGATCGCTTAAAGTCCAGCAGCAGCAAATCTGAAATCATCGTCTACCCCGATGTACCCCACGCTTTTTTTGCCGATTATCGCCCCTCATACCGCGAAAAAGAAGCTAAAGAAGGTTGGAAACATCTTTTGGCATGGTTTAAAAAGTATGGGGTGTAATATCATGTCCGCTTGATTACTTATTTAAACCCCAAGAACCTACACACGCCAGATGCTCCACTTGGGGAGACTCCTGTGAGCGCTGGCTCCCCTTAATCCCCTTCCCGCAGGCGGGGCTACGGTGTACACACAAGTTATCGAATTACCTAAAACAAAAACCTCATCCTGTCAAGAAAGCACATCCCTCTCCTTAGTAAGGAGAGGGACAGGTTTTGTATAGCAGAAACCAGGGTGAGGTATCTCAGGGGCTGCGCGATAAATCTTAAATGACCTCACCAAAGGCTTGTGTGTACACTGTAGCCCCAATATATCGGGGAGGGTTAGGGAGGGGTAAAACTTACGCCTAAATCCAGGTGAATAAACTATTTCAGACTTGTGTGTACACCGTAAATGTAATACACGGAAAGGGAGATTTATCCATGTATTAGACTTATCCGCTTTTGAATTTTGACTTACAGCAATTTGATATCAAACCAGCCACAAAGATTGTAAACTTGAAAGATGTAAAAAAACAGATTATTTAGAGATGGCAGCATATTCGATTGACTTACGGCAGAAGATATTAAGTGCGTGGCAAAACAAAGAAGGCACACAAAGAGACTTAGCAAAACGATTTAAAGTCAGTTTGTCGTTCTATTAGATAGCTTTTTTTGTGGTGAATTTGATCGCAAACTGCTGTAAATTATGATGCTGATTGCCGATGACGATGCGCAACTTGTAGCCAATCAACGCGGTGATTCTATCTCGTGGGATAGAAAGCAGAGGGAATATAGGTAAAAAGTCAGGTCATGGACGACTGTAACCCATTCCACATCAGGGTAACGCTCATCGATCAGGTACTTCATTTATTGGGCATAGTCCAATATACTCCTTATTGTTAACCTAATAATGTTATGATTATAATGTTATTGTGAGAATAAATTCCGTACAAAAGCAAATCTCCTTGAGGATGAAGCCAGTGTCAGTAGAGCGATCGCCAAAACCAAAAAACGAGCAACTCAAACCAGCAGAGGTGGATGAACCGTATCTATTGGATGAGGATCTTGGCTATCTCATGGGTAGAGTATTCGCGAAGAATCATCGCAACTGCTACCAGGAACTTAGCGATCTTGATATCACACCCCAGCAGTACGTTGTCATGATCAAACTGTTGGAGAAAGGCGCAACTTCTCAAAACGAACTGGGGCTGTTGGTGGGAATGAAGCCCGTTACTATCCACGGTATCATTCGTATTCTTGCAGCACGCGGATTGATTGAGACGCATCCGCACGAAAAGGATCGGCGACTGCATATGCACTCAGTTTCCGCTGCCGGTAAAGAGATAGTCAATGAGCTAGTTAAGCGCGTACAAAAAGTAGGAATCAAAAACTTTGTACCTCTTAATCCCACCGAACAAGAGACATTACGGCACATCCTCAAGAAACTGCTTCCCCAGGATATGGATTCTCAAAACACCATTGAATTTTTGACAAGGAAAAACCATGTCTAATCCTGCCCGGATTGATGTTCACCAACATATCGTTCCTCCTGATTACGCAAACTGGTTGACTCAGCATGACATCCAGCCTGGAGGAGGTTCAGTTCCGAAATGGAGTGTTGAAGATGCACTCAACATGATGGATTCGCTATGGACAGCATCATGGTGCAGGATACCCCGCCGAAGGATCTTTGGACGAGCGAGGTGCCAATATCGGAACTACTTGATTTCTTCAAAGGCTTCGACCCTGCCATGATCAAGCTGATCGAAGCTGGGACGGTTCCGGTTCGGGCAAACCCGGTCTACGAACGCGAACCCATCGACACCTGGAGCACCGCATACATCACCCTGCTGGGCGACGCGGCTCACCCTATGGCACCACGCGCAGGTCAGGGCGCGAACCAGGCAATTCAGGATGCCGATGCTTTAGCCCGAGCATTGAGTGGGGAAGGAATAACGAACGTTCCCGACGCACTGCGCCGCTACCATGAGGAACGTGCACCGATAACTAAAAAGATGCAACTCGCTTCGAGGTCTTCACCCCAAATCCAGCCGCTGCCTGTAGGCGAGTGATTTGACACTGCCTGCCGCGTTGTTTGACGGAAACAACCCTGACGAAGCTGCTTAAAACGGCAGCAGATAATGTTGCCGTTAGAATTTCAGAGATAGATCAGGATTATCTCAACCCTAATCCCTTTTAACTCGGAATTTATAGGTGTGTTTGACAAACACCAAGACGTTACCTTTTGCTCAAATTATGATTGAACGCATAAAAAGCCTCCCGGTATGGGAGGCTTAAAAGTTAGCGGAGAAAACTTGTTAAACTACGGCCTTGCAGCGATCGCTCCTCCTAATGCAGAGAAAACCGCGGAAACGGATGCTGTAGCAAATAGCCACCACGCGGCTGTAGCTGCGGCTTTGCGGGTTTCTTCAGCTTGCCGCTGTGCTTGATGCTTCACCTGTTCTAGGCGGCGTTGGGCTTCTTGCTGTATGCGTTCTGCACGTTGCAATACTGTGTTACGGGCCCGTTCAATTTGGTCGATGATGCCGTTGGCATCTTCCTCCGAGATGTCCTCACGAGAACTCATAATTGCCACCAGGGTCTCACGATCAAAAGAAGATAGGCGATCGCGCAGGGCATCAAACCCCGCCTGGGGATCGTCAAAAACTGTGCGAATATCGCGTTTGATACTATCATAGTTAAGTTCCGGGCGATCCAGAGAGTTAAGATAGTTACGGATGCGGCCGAAAACCCCATCAATTGCATCTTGAATGCCTCGTTGGATGTTCCGCACTTGTTCTACAAATTGATCCCTTACGGACACCATGTTATCGGCAATCCGTGCCGCTTCCTCATCAGAAATATCTTCCCGAATTTTTAGCAGGGCGATGATCGTTGAACGGTCAAAATGGGAAAGGCGATCGCTAAAAGTTTCCACCCCAACTCGTGGATCGTGCAACAATAATTGCAAGTCGCGCTTGATACCTTCTGGATTGAGTTCTTCTTTGCCACTTTGCCGCAGATACTCTTCCACATTACCTTTGAATGTTTCTATTCTTTGCTGTGTGCGGGTAGCTAGGCGACGAGGCGCACGCACAAAGTTGCGAATCGAATTTTGTGTGGAATCAATGATTTCATTGACTTGTTCTTCACTTAAGTCTTGGCGTTGACTGAGCAACTTCACCAGTGTATCTCGGTCTACCTGCGACAACCGACGGCGCAGTGCAACGGCTCCCTCCTTGGGATTTTCAAACAATCTGGTCAAATCTCGCTGGATACCTTCTGGATTCAGTTCTTGTTTACCAGTATTCCGCAGATAATCTGCGATCGTGGTGGTAACAGAGTCGTATTGCTCTTTGGCTTTATCCACTACCGCTTGGGGTGTGTGGCGAATGCTATGCCACGACTCCTCAGCAGCATTGATGGCTTGATTAACTTGATCTTCACTCAAATCTTCCCGCTGACTCAACAATTGCACTAAGGTATCGCGGTCAAAGCGAGACAAGCGTGCCCGAATTGAGGTAATTCCAGCTTGAGGATCATCCAGTAGCTTTTTGAATTCCGCGCGGATGGCATCAGGATTCAGTTCTGATTTCCCTGTATTACGCAGATATGATTCTACATTCAGCCACAGGGTTTCTGCTTGATATTGTGCCTGTTCTGCTAATCCTTTAGATTCTACCAAGACGCGATCGCGTTGTTTTTCCAACTCATCAAGAATGCTGTCTACTTCATATAGCTGGATATCATTACGTTGCAGCAATATCTCCCGCATTTCCTGGCGTGTAACCTGCGCCAGTCGCAAGATCAGGGTTTCATAATCTGCCTCTGGGTCTTGCAACAGTGGTCTAAAATTCTGCTCAACGCCTTCGGCTGTCAAATCTGCTTTCGGGGTAACGAGCAGATAACTTTCCACTCCCCGTTGCAAGTCTTGGACTATCTCTCTTTCTTCAACAGCTGTCACTGTCACCAGCACCTCTTTGCGAACAGCTTCTAGCTGATTTGCAATGCGCTGAATTTGGGCTTGGGTAAGTAGTCCTCGCTGTTGCAGGATGTTGGCGAAATCGTTCCGGGATAGTCGTTCTACTTCTCTCTTGACTATTCCTGAATCAGCAGCTGGATCGTAGATGACATCACGAAATTCCTGAGCGATTTTTTCCTGACTCAGTTGCCAAGCATAAGTGTTGTGCAGGTAGTTTTCGACATCAGCCCGAATTGGGCTATAGGGTTGCGATGGTGTTGGCAACCCTAATTTATCTGCTTGTTGAGTGACTTTATCTTTGGCACTGGTGAGGCTACCCAAGATTTTTTCCACATCCAAATCAGGCAAATCTGTCCGTCCCAACACAGTGGCGCTTAAGGCAGATAGTCCTTGCTGGAGTGTACTTTGAATTAGCCCTGGAGCCGCCTTTTGGTCAGCTTGTTTGGAATCACGCTTTTCTGCTACTAACCGATCCAGCTTGGCGTTGAGTTCATCTGTCTTGCTTTGTCCTGCTGGAACTGATTTCAGATAATCCATTAACTCAGCCAGACCGTCTGGGGTGGGTGATTGCTGACTCACCACTTGCTGCCAAACTTTATACAAGGTATCAGAAATGCGGCTAACGTCTTTTTTGGAAAGGTCGGTGCGACTGCTGACTAACTCGATAAACTTTTCGCGGTTGATGTTGCGAATATCTGAAGTCCCAGCGATCGCTTTTAATTGCGGATCGTTGAGTAAATTTTCAAAGTCACCCCGAATTTTCGACAAATCTAGCTCTGGGGGACGGAGCTTTTCTAAGTAATCTTCTATGTTCTCCCGGATACTTGTAGGGTCGATGGCGCTCCCTAGTTCCCGACGGATAGCGCTAGCGGCAGCTTCAGCCGTCGCTACAACTTGGTTATTGACAGCTTTTGCGCCCAGTGCGGCGGTGGCTGTCCCCATAATCGCCTGAAACCCAGAAGTTGCCGTATTGACGACTGAGCCAATTAAGGAACCTACGGTGGTGGAACTTACCCAAACGAGGATCAAAAAGTAAGCACCCCAAATTACCAAGCCGAGAATCGCTCCCAATACTGGGTCTAAGATTACAAGGCTCAATTTGACTGCAAGCCAACAGGCAAAAAATAAGGCAACGCTCACAGTGAATAATGTCCACCCCCCCACTGCGGTGCCGATTTTGCGAATGCTACCGCCCAAACTTCCGACTTCCCCAGAATCTGAATCCGAGTCAGATGAGTGCCCCAGGTAGGAAATACCGGCTGCAAGGGAGAGATTAGTTAGAACTAATTGGAAAGCAAAGGCTAGGATCACGCCGGAGATTAAAGCCACAAAAAAGCGCGGCCCGGAAGTGAGAACCGATGCCTGTGCTGGCGTGACGTTTGAGGATTCTACTGGAACCTGTGCTATCCACAATAGTGGTTTGTAGAGTCCCACCATGATTTCCGTACTTTGGAACATTGTATTTCCTTGTTCTAAGTTTTAATTTAGGGAATTAAGAATTTCTTGAGAAGCAACTCTTAGTATGTATTTATGTCTGTACCTATGGCAATACCTAACTCTGTTTAGCTCAGAATCGTAGACTTTAGCTGTTTTAAGCATCTCTCCAAAGGCTGAAAACTATATCCAGCAGAAGATATAAGTTTTATTATCTAACTGTGAAAATGTTCATTATGAACTTAAAAAGCTCGCTAATTCTTGGCTGCGACTTTTTAATTTTAATTGCTTAATCACAACGATTGATTTTTCTGCAATTATAGTTTAATCACTAAAAAGTTACATTTCTTTATATTTTTATTTTTATCACCCTCTGAGGGTGGATTTGTCTGCACGAATATGTTGTTGATTATGTGCCTGTAGTTTGTGCCTACAGGCAGAAAGCAATCTAGTTATTAATAGCTACATTAAAGTTAACAAACGAGTTGTTAAGGATAACAAAGATGGCAACTTGTTCTTACAGACAGAGATTTGTGAATAATTGCAGCAAAAGGTAATGGTTGCGATCGCAATGATTTTCTGTTTGGCTAGACACATGAAGCCGAAATCTGAAACTGTCGTTTAGCAATCATTGGCTTCCTTGCTTATTTACTTTGGGATTTAGCCGCTTATAGCGTCCTACGCGACGTTTTATATTTGATTGGCTACTAGATAGAAATTAAACACCTAAAAAGCTACTAAATTTTGGAGAAAGAAATGGCAACTCAAGAAACTCGGCCTTCTACTGATTTACCACCTGTTGCAGCATCATACAACGGTGTAGATCGCAATGCATTTTTGTTTGGTTTGACTCCCCAAGCCGAAATTTGGAATGGTCGCTTGGCAGCTATTGGCTTCCTTGCCTATTTACTTTGGGATTTGGCAGGTTATAGC
>NZ_JBALCS010000092.1:0-3822 GCF_036919555.1 Nostoc sp.
TCCCAGCCACAATTCCCAAATGGTCTATATCTTGAGTTTCAAAGGACGGTATTTGTTTGCTCATTAGCAACTCCCACCACTACTTTTATCCACTTGGACTTTAAAATACCATCACTCGACCCTCAACCTGCGGAATGTAGGATTAAAGCTATTTTCAGGTAAATATAGCGGTTCTCCTTTGGATGCAATACAGTCTGACCTCACTTCCATTCCTCTCTTCTTTTAGGAGAGAGGCTTTCAATCTTACTCCCCTTCCCTTGTAGGGAAGGGGTTGGGGGTTAGGTCTGTATTGCACTCAACTGAGAAGCGCTATAGACCATGCGTAAGGGCACAGCATTGCTGTGCCCCTACGACAGATGTGGTTTAAATACTTGAATTCTGCTGTAAAGTCACGACAGGGTGAGGTTTTTGTTTTGTTTTAGTTCAGAAGCCGAAGTTGCGAGTGGGAGCAATGCGATTTACGCGATGGCGCTGGCGCAAAGTAAGTAGTACTTGCGCCACATTAGCAACTGGATGCTTGAGGAAAATACGCAAGCCACTGCTCTTAGTTTCAGTCCGGGTTTAAATCCTCGTCTGAAAATGTCTTTAATGCGTGAATTTTGAATGCGTGAATTTTGAATTGTTAATGTGGCAAATTTTAATGTGGCACAATCAACCGAAATTTCACTAGATTTTTTTCATTAGAATATGTATATATAACTACTAATTTAAAAGCCTGTTGGAGGGCTACTATGAAATACTGTCGCCCCCGACTTCAGTTTAGAAGTGGCTGGCTGTTGGCTATACTTACCGCCATCACAGCTACCCCTGCAATAGCACAGACAGCCAATTTTGGTACTTTCACCCTGTCAACAAACTCTAATCCACCACAAGGAACAATCCAGGGGTTTACAGGTGGTTCTTACTCATTATCTGCCATAAGTAACCGCGATCGCGATCAAAAAGCCTGTATCGGCTTTGCCGATCCGACTCCAGATCATATTATGGTTCTAGAAAAGGACTTTTCCCAGATGACAATACAAGTCGATAGCAACAACAACGACACCACTTTACTAATCCAAGGCCCAGATAAAACGACGATTCGTTGCGGTGATGACACTGGCAAAAGTAAAGATGCTAGCGTTAGCGATCGCAACTGGAAAAGCGGCACCTATCGGATTTGGGTGGGTACATTTAATCCTGGAGTCAAGCGCGATTATACTCTAAAAGTGGAGCAGTAGTGGAGTTAGGAGAGATGCGATTAATCGCGTCTGTACAGGAGTTAGGTGATTAATAACCAATGCCCAATGCCCCATTCCTAATTCCCAATTCCTAATTTTTACGTCTAACACCTGAGAGGATAATATGGGAGAGTAGCTTGTTGTGCTTTCCGAGGGTGCTATCTCGTGCTATCTATACTGCGTGCTGACTTTCAGATCATATTTGAACGTGACCCAGCTGCCCGTAACTGGTTAGAAGTTTTATTTTGTTACCCTGGTTTGCAAGCCCTGCTATCCCATAGGCTGGCTCACTGGCTGTATACTCTTGGTCTTCCCTTTATTCCCCGCCTGATTTCTCACTTAGCTCGGTTTTTGACTGGAATTGAAATCCACCCTGGTGCAGCAATTGGGCAAAGTGTGTTTATTGACCACGGCATGGGTGTAGTAATTGGTGAAACTGCGATCGTGGGAGATTATGCCCTCATTTATCAAGGTGTCACCCTTGGGGGTACTGGTAAAGAATGTGGCAAGCGCCATCCCACCGTGGGTGAAAATGTCGTATTCGGAGCTGGAGCGAAGGTGCTGGGCAATATCCAAATTGGTAACAATGTCCGTATTGGCGCTGGGTCTGTTGTTCTAAGGGATGTGCCTTCAGACTGTACTGTAGTAGGCGTGCCTGGGCGGATCATATATCGTTCTGGAGTCCGGGTTGCACCTCTTGAACACAATAACTTACCAGATTCGGAAGCAGAAGTAATTCGTGCCTTAGTAGACCGGATTGAGGCGCTGGAAGAACAAATACAAACTCTTGGGCGCACCAACTCTTCTGGAAAAACTCTTGTTTTGGCAGGTTGTATAGCTTCTAACCAAGCTGATTTATCACAAAATGCTCCTGTGTGTAGCCTTAAAGATAAGGCAATACAGCAGTTTCTAGATGGTGCGGGCATTTAAAGAAAGTTAGGAGTTAAAAGTGAGGAGTGAGGAATAAAAATTATCAAACAGAATTCTGAATTCTTCTTCAACTTTGCACCTTGCAACTCATAACTCCTAACGGAGAAAATTAAGGATTAATTTCTTCACAAAACCATTCTTGATTTTGATCGCGGCGATAAAACTTTCTATTTTGTGGTTGGCCACGTAATTCTAAGTGATCTACCTGCACCGGATCGAGTAGCAGTAGGCAAAAATTAGGCACTGGCTGCACGGGGTCGGGTGCTGGTGGTGCAAAAGCTTCTGGAGTTTCGACTCTGGGTTTACCAGGATGTGGCCAAGCAAACTGTAAACGTGCCGCATCACTCAATTCTTGCCACATACTGATCCGGGCTGGCTGTAAATCCTGGTCAGAATCATCACCGCTTACTAGGGTCAAACAACCTGTGAACCGGAATTGTTCTCGTGTATTGGGAAAGTACCAGCAAACTTCTGCCCAAGGTTGTTGCTGTATCTGGTCGGCTTTGGCGCTACGGGCATCGGTGATAAATTTTAGCTGGTTTGTATCTTCCAGAAAGCCGCGAAAGACTAGGGTACGATTAGCGGGGCGACCGTTCGCCTGCACCGTTGCTAGTTGGAGGTAACGGGCATAAACAAGGCTGCGGTTGCGATCAAGCGCATGGGCGATCGCGCTTCGCCAAGGAGCAAGAGACATTGTAAAGTTCCGTACCTAAGTACTGAGTATACTACTTTATATATTATCCCGTTTCTACGGGCGTTGAACCCTCGTAAATTGGCAACGGTATTGGTTTCTGAATCTAAGTTGGTGATGTATCAAAAAAATTATCTGTGATCGAGATTGTGTAAATGATTTGGGAGCATCTCAATGAGTGTAAAAAGCCTTGTAAAACCTCATCCCAGCCCTCTCCTTGGTAAGGAGAGGGAGCAAGAATCTTGTTTCTCATCTGGTATATTTGCAAAACTGAGATGCTCACAATGATTTTTTCTCACCTGTGATAAATCCGGGTTCAGGAGATTAGCGATCGCATCAGTCGAGTGTATTCCAGTTCGCTCCAAGAATCTGCACACACTTGTCTTGGCTTATTTGTCAAGTACAAACTATACCAAATTAGATGAGTTTACCCTGCCAGTATTTGTTCTATTATCCAACGTTCTGCATCTACAAACGTACTGAATACTTGACCTGAAGAACCGAACTTATTCTTTATTGTTTTCGCTGCTGTTGGTCGCCATTTTTCAAATAGAGTTTCAGAATCATGAATTACTGCTATACCAAGGCAGCGTTCCGCAATGCGTAGCTTATTCTGTCGAACCCATTTCGCCTCCATTTTATCTGCTTCTCGTGCTGATTTATCCTGAACTGTCGGGGCATTTGTTTGATTGAAGATATCCCTCTTCTGTCACTTTCCGGGAGGGCGATCGCTAGAAGCCTCATGAGGCAATCAATACAAGCTATACTATTAGAAAAAAATTGGTCTTGTATTTGTTATTAGAAAATAATCGCGCGATCGCTTCATATACAAAAGCTCTAGAATTCAGAAATGGCAAAAGTTTTCGGAGAGTGACAAAAGAGGGCTAGACTAGTACAGTACGGCGTAAATAAACAGACCATATTAGTGGGAGAATAAATAATCAGGTTAAAACCAGTTTCGCAGAGCATATCAAGGAATCA